>NZ_QUZT01000067.1 GCF_004682045.1 Pseudomonas nabeulensis
ATTTCCGCTTTGAATTCAGTCGCCTGTCAATAGCGGGCACAACAACAGAGCGATATGAAAAAATGGCGTTCATGCAAGAGAGCGACAGTTGGTACTGTACAAGGGCGGCTCACATGAACAACTGCTCGCCATGGTCTTCTTTCAGTTACTTAGCGGTGCGCGCAGGGCGACTGATAGATCTGCTGCCGCCCGACCACACTGCCGAAGGAAAAGCGCAGGTACCGAAGTTCCATCGCGTGCCCTCCCGTCAACCCGCCGACCGCTGCGTTCTTGCTAGCATCAGCAACAGGATGCAGACCAGCAGAGCGGAACCGAGATTGTAGAGCATTCCCGCGACGAAGGCGGAAGCGTATTGGCCCGCTTGTGCCGCCGCATCATTGCCTGCGGCCAGCGCCGCGCCGAACAGGATGCCGACCACGGCCACGCCCAGCGCCGCGCCGACCTGCTGAACGGTCGAGATCACCCCCGAAGCCATGCCGGCCTGCGCTTCATCGACAAAGCCCAGCACCAGATTCAGCAGGGGGGTCATGATGAAGCCTTGCCCGGCACCGACCACGATCAAAACGGGGATCAGCCGCTTGGGCAGCAGTTCCGCACCTGCGGCTTGCACCTGGGCGATCAGCAGGCCGATGAACACCGCATAGACCAGCGCACCCGCCACGATGGCGCGCGTTCCCCACCGCGCCACCAGCCGCGGTGCGGCCAGCGATGCCAGCACGAAGCCCACGCTGCATGGCGCGAAGGTGCTGCCCGCCACGAAGGGGTCGAGGCCCAGCCCCGTCTGCACTAGCAAGGCGAAGCACAAGAAGAAGGAACTGGACGTGGAATAGACCAGCAGCACCAGCACCGCGCCCAGCACGAAACGGCGCTGCGCCAGCAGGCGCATGTCCACCAGCGGCAAACTACCAGCAATCCGCCGCTGCTCCTGCTGCCGGTAGAACAGTGCAAGCAGCGCCGCTGCCACGCCCAGCGACCCCACGCTCCAGGCCGGCCAGCCTTGGCCCGGCCCCTCGATCAGCGGCACCAGCAGCAACGCCAGCCCGGCGCTGACCAGTGCCACGCCCGTCCAGTCCAGTGCCGGGCGCTGCGGCGCGCGGGATTCGGGAATGCACCGCGCCGCCGCGATGGCGAACAGCCCGATGGGCACGTTGATGAGAAAGATGTTGCGCCAGCCCAGCCCGAACAGGTCAGCATGCACCAGCCATCCGCCCAACACCTGCCCGGTGATGGCGGCCAGGCCCAGTGTCATCCCCAGCAGGCCGAAAGCACGGCGGCTGTCGTCGCCATCGAAGTTGACGCGGATGGACGCATAGACCTGGGGGAACAGCAAGGCGGCCGCCAGCCCTTGCAACACCCGCGCACCGATCAGGAAGCCGGCGCTGGGCGCCAGCCCGCACAAGGCCGAGGCCAGCGTGAAGCCCGCCATGCCGACGATGAACAGGCGCCGTCGCCCGAACAGGTCGCCCAGCCGCCCGCCGGTAATCAGCAACACACCAAAAGCCAACTCGTAGCCGGCCACGATGAAACCGATCTGCGCGAAGCTCGCGCCCAGCCCGGCCTGCATGCTGGGAATGGCGACGTTGACCACGAACAGGTCGAAGATCGTGACGAAACCGGCCAGCAGCAGCACGGACAAACCGAGCCAAGGCGGGCCGCTGACGGCGCGCGCAGGCGGCTTCGAAAGGCAGGAATTCGAGTTCATCTTGCGTATCCAAGGTAAAGACGCGATCATTCTCAAACTCCTTTTAAGCAATTACAATTTAACTATTTATGCTATTACTGAAAGCAATGAGCTAAACGATGCGAACCCTGGAGCGAACCCGCGCCGATCTGGCGGCCTTCCTGCGCGCGCACCGCGAGCGCCTGTCGCCTGCCGACCTGGGCCTGCCCAGCGGTGGCCGCCGCCGCACGCCGGGGCTGCGGCGCGAGGAAGTCGCCGCGCTCGCCGGGGTCGGCCTGACCTGGTACACGTGGCTGGAACAGGGGCGCGACATTGGCGTGTCGGCCACTTTTCTGGACAACCTGGCGCGGGTGCTGAAACTGGATGCCGCCGAGCGCCGTCACCTGTTCCTGCTGGCCCACGAACGACCGCCCGCCGAGCCGGGCAAGACGTGGTGCGTGCTGCCGCCGCTGGTGCGGCGCCTGATGCACGACCTGCCGCATCCGGCCTTCGTGATCAACCTGCGTTGGGACGTGCTGGGCTTCAATGCGCCGGCCGATGTGCTGTTCGGCTTCGGCAAGCACTCGCCCGAGCGGCGCAACCTGCTCTGGCTGCTGTTCACCGATCCCGCCCTGCATGCCCGTTTCCACGAATGGGAAGCACAAGCCCCGCTGATGCTCTCCAGCTTCCGCCGCGATTTCGCCCGCGCCACGCAGGACGCCGACATTCACGAACTGGTGGACGAGTTGGAACGGGTGTCGCCGGAGTTCAAGGCGTGGTGGCGAACGCATGACGTGCATGCGCCCTGCAACGGCGTGCGCAAACTAGTCATCGACGGTCAGGCCGAGCCGTTCGAGCACACCTCGCTGACGGTTGACGAAGACCGGCACCTGCGGCTGGTGGTCTATGCGCGACAGCAGGAAGATAGTGCATCTGATCGCTGATCGGAACGGCGGCAACTGCTCGACGTGCAGCTTCTCCGCCGCGCGCGCGAAGTGGAGTTCTTCGGCGACGGCAAGAAAGCAACGGAGGTGGCGTAGTTCCATGCTTTTCAATCGACAGGCTCGATCCAAGATTCAAGCTGCCGTTCGCCTCCGACGCTGTATTCCCCAAGGGCCAACAAACGTGAGCGATGCCAACCCTCCCAACATGGCTCCCGTCATCAGTGCCGCTCCACTTCCCGCATTGGACAAGGCGATTCCGCCGAACAAGGCACCGCTGCCTATACCCAGATTAAAAGCAGCAACGTAGAGCGATGAAGCTACATCAGCTCGATCAGGCGCTATTTCGATCACCCAGCTTTGCAAGCCGACGATCAAGATGGCAACGGACATGCCCCACAAGGCCATTTCCAGCCATATCCAAATCTCTGCCGAGTTCAGAAACAGTATGAAAGCCTGACTGGAAGCAACGCCTACCGTTGCGAGCAAGGCCATGAGGAACGGCTTCACGGAAAGCCAACCCGCCAGCCATGTTCCCACTGCCCCGGCAATTCCGAACACCATCAACACCAACGCATGTTGAACCTCTGGAAGCTGGCTGACGCCCTTCAGGATGGGCACGACATAGGTGTATCCCACGAAATGCGCCGTGACGGCCAACATGGAAACAAGCGCAGCCAAATAAAGAATGGCTGTGCCTTGTAATGAACCTCGCGCTTGCCGAAGGGAAGAATCGCTTTCCCATTGCGGTAAATACTGGTATTCAAGCCACAACGTCGCGCACCCCAGCAGGAAGTAAGCGGTGAACGCGAAGCGCCAACCCATCCATTGACCGATTGCCGTTGCAATCGGTCCGCCGACAACCAGTGCCAGGGAAATTCCGCCCAGCACCCAGGCGGTTGCACGACTGGCTGGCATGTCGGGATATAGCCGAACCGCATAGGCGGCGATCATTGACCAGAACACACCATGCGTTAAGGCAGTCACCAAGCGCAGGGAGATGAGCAGCGGGAGCGTCGTGGCGAATGCTGCGAGCGCATTGGTCGCGCTGATGATCCCAAGCAAGCCAAGGAACAAGATACGCCGTGGAATGCGTTGCGCAGCGAGGGTGAACGGTATCGCCGTGATTGCTGCTACCCACGCATACCCCGTCACCAGTGTTCCCGTTCTTGCCTCGGAAACGCCCAAGTCCTCTGCAATCCGTGACAACAGGCCAATGGGCAGGTATTCCGTGGTCTGAGCAACGAAGGCCCCCAGCATCAACACCAGAAGCCTTTGCATTTACCGTTCTCCCGTGCTCAGGAAATCCGTCACCAGTTGAACGAACTCATCAGGACGCTCAAGCGGAGCAAGGTGTCCGCTGTCCAGTTCCGCGTAGCGCGCTCTTGGGATCGCCGCTGCCAGTGCGCGCGCGTGAGCGGGCGGCACCATATGGTCGTGCGTGCATCCAATCACCAGCGAGGGTTTGGCAATGCGCTTGATCTGCTCGCTGACATCCAGGGCCAGATCAAGCTCCACTTGACGCCCCATGCCTTCCCATTGGTTGCCAGCGACGATCGCCTCGATGTCTTCCTCGACCTGCTGGAGACTCAGGCCGGCAAGGAAGTCGGGGCTGAAGCCGGTCAACAATACAAGTCGAGCCATTGCGCGACGATCGCTGCGGATCAAATCTCTCCACAGACCGAATTCCAATTGCATGCGTGCATCGACGCCAGATGCGAAGCCTGCCAGCAGAACCACTGCGCGCACATCTTCGGGATACTCTGCCGCGATGTAGGCGGCCAGGCTTGCACCAAGCGAGAAGCCGACAAGATCGAACGGCGTGGCATTCGCATCCCTCGCAGCGGCAACGACTTGCGCAGCCAGATCCTGGATGCGCAGCGGCCTGCCATCGTCTTCCGTTTTTCCTGACCCTGAGTAGTCGGGCCGTACCACCTTCCAACGGGGCTTGAAGCGTTCGACCAGATGGCCCCAGTTGCTTTCTCCGTCGCCACCCGTGCCGTGCACCAGTACCAATCCGGGGCCTTCGCCATTGACCTGATAGGAGACTTTGACTCCATCCACTTCAATCGTTGCCATGATTTCAAACCTCGTTTCATGAAAGAGGGCTTTAGGCTAAACTTTGACAGCACTGTCAAGGTCAAGCGGAAATTCGAGGTTTGCCATGCGTATTGGAGAATTGGCGCGCCGCACTGGCGTGAGCGAGCGGATGCTGCGGTACTACGAGCAGGAAGGTCTGCTGCAACCTGCGCGCACGGACTCGGGCTACCGTGACTATGGCAACGCCGAAGTACAGGCCGCGCAACGCATACGCATGCTGAGTGCGGCTGGATTGAAGATCGAGACGATCCGCATCCTGCTGCCTTGCATTCTGGACAACCAGCCACGCTTTGAGCCATGCAAGGAAGTACGCGCCGCCTTGCGGCAAGAAGTCGAGAAGCTGGATGAAAGGCTGCGCGATCTTGGCGAAAGCAGGCAGATCGTCGCGAGCTTCCTGATCGGTGTCGAGGCGGATAGCGGCTGTCGGCTGAAACAGCAGGCGTAGCTGTTCGACGACTGGTCGTTGCATGCGGACGCGCCATCACACTCTCTCGCTGCTACTGCACAGCTTCGGCACGCGCTGCCGCCAGTACAGAAGGCCGTGCCCCAATCCGCTGCACATACGTCGGCAATGCAGGCCATCGGCTGAGGTCGATGGAAAAAATTGCACCAGCCCAGCACGGTGAACAGGTACGCATCGACCACGCTGAAAGACGCGCCTGTCAGGTAGTCCTGACCGGCGTGGATCTCGCTGGTGACGAAGTTCCATGACGCACCTACCCTTGAAGCCTTGCGGCCAGGAAGGCGGGGCGCCGCATCTGCCACAACATCCAGACGATCCCCAACCCCACGGCAACAGCGCCGACCCACGCCGTACTGGTCAGGCCCATCGCTTCCAGGCTGGCGCCACCCAGCAGCGAACCCAGCGCGATACCGCCATTGAAACCCGCGATGTTCAGCCCGGCGGCGACCGCCGGTGCCTGCGGCGCATGCAGGTGCGACAGGCCGATCACCCGTGCCTGCAAGGCCGGCACTGCCGCATAGGTCAGCGCGCCCAGCACGCCGGTCAACAACACCATCAGCGGCAGGGATGCGGCCGACAGCCAGATGGCCAGCAGCACCACCGCCAAGCCGACCAGCACGGTCATCACGGCTGCATTCGCCCCCTTGCGGTCGGTCAGCCGCCCGCCCCACACATTGCCGATGGCCGCCATCACGCCATACCCCAGCATCAACAGGCTGGCCGTGCTCTCGGTGACGTGCGTGACCTGCAACAGAATGGGCGAGATGTAGGTGTAGAGCGCGAACGCCCCCGCATAGGCCAGCACGGTGATGCCGGCCCCGGCCAGCAGGCGCGGGTTGAACATGGCTTTGAAGCCATCCATCGCATTGGCCTGCACCGAGCCATCGTTGCGATCCGTCGGCATCAGCGCCAGCAGGCCCAAGAAGCCGATGGTGCCGCTGGCAGCCACGGCTATGAAGATGACCTGCCAACTCAACACGCTGCCCAAGTAGGTGCCCAGCGGCACGCCCAACGCCAAGCCCCAGGCCCGGCGCGCCGATCACCGCGCCCAGCGCATAGGCCGTGACCGCCGTACCGACCTGGCAGACGCTGGCATGCAGGTCGGCGGAAATGGTGGACACCAGGCCGATGGTGACGAACTCGGTGAAGCCCAGGGCGAACGCGCAGAGCGCGAACACGTAGATGACGAAAGGCATGCGCTCGTTCATGGGTCAGGCCAGCAGGAACGGCACGGTGTCGACCAGACCGACCGCGCGCTCCTCGTCGTTGGTGAAGGCCGACACGTCTTTACCTTCGACCAGATAGCGGCCATCGGACAGCTTGAGGTTCACCAGCCCGGCCGGGCCGTGGCAGACCGCTGCAACGATGCCGCCACGCTCATAGATGCGTGCGGCAATCGCGGCCAGCTCGGTGCTGTCGGTCGCCGAGCGGGCGCGTGTGGCGCTGGGCGTTCTGGAAGAAGTGCAGGAACTGGCGACCGGCGCGAATCAGGAACTGCACGGCACCATCCGCCTGAGGGCACCCACACCGTTTGGCCGCAAGTTCGTGGCCTCGGCGATTCATGACTTTTGCCGCCTGCACCCCCATGTCGGATTTGACCTGCGCCTGTCCGACCAGGTGCAGGATCTGCATGGCCGCAACCTGGACTTGGCGATCCGCATGGGCGAGCTGGCCGACTCGCGGCTGATGGCGCGGCGCGTGGGCAGTAACCGGCGCGTCCTAGCGGCGTCGCCGGCCTACCTGAAAGCGCAGGGAAACCCTGAAACACCGGAAGATTTGGCGCAGCACAACTGCCTGGTATTCGCCTATCCGGGCTTGCTGCAAAACACCTGGCCGCTGCGCAAAGGCCGCCGCGAGAAACCCGCCACCGTCAGCAGCACTCTGCACAGCGACAGTGGCGACGTGCTGCATGCGTGGTGCCTGGCCGGCTTGGGTATCTCGCTGCGCGAAACCTGGGACATTCACGAAGAGCTGCGCGACGGGCGATTGGTGCGCGTGCTACCTGAGTGAGAAGCTGCACCTTCGAAGATCAGCATCGTGCGGGCGCGGCGCGAACCCGTGCCGCGGCGGCTGACGGCATTCAGTGATTTTCTGCGGGAACGCTGGCGGGATGCGCCGTGGGATCGGTGAGAGTCGTTCGACGCTCGGTTTCTCTGCTATGAGATGAGAATCGAGCAACCATCCGGGAACCTTCATACGCCCCGGATATATTCGCGAGCGAGATAGCTGATGATGAGATCGGCACCTGCCCGCTTGATGGCGCCCAGTGTTTCTTGAACGGTGCACACTTCGTCGATGGCGCCTGCCGTCGCCGCGAATTTGATCATTGCGTACTCGCCACCCACCTGATAGGCGACCAGCGGCAACAGGGTCTGTCCGCGTAGCCGCGCCAACACGTCGAGATAGGCCAGAGCCGGCTTGACCATCAGCATGTCGGCGCCTTCGGCTTCATCCAGCAGCGACTCGCGCACGGCTTTGCGGGCAATAGCCTCCAGTTCGCGGGCCAGGTGCCGCTCGGGAATACGCAGCACACCGGGCATGGTCGAGATCTCCTGCGCGACTTCGATGCCTTCTTCCACGAAAACCGGATAAATCAGATCGTCGGCGCCAAGCCGCGTTTCACGCACCATGTCGCGCAGCAAAGGGGTTCGCCGCAGTCGGCGCAGCCGCATGGCAGGAAAAGATAGAGGGGGTGTCATGGAGAGGTCTCCAGGGAAGCAGCACGGCTGGCCGGCCGCGCGGCGGGTGTCCGGGACAGCAAGACAATGCCTGCGGCGATCATCACGCCCCCGAGCATTTCGTGGGTGGAGAGCATGTCGCCGCTGAGGGCGAAGGCGATCAGGGCAGCAAAGAAGGGGCACAGAAACAGGAAGCCACTGGTGCGGACGGCGCCACCCGTATGCAATGCCGCGAACCACAATCCCATCGCGCCTGTCGAAGCGGGAATGGCCAGCCACAGGAACGCGACCGCCGTATGGGCCGGCATGGCGAACGATTCGCCATGCCACACGGCCAACAGCGCAAGCGCGACCGCACCAATGAGCATTTGCCAGAACGCCAGCGTCCAGGTATCGACGGCCAGACGAAAGCGTTTGCTGGCCAACGTAGCGAGCGCCCAGCAGGCCGAACCCGCCATGACCAGCGCCTCTCCGTGGCCGATCGCGCCGCTCAGCACCGATTGCACGCCGATGCAGATCACCACGCCGGCGAAGGCCAGCAGCAAGCCCAGCCAGGCCAGGGGCTTGACCCGCTCCTTGAGCAGGATGCCGGCCAGCAATGCCACCAGTAGCGGATTGCTGGCCATCAGGATCGCCGCCTTGGATGCGGTCGTCTGTGTCAGGCCCATCGTCAGGAACGCCATGACACCCGCCGTCTGCAACAGGCCGATGACCGCCAGCCGCAGCCAGGGCATGGCAGTGATCGGAGTCGCCGTGCTCGCCGCGATCCGGGCACGGTGGCGCAGCCACAACCAGGGCAACAGCGACAGGGCCGCCACGAAAAACCGGAGCGCCGCCAGCCACAGCGGCGGCAATTCGGTCAGGACGACCTTGCTGGCAACGAAGGACGAGCCTTGCAAAAAGGTGGAGCTGAGTATCAGCAGGAGATAGCGGCGTGGCGCTACACGCGAGTCCATAGGCGTCCTATCAAGCATGGCGGCGAACGGTGGGGCACGGAATCGCTTGACAGTGTGTTGCACTCGCACTCGTCGTGCTTCGCGTAGAAAGACAACTTCTACGTCAAACAGGACAGGGCGCGCTCAGTCGCCTATGGAAAGTAGCGACTGGGCGATGCCCCGAGCAGCCGCTTGAACATAGCCGAGAATGCGCCCGGCGTGTCGTAGCCCAACTCCAATGCCACGGTCGTCACGGGTTCGCCTGCGGCCAGGCGCGGCAGTGCCGCCATCACGCGAGCCTGCTGTCGCCACACTTGAAACGGCACCCCGAGTTCGGCCGTAAACAGGCGCGACAGCGTGCGCGCCGTTGCGCCATGCTGGCTGGCCCAGTCGTCTAGCGTGCGGTTGTCCTGTGGATTGGCAAGGATGGCTTCGCAGGTGGCTGCCAAGCGTTTGTCGCGGCCGGTGGGTAGATGCAGTCCTTGTTCCGGCGACCAGGTAATCTCTTCAAGGATCAGGCTCAGGATGCGGCCATCCCGACTGTCCTCGGGGTAGTCAGGGGATATCTTGGCCGCGCGCAGGATGAGTTCGCGCAGCAGGCTCGACACCTGTATCGCGCAGGGTTGCGCGGGCGCATCGGCTGGACACCGATCCAGGCGAACATACGCCGTACGCAGCGCCACCGGGCTGCCTCGGGTATGCATGGCATGGGAGATTCCCGCAGGCATCCACAAGGCCCGTTGCGGCGGCACCAGCCACAGACTCGTGCCCGTCCGAATCTCCATGACGCCGGAAACCGCGTAGATGATCTGCCCGCTGGGATGGGCATGCGGCGGTACGGCATAGGCGGCCGGATAGTCCTTCGCCATGACCACGATCGGGCGGCCTGCGTTCTCGTAGTCGCGTCTATCTACGCTGTGTACCAAAATAGAAATTCACTCATTGCAATTGTTCAAAGACTAAAGGTTAACCCAGTTGAGGTCAGCGGCAACTTGTTCGAGGGTTGGCAGAACGCGCCGTGGGATCGGTGTGAGTGCGTTGCCTCATTGAGACCATTCAAAACTTCGGCGGTGTCTCCGATGGCGTGTGGGCAGTGCCCGCTGGGCTGCCAGCGGGCCTTTCAAATCAGGCGCGCCTAAGAATCGACTCGATCTCTACCTTGCACTTGAGCAACGCATGGATGATCTGTTCAGACTCACCTTCGAACCGTAATTGAGGAACAGCGACCGCGATCGCATAGTGGTCGCTCAAACCAGTCTTCAAGAACACGCCAATCCCGTAAACCCCTTCCGCGTGCTCTTGCGTATCGATTGCAAACCCCCTCTCGCGGACCGCGTCGAGTTCATCATGCAGCCGCTTTCTATCGTCGATGGTATTCGTAGCCCTTTTCTCAAGCCTGCGATCCAGGAGCGAATCCAGCAGATCCTCAGGCAACTCGGCCAGAATCGCCTTCCCATGCGCGGTGCAATGGATCGGAAAGGCAGTACCGACAGCAGAAACGACACGCAGCTCCCGATCTGACGGGTACTGATCCACCAGCACAGAGTGGTGCCCTCGATATACGCACAGATCCACAGTCTCCCGAGTGGTGCGTCCCAATGCCTCAATGAAGGGCCTTGCGATACCGATGATATCGGTATGGGCAGAGGCCGCAAGCCTGACCAAGGCCGGGCCCAAGCGAACGCCATCGGCAGTGCTGATTACAAATTGCTGTGCTTCGAGCGAGCTAACCAAGCGATGCACAGTCGTTCGCGGAAGACCAGATGCTCTGGAAATCTCGGACACAGTGAGTCCGGCACGCTGGTTTTCCAGCGCCTTCAACACCGAGGCCGCTCGGGCAATGACCTGCTTGCCGGACACACCTTCCTCTTGCTCACTCATTTCTCTCTTTCTCCACACAAAAACCATAGATCCCTACCATTGATCCGAGCCAACCTTGACATGCTTTCGAGATGACATCACCATTGACCACTCAGCGGTTATCGGTTCCGTTAAACGGATAATATGAACAAAGGAGTATCAGATGCAAACACCTTCGAAGCTGGGGGCGTTTTCACTGCTCGCAATCGCCTGCCTTACCATCATGGTTGGCTGTGTCATCGTTCCAGGCCTTCCTTCCATCGCCAAAAATCTCGGTACCGAAAGCACCGCAGGGCTTCTGGTGACTATTCCCTCTCTTGGCGTAGTGTTATTCGGCCCGTTGGCTGGGCGCTTCATCGACAAAGTGGGCTTGTACAAAGCCGTATGCATTGGATTATTCCTATACGGCTTGCTGGGCGCCGGTGGTGCGTTCTTGCACGGTGAAGTAATTGTCTTTGCTGATCGCTTGCTGCTGGGGGGCGCAACAGCGCTGGTTATGGCCGGTGGTACAGGTCTGATTTCCGCGTTCTATCACGGCAAAGCGCGCCTGCAGATGATCGCTAGTCAAGGTATGTCCATTGAACTGGGAGGAGTGATCTTCCTGTTCCTGGGCGGCCTCCTCGCCACGGCAGGATGGCGCTGGCCTTTCGTGCTTTACCTGGCATCGTGGGTGATGCTGCTCATGGTGCTGGTGTTCGTGCCACGCCCTACTGGCGAACAGCCTGAAGAAGCAGAAGAAACCACGAAAAAACCAGTGCCACGGGCACTCAAAGAAGTCTACGCAGCTGCAGTGTTCTCCATGCTCGCGTTCTTCACCGCGATCATCATGCTGCCACTGAAACTGAACGCAATGGGGCTGACTGAAGCAGAGACCGGGTACTTCCTCGCTTTTGTCTCGCTTGTTGCGGTCGCTGCTGCAGCGCTGATGCCTACGTTGGTCTCACGCCTACGTGAGCACGGTACTTTGTCGCTCGCATTCGTCGCCTACGCCGCCGCACATGCACTATTCGCTTTCGCACCGTCTCTCGAATACTTTGTAGTCGGAGCCGTCTTCATGGGAGCAGGTTTCGGCTTCTCGGTACCGCTGGTGAATCACATGACCGTCGAGCAGAGCCATGCCCAGGTACGTGGTCGGAACTTGGCGTACCTATCGATGGCAATTTTCTCGGGGCAGTTCCTGTGCTCTGCGATCGAACTCGCACCGAGTGGTAACGAAACGCTCATTTTTGGCATTAGCTGCGCCTTAGCGATCGCTGCGGCAATCTGGCTTGCATGCAAAAGGGTCAACCGTCGGCAGCATCATTTCGCTTCGTGATGCCCCAATCATCTTTAAAAATGTGCTACGTCAAGCATTTGCGAAAACAGCTTGGTGGCTGGAAGTGCATAGGGAACGAGGGTTTGGCTCTCCTTTGGAATGCATTGCTGGTCTGCTGCACTATGGCTAGGAGCCGCACAAGAGCGTAGTGGTAGGAATCCAGAGGATGCAGGAACTACATGTGAAAAAGGAACGATGAAAATATGCCCATGGAACTGCGCCACTTACGTTGCTTTCTTGCGGTAGCTGAAGAGCTTCATTTTTCCCGTGCGGCTGAACGACTACACATTGAGCAGTCACCGTTGTCTCGGGTAATTAAAGAGCTGGAAGAAGAACTGGGTGCGCGACTCTTCGACCGAAACCGGCGTGGCACCCGCCTTACACCCGCCGGCCAAGTCTTCCGCAAAGATGTCCACCGCCTGTTCACCATACTTGAACAGGCGAGAGAAAACGTGCGGTCCGTAGCGTCAGGCCGACAAGGCACTCTTCGCATTGCTGTTTCCGATGGCGCCATCGAGCCACGCTTGTCAGCGTGGCTCGCTCGTTGCCGGGAAGAAGAGCCAGAGGTGGAGGTGCAGATCGTAGAGGTGCCCTTGGCCGAGCAACTGCGCGGCCTACGTGAGGGTCACTTTGATGCAGGCCTTGCACGCGCTGATGACACTGGCAACGATATTGTGACCCACGCAGTTTGGCATGACCCGCTACTGCTGGCTCTTCCAATGCGTCATCCATTACTTGCACACGCGCAGGTCCCTATGACCGAGGTGGTTCGCTACCCCGTTATCGCATGCCACGCCGGTGTCTGCGAAGGCTATTGCCGTCAGGTGGGACGTCTGCTTCTGGGGCTGCCTGATGAGCCAAATCTGGTTGGGCATGCCACATCGTTGAATATGATGCTTACGCTGGTAGCTGCTGGCTATGGCATTGGGTTCGTCACGACTGACCAGATGGTGGCGTGCCGCCATCCCGATGTCGTCGTGCGTCCAATACTAGAAAGTAATGCCGCTGTACTGAAGACCTACGTACTGCGACTTGATGCCAATGATTCAGAACAATTGAGTCGTTTCATTGCACGCTTGAGCCCCCCCTAAAAGCGCTCCCATCTCCGGCTTCACCCAATGTGGTCTGGAAGAGCACTTGCCCCCATGGGCTTTACTGGTCTTCCCCTTCATATTTGTTACGATATAACATAACGTTATGTGACTGAATGGCTGCGCCCGCATCGGTCGTTCTGGCTACGACTGGGTGTGCGAAGCGCAAAAAGAAAGTCGAAGGACTCCCCATGACATGAATAGACGGCATTTGCTCCAACTTTTGATTGCAGGTATAGCTCTCCCTTCGCCGCTGTATGCAAGCGCAAAGGAGAGAATCACCAATATCCGAGCTTGGCACGATCAAGAGAAAATGCGCCTTGTGCTTGATTTGAGTGGCCCATTGCCTTATCGAACCTTCGAGCTTGATTCCCCAAAAAGGTTGATCCTTGATCTGGACAACGCCCTACTGAATGCAAGTCTGGATGATCTTCAGTTGGATGGTAGCGTCATTACTAGTATCCGCACGGGAATCCAGGCACAAGGAACACGTATGGTGCTCGACCTTGCCGGCACAGTGGAAGCGACATCCTTCATTCTGCCGCCAGGTGATGGTCGAGGTCATAGACTGGTTGTGGATCTGATTGCCAAGTCTGCCATGCCTCCTCTCAATGCGCCTCCCGCTCAAGTAAAGGATGTCCGTCAACGTGACATCGTGGTAGTCATTGACGCCGGGCACGGCGGGAAAGATCCTGGTGCTGTTGGAGCCAAGGGTGAGAAAGAGAAGGTTGTGGCCCTCGCTATCGCTCGACAACTCGCCCAGAAAATCAATAATCAGAAAGGTTTCAAGGCACAGCTCGTGCGCAACACTGATATGTTCATTCCATTACGCAAGCGGGTGGAGATTGCACGAAAGCATAATGCAGATATGTTCATATCCATCCATGCTGATGCAGCCCCTCGCAAGAGCGCATCGGGAGCGTCGGTCTTCGCCTTGTCAGAAAATGGAGCAACCTCTACCACTGCAAGCTGGATGGCGAAACGAGAGAATAGTGCTGATTTGATCGGCGCCCGTGATGTTCTTTCTCTCAAAGATAAAGATCCAGTATTGGCAGGTGTCATTCTGGATATGTCGCTAACGTCGACTATCGCAACTAGCCTCGATATCGGGAAAACAATTCTCGGCAATCTCGGTAAAGTTGCTGGCATTCACCAGAAGCGGGTGGAGCAGGCAGGGTTTGCGGTACTTAAGTCACCTGATATTCCCTCTATTCTGGTGGAGACAGGATTCATTTCGAATGCCAATGATTGTCGTCAACTGACCGATCCTCGTCATCAGAAACGGGTCGCCGAATCTATCCTGACCGGCATAAAGTCGCACTTTTTCAGTAACCCACTATAGGCACGTTGCTGGCCAGCCAAGGCAAAAACATGACCAGTTAATGAGGCACTATCATGCACTATGACATCATCGTTATTGGTGGAAGCTACGCTGGAATGGCGGCGACCCTTCAACTGATCCGAGCTCGCAGAATGGTGTTGGTAATCGACGCGGGCGAGCTGCGTAATCGCTTCGCCAGCCATTCACATGGATTCCTTGGTCAGGATGGCATTGATCCTGGCGAAATCACCGCCCATGCGCGTCGACAACTCGAAGCCTACCCGACCCTGTCTTGGCGTGAAGATCGGGCCGAAACCATCTCAGGTCAAGCGGACAATTTCACGGTTACGACGGCTGACGGTAAATCCTACCAAGGCCGCCGTATTCTGTTGGCTATCGGCGTGACAGACCAGCTTCCTCCCATTGCGGGACTTGCCGAGCGATGGGGAAAGTCTGTCTTTCATTGCCCATACTGCCATGGGTACGAACTGAACCAAGGCCACATCGGCATCATAGCCACAGGCCCAATGTCGGTGCATCAAGCTGAACTTCTTACGGATTGGGGAAGCGTCACCCTAGTGGTGAACCAAGCGCTCACGCTGGATCTCAGCACTCGAACCAGCCTGGAAAGCCGAGGAGTGGCAATAGAAGACACGCCTATTGATCGCATTGAAAACTCAGCTGATGTTCTGTTGGCTGATCGCCGGCTGTTGTCTTTCAAAGGCCTTTTCATCGCAAGCCGCAGCACGCCTTCGAGTCAGATTGCAGAGATTGCCGGGTGCGCTTTGGAGGAGACCCCCATGGGCATACAAATTCGTACCAATGCAGAAGGCCAAACATCAGTTCCAGGCATCTTTGCATGCGGGGATACCGCAATGGCTCCCCACTCGGTATCTCTCGCAGTTGGCAACGGTGCCATGGCCGGGGCCCAGGTGCATCGTTCGCTTTTGTGGCCAGAAGGCACGCTCAAGCTGTAAGGCCTTGGCCGTGGTCATCCCAATCTCACAAGGATGTCGATTCAGTTCGACCTCGCTTGATCGCGGGGCAGCAGGGGAAAGCCGCCTTGGACTTGACGGCAATCAGATCGCTTAATGAGCCTTGCTCAATCACTTGTCAGTCTTAAACGAGCAAGGCGCCAGATGCCAACCAGCAGTATCAGCCATGCCAATGCAAACAACCCCCAAGCCATATCCCCTGGGGGAACGGCATCCGGGGGGAGAGGCGTAAAGACTGGTCGCTTGGCAAAATCCTCTTGTCCAAATGGCAGATCATTCAACAGGTACGGGTAATAGAACTCGCGGAGTTGACGATGGAACGCCGCGATTTCATCCTGGTATGCCAATTGGGCCAACAGATCGGTATCAGCCACCCTGTGCAATGCCGCCTGTGCTCCCACACCGGGCAGCACCCAGCCCAACCGGTTCGTCCACGTTTGGCGCGCCTGCAACCCCTCGCGGTAGGCCTGCACCTGCTCTGCCACACTTTCATCTCCGACCTGATGGAACGCGAAATACCACTTCCAGTGGAAGCCCGCTGGCAGCGGCGCCGTGTCCTTCCATTGCGGATGGTTGACGAAGAAGCGCTGCATCGTTTCCTCGCGCGGAATTTCCCAGGCGCCGTGCACGGCTTGGCGCTGCGCTAGCATCAGGTCAACGCCCTGATGAACTGGGATGGAGCGAACCAGGATGACATTGGCCAATGTCGGCATCACCAGTGTCAGCAACACCCACGACCCCATCAGCGCAGTGGCATTAGCCACCGAGCGCCACCCCCAGGTTGCGACCAGCAGCGACAGGCCAACCCAGAACGCCAGGTAGCTTGCCACGACCGCGAGCACGATGCCCAGGGTTCCAATAGCCGTGTCCGATACCGCGGCACCGATCAGCACCGGCAATACCAGGCAAGCGAACAGTAGTGCGTAGCGCAGCGCTACGCGTCGGCGCCACAACCGGCCGCCGTCGGGCAGCGATAACAGCAGACGCAGCCGCCCCGCCTGGCGCTCGCCCGACACCAGATCGTGCAGCAAGGCGATGACAAACAACGGTGCCAGGTAGATCAGCACGAAGGCGAAGTCGAACCGGCCTGGGAGTGCCAACTCGGGATTGAAGGTCTCGCCCTCGTAGAGCTGGGCCTGCAGCCCCAATGCCCGTATACGCAGCACATAGGGTGCTACGTCGCGCAATCCGAGTGCGAGAAAGGCGGCATCGGATGGCGTATCCCAGGTGTTGTAGAAAGTGTAATAGGCAGGACTGCCCGCATCCGCACCCTCGGCATACTGCGCGGCCACTGCGGCCACATCTTGCTCGTGCAGGGGCGCCAACCGAGCAATGGTCTGATGTTGATGGGCCACTTCCTGTACACCGAACCAAACCGCCAGGCTGCCCAATACCAGCAACAGCAGCAGGGCGCTCATTGAGAGCCTCGATCGCCAGATCAAACGGAGTTCATGTGTCAACCAAGTCATCGTCCAGCCCTCCCCAAGCGTCCGGCCGACCACAGGGTCAGGCTGGCCAGTATCAGCAACCACAGCAATAGAATGCCTCCGGAGAGCGCCGCACCCCGCAGGCTGTCGGACACGGGGGCCGCTTCGTAGTGGAACGTCGGGAAGCGTTGCCAGTGGATATGGGAAATCCGATTTTCCTTGTCCGGATCGCTGTCATCCACATAGTGCAGATGCTCGGCCTGCAACCGGTTCAAACCTTGCACCAGCCCATAGCGATACTGCTCGCCCTGTTCGAGAAAACGCCGAAAGCTCGTCAGATCGGTGCTGGATGCGGCCATCGACAGCCTACGCAACGCCAACGTAGGGCTGAGCAAACCAAAACCATCGACAATACGGTTCTGCTGCGCCTGCAGCCCGAATGCCACGGCCGCATAGCGGTTGAACAACTCGCTGGACTGGCGCTCGCCTTCCTCACCGACCAACCCTTTGAAGTTGACCGGCAGATCCTCAATGCGCGTCACGCCATACTGACGCAGCACTCGATCGCGGAATTCGGCGAACTTGGGATCATCCGGGTTGTGTGCATCACCCAGCGCAAGGTACTCGCGCTCCACATTGATCTCGGTCTCGAAACGAGTCGGTAACGTGTCCACGTCGCTGGCAAAATCGGGTACCCAGCGCGGCAGTAGGATGACCAGAACCGCCCAGACCGCCAGCAGACTCAGCAGTGCATCGCGCCCGCGCACGAACGACGAGGCCAGCACGACGATCATGACCCACAGCAGCAACCAGGCAGCGTAACCGGCTACCAGCAGCAGAACGAGAGGCCAGGCTGCCTGCCCGCTGATCACCAGCCATACCAGCGCCACGGTCGCAGGTAGCAGTGTCAGCGCGGCGAAGCCCGACAACGCCAGCAACTTGCCGACCACCAACTGCCGGCTGCGCACGCCCTGGGCCAACAGAATGCGTAACGTCCCGTACTCTCGCTCACGCGCTACAGCAGCATGACCGACAAAGATCAACAGCAGCGGCGCTAGCACCTGTAGCACGAACGCTGGCGTCAGTTGCCCGAACCGCAGCAGCATCGAGGACTGGCGCACATCGCCGAAGTTGGCACTGTTCTGTCGATGCGCTTCCAGAAACAGAGTATTGCCCGTGAACGCATCAATCCCTGGGTCGAAGGCCGCCAACGGGTTGAGCGGCCGAAAGAGGAAATGCCCATAGTGAGCGACTCGATGCGGATGCCGGTCGGGCTGTGCTTCGAATGCTTGGTTGGCCTCGGTCTGATAGCGAGCGCGCTCAGCATTGGCATGGTACTGATGTTCGTAAGCGGTCAACGCCGCCACCAGCGTCAGAACGGTTAGCAGCAGCAAACCAATCACCGCGACCTGGTTGCGCCGCATGGATCGCCATTCTTCGCGGGCGATACGCAATATCACGCTCATGCGGCAGCCTTGGCCGCGTAGCGGCGATGCAGGGCACGCACATCGAAACGTTCGTCTCCCGAGGCGATGACCTCCTCGATCAAACGCCCTCCATCAAGGAATCCAATGCGGTCGGCGACATCTGCCGCACTGAGCAAGTCATGCGTCACCATCAGAACCGCCACACCACGCTCGCGCAGCAATCCCAACAACCGGTTGAAATCGGCTGTAGCCTGCGGATCCAGTCCCGAGGTCGGCTCGTCCAACAGCAGCGCCGGCACCTTGCGCATCAGCGCCAGGGCAATGGCGACCTTCTGCCGCATACCCTTGGAAAAACCCGAAACCCTGCGATCAAACGCCGGAGCATCCAGTCCAGCGGCCGTCAAGGCCTGACCGATGGCCTCAGGGCTTTCATGTTGCCCCGCCAGATCCAGCAAATAGGCGACATTTTCTCGCGGCGTCAGGTGCTCGTAGAGCGCCACATTTTCAGGAATATAGGCCAGATGCCCACGTGCCTCAGAGGTGTTGGTCGCGGGATCGGAGCCCGCCACACGCACTTGACCGGAAGCCGGCGTTACAAAGCCTAGGAACACGCTCAGCGTGGTGGTTTTACCCGCGCCATTGGCCCCCAGCAGCGCATAGATTTCCCCGGCTCGTACAGTCAAATCCAGTCCGTTTAGGATGGTTCTCCCGTCGTATCCTGCTAATACCGCGCTGGCTTCAAGAATGTTGCCGGCTTCACCGGTTGAATGCGTTGCGTCGCTGCCCATGTTCTCTTGTGTCCTGTTTGGCCATGCACCATTTCGATACGAAGAGCATGCACCGTTTCGATGCAGATATATTGCGCCGCCCAAATGCAATGATATATCATTACCATTCCGACAGAACAAGCAGTGCCTCTCGCACAGCCTGATCAGCACGGCTAGGGGTTATATGCACCAGGATGGGGCGCCCCTCCTCCCCATTCTGCACTCAATCCTTCGGCCGTTTACTCCTCATCGAGAACGAAAGAAGGTAGTCCTATGCGTGTCTGCGCAACAGCTCCGGTGCATTTGAAAGGAAGTGTTCTGGCCAGCCTGATCACGGCTGCTTTTGGCGTCTCCCCCGCTCTGGCCGAAGAAGATCGTAGGTCAGGGGTAATGGAACTGGACACTGTCACCGTCACCGCACCGCCTCTGAACAAGGCCTTCGAGGTCAACGCTGGGGCATTCGGCGCCAAAGACACGATGGAAGTGCCGCTGGCGATCCAGAGCTACGATGCCAAGCTCATCAGCGAAACTTCCCCACGCACCGTGCGCGACGTACTGGCGCTTGATCCGTCGGTACTCAACTCTTCCTATGGCGGCGGCTTCGACAACTTCCGCCTGCGCGGTTTCGCGATGGACAACTTCAACACCATCCGCCGCGACGGTTTGGCACTGGCGCCGCATTATGACGTCCCCTTGGAACTGGTCGAGCGCGTTGATGTGCTCAAGGGGCCATCCGGCTTTCTGTACGGATTCAACTCGCCGGGCGGCACCATCAACTACATCCCGAAACGTCCGACTTTAACGCCGTTCACCACCCTGAGCCTGCAAGGCACCTCCTTGCTGGGGCGCTATGTGGCGGTGGACACCAGCAACGCTTTGGCCGATGGCGCGATTGGCTATCGCTTGAATGCGGGCTACGAAAAGATTGGCGACTTCAATCACTTCGGCGATTTGGAACGCAAGTTTATCGGTCTGGCTACCGACCTCCGCTTCAATGACCGAGCTCTCCTGCAATTAAACGCTGATTGGACCTCGAAGAGTGCCATGTCTGATCCGCTCCTGCGTGCTGATCAGAGCGGGCGCGCCAATCAGTTGGATCCATCCAGCTATGTATTGCCCCCCAAGTTCGACCGGCGCGACGCGCTCTCGCCCTCCTGGTATCGGCACAAAACCGAGGCCTACAACCTGGAGGCCAAGTTTGACTACATCTTGAATGATGACTGGACGTCGGTGACTCAGGGCAACTACTCACGGGTGGAACGCCACGGCGGTTATGTCGACCTGTTCGACATCCAGCCCAACGGCGACATCGGTTACGCCGATTTGTACCAGTCCCGTGGCGAAGTGTTTAGCACTTGGTCGCTGCAGTCCTACCTGTCAGGAAAAGTCACGACGGGCAATCTCTTCCACGACCTGTTCGTCGGGGCCTCGTATCGCCAGTTTCGCGACAAAAGTCCCTATTGGGATTTCGTAGAAAGCGCTGGGGGAATCAGTGTTGGTGATATTTCGGTCGGCAACATCCGCAATCCGGTACAGCCACCACATTGGGATTTCGGACCAGAACAGGATATCGACTTCAAGTCAACGATCACAGAAAGCTCGGTCTTCACCAGCGACCTGATCACCTTGAACGACCAGTTCCAGGTGCTGCTGGGCGGACGCTACATTTGGTACAAGGCACGCAACCTGTCAGCTGACGCGCTGCCTCAGGACAAGAACGCATTCGTGCCAACTGGCGCGCTGATCTATCGCCCGACTGAAAGCGTGATGACCTATTTGAGTTATTCGCGAGGTTTCGAGAAGGGCGATTACGCGCCGTATAACGCCAACAATGCGAATCAGCCAACCGATGCTATCGAGTCCGAACAGTACGAGATCGGTCTGAAAGCCGATATCAGTGAGCGCTTCAATCTTGGGGTGGCGCTGTTCGACATCAAGCGTGATGCGAGCTACCTGAACACCAACAACGATTACGTCAGTAATGGCCGTTTCCATCACCGAGGCATAGAGCTCAATGCGACCGGTCGTGTTACGGATGGCCTGACAGTGTTGGGTAACGTCGCCTATCTGGATACCGAACTGCAGGACGTAACCGACGTCACCACAAGCGGTAAACGTAGCGAAGGCGTACCCCGCTGGAAGGGTGCCCTGGGTGCGCGCTATGCCTTCGCAGGCGTGCCTGGCCTGTCGCTGGACAGCACCCTGAGCTACGTCGGCAGCCGCCCTGTGGATGCGCAGAACAGTGGCTTCATCCCCAGCTACACGCTTTGGGATGCAGGCATCAGCTACGAGACCAAGCTCGGCAGCACGCCGACGACGTTCCGCCTGCAGGCCAAGAACCTGACCGACAAGTACTACTACTCAGGGGTGTACTACAGCGGTGGTCTGGAGGTCGGCCGCGGCCGTGAAGTCTTCCTCTCGGCGAAGCTTAGCTTCTAAGCAGGGTCCAGCCATGGACACATACGGAGACACGGTGACCATGGAAAGAAACGACGATCTCCCGTTGCAACAAGACCTGGGGCCGGCTTTCAAGCTGGCCCCCCATCAGCACCCACTGGTCGTCTCACTGCTTCAACGACATGCAAGTATGTTGGACGAGCTAAGTCGGGGGTTGGGCTCTCCCCTTCACATTGTCCTTCCCCAAGTTTTTACCGAGAACGTTCAGCGATTCCAGCGCGTCTTTGCCGAATACGGTTTGACCGGAAGCATCCTGTACGCAAAGAAAGCCAACAAGGCGGATACCTTTCCCAATGCCTGCGCCAAGCTGGGCATCGGCGTAGACGTTGCCAGCATCGGGGAATTTACCAAGGCACTGGCTGCAGGTGTCAGGGGAGAACGAATCGGGGTATCCGGCCCCGAAAAAACTGAAGGGTTGCTAAACCTAGCGTTGCAACACCGCAGCCTGATTGCCATCGACTCCGTAAGCGAACTGCAGCGGCTCGTCGCGTTGGCTACAAGTAGCGGCACGACCGCACGAGTTTTGTTGCGCTTTCGGCCTCCCAGCCAAGCGAGCAGCCGATTCGGGCTGACGGCGACTGAATACAGAGCTGCCTTGGAATGCTGCACATCTCATAAGAGCGGCGTTCGCTTGGAGGGTTTCTCGTTTCACCTCAGCGGCTATTCGACTGAAAAGCGCGCAGAACTCGCCGGCCAGTTGATAGAGCTGTGCCTACAGGCACAGGCGCTTGGATTCAAGTCATGTACCCAGATTGACCTTGGTGGTGGTCTCCCCGTTCAGTATGTCGATCCTGAGCAGTGGTGCCGGTTCCTGAAACAGGATGCCCCCGCGCAATACCACGCTGGAAAAACCTTCTCGGGTTTCTACCCGTACGGCACGATCAGACATGGTGCCGATGCTTTGCGCGACTTATTGGACTACCCCATCGAGGGTGGCACCAGCCTGGCGCAAAAAGCCCGGCGGCACGGTATCGACCTCCTCATCGAGCCAGGACGTGCTCTCCTGGATCAGGCAGGGCTGACTCTCTTTGAGGTTCTAGGCGTCAAGGATCGTCACGCCAGTGAAGGCTACGCCATCGTCACGGTACAAGGCAGCAGCCTCAGCCTGTCCGAGCAATGGTTCAACAGTGAGTACCTGCCCGACCCACAACTGCTGGGCCATACCGAGAGTGATGCGCAGGTGTTCCTCGCCTGCGTTGGCGGCTCGACCTGCCTGGATAGCGACATGCTGACGTGGCGCAAGATCGGTTTTCCCGCCCCTATCCAGCCAGGTGATCGGCTCGTTTACCTGAACACGGCCGGCTACCAGATGGACTCCAATGAATCCCCATTCCACGAGGCCAGCTTGTCATCCAAGGTAGTGGTCGAGCTGCATGACGAGGCATCGGCGCTGCATTGGCGCCTGGACGGATTGTGAACATCCCTTGATGACAGAACCGGAGGTATGGACATGGGGCAATCCCAACAGCGATACGGACAACCCGGAGAACTCTGGGTGCTTTCCCAACCGGAGCTCGAAGACCTGGGTGTGAGCTATACGCGGGTGCTTGAGGTGGTCGAAAGTGCCTTCGTGGCGCTACGCAACGGAGACTCGAAGAACCCACTCAAGACCATCGTCCAGCCCGGTGACCAGCGTTCTATTGGCTACTCGATGGTCGGACGCGACGGAGCCAGCGACACAATGGGGTTCAAGGTCGTCTATGAATTCGATCCGCAGCGCAGCCGCGATGCCTACCGCTTCCACTCCTTCATCTTTCTCTGCGACGACGCCACCGGCGAGCCCATCGCGCTGATGGACGTGGTCAAGCTGGGGCCGCTGCGCACTTCAGCCACCTCAGCGCTGATGGCCCGTGCAGCCCGTCCAGACGCCCGCACCGCACTGGTTGTCGGCACTGGCGTGCAAGGCCAGATCGCCTTACCGATGCTGGTGGCGGCGCTGCCAGGACTGGAACGCCTGATGGTTTACGGCCAGTACCAAGACGGGCTGCAGGCAGTGCAGGCCGAGGTCAAGCGCTTGTATCCCGAGCGTGACGTCCAGGTCGTGACCGATCTGGAGCAGGCCGCTGGCGAGGCAGATAACATCGGCACCTTCACCGCAGAGAAAGACGGCTTCACCGGCCAGCTCCGTACCCTGACCCTCAACGTCAAGGTCAAGCTGGTTCTCAACGACAAGGGCGACAACGAGAAGGCCCCCGACTTCCGCGTGCAGGCGGCAGGCCACGACATCGGCGCGGCGTGGAAGAAGACCAGCGAGGCCGGGCGGGCCTACACCTCCGTGACCCTCGACGATCCTTCGTTCCCGGCGACGGTCTATGCCCGCCTGATCGAAGGCGAGGACGGCACGCACGACCTGATCTGGTCGCGCAGCAAGCCGCAGGCGGCCTGACGGCCGCCCACCGCGCCTCGCCCGTTGCGGCGGGGCGCGATGCTGCTGATTGCAGCGCCGCACGCACATGGTTTCGGCGGTTGTCTCATGCCCTGCATGTCCAGGGACGGCATCGCATCGGTGATGGTCGAATGGCTCGAAGCCCGTCGCAGCAAGCGCAAGATGGCGTGTCGGCGCGGGAAGCGCCGCCGGGCTTTCGGGCTGCGCCCCGTGCCGGCAAGCCGTCACGGCCATGCGGCTTCAATCCCTCACGCCTTCGCGCCTGGCGGCGCTGCGCGCTCCGCTTGCGGCTATGTCTCAGACGCCGCGATCTGATTTTCCGTCTCGGCCATCAGCACCGCCGTACTGCAATCGAGTGCGCGGGCGATCTTGAAGATGATCGCCAGCGTGGGCATGTGTTCGCCACGCTCGACCTTGCCCATGTGCGAACGCTCGATGCCGGCCAGGTGCGCCAGAGATTCTTGCGCAATCCCTCGCTCCATCCGTAGCGCGCGCACCGCCGCGCCAAAGGCTTGCGCCAGGTCGGCATCGAAGGTGGTAACGCCGGCCGGTCGGCCTGGCTGAACGGATCGCTTCTGCATAGATAGAAGCGTCGAATCGAAGGAAAATTAAAACCACGTTATCTTTAACTCATTGACGAAAAAACTCTGTTCCGTGCCTTTACGGAAATCCGTATCTACGAATACCAACAGAACCGGGGAATCGCATCCGTGTCTTTCCGGCCTCATACAATTCCGCTTCTACGCTTGCGTTCTTCCAAGGATGCGATGGCTTGCGCATTCGTGTTTGCGCACGAAAGCACGGAGACGGTTTGGCGGTTCCGTGCTTCGACGCACAAGCGCATCCGCGCATCCTCGGGTTCGTGGAGGTTCCGGCCATGACCTTGCCACTTGTCACCGCTGACGAACGCGCGCGGCTGCTCGCCCACGGAACGGCGCTCGCCGCTGGCCAGCACCTCGACCCGCTGCCCGTGGTGCGGCCGTTCACCCCCGACGCGCATGTGACCTGGCTGCTGGTGTCGCTCGATCCTGCGGATGGCGACACGGCCTACGGGCTGATCGACCTCGGTATCAGGATGCCCTCGCTGGGCACGGTCAAGCTCTCCGACCTAGCCGGCATCGTCGGCCCGCGCAAGCTGCCGGTGCGGCGGGATCGGTATTTCCAGGCGCTGCACCCGCTGTCGGAGTACGTCCGGCTGGCGCAGGAGAACGGCGTGATCACGGACTGATGAAGGCCAGCGCAGCCCGGCCAGCCGGGACGCATTGTGACTATTTCGGATCTTACCCAAGACCTGTACGGTCTCAATCGGGATTGATGCACCGAAGCGGTGCCAGCCTGATGCAAACAGTCATGATCTTTGGCGCGGCCTGCGGCACGGTATCCGATGCCGCGCACCATTTTCGAGTTGCGCAGCCGTCGCATTCAGACGATTGCCGCAACACGCCGGAGCCAAATGGTCTTGACACCAGCAGTTAGTTACAGCGTACCCCGATTCGATGACGATATGACGGCGATTCGATAGCTCCCGCACGGCGGAATCCGTGGCGACGCACCCCAAGCACAGGGAGGTCTCGCCATGACTGATCGCAGCGCCGAACACTGGTATCCGACAGCGGCCTATCTCTACGTCCTGCACCTGGACGGCCCCGCGCTGGCTTAGGAATACTTGCGCCGAAACCCCGGCTACCGCCGCGACTGGCTGCGCCGTCGTCGGCGACCGGACGCGGCGCAGACTTGGGGTCTGCGCCTGCTGGAAAACCCGGCACTGGACGCGCGCGACGCGCATCCGGCCTGGTTCCCCGATCACGATGCCGTGGTACAGCTTGTTCCAGATGCCGACCCGCCGTCCGAAGCCCATGTCTTCGAGTTCTGGCGGGTGCCTGGCCGCAAGCAACTGATCCACGACGGCAAGCGCCTGGTGCTGCTGTCGCACTGGCCCGGCTGCTGCCTGCGGCTCGTGCTCGCGCCCGGCCTGGAAGACGGCATGGCCTACCTCTACGCCACCCGCGCCTGCGCAACGCCCTGCACACGTTACCGCACGCTTGCGGCCGAGCTGGATGCACTGTCCGCCGCGACCGTGGCCGCGCCTGCGGCAGCGGCCCGCTCCCGGCCCACGCCGGCCGCGGTGCTGGAACTGCACACCTTGCAGGCGATTGACACGACCCAGGCGGGTGCGTCCTTGCGCGAAGTCGCCGAAGGGCTGTTCGGCGCGGATGCCGTCGCGGCCGATTGGCACAAGGACAGTGCCTTGCGTGCCCGCGTGCGGCGGCTAGTGCGGCGTGGCGAGGCGCTGATGCGCGGCGGCTATCGCAGCCTGGCGCAGCTCCCGCCAGTTGCATCGCAGTAAGGGGGGGGGACGTTTTGCAGCCTCTGCATTTCGTCCCTTAGCAAGAAGCCCGTCTTTCTTGAAAGTGCCTCTATCCGGCCGCGTGGTGTGGCCGGGCTTGATGGAGGTACATCCCATGCGACCCGCTCCCTTGCGGCCTGCCGCCGCTGCCGTCGCTGCGCCCGCGCAGCCCCAACGCTACCTGACCAACGACGAGGCCGCCGAATATCTGCGCCTCAGCCCTCGCACGCTGGAGAAGCAGCGCGTGATCGGCGGCGGGCCGAAGTTCCGCAAGTTCGGCCGCCGCGTCATGTACGCGGTTTCCGACCTCGATGCCTGGGCCGATGCGCGCAGCTTTGATGCGACTTCCGACCCGGAATATGCCGAACGGCACGCGGGCGACTACCGTGATGGCCGCTGACCGTCGGCGCGTGGGTGGCCTTCGCCATGTCCAGCCCGCCAGGGCAAGCCTTGCAGCAGCGCGAACAGCTCGACCTGTTCCGTGCGCTGCCGGGCGACATGGCGCCGCGCGACAGCCAGGACTTGATGGCCTTTCCGTTCTTCTCGCTGGCGAAGTCGCGGCGCACGGCACCGATCGACTTTCGCAGCGGGAGCATCACCATCCGCGTGGAAGGCACGCAGGAGCATGGCATCGCCACGATCTGGGATGCCGACATCCTGATCTGGGCCGCCTCGCAGATCGTGGAAGCCCGCGACGCGGGCATCCCGACCTCGCGGCTGCTGCAGGTGCGTCCCTACGAAATCCTGCGCTTCATCGGGCGCGGTACGTCGCTGCGCGACTACCAGCGCCTCAAGGCCGCCCTGGATCGCCTGCAATCGACCACCGTGGCCACGTCCATCCGCGAAACCACGGGAAGGCGATTGCATCGCTTCTCGTGGATCAACGAGTGGAAGGAACTGGCCGATGCCAGCGGCACGCCGCTGGGCATCGAGCTGATCCTGCCGGACTGGTTCTATGCGGGCGTGGTGGACGCGGCCCTGGTGCTGACCATCGACCCGGCGTATTTCCGGCTGACCGGCGGCATCGAGCGGTGGCTGTATCGCCTGGTGCGCAAGCATGGCGGGCGACAGGAGCACGGCTGGCAATTCGATTTCCAGCACCTGTACCGCAAGTCGGGCAGCGTGGCGCGCTTCTACGACTTCGCCGCCGATTTGCGCGCCCTGGTGGCGCGGCAATCGTTGCCCGGCTACGTCTTGGGCATCGAGCGGATGCCCGGCGAGAAAACCGAGCTGCTGACTTTCCGGCCCGTGCCGCCCACGGCACGGGGATAAGTACGGGAAAACCTGTGGATTCACTCGTGCTATCAGGCAACAGGGGACTCGTGCTATCAGGCAACAAATCCTCGTGCTATCAGGCAAAAAAATCGGCTGCAAACCCGCGCCTTTGCTGGGTTTTCTCGCCCCTTAACTTCCCTAACAGTAAATACATAACTTTTAGTAGAAGCGCGCCGTTTCGGTGGACAACCGCCAAACGGCACGGCGAACCCCGTTTCGCAGGGCAGGCAAAGCCAGGCTTTCCAGCAGGGAGGGCCGCGCCATGATCTTCGCGCTTCTCAACCAGAAAGGCGGCGTCGGCAAGACCACGCTCGCCACGCACATCGCCGGCGAGCTGGCGCTGCGCGGCCTGCACGTCATCCTGCTGGACGCCGACCCGCAGGGTTCCTCGCTCGACTGGACGCAGCGGCGCAGCCAGCAGGGATTGCCCCGGTTGTTCAGCGCCGTGGGCCTTGCACGCGAAACGCTGCACCAGGAAGCGCCGGAGCTGGCCCGCCGTGCCGATCACGTCATCATCGACGGCCCGCCGCGCATCGCCGCCCTGGCGCGCTCCGCGCTGCTGGCGGCCGAGCGCGTGCTGATCCCGGTGCAGCCAAGTCCCTACGATGTGTGGGCCAGCGCCGAGATGGTGGCGCTGATCCGCGAGGCGCAGGTATTCCGGCCTGCGCTGCGCGCGGCCTTCGTCATCAACCGGCGCGTCAGCACCACCATCATCGGCCGGGAGGCGCGGCAATCGCTTGCTGAACAGCCGCTGCCTGCGCTGCGCTCGGAGATCCACCAGCGCATCGTCTTCGCCGACAGCGTGGCCGCTGGCCGGCTCGCCCGCGAAACCGCGCCCGACAGCGCCGCTGCCCGCGAGATTGCCGCGCTCACCGACGAACTGCTGCGGTGGCCCACATGGCCGCGAAGCCACCACCACGCAGCAAGCGCGTCGGCATCGGCGCACGTCCGCCCGCGAATCCGCACGCAGAAGCGTGGATTCGCCAGGGCGATGCCGATGCGCTGGGCAAAGGCGACCTCTACACCGCGCGCCTGACCCTGGACATCACGCCCGCCATGCGGGCGCGCATCAAGGTGTCGGCCTTCACGCAAGGCGTGACCGTGGCCGACCTGCTGCGCGGCCTGCGGGAGCGAGAGTTTCCCCTGGAGAACACACCATGACCGCATCCGCTTTGCCTGCCGCGAACGCGGCACCGGCTACGCCGTTGCCTGCGCTTTCGGCACTCGCCACAGGCTGGCCAACGTGCCGCTGACGCGCGTCTCGCTGGCCTACATCGAGACCCGTTTCAAGCTCTACCTGCGCTTTGGAGAACCAGCGCGCACACTCCAGCTCGACCGCTGGCGGCGCTGCGCGGTGTTCCTGCCGGGCTCGATGCTCTGCCGCATCCGCTGGCAGGCCAACGATTACGGCACGATTCGATGGCAGCTCACGGTGATGCAAACCGCCACGCCGCTGGACGACATGCAACGCATCCCAGGCGTGCAGCCAGGCGCGCGCCTGCTGCTGCACGCCGAAGGCGATGCCAACGTGCGCGCCGTGCTGGAACGCATCGACGCCATTGAGGCGCTGGGCATCGCCGCGATCGACGTGTCGCCCGCGTACTGGCGCACGCTGGGCAACCGTCTGGCGGCTCGCCTTGCTCTGCCCGAATACAGCATTGAACGGCATGCCGCCTGGCTTGCCGGGAGGACATTCCCATGACCACCATTTCTGCGATTGGCCCCGCGCCACGTCCGTTGTCCGTGGACAGCATCGTGCTGGTGCCGCTACCCGACAGGGCCGCCATGCTGGCTGCGCAGCGCGGCTACCTGCCGACCCGCGTTCCGCTGCTCAAACGTGTGGGCGCGATCGCGCCGCAACACGTCTGCATCGTTGCCGGGCAAGTACGCATCGACGGCGTGCCTTCGGCCGCCGTGCTGCCTGCCGACCGGCTGAGCCGGCCGCTGCCATCCTTGCAGCTTTGCCGCCGCCTTGAAGCTGGCGAACTGTTCCTGTTGAGCGTGACCAATCCGGCGTCGTTCGACAGCCGTTATTTCGGCCCGGTCAGCGCATCCACCGTGATCGGCGTTGCGCATCCGGTCTGGCTGGAGACACGCCCCTGATGATCGCCGATTCGCTGCACGTTGCCATGCATCTCATCGTGCCATCGAGCATGCCATTCCGGCTGCTGCCGCCGTGTTGTCGCGCGTGCAGCGCGGGCGCATTCGCGCCTCGCCTCGCGCAACATCCGGCGCAGGCGTCCAGCGTGCAGGCGTCTTGCCTCGAACGCGCCCGGCCTGCGGCCTTCATGGCGTCAGTTCGCGCGTTCGCGGGCGCGCTGGCTGCAAGCAGCACAGCGCCGACGGGCCACCGCCGCCCGGAGCGACAGCGAGGGGCAAAGGCGGAAGGCAAGATAAAAGGTCGCGGCACTCCGTTGCGCGAAAGGCCAGTCTGCACATGGGGTTGGCGCGGCACGCGCTTGGTCGCCGCACCGTGCCGCGTGGATCGCCAATGCCTTGCCGGCATTGAGGAAAGCGCGAGCCTCGCACGCTTGGCTTCGACCGCCTTGGATGGAGGCACCCCATGAGCCGCAACGACGATGACCGCTTCCGCGTCCACCCCGGTGCGCCCAAGCAGCGCGGCGACACCTTCATCAACCAGGTGCTGCGCCAGGCCAGCAAGGCCGGCGCCAAGGTGGCCAAGGCGGGCGGCCGGCCCGGTTCGCGCCTGGGCCGCGGCCATGTCGCGGCGCGCTTCACGGGCGCATCGCAGATCGCCGGTTCCCGGCGTGTCACCATCAAGACCCGGCTGGTTCATCTCGCCAAGGCCGGGGCGCGCTCGACCGCCACGCACCTGCGCTACATTGAGCGCGAAGGGGTTGGCCGCGAGGGCGAGCCAGGCAAAGCCTATGGCCCAACGACCGACGATGCCGACCTGGCCGCCTTCGAGGAACGGGGCCGCGAGGATCGGCACCAGTTCCGCTTCATCGTCTCGCCCGAGGACGCCGAACAGCTCGACGACCTGCGCACCTACACCCGCCACCTGATGGCCCGCATGGAGGCCGACCTGGGCACACGGCTGGAATGGGTGGCGGTCGATCACTGGAACACCGACAATCCGCATACCCACATCGTCCTTCGCGGCAGGGATGACACCGGCAAAGACCTCATCATCTCGCGCGACTACATCAGCCAAGGCATGCGCGACCGGGCTTCGGAACTGGCGGCCGAATGGCTGGGGCCGCGCACCGAGCTGGAAATCCAACGCACCTTGGCCCGCGAGGTGGATATGGAACGCTGGACGAGCCTGGATCGCACGCTGCAACGCGAGACCACCCATGGCCGGGTACTGAGCACCGAACGGCTGGAAGCCATCCCCCGCCTGAAATGCCAGCGCCTGCTGCTGATCGGCCGTCTGCAACGCTTGCAGCGCATGGGGCTGACCAGCGAGCGGCAGACCGGCGAGTGGGTCATCCATGCCGACGCCGAAGCCACCTTGCGGGCAATGGGCGAACGCGGCGACATCATCCGCACCATGCAACGGGCCATGAGCGGGCAGCAGCACGAGCTGGCCGTGTTCCAACCCGGCCAGAACGACGATGGCAGCGGCCGCTCCATCGTCGGCCGCGTGGCCGGCAAGGGGCTGGCCGACGAGCTGTACGACAAGGGCTACCTGATCGTCGATGGCACCGACGGCAAGGCGCACTACGTGGCCTTGCCGCCCAGGACGGAGCTGGAGCAGTACCCGACCGGCGCGGTGGTGGAGGTCAAGGGATCGGCCGCACCAAGATCCGCCGACAAGACCATCGCCGCACTGGCCGTCGATGGCATCTATCGCGCCGACCAGCATCTGGCGGTTGCCAAGGCCCAGCACAACCCCGAGCGTGATCCGCGCGAAGTGGTCGAAGCCCACGTGCGGCGGCTCGAAGCCCTGCGCCGCGCCGGGCTGGTGGAGCTGAAATCGCACCTGCCCATTGAGCGGCAGGCACGAGTGATCGGCGCCACCTGGCTGGATCAGCAGTTGATCGGTGGGGGCAAGGGACTTGGCGAGTTGGGCTTCAGCAGCAAGGTCAAGGACGCGCTGCAACAACGTGCCGACTTCCTCGCCGAGCAGGGACTGGCCGAGAAGCGCGGGCAGCGCGTGATCCTCGCCCGCAACCTGCTGGGCACGCTACGCAACCGGGAACTGGCGCAGGCCGCCAGGGACATTGCCGCCGAAACCGGACTGGAGCATCGGCCCGTCACGGACGGTCAGCGCGTGGTCGGCATCTTTCGGCGCTCGATCATGCTGGCAAGCGGGCGCTACGCGATGCTCGACGACGGCATGGGATTCAGCTTGGTGCCGTGGCGGCCGGTGATCGAACAACGATTAGGCCAGCAGCTTGCCGCGACAGTGCGCGGCGGCGGTGCGTCGTGGGAAATAGGACGGCAGCGAGGAGTTGCCCCTTAACGACTACTAGCCCACACCATGACGGCCACCATAGACGGCAAATAGTGACCATGTATAGAGTTTTGTCCATGCTGTGGAGATATCGCACCAAGCTCTCTCAACCATCGGTTGAGCGGGTAACTGTTTCCCAGGCGTTGAGTTCGTCTGCCAGTGTTGATAGCTTTTCGCGTACCAGCGAAAGCGCATCGCTGCCCAACAGCAGATGCGCAGGTGGCGTGTCACTGGCAATCACGGCCAGCATCGCGCGGGCGGCTTTGGCCGGATCACCAAGCTGCTTGCCGCTCTTTTCCTCGCGGGCCTTGCGGATCGGGTCGAACAGCGCGTCGTAGTCGGAAATCGAACGCGCCGTGCGGGCCATCGAGCGTCCGGCCCAGTCGGTGCGGAATGAGCCGGGTTCTATCGCCGTAACGTGAATGCCGAACGGCTTCACCTCCTTACCCAGCACCTCCGAGATGCCTTCCAGCGCGAACTTGCTGCCGCAATAGTAGGCAATGCCCGGCATCGTGATGAAGCCGCCCATCGACGTGATGTTTAGGATGTGTCCGCGTCGGCGCGAGCGCATGTAGGGCAGCACGGCCTTGGTCACGGCGACCGCGCCGAAGACGTTGACATCGAACTGCCTGCGCATTTCGGTCAGCGGCGACTCCTCCATGATGCCTTCGTGCCCATAGCCCGCGTTGTTGACGAGCACGTCGATCGGCCCGACGTTTGCCTCAATATCGGCGACCACACCGTCGATGACCTCGAAATCGGTTACGTCGAGCACACGGCCCACTGCGTTCACAGGATCGAGTCTCTCGAAATCCTGCTTTGCCTGTTCGCTGCGCACGGTGCCGACGACGCGATGGCCCGACGCGAGAGCCTCCTGGGCCAACGCTCGGCCGAAGCCGCTGCTGACGCCGGTAATGAACAGGGTTTTGGAAGATGACATGACTTGGCTCCACTGCTAGTTGATGTGGTTGTACGATATACGTCAATGAACAATATTTTTAGCCAAAATATTCTCTTTCTATTGCCTATTTCTATGATTACTGTCGCGAGATAAGAATGAAGAACGTCGTTACCGCTCCTCAGTCAACAGAGCAGCTGCGCTCGGTGGCGTTGCTCCGCGCGCTGGCACCTGACGAGGGATACAACCTGACGGCGCTGCCCGACGTGCGCATCCTGCGCTCGGATCACGCCTTGGCACGCACCCCCGTGTTGTACGACCCCGGCATCGTGATCGTTTGCCAGGGACGAAAGCGGGGCTACTTCGGGCGCCAGGTCTACCTGTACGATGAGCAGCACTATCTGGCGGTCGCGGTGCCAGTGCCTTTCACGATGGAAACCGACGCAACGCCAGAGCGCCCGCTGTTGGCGCTTTACCTGCACCTGGACTTTCAGGTCGCGGCGGAACTGATCGTCCAGATCGGCCAGCATCCATCATCGGTACAGGAAGACGTGCCGCAGAGCATGATGTCCAGTCCGATGGATGCCGCGATGCAGACTTCCGTGTTGCGCTTCCTTGAAGCGATCAGCCGGCCGCTCGATGCTGCGATCCTCGGCCCGGCACTGGTGCGGGAGCTGTACTTCCGCGTGCTCACCGGAGCACAGGGCAGTGCGATGCGTGCAGCTTTGGCAATGCAAGGCCAGTTCGGAAAAATTGGCAAGGCACTGCGCTATATCCACGCTAGCTATGCGCAGCCGATTGATCTGCCCAAGTTGGCTCATGAAGCCGGCATGAGCGTGCCGACGTTCCACAGCCACTTCAAGGCCATTACACGCACCTCGCCGATGCAATATCTGAAATCGACACGTTTGCACCAGGCGCGCCTGGTGATGGTGCGTCAGGGGATGACGGCCGAAACGGCGTGTCACGCCGTGGGCTATACGAGCCCCTCGCAGTTCAACAGGGAGTTCAAACGCCTCTTCGGATTGACTCCTGTGTCCGAGGCAAAGCGGATGAGACAGAGCTTTGCCATACCGCCTGCATTTGCTAAAGCGGAGTACGTTTCGTCGCATTGATCTGGCCTGTGCTGTGCCGCACAGCGCCTGGGCGGCGTGGCCGTAGAATTGAAATCGCACCTGCCCATCGAGCGGCAGGCTCGCGTCATCGGCGCGACCTGGCTGGATCAGCAGTTGATCGGCGGCGGCATGAGGCTGGGCGACCTGGGCTTTGGCGGCGAGGCCAAGGACGTTTTGCAACAGCGCGCTGACTTCCTGGCCGAACAGGGGCTGGCCGAGCGGCGGGGACAGCGTGTGATCCTCGCCCGGAACCTGTTAGGCACGCTGCGCAATCGGGAACTGGCGCAGGCCGCCAGGGACATTGCCGCCGACACCGGACTGGAGCATCGGCCCGTCACCGACGGGCAGCGCGTGGTCGGAATCTACCGACGCAGCGTCATGCTCGCCAGCGGTCGTTACGCCATGCTCGATGACGGCATGGGATTCAGCCTGGTGCCGTGGCGGCCGGTGATCGAACAACGCTTGGAGCAGCAGATCGCCGCGACAGTGCGCGGCGGCGGGGTGTCATGGGAGATTGGGTTGCAACGCGGGCCTACAGTTGGCTGATCTCGGCTTGTACAGCAGTATCAGCCACCTCGGCATGGCGAACGAACGGACTGTAGACCGGTGCATCCGGCTTCAAGGCCTGTCCGTCAGTGAAATCCTCATTTCGATTGAATGGAACCGAAGGCCAATCTGTCCAGCGGGCCAGCTTTGCCTGATATTCAAGGGACTGTTGTGTTAATTGATCCCGTTGGCGTTTTTCGTCGTCTGCAACCAGTCCTCCCCGAACGCCATAGATTAAATGCGGCTCAAGGACGTCAAAGCCGACGTAATGCAGCGAGTACATCAATGGCCACAGCATCAAACGCATGTCGCCGTCACGTCCATTCGGCGCGCAGGCTTGCATCGACGCACCGGCGGTGGAAACGAGCAGTGCTTTTTTCCCTCGCATCGAGCCATCTTCATGTCGCATATCACTTTTGTACAAGCCGCCGTAGACGAGGACACGATCCAACCATCCCTTGAGGATTGCAGGCGCACCGAACCACCAGAAAGGGAAATGGATGACCACGGCATCGGCTCGTGAAAGCAGACTGATATGACGCTCGACTGTGCTGGGCAACTTCTTCATGTGCCAGTGATGGCGTTGCTCCTGCATAGCATCGAACTTGTCCACATCCTTTCTGGCAGAGTAGTGCCAATCGGCCTCGCGGGGGTCGAAGTCTTCACCATATAGATTGATCAAGGTGGCCTCATGGCCTAGATCAAGCAACGTTTGGCGCGTTTTCTCGGCAAGATGGGCATTGAAGGATTGCTTCTCTGGATGTGCTAGAACGATCAGTACATGCATGGCGGGGCTCCTTATGAACATGCCGCGATGCTGTACTTGAACGTTCCTTCTGACAATTACGCACTTTGAGGTAACCACGATGGCTTTTCCGGGCGATGTCTATGCGAGCAACTGCTCGGCGCGCGATGCGCTTGCATTGATCTCGGGGAAATGGGTGATGTTGATCCTGCCAGCGCTTGCTCCTCGGCCCATGCGAAACGGGGAGTTGCTTCGGCGCATTGAAGGCATTTCACAGAAGGTGTTGACCCAGACACTCAGGCAATTAGAACGTAATGGCCTGATCGAGCGAATGGAGGTGGCGGCGAAACCAGCCCATGTCGAGTATCGGCTGACCGCTGTAGCCTGCTCTTTGGTCGACACTCTGGCTGCACTTGATCGGTGGGCAGAACACCATTTTCCAGAGCTGGACGCAGCGCGGGAGCGCTATGACGACGTGCATTCGGCGGAGTAGCCATTGCGTCAGTGCTGACAACGCGGGCGGTTCGCGCTGGGAGCCGAACCTGTGCAGTAGGAACGTCCATCTCTTGCAAAAACAGCAGCTTGTCTTCGGATCAGGACGTGCGCCCAGCACCGATTGGCAAGCCCAGTTAGAACGGAAAC
>NZ_QUZT01000068.1 GCF_004682045.1 Pseudomonas nabeulensis
GGCTTGCCAAGACAAACTAGGCCTTGGGGATTATCATGTCCCGCATTCTCTTTTGGTGACAGCGATATGACTGATCAGCGCAAAGGCAGCGATGCCGAACCCACCACTCACTTCGGCTTCAAGAACGTCCCGGAAAGCCAAAAGGCGGAAAAAGTCGCTGAGGTGTTCCACTCGGTCGCGGCCAAGTACGACCTGATGAACGACGTCCTATCGGGCGGCATGCACCGCCTGTGGAAGCGGTTCACCATCGAGCTGTCCGGCGTACGCACCGGCAATCGTGTGCTGGACATCGCCGGCGGTACCGGCGACCTGGCAGCCAAGTTCTCCAAGCTCGTCGGCCCTACCGGCCAGGTGGTATTGGCCGACATCAACGGTTCGATGCTCAAGGTCGGCCGTGACCGCCTGCTCGACAAGGGCGTGGCCGGCAATATCGAATTCGTCCAGGCCGACGCTGAAAAGCTGCCGTTCCCCGACAACCATTTCGACTGCGTAACCATCGCGTTCGGCCTGCGCAACGTCACCCACAAGGAAGATGCGATTCGCTCGATGCTGCGCGTACTCAAGCCGGGTGGCCGCCTGTTGGTGCTGGAGTTCTCCAAGCCGACCAACGCGATCATGTCCAAGGTCTACGACACCTATTCCTTCGCCTTCATGCCGCTGATGGGCAAGCTGATCACCAATGACGCCGAGAGCTACCGCTACCTGGCCGAATCGATCCGCATGCATCCGGACCAGGAGACGCTGAAGTCGATGATGGTAGAAGCCGGTTTCGACCGCGTGACCTACCACAACATGACCTCCGGCATCGTCGCCCTGCACCGCGGCATCAAGCCCTGATGCTGTTCCAGGGTCTTCTCGCCAGCGTCGAACACGGCCTAAACCGTGTACTGCGCCTGGACAGTACCGCCTTGGCGCGGCTGGCGCACCTGAACGGCAAAGTCATTGCCGTGGACTGCACAAGCCCCGCCTTGCAGCTGTTTATCCTGCCCAGCGATGAAGGCCTGATGCTCGCGACGCAATGGGCCGCCGACGCCGACTGCACCCTGCGCGCTCCGGCTTCGAGCCTGTTGCACCTGGCCCTGAGCCGCAACAAGACCGCGATCCTGCACAGCGCCGAAGTGGAACTGGAAGGTGACAGTTCGGTGCTGATGGACCTGGCCGCCGTGCTGCAAGACCTGGAGCTGGATTGGGAATACGAGCTGTCACGCTGGGTCGGCCCGGTGGCCACCCAGTTGATCAGCGGGCACCTGCGCAGCCGTTCGCGCTGGTACCAACAGGGGTTCGCCAGCCTCAACCAGAACCTCGCCGAATACCTGAGCGAAGAATCGCGCACCCTGGTCGGACAACGGGAAGCGCAGGCGCGCTTTCGTGAACTCGACAAGGCCAAAATCGACCTGGAACGCCTTGAGGCACGCTTCGAGCGCCTGAGCCGTTCCCTTGATCCAAGCGATAACGCATGAAGCTGCTCGCCGTCCGCCGTTTGTTTCGTATCCAGCGCGTCGTAATCCGCTACCAGCTCGATGACCTGCTGTTCGCCCTGCCCCTGCCGTGGTTTCTGCTGGCGGTGCGCTATGTGCTGCCGTGGCGCTGGCTGCCGCGCAAGAAGCTCGAGCTGAGCCGTGGCGCGCGCCTGCGCCTGGCATTGCAGGATTTGGGGCCGATCTTTATCAAGTTCGGGCAGATCCTCTCTACCCGTCGCGACCTGTTGCCCGAAGACATCGCCGACGAGCTGATGTTGTTGCAGGACCGTGTGCCGCCGTTCGACCCCAAGTTGTCGATGAATCTCATCGAGGAACAGCTGGGTAAAAAGATCAGCGAGGTGTTCAGCCGTTTCGACGTCGAACCGCTGGCCTCCGCTTCCGTGGCACAAGTGCACGCAGCGCAGCTCAAGACCGGCGAAGAAGTGGTGGTGAAGGTGATTCGCCCCGGCCTCAAGCCGATCATCGGCCAGGACCTGGCGTGGCTGTTTATCCTCGCCCGCGCCGCCGAACGTTTCAGCGCCGATGCGCGTCTGCTGCACCCGGTGGATGTAGTCGCCGACTACGAAAAAACCATCTACGACGAACTCGACCTGTTGCGCGAAGCGGCCAACGCCAGCCAGCTCAAGCGCAATTTCGAAGGTTCGCCGCTGCTGTACGTGCCGCAGGTGTATTGGGACTGGTGCCGCCCCAAAGTGCTGGTAATGGAGCGCATCTACGGCGTACAGGTCACCGACCTTGCCACCCTGGCCGACCAACGCACCGACATGAAGATGCTCGCCGAGCGCGGCGTGGAGATCTTCTTCACCCAGGTGTTCCGCGACAGTTTCTTCCACGCCGACATGCACCCGGGCAACATCTTCGTCAGCACCGTCAGCCCGTGGAGCCCGCAGTACATCGCCATCGACTGCGGCATCGTCGGCAGCCTGACCCCGGAAGACCAGGACTACCTGGCACGTAACCTGTTCGCCTTCTTCAAGCGCGATTACCGTCGCGTGGCGCAGTTGCACATCGATTCGGGTTGGGTGCCGGCCGAGACCAAGCTCAATGAATTCGAAGCGGCCATTCGTACCGTGTGCGAGCCGATCTTTGAAAAACCACTGAAAGACATCTCCTTTGGCCAGGTGCTGATGCGCCTGTTCCAGACGGCGCGTCGCTTCAATATGGAAGTGCAGCCGCAGTTGGTATTGCTGCAAAAAACCCTGCTGAATATCGAGGGCCTGGGCCGCCAGCTGTACCCGGACCTGGACCTGTGGAATACCGCCCAGCCATTCCTGGAGCGCTGGATGCGTGAGCGGGTCAGCCCGAAGACCCTGATCGGCAACCTGCACAGCCAATTCGAACAATTGCCGCACCTGGCGAATATGACCCGCGACCTGCTGGAGCGCATGTCCCAGCCCCACGCCAAGGATCCACCGCCACCGTGGCATCGCCGCAAGGATGACTGGTTCCTGCGTCTGCTGGGCGCTGCCCACCTGGTAGGCGGCGTGATGCTGGCGATTGGCGGGCCGTTGAATCAACTGGGCCACTGGCCGGCTGGCATCATGGTCGCCGTGGGTGTTTATCTGATCGTGCGTCGATAGCCAATCCGGTTATACACTGTCGCAAATTGCCGGAGCCGAACATGAAAGACTGGCTGGACGAAATCAAATGGGACAGTGACGGCCTGGTGCCGGCCATTGCCCAGGACTACAAGACCGGGCGCGTGCTGATGATGGCCTGGATGAACCGCGAGGCCCTGAGCCTCACCGCCGCTGAGCAGCGCGCCATTTACTGGTCACGTTCCCGTGGCAAACTGTGGCGCAAGGGCGAAGAGTCCGGGCATGTGCAGACCCTGCACGAACTGCGCCTGGACTGCGACGCCGACGTGGTGATCCTCAAGGTCGAGCAGATCGGCGGCATTGCCTGCCATACCGGCCGTCACAGCTGCTTCTACCGCGTGTTCGAGAACGGCGAGTGGAAGATCGTCGAGCCGGTACTCAAAGACCCGCACGCTATCTATTCGGCAGGACACTGAACATGAGCGATACCCTGAACCGTGTGGCCCAGGTGTTGGAGGACCGCAAAGGCGCGGACGCCGACAGCTCCTATGTCGCCAGCCTGTACCACAAGGGCTTGAACAAGATTCTGGAAAAGCTCGGCGAAGAATCCGTCGAGACGATCATTGCCGCCAAAGACGCGCAAATCAGCGGTGACTGCAGCGATGTGATCTACGAAACCGCTGACTTATGGTTCCACAGCCTGGTCATGCTCGCCCAACTGGGGCAGCATCCGCAGGCGGTGCTGGATGAACTGGACCGTCGCTTTGGCTTGTCCGGGCATGCCGAGAAAGCCTCGCGCCCGTCCGCCTGACTAACTTTCACAGAGGAATTGCAGCATGGGCATTTTTGACTGGAAACACTGGATCGTCATTCTGGTGGTGGTAGTACTGGTATTCGGCACCAAGAAACTAAAGAACCTGGGCACTGACGTCGGCGAGTCGATCAAAGGCTTTCGCAAAGCCATGAACGACGATGAAAAACCGGCCGACCCGGTCGCGAACCCGGTGCCGCCAGCTCAACCTGTGCACCCGCAGGCCGCCCAGCCGATCACCGAGCGTCGCACCTTCGACGTACAGGCTGAAAAAGTCGAAGAGCCGACCCGCAAAGACTCGTGAGCACTGACTAATGTTTGGTATCAGCTTCTCTGAACTGCTGCTCGTCGGCCTCGTGGCCCTGCTGGTACTGGGGCCGGAACGCCTGCCCGGTGCCGCACGCACGGCCGGCCTGTGGATCGGGCGCCTGAAACGCAGTTTCAATGCGATCAAACAGGAAGTTGAACGGGAAATCGGCGCCGACGAGATCCGCCGCCAACTACACAACGAACATATCCTGTCGTTGGAGCAAGAGGCCCGCAAGATCCTGTCCCCGGACCAGGCGCCCGCCAAACCGGTGGAGCCTGTGGCCGAGCAGAGCATCGCGCCCGTGGTCGAGACCCCGCCCGTCGTTCCAACCGAGCCTGCGCCGACGCCCGCTGCGTCGCCCGCGCCCCATGACCCTACATTGCCGCCGCGAGCCCCATGAGCGCTGATAAACCGGAAAACGACCAGCATATGCCACTGGTCTCGCACCTCACCGAGTTGCGTACCCGCCTGCTGCGTTGCGTAGCGGCCATCTTCATCATCTTTGCCGGGCTGTTCGCCTTTACCCAGCAGATCTACACCTTCGTCTCCACGCCCCTGCGCCAGTACCTGCCGGCGGGCGCGACGATGATTGCCACCGATGTGTCATCACCATTCCTTACGCCGTTGAAGCTGACCATGATGGTCTCGCTGTTCCTGGCGATCCCGGTGATCCTGCATCAGATCTGGGGCTTTATCGCGCCGGGCCTGTACAAGCATGAGAAGCGCATCGCGGTGCCGTTGCTGGTGTCGAGCATCCTGCTGTTCTACACCGGCATGGCATTCGCCTACTTCCTGGTGTTCCCGCTGATCTTCAAATTCTTCGCCGCCGCCACCCCGGCCGGTGTGGAGATGATGACCGACATCACCAGCTACCTCGACTTCGTGATGACGCTGTTCTTCGCCTTCGGCGTGGCCTTTGAAATCCCGGTGGCGGTGGTGTTGCTGGTATGGATCGGCGTGGTCGACGTGAAGTACCTGAAGAAGATCCGTCCGTACGTGATCATCGGCTGCTTCGTGGTCGGCATGATCCTGACGCCGCCGGACATCTTCTCCCAGACCCTGCTGGCCGTACCGATGTGGATGCTGTTCGAAATCGGCATCCTGTTCAGCGGCCTGATCAGCAAGCGCGGCGACCATCCGGACGACCAACCCGAAGACGACCAGCCGCCAGCGACCCAGCCGTGAACCTGCTGCTCCTTGAAGAGGCCGACTTTATTGCGGCCGATCGCGTGGTGCTGCGTGACCGGCGCCTGGTGCACATGCAGGAGGTCCACCGCGCCGCTGTCGGCGACAGCCTGCGGGTCGGGCGTATCGGTGGCTTGATGGGCAATGCGCAACTGCTGCGCCTGGAGGCGGGCGAGGCCGAGCTGCACGTGAGCTTCGACCAACCGCCACCGGCCAAACTGCCCCTGACCCTGCTGCTGGCCCTGCCGCGCCCGAAGATGCTGCGCCGGGTGCTACAGACCGTGGCGGCCATGGGTGTGCCCAAGGTGGTCTTGGTCAACAGTTACCGCGTCGAGAAGAGCTTCTGGCAAACGCCGTTCCTGGAGCCAGAGGCGGTTCGCGAGCAATTGATTCTCGGCCTGGAACAGGCCCGGGATACAGTGCTGCCCGAAATCATCATCGAGAAACGCTTCAAGCCATTCGTCGAAGACCGGCTGCCGGCGATGGTTGACGGCACCCTGGGCCTGATCGGCCATCCCGGCGATTACCCAGCCTGCCCGCGCGGGCTGGATGAACCGGTGACCCTGGCGATTGGGCCGGAGGGCGGCTGGATTCCCTATGAGGTCGACTTGCTGGCCAAGGCTGGCATGCAACCGGTACAGCTCGGCGCGCGCATCCTGCGGGTCGAAACCGCTGTAACCGCCCTGCTCGCGCGGTTGTTCTAACTCAAATCTCAAAGGTAAACCCAAATCAAAATGTGGGAGGGAGCTTGCTCCCGATTACGGTAAGTCAGTGACAAGTATGTGTCTGACACTCCGCTATCGGGAGCAAGCCCCCTCCCACACTTGACCGCGCTCCTACAGATTCAACCTACGCTGCCGATACTCTTTGAATAAGTCCAAGCCTTGTTCCAGGGGAGATCGCCGCATGTATCGTTGGTTAGCCGAAAAGCTGGGGAATGTCAGCGTCAAGTCCAAGCTGGGCGTGGGTTTTGGCCTGGTACTGCTACTCACACTGATGATCACGTTCACCGGCTGGAGTGGCCTGGGTGATGTGATCAGTCGCGGCGACAAACTGGGGTTTATCTCCAGCCTCAACGGGCTGACCAAAGACCTGCGCCTGGCGCGCCTGGACTATGAAATGCGCCGTGGCGAGCAAGGCCCTGGCGCTGTCAGCGACCTGCTGAACAAATTGGACAGCGGCCTGAAAACTGCGCGCAGCCTGATCGAACAACCCGCCGACATCGCCCTGATCGACGAGCAACTGGCCGCCGTGGACCAGTACAAGCGCGCATTCAGTGCCATGATCCAGGCCGGCGTCAGCCGCGAAGACGCACGCAGCCGACTGGGCGACACCGCTGACAATGCGGTGGCCAAGATCAACGAAATCGAAAAAGCCCTGCTGCAAGGCGACAGCGTCACCCAGTTCAACAGCGTGGTGGACCTGAGCAAGCTGATTCAGCAAGCACGCTTCCAGGTGCGCGGCTACACCTACAGCGGCAAGGTCGAAGCCGAGCAACCTGCCCTGGATGCCATCGACAACGCCTTGAAGAAAATCACCAGTCTCAACGGCCAGCTACCGGACACCTATTCGAGCAACTTGCAGCAGGCCAGCGTTTCGCTGCAAGCCTATCGCGCAGCCGTCAGTCAGTACCGTGACTCTCAGGTTGCCAGCGCCGCAGCCCTTAAAACCATGACCGCCCAGGGCGATATCCTGCTGGGCCACAGTGACAAATTGACGGTCTCGCAAACCGTCGTGCGCGACACCGATGCCGCCAACGCCAAGAACGTCCTGCTACTGTCCACTTTGCTGGCGCTGGTGTTTGGCATGGTCGCCGCGTGGGCCATCACTCGCCAGATCATCATTCCGCTGAACCAGACCCTCAAGGTCGCAGAACGCGTGGCGTCGGGCGACTTGAGCCACAACCTCAACTCCTTGCGCCAGGACGAACTGGGCCAGTTGCAGCGCGCGATGCAAAGCATGAGCGTGGGCCTGCGCGAACTGATCGGCGGGATCAGCGACGGTGTTACCCAGATCGCCAGCGCTGCCGAGCAACTGTCCGCCGTGACCGAGCAAACCAGCGCAGGGGTTAACAGCCAGAAGGTCGAGACTGACCAGGTCGCCACCGCGATGAACGAGATGGCGGCGACGGTGCAGGAAGTGGCGCGCAACGCCGAGGAAGCCTCTGAGGCCGCCGTAGCGGCTGACCAACAGGCCCGTGAGGGCGACAAGGTGGTGGGCGAAGCCATCGCCCAGATCGAGCGTCTGGCGACCGAGGTGGGCCATTCCACCGTCGCCATGGGCGAGTTGCAGCGCGAAAGCGACAAGATCGGCAGCGTGCTGGATGTGATCAAATCCGTCGCCCAGCAAACCAACCTGCTGGCGCTCAACGCGGCCATCGAAGCGGCACGGGCGGGTGAAGCCGGGCGCGGCTTTGCGGTAGTGGCCGATGAAGTGCGCAGCCTGGCCCAACGCACCCAGAAGTCCACCGAAGAGATCGAAGAGCTGATCGTCGGCCTGCAAAACGGCACCCAGCAGGTGGCCGCGATCATGGATAACAGCCGTGGCCTCACCGACAGCAGCGTCGAGCTGACCCGCCGCGCCGGCAGTGCGCTGGGCAATATCACCCGCACGGTCTCGACCATCCAGGCGATGAACTCGCAGATCGCCACCGCCGCCGAGCAGCAAAGCGCCGTGGCGGAAGAGATCAACCGCAGCGTGCTGAATGTCCGTGATGTATCGGAACAGACCTCTTCGGCCAGTGAAGAAACCGCTGCTTCCAGCGCCGAACTGGCGCGCCTGGGGATCTATCTGCAAACCCTGGTCGGACGTTTCCGCGTTTGACCTAGCGTTCGCGACGACCCCACCAGGTCGTCGCGAGCCTACAACTTGTGAAGTTTCCTACACGTTTATCATCCCTCGCCCTCCCCAATCGCCGCCAAATCAAATTAGCGTTTGCGCTGAACGCTATTGCTGATTTGGAGGCTCCCCATGTTTCGTCGGCTGACCCGTCTGCTGGGTAACGCCAGCGTCACGCTTAAACTGGTCCTGGGCTTCGGCCAGGTGCTGATCCTCAGTCTTGTCATTGCAGGCACGGGCTGGCAGGCCCTGAACGCTGTGCTCAACCGCTCGAGCAACCTGACGGTGCTGGGGCAGTTGGCCGTGGTCGCAGAGGCCATGCGCGCTGATCGCATCGTGTACCGCACCCTCAGCGACACCTCCAGCCTGGGCAAGATGGCCACCCAGGTTGAAAAGATCGAACAACACCTCACCTATCTCTCCCACAGCCTCAAGGCGCAGGCGGATCTGCAGCGTGTTCAGGACGCGAGGCGTTTGGTCGATAGCTTCAAGGCTGCACTGGCAGAGCTTCCACCGCTGATAGAGCGCCGGGAAAACACCCGCACGCCGTTGAAAAAAACCGCCCTGCAAGTCGGAGACACTTTGGCCCAACTGGCCAGTGAACTCCCCAATCAGGAAGATGAAAAGGCCTTGGCCGCTATCGAAAACCTGCGCCAGGCAATCGGCCAGGCCGAGGACCGTACCCAAACGCCTGCGTGGTCCGGCGAATCGCTGGAAGCTTATGCACTGAATGTCAGCAAGGCGCTCGATGCGTTGCAGATGGCGCTGAACGCCGTCATTGCTCTACCCGTTGACTCGACCTTGCTCAAGAGCGACCTGGCGGCGTATCAAAATCAGCTCTCGGCGCTGAAGGAGGCACAGCTGAACGCCGAGACGGTGCAGAACCGCTTCGAACAACAGCTCAACCAACTGGTTGAGCAAAGCGACGAATTAAGCCAGGGCCAAACGCAAAAACGTGACAACGAAGCACGGCAGACCCGCACATTGCTGATGGGTGTCACCCTGGCTGCCCTGCTGCTCGGCAGCCTGGCCGCCTGGTGGATCGCCGGGCAGATCGTGCGACCGTTGCGCAAGGCATTGGCGACCGCCAACAGCATCGCCGAAGGCGACTTGAGCCACCGCACCCAGGTTGAACGACGCGACGAACTCGGCCAGTTGCAGCAAAGCATTGCCCAGATGACCCATAACCTGCGCCACCTGATCAGCGGTATCGGCGACAGCGCCCGACAGATCACCAGTGCTGCTGCTCAATTATCCACCGTCACCGAGAAAACACGCGACGGGATCAATCACCAGAAAGATGAGACCGACCAAGTCGCCACGGCCATGAACGAAATGCTCGCCACCGCCCAGGAGGTTGCCCGGCATGCCGAACAAGCGTCGGTCGCAGCTGCCGAGGCCGACCGCCAAGCCATCGAAGGCGACAGAGTGGTTGCAGAGGCGGTCGAACAGATCGGTGAACTTGCCAGCGAAATGGCCCGTTCCAGCCGGGCAATGACCATGCTGCAGCAGGAAAGCGCAAAAATTGGCAGTGTGTTGGACGTGATCAAATCAGTGTCCCAACAAACCAACCTACTGGCGTTGAATGCCGCCATCGAAGCTGCGCGTGCGGGAAGCGCCGGTGAGGGCTTTGCCGTGGTGGCCGACGAGGTCCGTAGTTTGGCCAGGCGCACCCAGGAGTCCGCCGAAGAAATCGAACAATTGATCCAGGGTCTGAACAGCGGTACTCAGACCGTCGTCGAAGTCATGGACAGCAGCCGGAGCCTCACCGATCACAGTGTGAACCTCACCAACGATGCCGGCGAGGCGCTGGCCGCGATTGCCCGTACCGTGGCGATCATCCAGGAAATGAACCCACAAATCGCCGCCGCCGCCGAGGAACAGAGCGCCGTGGCCGAAGAGATCAATCGCAGTGTATTGAAGGTACGGGATGTGTCTGAACAAACCGCCGCGGCCAGTGAGGAGACGGCTGCGGCGAGTGTTCAGTTGAGCCGGTTGAGCCTGGACTTGCAGGCCCTGGTCGGCAAGTTCAAGTTATAGGACCTGACGCAGGAAGGCCTGGGCCCGGGGATCCTTCGGCGCATCGAAGAACTCGGCCGGGGCCGCGTCTTCCAACAGCTTGCCGTGATCGAAGAACAGCACGCGGTCGGCCACTTCGCGGGCAAAGCCCATTTCGTGGGTGACGCAGACCATGGTCATGCCTTCCAGGGCCAGGGTCTTCATCACGTCCAGCACTTCGCCGACCATTTCCGGGTCGAGTGCCGAAGTGGGCTCATCGAACAGCATCACCTTGGGTTCCATCGCCAAGGCGCGGGCTATCGCGACACGTTGCTGCTGGCCGCCGGACAAGCGTGATGGAAACTCGTTGGCCTTCTGTGCAATGCCGACCTTTTCCAGCAGTGCCAAAGCCTTGGCCTCGCGCTCTTTCTTGCCGCGCTTGCGCACAACCTTCTGCGCCAGGCACAGGTTTTCCAGCACGGTCATATGGGGGAACAGGTTGAAGTGCTGGAACACCATGCCGACTTCGCGACGATAGGCGTTCACGTCGGTCTTGGGGTCGGCCAGTTGCAGGCCGTCGATGCTCACCGAACCCGAATCGAACTCTTCCAGGCCATTGAGGCAGCGCAGGAAGGTGGACTTGCCGGAACCGGACGGGCCGATCACCACCAGCACCTCACCCTTGGCTACCTGAGTGGTCACGTGATCGACCGCGCGCACCACATGGCCACGGGTGTCGAAGACTTTTACCAGATCGCGGACTTCAATCACTTTGTGCGAGCCTCCGCTCAAGCCGGCTGGCCATTTTCGACAGCGGCAGGTTGATCAGCAGGTACAGGCCTGCCACACAGAACAGAATCTCAAACGGCGAGAACGAGGTGGTGATCACTTCGCGGCCGCTCTTGAGCAGTTCGGTAATCGCGATCACCGAGACCAGCGAGGTGTCTTTCACCAGGCTGATAAATTGCCCGGCCAGCGGCGGCAGCACGCGCTTGAACGCTTGCGGCAACACCACATGGCGCATCGATTGGCTGGCACTCAGGCCCAGGGAGCGGGCGGCTTCGTTCTGGCCACGGGTGATGGACTGCACGCCGGCGCGCACAATCTCAGCCACATAAGCACCGGTGAACAGTGACAGCGCGGCGATCCCGGCGAACTCGCGTGACAGGTTGAGTACCGTGCCGATAAAGAAATAGAAAATGAAGATCTGCACCAGAAGCGGCGTGCCGCGCACCAGTTCGACGTAGATCGTCGACAGATCCCGCAACGTCGGGTTACTGGACAGGCGGCACAAGCCGGTTGCCAGCCCAATGACCAAGCCCAGGATGCCGGACACCACCGACAGCCATAGCGTGGTCCACAAGCCCCACATCAGCGGCCCCAGCGCCCAATGCCGGGTGACGCCCACCACGTCGCCTTCGGCCACATCGTCGCCGCGTGCCACTTGCAGGCTGTTGTCGGCCACGGTGAGCTTTTGCTCGACACCCGCATCGTTGCGCAGGGTCACTTCGGCCACATCGCCGTTGCGTACCAGCTCAACCACCGTGGAGATATCCGCTGCGCGCTGGGACGTTTCAGCCTGGTAGGCGAAGTACTGCGGCACTCGGTTCCAGCGCCACTCGTAGGACATCAGCGAGGTGGCGTAGTACAACGCGCCGGCCAGGCCGACCAGCACGACCACGGTCAGCAGGTGCCAGGGCCATTGGGCTTTTTTCTGTTTCATTTCACTTTCCGGGATTTTTGTTGCCTGTGAGGCCGCCATCGCGGGCAAGCCCGCTCCCACATTTTGATTTGCGAACACAGTCAAATGTGGGAGCTGGCTTGCCTGCGATACAGGCAACTCGGTCTAAAGCCTTATTCCATGTCCTTGAGCCACTCGGAGCTCTTGAACCACTTGTCATGGATGCGATCGTAGGTGCCGTCGTGACGGATCTGGTGCAGGAAGTTGTTGATGTAGTTGATGCTGTCGTAATCGCCTTTTTTCAGGCCGAACGCCAGAGGCTCGAAGGTGAACGGTTCGTCCAGGAACACCAGCTTGCCGTTGCCGACTTTCTTCTCGGCAACCACGTTGTACGGTGCGTCATAGACGAAGGCATCGGCCTTGCCGTTGACCACGTCCAGCACGCCTTCCTGCTCGTTGTCGTAGCCGTGGTACTTGGCTTTGGAGATCAGTTTCTTGGCGACCATCTCACCGGTAGTACCCAGCTTGGAGGTCAGGCGGTATTTCTCGTCGTTCAGGTCTTTGTAGGACTTGATGGTGCCTTCCAGGTCCTTGCGAATCAGCAGGGTCTGGCCGACCACGATGAACGGTTCGCTGAAGTTCAGGCGCAGGTTGCGTTCCTGGGTCAGGGTCATGCCGCTGCCGATCATGTCGAACTTGCCGGTGAGGAAGGCCGGGATGATGCCGTCGTAACCGGTGGAGACCAGCTCCAGCTTGACGCCCATGGACTTGGCCATGGCCTTGAGGATGTCGACTTCGAAGCCGATGATCTCGCCGCGCTTGTCTGTCATTTCGAACGGCATGTAGGTCGGATCCATGCCGACTTTCAGCGTGCCGCGCTTGACCGCATCATCGATGGCACCGGCCTGTGCCGCATTGGCCGCGACCAGCGCGGTGACGCCGAGCAGCAGCATCGAAAGATACTTTTTCATCATCAAGTCCCCTGAACGTTTCTTATGAGGTCGGCGCATAAAAGGGCTGCACCATTTCGGGGTGCGATCCTAACCCACTCGTTGCTTGTCACAAAGGTTTCACGGGTATTTGTTGTCTGCGTATGTCGGAAAAGCCCTACTCCGCTGCGGCAAAGCGCAGCAGTAGACGCTTGTGCACGCCCGGCCACCGTTTGGCGGATGTGTAAGCAGTTATGAATTTCAATCCATCTCCGCCATCCAGTCGGTGTCTTTGAACCACTTGTCATGCAACCGATCGTAGGTGCCGTCCTGGGCAATCTGGTTGAGGAAATGGTTGATCCAGTTGAGGCTGTCGTAATCGCCTTTTTTCAGGCCGAACGCCAGGGGCTCGAAGGTGAAGGGCTGTTCCAGCGCCAGCAGCGTGCTGTTCTCCGGACGGCTTGCGGCGATCAGGTTATAGGGTGCGTCGTGAATAAACGCATCAGCCTTGCCCTCCACTACCTGGCGCACGCCCTCTTCCGGCGTGGCGAAGGCGCTCAGGCGGGCGGTTCCCAAAAACCGCCGAGCCGCCGCCTGGCCGGTGGTGCCTTGGACAGTGGCCACCCGATAACCGGCATCGTCGAGGTCTTCGATACTGGCAACTTTACCCGCCAGGCCGGGATGCAGCAGCGCACTCTGGCCGACCACGATGAACGAATCACTGAAATTCAACTTGAGGTTGCGCTCCTGGGTGACCGTCATACCGCTGCCGATCAGGTCGAACTTCCCCCCCTTCAATCCCGGCAGCAACTCGGGATAAGGCACCGCAACCAGTTCCAATTCGACGCCCAAAGCACGGCTCATGACCCGCAGCAAATCGACTTCAAAGCCCACAATCTGGCCCTGTTTATTGGTCATTTCGAAGGGGACGTAGATCGGTGTCGTGCCGACCCTCAATGTGCCGCGCTGCACGGCATCATCCAGCGCACCGGCATACAACAGCCCCCCGTATAACCAGGCGACAACGCCGATCAGCAGTAACGAACCACACCTTTTGCTCATGAATCCCCCGCGCTGTGTCAAATGTGGGGGGCGATGCTAACCGAGCCACAGGCACGGGAAAACGCTTCGAACAAAGGTCTTTTGTTTCGAAATAACAAGAAGTTAAGTCTGATAAGAAGGGTTTGAAAACGCTGTAGGACCAGCGTTCAAAACACCCCCGAGGCGAGCCCTCGGGGGTGTCTGAATCAGGCCGGTTGGGCCTGGGGAGTCAACGGTTGCAGCGGCAGCAACGGCGCGTGCGGATCGGACTTGATCGACTCACGCCAGGCGGCCAGCCATTCGGCATGACCTTCGCTCCAGACCTGCTCGTGCAGGCGAGCCAGGGCCACCGGGTCACTGAGCAAGGCTACGCGTTCGTTGTTGTTGAGACCGGCAGGGCCGACCTTCAACGCATGGCGAACACGTTCGGTCCGCAGGTACTCGATGGGCTCCGCCTCACGGTGACGCGAGGTCGCCAGGGCACAGGCCAGGGCGTTCTGCTGCGGGTCGACCACCGAACGCACAAAACCGTCGTTAAGCGCATGCCAACGGTTTTCGTGGGTGTACTTCTCGGTGGAGAGCAACGCTTGCGGCGGGTTGTATTCCTCAGGGATCAGGAACAGGCTCTCGTCGCGGGACTTGAGGCCCAGTTTCACGCGGCTGGAGATCACCGAGACCGGGATCGACAGCATCAGCGAACCGACGATCGGCACCAGCCACCACAGGAAGCTTGGGTTCAACCACACCACCAGCAACGCCCACAGGAAGCCCAGCAGGGTTTGCGGGCCGTGGCGCTTGATCGCTTCGCTCCAGGGCGTGGAGTCGTCGTCACGTTGCGGCGAGTTCCAAGTGGCAGCCCAGCCGAGGAACGCGGCCAGGACGAAACGGGTGTGGAAAATCATCCGTACCGGCGCCAGCAGCATGGAGAACAGCATCTCCAGCAACATCGACAAGGTCACCTTGAACTTGCCGCCGAACTCTTTCGCGCCCTTGGCCCAGATCAGGATGATGCTCAGCAACTTGGGCAGGAACAGCAACACGATGGTGGTGGAGAACAGCGCCACCGCCTTGTCCGGATGCCATTGCGGCCACAGCGGGTACAACTGGCGCGGCGCCATGAAGTACTGCGGTTCCATCAGCGTGTTAACCGCCAGCAAGGCCGTGGACAGCACCAGGAACAGGAACCACAACGGAGCCGACAGGTAGGACATCACGCCCGTCAGGAACACCGCACGGTGCACCGGGTGCATGCCTTTTACCAGGAACAGGCGGAAGTTCATCAGGTTGCCGTGGCACCAGCGACGGTCACGCTTGAGTTCGTCCAGCAGGTTCGGCGGCAGTTCTTCGTAGCTGCCCGGCAGGTCGTAGGCAATCCACACGCCCCAGCCGGCACGGCGCATCAACGCAGCTTCGACGAAGTCGTGGGAAAGGATCGCACCGGCAAACGCGCCTTTACCTGGCAACGGCGCCAGGGCGCAGTGCTCGATAAACGGTTTCATGCGGATAATGGCGTTGTGACCCCAGTAGTGGGATTCACCCAGCTGCCAGAAGTGCAGGCCAGCGGTAAACAGCGGGCCGTACACGCGGGTGGCGAACTGCTGCATGCGCGCATACAGGGTGTCCATGCCCGACGCACGCGGCGCGGTCTGGATAATCCCGGCATCCGGCGTAGCTTCCATCAGGCGTACCAGGCTGGTCAGGCATTCGCCGCTCATCACACTGTCGGCGTCGAGTACGACCATGTACTTGTAGTCACCGCCCCAACGACGGCAGAAGTCGTCGAGGTTGCCGCTCTTGCGCTTTACGCGACGGCGACGGCGGCGATAGAAGATCTTGCCGAAACCACCGGCTTCACGGCACACGTCGAGCCAGGCTTGCTGTTCGGCGATGCAGATGTCGGCGTCGTTACTGTCGCTGAGCACGAAGAAGTCGAAGCGATCCAGGTCGCCCGTGGCGGCCACCGACTCGAACGTCGCGCGCAAGCCCGCGAAGACTCGGGGCACGTCTTCGTTGCAGATCGGCATGACCAATGCGGTGCGGGCGTCTTTCGGAATCGGCTCGTCACCGGCACTTTTACCGGAGATGCGGTATTTGTCGTGACCGGTCAGCAGCTCCAGGAAGCCCATCAGCGCCGTCCAGAAACCGGCCGAAACCCAGCAGAACAAAATCCCGAACATGATCAGGATGCTGGTTTGCAGGGCGTACGGCAGTACCTGGGTGGCGGTTTGCAGCAGGGTCTGGTTGCGGATTTCGTCGAAGTCCACCAGCGACCAGCCCTGGTACGGCATGATGCCTTTCATGTACCAGCCGGCGACGATGGTCTGGCCGAGCATCAGCACCAGCAGGATGTAGCGGCGAATCGAACCCACGGTACGCCAGCGTGCGGCGGGCAATACCCGTTCGTCTTTCGGCGGCTTCGGCGGGTTGGTACGACCGGTCATCCGGCGCCAGCCGCGCACCAGGATATTGGTGCGCCAAGGCTCGGGCACCACCTTGGTACGGCGGATCGGCGGCGTGGCCTTGAGGCACACGCGACCTGCGGCATCCAGCGCAAGCATTTCAGCGTCTTGCAGCTCTTCGGCGGTGCTGAGGCTCAAGCGGCGGCCAACCGACGCTTGGGCAGCGTCGGCAGGCGCGTCGAAGGTGCTCGACGACAGGCGCTCGTGCAACTCGGTGAAGGATGTGCAGCCCGCCAGTTCGGCGCGCTGCTCAGCGCTCATCGGTAGATGCGCCAGGTACTCGGACAGAGTTTCTGGCTGGACTTGAGAATTACTCATCGGCAGGCAACTGGTAGCTCCAGGTCTCGGTCAGGACTTTTTCGGTCTTTTCCGGCTCCGGCGTCGTGGCAGGGGCAGCTTCTGGCTGCTTGGCTTCCTTGTCTTTCGCTTCTTTCGCGTCTTTCTTGGCCTGCTTCTCGTGCTGTTTGGCCAGCACTTTGTCGGCCTTGAGCACTTGGCTCGAGACTTTTTCAGGCTCGGCTTTCGGAATGTCCTGCACCAGCGCGGCACGCATTTCGGTCGGCTTGCCCGCGTCCTTGATCTTCATGCGCAGGGTCAGGCGCCAGCCTTTGGTGTGCTCGTTGTAGCGCACGCTGTTTTCGACCAGTTCGGCGTTGTCGCCAACACTGACCTGGCTGCGCACGGCGGCATCCGCAGGCAGGGCCTTGAGGGACGGGCCCTCGAAGTCCACCAGGTAGGCCACGCTGCCGTCTGGCTGGCGGATCAGGTTGGACTGTTTCACGTCACCGGTGGAACGCAGGGTCTGTTTGACCCAGGCGCTGTCGGCCCCGTGCAGGGACTTTTCGTCCATGGTCCAGTGCAGGCGGTAGGCGACGTCCAGTGGCTTGCCGACTTCTGGCAGTTCTGCAGGGCTCCAGAACGCAACGATGTTGTCGTTGGTTTCATCGGCAGTCGGGATCTCTACCAGGTCGACGGAACCCTTGCCCCAGTCACCCTCAGGCTCGATCCACGCGCTTGGGCGCTTGTCGTAGTTGTCGTCCAGGTCTTCGTAGTGGCTGAAATCGCGACCGCGTTGCAGCAAGCCGAAACCACGCGGGTTCTCGACGGTGAAGTTGCTGACCGACAGGTGTTTAGGGTTGTTCAACGGACGCCAGATCCACTCGCCATTACCGGCATGGATCGACAGGCCGCTGGAGTCGTGCAGCTCACGGCGGTAGTTCAGCACTTTGGAAGGCTGGTTCGCGCCGAACAGGTACATGCTGGTCAGCGGGGCAACGCCCAGCTTGCTGACCTTGTCACGCAGGTACATCTGGGATTTGACGTCGACAATGGTGTCGGTGCCCGGGCGCAGGGTCAGGCGATAGGCGCCGGTGGCACGCGGGGAGTCCAGCAAGGCAAAGATCACCAATTGCTTCTCGCCCGGCTTTGGACGCTCGATCCAGAACTCGGTGAAACGCGGGAACTCTTCGCCGGACGGCAGTGCCGTGTCGATTGCCATGCCACGGGCAGACAGGCCATACGCCTGGCCCTTGCCGACGACGCGGAAATAGCTGGCGCCGAGCATGGTCATGATTTCGTCTTGCTTGTCGGCCTTGTTGATCGGGTACAGCACACGGAAACCGGCATAACCCAGCTGTTCGGTGGCCTTGGGATCAAATTTCACATCGCCGAAATCGAAACGAGTCGGGTCGTACTTGATTTCATTGACGCTGTTGGCGGTGACTTCATTGATTTTCACCGGTGTATCGAAGTGCATACCCTGGTGATAGAAGGACAGCTTGAACGGAGTGTCTTGATCGGCCCACTCGGCTTTTTCGTTGCGGAAACGAATCTTCTGGTAGTCAGCGAACTTCATTTCGCGGAATTCGTTCGGCAGATTGCTGCGCGGAGCTTCGTATTTCTGCCCGGCCAGCTCTTTTGCCTTGGCCGACACATCATCCAGACTGAATGCCCACAGCTGACTCGCGCCGAACAGGCAAAACAGGGCGGAGCCCGTCACCAGTGCGTTTCGTAACCGTTTGGCAGACAATTTTGGTGCATTACAGGGACTAACAATCACGAGCAACCCTCGCCGAAAACAGATCAAAAAACCAACGGCCAGCTATCTATATGCCAGGTTGGCGAGCATTGTTCCGACTCCCCTGGGTCAAAATGATTCCCCTGAGGCTGTCGGACAAGTCTCTACCTAAGTCAAAAATGGACCAAACAACGCTGATCCCCGTAGCGCGCGATTATCTAGTAGCCCGCGAGACAACGCATCAGGGACAACGAAGTATTTGTAGTGAAACCCTGCGTTTTTAGGCATTAAAAGTCGTTTTTCATACAATCAGGTCTGTAGGAGGAAGGTCACAGGGCCATCATTGACCAAATGCACCTGCATATCCGCGCCAAAACGCCCTGACGCCACCTTGCCATGCAATTGTTGCGCTTGTAACAACAAATGCTCGAAAAGCGCCGCTCCCAGGGCCGGTGGGGCCGCTGTGGAGAAGCTGGGCCGCAGCCCGCTCTTGGTATCTGCCGCCAGGGTGAACTGCGACACCAGCAACAAACCGCCCTCCACGTCCTTCAGCGACAGGTTCATCTTGCCCTCGTCGTCGCTGAACACCCGGTAGTTAAGCAGCTTGTGCAGGAGTTTGTCGGCGCTCTCGGGAGTATCCGCAGGTTCAACGGCCACCAGCACCAGCAAACCCTGGTCTATCGCCCCGACAATTTCTCCGTCTACCTCGACCCGGGCGCCACGCACCCGTTGCAACAGGCCCTTCATGCTTCTTCAGGCGGCAGGTCGAGCAAACGACGGGCCATTTGGCTGGTCGCACGCACCAAGGCATCGGTGATGCCGGGCTCGGACGCGGCATGACCGGCCTCGCGAATCACCTGCAACTCACTGTTGGGCCAGGCCTGGTGTAACTCCCAGGCGTTGTCCAGCGGGCAGATCATATCGTAGCGGCCGTGGATGATTACGCCAGGCAGGTGGGCGATCTTGTGCATATCGCGAATCAGTTGGTTGGGCTCGAGGAAGGAATTGTTGGTGAAGTAGTGGCACTCGATCCGCGCAATCGACAGCGCGCGTTGCGGCTCGGAAAAACGCTCCACATGCTGCGGGCTCGGGCACAGGCCCAGCATGCGCCCTTCCCAGCCCGACCAGGCCTTGGCCGCGTGCATCTGGGCGATCTGGTCGTTGCCGGTCAGGCGCTTGTGGTAGGCCGCAATCATGTCGTGGCGCTCTTCCGGCGGGATCGGCGCGAGGTAATCCTGCCAGTAATCCGGGAACAGACGGCTCGCGCCCTCCTGGTAGAACCAGTGGATATCCTGCGGGCGCGCCAGGAAGATGCCGCGCACGATCAGGCCATGCACGCGCTCGGGATGGGTTTGCGCGTAGGCCAGGGCCAGGGTCGAGCCCCAGGAGCCGCCGAACAACACCCACTTGTCGATGCCCAGATGCTCGCGAATGCGCTCAAGGTCGGCAACCAAGTCCCAGGTGGTGTTGTTCTCAAGACTCGCGCGCGGTGTGGAGCGGCCGCAACCACGCTGGTCGAAGGTGACGATACGGTACAGGTTGGGATCGAAATAGCAGCGGCTCTGGGCGTCACAACCAGCGCCGGGGCCACCGTGGATGAATACGACGGGCAAGCCTTCGGGGGAGCCACTTTCATCGACGTACAGGGTGTGGGTGTCATCGACGGCCAGATCGTGCCGGGCGTAGGGTTTGATCTGCGGGTACCAAGTCTGCATTGCGCGCTCCGTAGGGGGTCGAGTTCATCCCTGGGGGGACGTCTGTTATTTTGCCGTCTGGCACTATAAACCCGAATTGTGCAATGAGCATGTCCTTGAGTGCCTAGACCTGTGTCAGCCCTTCGCTCCTCAGGTACTCCAACAGGTGGTCATAGAGCTGGTCCACTTCCGGCACCTGCCGACGTGCCCGCAGGCAACCGTGGACCAGGCCAAGACCTGGGTAGAACTGCGTTATCACGCCCGCCGCCCGCAGGTGTTCGGCATAGAGCAGGCCGTCATCGCGTAAGGGGTCGAATTGCGCAACGGCGATGAACGCCTTGGGCAGGCCGCTGAAATCTGTGGCCAGCAGTGGCATGGCATAGGGCGTGGAATCGCTCGCATAGAGCATCCGATAGTGATCGGTGTCGGCGGTACTGAGCAGGGGCGCATCCTTACACTCATGACGAGAAGGCAAATCGGCCGGGCCACCCAAGCCTGGGTAGATCAGGACCTGGGCCTTCGGCAATGGCTGCCTGTCATCCCGCAACCCCAGGCATAACGCCGCTGCCAGATTGCCGCCTGCGCTGTCGCCCACAACTATCAAGCGTTGCAGGTCTATTGCGTGCGGCCCCTGCCCCGCCTGGATCGCTTGCCACACGGCGCGACAATCGTCGTAGGCCGCCGGAAACGGGTGCTCGGGGGCCAGGCGGTAGTCGATGGCGATCACCAGCACTTGCAGGGTACTGGCCAGTTCGAAACAGATGAAGTCGTGGGAGTCGAGCCCACCGACGACCCAGCCGCCGCCGTGTATATAGAGAAGGCAGGGCCAGCCGTTGTGCGGGGTCGGGATGGTGGGCAGGTAACTGCGGATGTTTACGCCGGCCAGGCGGGAGTTTTCGATAAGCAGACCCCTTGGGCGGGGCGGCGTGAATGCCTCGCACATGCGGTTGTAGTTCTGGCGTAAACCGGCCAGAGATGAGTCGTCGCTGGTGAAGGATTCGGTTTTGGCGACGAAAGCGGCTAGCTGTGCAGAAATTGGATACATGCCCCAATATCCCTGACAATGAAGATCTGAAAATGTGGGAGGGGGCTTGCCCCCGATGGCAGTGTCTCAGCCGACATCTATTTGGCTGACCTAACGCTATCGGGGGCAAGCCCCCTCCCACATTTGTCTTGTGTTGATTGGTCTGGTGAGTAGGGCTCAAGGTTTGAGGCTGGCCTGTACGACCGCTACGCCATCCCTGCCATCAAAGGCTGTGACCCCAGCCAGCCAACGCTGCAAGTCTTCGGGATGATCCCGCAACCATTGCCGCGCCACGTCCTGGGGCGACTGGCGGTCGATGATCGGCACCATCAGCTGGCTTTCCTGGGCGGCGGTGAACGTGAGATTTTGCAACAAGCGGTTGGCATTCGGGCAGCGCTCGGCGAAGTCCGGCGCGGTAACCGTGGACACAGTGGCGCGGCCTTCGTCGGGGCCGAACACATCTTCACTGCCGGTGAGGTAGGCCATGTTCATATTGATGTTCATCGGGTGCGGGGTCCAACCGACAAACACCACGAACTCCTTGCGATTCACCGCACGCTGCACGGCAGCCAACATGCCCGCCTCACCCGAAGCCACCAGCTTGAAGCCGCCGAGGCCGAAGTGGTCAGTGTCGATCATCTTCTGGATATCGGTGTTGGCACCGCTGCCGGGCTCGATGCCATAGATCTTGCCGCCCAGCTTGTCCTTGAAACGGGCGATATCGGCAAAGGTCTTCAAGCCCGCGTCGGCCACGTATTGCGGCACGGCCAGGGTGGCCTGGGCGTCGGCAAGGCTGGGTTTATCGAAGACCTTGACCTGCTTGGCCGCGACGAATGGCGCAATGTTGTTGTCCATCGCCGGCTTCCAGTAGCCGAGGAAGATATCCAGCCGCTTGTCGCGGATACCGGCAAAGATGATCTGCTGTACGGCGCTGGTTTGTTTGCTGTCATAGCCCAGGCCGTTGAGCAGTACGTCGGCCATGGCGGAGGTGGCGACCACGTCGGTCCAACTGACCACCCCCATGCGGATGCTTTTGCAGGAAGCCGGTTCGGCGGCCATGGCTTGGGCACTGAGCAGTGCGGCTCCGATGAAGGGCAACAACAGTTTTTTCATGGGGATGGGCTCACTCGGCTGTTTTTATTCAACAACCTTACGCAGTGAGACGTTGGCGGACACGAACTGTGGCGACGGGCAGTTGCACTGGGGCGACTGTGAGGGCGCTATCGGGGGCAAGCCCCCTCCCACCTTGACTGTGTTCACTGGCTCAGATGTGTAAATACAGTCAGTGTGGGAGGGGCGGTGCGACGATTCGACTTGCCCCCGATAGCAATTTCAGCCGTAACGCCGCTGCCCCCAGGCTAAAAACGCCTCCAGCAACTGCTTCAACACCACCCGCGTCGGCCCCGCCAAATCCGGCCGATAACGGAACGGCTCAAACTCCTCCATATAGGTGCTCTGGCACAACTCCAACTGCACCGCATGAATATCCTGTGCCGGGTTGCCGTAATGCCGGGTGATATGCCCGCCCTTGAAGCGCCCATTCAGCACATGGGTGTACTGCGGGTGCGTGGCGCAAAGGGCTTCCAACTGGCTGGCCAATTCAGGATCACACGCCGCGCCGTTGAAGGTGCCGAGGTTGAAGTCCGGCAGCTTGCCGTCGAACAGGTGCGGGATCACCGAGCGGATCGAGTGCGCGTCGAACAACAGCGCGTAGCCAAATTCGGCCTTGAGGCGCGCCAGTTCTTCTTGCAGGGTGCGGTGGTACGGGCCCCAGATTTTCTGCAGGTAGCTGGCGCGCTCGGTCTCGCTTGGCTCATGCCCTTCACGAAACAGCGGCACGCCGTCGAACAACGTGGCCGGATACAGGCCGGTGGTGGCGCCGGCATACAGCGGTTTGTCGTCCGAAGGTCGGTTCAGGTCGATGACAAAACGCGAGTACTCAGCCGACAGGGTGCTGGCCCCCAGTTCGTCGGCAAAGTCATACAGCGTGGGGATGTGCCAGTCGGTGTCCGGCAGGCTTTGCGCCTCGGGGATCAGCCCATCCTGCACCGCAGGCGTCAGGCGCAACCCGGCGTGGGGCATGCTGATCAGCAGCGGCACACGACCTTGTTTGAAGTTCAGAACCTTATCCACAGCCATGCTCCTTACACAGTGACGTCGACGCCATGGCGCACGACGCGTTTATCCAATTCGCCACCGAGCCAGTAGGCCAGGTCGGCGGGGCGATCGATCTGCCAGGCAACAAAGTCCGCCACCTTGCCCACTTCCAGCGAGCCGTGGGTGTCGCCCATGCCTAGCGCGGTGGCCGCGTGCTGGGTCGCGCCCGCCAAGGCTTCTTCCGGGGTCATGCGGAACAGGGTGCAGGCCATGTTCAGCATCAGGCGCACCGACAACGCCGGCGAGGTGCCGGGGTTGAGGTCGCTGGCGATGGCGATCTTCACGCCGTGCTTACGCAGCGCCTCCATCGGCGGCAACTGGGTTTCGCGCAGGAAGTAGAACGCCCCCGGCAGCAACACGGCGACGGTGCCGGAGGCGGCCATGGCGATGGCGTCGTCTTCGGTCATGAACTCCAGGTGATCCGCCGACAGCGCCTGATAACGCGCCGCCAGGCTGGAACCGTGCAGCGACGACAACTGCTCGGCGTGCAGCTTCACCGGCAAGCCCAATTGCCGGGCGACCTTGAACACGCGCTCCACCTGCTCGGTGGAAAACGCCAGGTATTCGCAGAACGCATCCACCGCGTCCACCAGCCCTTCTGCCGCCAGGGCCGGCAGCATTTCGGTGCAGATATGCTCGATGTAGTCGTCGGCGCGGTCCTTGTATTCCGGCGGCAACGCATGCGCCGCCAGGCACGTGGCGCGCACGCTGACCGGCAGCGCTTCGCCGAGGCGGCGCGCTACCCGCAGCATCTTGCGTTCATTGGCCAGGTCCAGGCCGTAGCCGGACTTGATTTCCACCGTGGTCACGCCGTCCCGCAGCAAACTGCGCAGGCGCTTGTGGGCACTCTCGAACAGTTCTTCTTCACTGGCGGCGCGAGTAGCGCGTACGGTGCTGGCAATACCGCCACCCTTGGCGGCGATGTCGGCGTAGCTCACGCCTTCGAGGCGTTGCTCGAATTCGCCGCTGCGATTGCCACCGAACACCGTGTGGGTGTGGCAGTCGATCAGCCCGGGCGTCACCCATGCGCCGTGCAGGTCATGCACCTGGGCGAAGTCCGCCGTCGGCACTTGACTGCGGGGGCCGATCCACTCGATGAGCGAACCTGCTGTGACCATGGCGGCATCCTCGATGATCGAGTACTTCCCCTGAGCCATGGTTGCGAGGTGACAGTGTTGCCAAAGCGTTTTCATCAACGCCTCCCTGAATTAACGATGAGACAAAGCCGGGTCATAGTGGACTTTGGCCGCTTGCCCGGCAGCGGGCTTTACCCACAGCAGGTAGGCCACGACCAACAGCACAATCCATACGGCACCGACCAACAACGCCGCCTGGGTGTCCGGGAAGTAACCCAGCACGCCAAACACGAACAGCATGAACACGATGGCCGCCGCGGGCGCATAGGGCCAGAACGGCACCGGGAATTTCAGTTCGGCCACCTGCTCACGCGTCATGGAGCGGCGCATGGCAACCTGGGTGAACAGGATCATCAGCCACACCCACACGGTGGCGAAGGTGGCAATCGAGGCGATCAGCAGGAATACGTTTTCCGGAATCAGGTAGTTGAGCACCACGCCGCCGAGCAGCGCCGCGCCCATGACCACCACGGTCATCCATGGCACGCCTTGCTTGGACAGCTGGGAAAAGCCTTTAGGCGCCTGCCCTTGCCGGGCCAGGCCGTACATCATGCGACCGGCGCCGAAGATGTCACTGTTGATGGCCGAGACGGCCGCCGAGATCACCACGATGTTCAGGATGGTTGCCGCCGAGCCAATCCCCAGGTTGCTGAAGATCTGCACGAACGGGCTGCCCTGGCTGCCGATCTGCGGCCAGGGGTAGATGGCCATCAGCACAAACAGGGTCAGCACGTAGAACAACAGAATACGCAGTGGCACGGCGTTGATCGCCTTGGGGATCACCCGTTGTGGGTCCTTGGCTTCACCGGCGGTGATGCCGATGATTTCGATGCCGCCAAAGGCAAACATCACCACCGCAAACGAGGCGATCAAACCACCCACACCGTTCGGCATGAAGCCGCCGTGGGCCCACAGGTTGCTGAGGCCGCTGGCGTGGGTTTCACCGGCTGTATGGATGCCAAACAGCATGATGCCCAAGCCACCCAGGATCATCGCGACGATGGCGCCGACCTTGAGCAGCGACAGCCAGAACTCCATTTCGCCAAACACTTTGACGTTGCACAGGTTCAGGCCGCCGATCAAAAACACGATGCCCAGCACCCAGACCCAGCGCGCGACGTCGGGAAACCAGAAGCCCATGTAGATGCCGAAGGCGGTCACATCGGCGAGGCAGACGATGATCATTTCAAACGCGTAGGTCCAGCCGAGGATAAAGCCGGCCATGGGGCCCAGGTAGGTGCTGGCGTACTGGCCGAACGAGCCGGACACCGGGTTGTGCACAGCCATCTCGCCGAGGGCGCGCATCACCATGAACACCGCGGCGCCGCCGATCAGGTAGGCCAGCAGCACGGCGGGGCCGGCCATCTGGATCGCGGAGGCGGAGCCGTAGAACAGCCCGGTGCCGATCGCGGAGCCGAGTGCCATGAAGCGAATATGTCGGGCGGTGAGCCCGCGTTTCAAACCCGTTTCTTGCTGGTGCATTTCTCGTCCTTAATTATTTTTATCCTGAGAAAATCTGAATCCTGGCAATGGACCTCTGTGGCGAGGGAGCTTGCTCCCGCTGGAGTGCGCAGCGCTCCCAAGATTTTTAGGGCCGCTACGCAGCCCAGCGGGAGCAAGCTCCCTCGCCACAAAAAGTGCTCAGCGCCCTTTGGGTTACAGGCTTGGCAGCAACTTCGCCGGCACCAGTTCATTCAGGCAGCGGCTGGCGAGCAGTTCGCTGGCGGCGTTGATGTCGGGGGCGAAGAAGCGGTCTTTCTCGTAAAACGCGACCTTGCTGCGCAGAATGCCCCGCGCCTTTTCCAGTTTCGGCGAGGTTTTCAGGCCTTCGCGCAAGTCCAGTCCCTGGCACGCGGCCAGCCATTCCACCGCCAGGATGCCACGGGTGTTCTCGGCCATTTCCCACAGGCGCTTGCCCGCAGCTGGGGCCATCGATACGTGGTCTTCCTGGTTGGCCGAGGTCGGCAGGCTGTCAACGCTATGGGGATGGGCCAGCGCCTTGTTCTCGCTGGCGAGCGCAGCGGCGGTCACCTGAGCGATCATGAAGCCGGAGTTGACCCCACCATTGCCCACCAGGAACGGCGGCAGTTGCGACATGTGCTTGTCCATCATCAACGAGATGCGGCGCTCACTCAGGGAGCCGATTTCGGCGATAGCCAGCGCCATATTGTCAGCGGCCATGGCCACCGGTTCGGCGTGGAAGTTACCGCCGGAAATCACATCGCCCTCGGCGGCAAAGACCAGCGGGTTATCCGACACGGCGTTGGCTTCCACGACGAGCACTTCGGCGGCCTGGCGGAACTGGGTCAGGCAGGCGCCCATGACTTGTGGCTGGCAACGCAGGGAGTACGGGTCCTGGACCTTGTCGCAGTTCTGGTGCGACTGCGAGACCTGGCTGCTTTCGCCCAGCAGGTCGCGATAGGCCGCCGCCGAGTCGATCTGCCCACGCTGGCCGCGCGCCGCATGGATACGCGCGTCGAACGGCGAGCGCGAGCCCAGCACCGCTTCCACGGTAAGGCCGCCACAGGCCAGGGCGCCGGCGAACAAGTCTTCGCCTTCAAACAGGCCGCGCAGGGCAAACGCAGTGGACACTTGCGTACCGTTGAGCAACGCCAAGCCTTCCTTGGCGGCGAGGGTCAGCGGCGCAAGACCTGCGACTTTCAGCGCCTCGGTGGCCTGCAGCCATTCGCCTTTGTAACGCGCCTTGCCTTCGCCCAGCAGCACCAGGGACATGTGCGCCAAGGGCGCGAGGTCACCGGAGGCACCGACCGAACCTTTCAAGGGAATATGCGGGTACACCTCGGCGTTGATCAGTGCGATCAGCGCGTCGATCACCTGGCGACGAATCCCGGAGAAACCCCGGCTCAGGCTATTGACCTTGAGCACCATGACCAAGCGCACCAGCGCATCACTGATGGGCTCACCGACGCCGGCGGCATGGGACAGCACCAGGGAACGCTGGAGGTTTTCCAGGTCTTCGCTGGCGATGCGGGTCGAGGCCAGCAGGCCGAAACCGGTGTTGATGCCGTAGGCGGTGCGGTTCTCGGCGAGAATCTGCTCCACGCAGGCGACACTGGCTTCGATCTGCGCCGAGGCGCTGTTATCCAGACTGAGGGTTACCGGCTGCTGGTAGATGGCTCGCAGTTGGGCAAGGCTCAGTTGGCCTGGAATCAGATTTAGCGCAGTCACGTTCATACTCCTTGTGAATGGTTCTTTTGACTAAATGTTCAATGCAAATTCGGTAACGCAGTGTCTTTGAGCAACTGGGCGGCGGCCGCAATATCGGGCGCCAGCCAGCGGTCCTGTTCGTAGGCCGGTACGACTTCGCGCAGCAAGCGCCAGGCGCGGTCGGTGCCCGCGCCGAAGCGCTGGTCTTTGAGGAATTCGAATGCCTGGGCGGCGAGCAGGTATTCGATGGCGAGGATCTGCGTCACGTTGGCCAGCACCTGGTGCAGCTTCAGCGCGGCGTTGGTGCCCATGCTCAGGTGGTCTTCCTGCAAGCCCGAGGTGACGAAGTTGTCGAGCACCGCCGGTTGCGCCAACTGGCGGTTTTGCCCGCACAGGGACGCGGCGACGTACTGCACGATCATCATCCCGGAGTTGACCCCGGGGTTGCTCACCAGGAACGCCGGCAAACCGCTGACGTGAGGGTTGATCAGGCGGTCCAGGCGGCGTTCGGCCACCGAACCGATTTCGGCCATGGCGATGGCGAGCATGTCTGCCGCCAACGCGACCGACTGTCCATGCGGGTTGGCCTGGGATACCACGCGGTAGTTGTCCGGCGTGCCGAGTAGCAGCGGGTTATCGGTGGCGCTGTTGAGTTCGGTCTCGACCTGTCGCGTGGCGTGCTCCACCTGGTCGCGGGCGGCACCGTGGATCTGGGGAATCGAGCGCAGGCTCAACGCATCCTGGGTACGAATGCCCTTACTGCTGGCAATCACTTCACTGCCGTCGAGCAACGCGCGCAAGTTGATACCGACGTGCTGCATGCCGGGGTGTGGCTTGAGGGCGATGATTGCTTCGTCGAACGCATCGATCTGGCCGCGTTGCGCTTCGAAGCTCATCGCGCCGATCACGTCAGCCCATTGCAACAAGTGATGGGCATCGGCCAGCGCCAGGCAGCTCAGGCCGGTCATGCACGGCGTGCCGTTGACCAGGCACAGGCCGTCCTTGGCGCCGAGTACCACGGGGTGCAAACCTTCGGCGCTCAACGCCTGTTGCGCCGGGACGATCTGGCCCCGGTAGCTCACAGTACCCACCCCCAACAAGGCCACGCCGACATGGGCCATATGGGTCAGGTAACCCACCGAACCCTGGGACGGCACTTGCGGTGTGATGCCGTGGTTGAGCAGCGCCAGCAACGCGTGCACCACCTGCGGATGCAGGCCGGATTTGCCGTGGCTGTAGTTGATGATCGCGGCGCAAATAATGGCGCGCGTCTGTTCATCACTGAGGACCTGGCCGACACCGCAGGCGTGGCTCAGCAATGTGTTGCGTGACAGTTGGCTGAGTTGCTCACCCTTGAGCGACACGTTGCACAGCGCGCCCAGGCCAGTGTTCACGCCGTAGGCGCGTTCGCCACTGGTGACAATGCGCTGCACGATGGCCTGGGCATTGTCGATGCGTGCCCAGGCCTGGCCCGAGAGTTCGAGGACGGCGCCGTGGCGGGCGACGGCGGTTATGTCCTGCCAGCGTAAGGGGGTATCGGCGAGGGTGATTTTTGTTGGCTGGAGCATCTTTATACCTTCTTGAATTCTTGTGTAGCTGTGCTGGCCCTATCGGGGGCAAGCCCCCTCCCACATTGACTGCATTCACAGATATTGATTTGTGAACACCGTTAGGGTGGGAGGGGGCTTGCCCCCGATGAGGCCAGCAGCCTCACCACCAAACCCGGCTCAAACCACCGCCGCGCGCCGCTGGACAAACCGGTCCACATACTCATCCGCCGGCGAATGCAGGATCTCGCGCGGCGTGCCCACCTGGATCAACTTGCCGTCCTTGAGAATCGCGATGCGGTTGCCAATACGCACGGCCTCGTCGAGGTCGTGGGTGATGAACACGATGGTCTTGTGCAGGGTCTTTTGCAGCTCCAGCAACTGGTCCTGCATCTCGGCGCGGATCAGCGGGTCGAGGGCGCTGAACGCTTCGTCCATCAGGATGATGTCGGTGTCGGCCGCCAGCGCGCGGGCCAGGCCGACGCGCTGGCGCATGCCGCCGGAGAGCTGGTGCGGGTATTTGTTTTCGTAGCCCTTGAGGCCCACGGTTTCGATCCAGTGCAAGGCGCGCTCGGCGCACACCTGTTTGCTTTCGCCGCGCACTTTCAGGCCGTAGGCGACGTTATCGAGCACGCTCTTGTGGGGCAGCAGGCCGAAGCTCTGGAACACCATGCTGATCTTGTGCCGACGGAATTGGCGCAGGGCTTCCATGTCCAGTTGCAGGATGTCTTCGCCGTCCACCAGGATCGCGCCGCTGGTAGGGTCGATCAGGCGGTTGAAGTGGCGTACCAACGTGGACTTGCCGGAGCCGGACAGGCCCATGATCACGAAGATCTCGCCGGTGCCGATACTCAGCGACAAGTCGTTCACGCCGACCACGCAGCCGGTCTCGGCCAGCACCTGATCCTTGGTCTTGCCCTGGCCGACCAGCGCCAGCGCTTCTTTGGAGCGGGCGCCGAAGATCTTGAACACGTTTTTGACTTCGATTTTGCTGACAGTCGTCATTTGCTCGCCTCATGCCGTGGACGCCCATAGGCCTGGGTAATGCGGTCGATGACCACTGCGAGAATCACAATCGCCAACCCGGCCTCAAGGCCACGGCCGACGTTAAGGGTCTGGATGCCGACCAGCACGTCTTCACCCAGGCCACGGGCGCCGATCATCGAGGCGATCACCACCATCGACAGGGCCATCATGGTGGTCTGGTTGATGCCGGCCATGATGCTCGGCAGCGCCAGCGGCAGTTGCACGCCGAACAGTTGCTGCCAACGGTTGGCACCAAAGGCGTTGATGGCTTCCATGACTTCGCCGTCGACCTGGCGAATGCCCAGGTCGGTGAGGCGGATCAGCGGAGGCGCGGCGTAGATCACCGTGGCGAAAATCGCTGGAACCTTGCCCAGGCCAAACAGCATCAACACCGGGATCAGGTACACGAAACTCGGCATGGTTTGCATGATGTCCAGCAGCGGCATCAGCACCGAACGCAGGCGATTGCTGCGTGCCGACAGAATGCCCAACGGCACGCCGATCAGCACCGAGATCACCGTGGCGACCATCATCAAGGCGAGCGTCTGCATCAGTTTGTCCCACAGGCCAACCGCGCCCACCAGGAACAGCAAGCCGACGATCACCGCTGTGGTCAGCACCTTGCGCGTGGCGTGCCAGGCAACGCCGCCGACGATGGCCAGCATCAACCACCAGGGCGCTGCGCGCAGCAGCCCTTCCAGGTTGACGATGGCCCATAACAACGTGTCGGAGATGTGCCGGAACACATCACCGTAGTTGGTGACCAGCGAGTCCACCCAACCGTTGACCCAGTCGGCGATGGAAAACGTAAAACTCTCAGGAAACATAGCGCGCTCTCGGTCCAGTGGGTTGTGACCTTTCAGGGTAGTCGGGCACGTTTGACCTACAAGGCCGCGTCGATTTTCTTGGCGGCGTCTTCGCTCACCCACCCATGCCAGACCTCAGGGTGTTCCTTGAGGAAAATCTTCGCCAGTTTCGGCGACTCGATGCGCTCCTTGGCCATGCGGCCCAGGTTCTGGTTCAGCAGGTCGATCGGCAGGTTGACCTTTTCCAGCACGGCCACCAGTTCCGGGGCTTGCTCGTGGAAGGTCTTGGACAGGCCAACCTTGATGCTTACGCTTTTATCCACGCCGGGTTTTTCTTCCAGTTTCACCAGGTCGACCTGGCCCATCAGCGGCGTTGGCGACCAGTAGTAGAACAGGATCGGTTCGCCGCGCTTGTAGCTCGACAGCACCGCCGCATCCAGCGCCGGGCCGGTGCCTGGGCGGAAGTTGGTGTAGGTGCTTTCCAGGCCGTAGCTTTTCAGCATTTCGCTGTTGTCCAGCTCGCAGGTCCAGCCGGCCGGGCAGTTGTAGAAGCGGCCTTTGGACGGTTCCTCCTGGTCCTTGAACACCGCGGCGTACTTGGCCAGGTCGGCGATGTTTTTCAGGTCCGGCGCCTTGGGTTCCAGCTTGCGCTTGGCGTCGCCTTCGATCACGTAGCGCGGCACGTACCAGCCCTCAATCGCCCCCACCACCGGTGCGCCGACGCCCACGACCTTGCCGGCCTTCTCGGCCTTGTTCCAGACCTCGCTGCGGCCCACCCATTCTTCGGCAAACACTTGGATATCGTTGCTGCTCAGGGCGTTTTCCATGGTGATGGAGTTGCCCGGCAAGCTGTCGGTTTTGCAGTCGTAGCCTTTTTCCAGCACGGTTTGCAGGATGTCGGTGAGCAACATGCCGCTTTCCCAATTGAGCCCGGCGAATTTCACCGGCTTACCCGATTCGCACCAGCCGGCCGCCTGGGCGCCAGCAGAAGCCAACACGCCCGCAGCGAACAGTGTGGTCAACAAGGTCTTATGCATTTTCATTGTTGTGACGCTCCCAATCTTGAAATGGATTACGGCAGTCAGTAGGCATCCTGCCCTGTCCACGTCCCATCAGGCTTGTGCAGTCAGCCCGTTTGTTCTTGGTATAGCGCCCTGCTCTTTTGGCAGGATCAGATGATCGGGCACCGTGCCGTGCCATTTTTTCGCACACAGGTAATACAGCGCTGCCGGCAGTACCAGACCGATGATCCAGGAAATATCCACGTCCCCCAGCGCTGATACCAAAGGCCCGGTGTAGAACTTGGTGGAGATGAACGGCAACTGCACCAGCACGCCGAAGACATACACGCTGATACCGAGCAGGTTCCAACGGCCATAGCGACCGTTTGGATCGGCCAACGCGGGCACGTCGTAGCGTTCGCGGGTGATGCAGTAGTAATCCACCAGGTTGATCGCGCTCCAGGGCGTAAAGAACGCCAGCAGGAACAGGATGAAAGACTTGAACGCACCGAGGAACGAGTGCTGGCCAAGCAGGGCGATCAGGGTCGCGGTGCCGACAATCACCAGTACAAACACCAGGCGCTGCAATCGCGTAACGTCCAGACGACCACGAAAGCCGCTGATGATGGTGGCGATGCACATGAAGCTGCCGTAGGAGTTCAGGGTGGAGATGGTGACCTTGCCAAACGCGATGCTGAAATACAGCAGCGCAGCAGTCGCCCCCGTGCCGCTCAACCCGACGATGTAGGCCACTTCGTGACCGGCGAACTGCCCATTGGACATCGCGGCAGCAAACACGCCGAGCACCATCGCCACCTGGGCGCCGATCACCGAACCTGCGCCAGCGGCCAGAAAGGTTTTCACCGAAGACGTGCTGCTGGGCAGGTAGCGCGAATAGTCCGCCACGTAGGGGCCGAACGCGATTTGCCAGGATGCCGCCAGCGACACCGCCAGCAAGAAACTGCTCCAACTGAAATGGCGGATTTGCAGGAGTGCACCGATGTCGGTCTGACTCATCAGGCGGCTGAACAGGTAGACAAAGGCAATCACCCCAATGACGCTGGCGACACGGCCGATGAAGTGGATCACCCGATAGCCCAGGACCGTGACCAGCACGATGACGCTGGCGAAGATCAGAATGCCAATGCTGTCGCTCACGCCAAACAACTGGCCCAGCGCCTGCCCGGACAGCACGGTGCCCGTGGCGGTGAACCCAAGGTACATCAGGCACACCAGCACGATCGGAATCGCCGCGCCATACACACCAAACTGCACCCGGCTGGAAATCATCTGCGGCAGGCCCAGCTTGGGCCCTTGCGCCGCATGCAACGCCATGACGCCGCCACCGATCAGTTGGCCGACCAACAGGCCGATCAACGACCAGAACACATCACCGCCCAGCACCACGGCCAAGGCTCCGGTAACAATCGCGGTGATTTGCAGGTTGGCCCCCATCCACAGGGTGAACTGGCTCAATAGACGACCATGTCTTTCCGCTTCCGGGATGTAGTCGATCGAACGCCTTTCGATCAACGGGGTGGTGTCAGTTGCAGCCATGTCGGTTCAACCTCTGATGGATTGTTATGTACACAAACAGTTCAGGAGCCGGCCTGCTGTGGCGAGGGAGCTTGCTCCCGCTGGAGTGCGAAGCGCTCCCAAGATCGTGGGGCCGCTACGCAGCCCAGCGGGAGCAAGCTCCCTCGCCACAACAAGCCCACTCTCACATGGGTTATTTGATCATCGGAAGATTGAGGCCCTGCTCTTTGGCGCAGTCGATGGCGATCTGGTAACCGGCATCCGCGTGGCGCATCACCCCGGTCGCCGGGTCGTTATGCAACACGCGGGCAATCCGCTCGGCCGCTTCATCCGTACCATCGCAGACGATCACCATGCCGGAGTGCTGGGAGAAGCCCATGCCCACGCCGCCGCCGTGGTGCAGCGACACCCAGGTCGCGCCGCTCGCGGTATTGAGCAAGGCGTTGAGCAGCGGCCAGTCGGACACGGCGTCGGAGCCGTCCTGCATGGCTTCGGTTTCACGGTTCGGGCTTGCGACCGAGCCAGAGTCCAGGTGGTCGCGACCGATCACGACCGGCGCCGACAGTTCGCCGCTGCGCACCATCTCGTTGAACGCCAGGCCAAGCTTGGCGCGCTGGCCCAGGCCAACCCAGCAGATACGCGCCGGCAAGCCCTGGAAGCTGATGCGCTCGCGGGCCATGTCCAGCCAGTTGTGCAGGTGGGCGTCATCCGGGATCAGCTCTTTGACCTTGGCGTCGGTCTTGTAGATGTCCTGCGGGTCGCCGGACAGCGCGGCCCAGCGGAACGGGCCGATGCCACGGCAGAACAGCGGGCGGATATAGGCCGGTACGAAACCTGGGAAATCGAAGGCGTTTTCTACGCCCTCTTCCTGGGCCATCTGGCGGATGTTGTTGCCGTAGTCGAAGGTCGGGATGCCCTGCTTCTGGAACGCGAGCATGGCTTTGACGTGCACGGCCATCGACTGTTTGGCGGCCTTGATCACAGCAGCAGGTTCGGTCTTGGCGCGGGCGCGGTATTCGTCCCAGGTCCAGCCGGCTGGCAGGTAGCCGTTGAGGGGGTCGTGGGCGCTGGTCTGGTCGGTGACCATGTCGGGGCGCACGCCGCGCTTGACCAGTTCCGGCAGGATTTCTGCCGCGTTGCCCAGCAGGGCGATGGAGATAGCCTTGCCTTCCTGGGTGTATTTGGCGATGCGCGCCAGGGCGTCGTCGAGGTCGGTGGCTTGCTCGTCGACATAGCGGCTGTTGAGGCGGAAGTCGATGCTGACCTGCTGGCATTCGATATTCAGCGAGCAGGCGCCGGCCAGGGTCGCGGCCAACGGTTGTGCGCCGCCCATGCCGCCGAGGCCGGCGGTGAGTACCCAGCGGCCGGTCAGGTCGCTGTTGTAATGCTGGCGCCCGGCTTCGACGAAGGTTTCGTAAGTGCCCTGGACGATGCCCTGGCTGCCGATGTAAATCCAGCTGCCGGCGGTCATCTGGCCGTACATGGCCAGGCCCTTGGCATCCAGTTCGTTGAAGTGTTCCCAACTGGCCCAGTGCGGCACCAGGTTGGAGTTGGCAATCAGTACACGGGGAGCATTGCTGTGGGTCTTGAACACACCGACGGGCTTGCCGGATTGCACCAGCAGGGTTTCGTCGTCATTCAGGTGGGTGAGGCTTTCGACGATCTGGTCGTAGCACTCCCAGTTACGCGCCGCACGGCCGATACCGCCATACACCACCAGTTCTTTCGGGTTCTCGGCCACTTGCGGGTCGAGGTTGTTCATCAGCATGCGCAGTGGCGCTTCGGTCAGCCAGCTTTTGGCGGTGAGCTTGTTACCGTGGGCGGCGCGGATTTCTACGTCACGGTACTTGGTAGGCTTGGTCACAACTCAGACTCCTCGGCGATCGATGCGCGAACATGGATGGTGCGAAGGAGAGTCTTACGCACACATCTTTACTTGTACATACAAGCATATGCAATCGAGCGGCCAACTTTCTGAGGGGGATGCTGAGAGTTTTTGGGAATGCGTGTGGGAGCCTTGAAAATTAAGGCTTCGAGGGTTGATGAAATTTCTTACGGGGGTTGTTGATCGTGCGGAGGAGTTGGAGCGAAAGCCGGGTTTTGCGCCACACTGGGGCATTCGGTAACAAAACGGTGCGGGGTTTGGAAACAGATCTTATGAACAATGAGAAACAAATGTGGGAGGGGGCTTGCCCCCGATGGCGGTGGGTCAGTCAATAGATATGCCAACTGATACAC
>NZ_QUZT01000069.1 GCF_004682045.1 Pseudomonas nabeulensis
AGCGCGGGGCAAGCCCGCTCACTACAACCCAAGATCAGACAGGCCAGGGTGATCGTCCGGGCGGCGTCCCAACGGCCAGTGGTACTTACGTTCGCTTTCCTTGATCGGCAAGTCATTGATGCAAGCAAATCGCTTGGCCATCAGGCCATTGTCATCGAACTCCCAGTTCTCGTTGCCGTAGGACCGAAACCAGTTACCCGAGTCGTCGTGCCACTCATAGGCGTAACGCACAGCGATACGGTTATCGGTAAATGCCCACAATTCCTTGATCAGCCGGTAGTCCAGTTCCTTGGCCCATTTGCGGGTGAGAAAGGCCTTGGCTTGCTCGCGGTCGTGCACGAATTCGGCACGGTTACGCCATTGGGTATCCAGGGTGTAGGCCAGGGATACACGCTGCGGATCGCGGGAGTTCCAGCCGTCTTCAGCCAGGCGCACTTTTTCCAAGGCGGTTTCACGGGTGAAGGGGGGCAAGGGCGGACGAGGCTCTACGGTGGAAGACATTTCACGGCTCCTCAAGGCGACAGGGAGTGCACAGTCTATCCCTGGTAGCGAGACCTGAGCACCCCCATGGTGTAAGCTCGGGGCCTCTTCGGATTCGACCCTTTGCGAGCCTTATGCCGTCGTTCTTCAAACGCTCCCTGTTGCCTAAACTGCGTGGTTTTCCGCTGACTCCCGACGCTATCGAAGTGCTGTCCGGCGCCGATGCGTATCGCCGTTGCCTGCTGGAGAAAATCCCCCAGGCCACCCGGCGCATTTACATCGTCGCGCTGTATTTGCAGCAGGACGAAGCGGGCCAGGAGATCTACGACGCCCTGCATGCCGCCAAGGCCGTACGGCCGGAGTTGGATATCGTTGTGATGGTCGACTGGCTGCGCGCCCAGCGTGGCCTGATCGGCGCCGGCAAGCAGCCAGGCAACAGTGCCTGGTATCAGGCCATGACCCAAGCCCATGCCAGCGAAGTGCCGGTGTACGGCGTGCCGGTACAGACCCGCGAACTGTTCGGCGTGCTGCACCTCAAGGGCTTTGTGATCGATGATACGGTGCTGTACAGCGGCGCCAGCCTGAACAACGTGTACCTGCACAAATTCGACAAATACCGTTTTGACCGTTACCACCTGATCCACAGCAAGCCGTTGGCTGATTCCATGCAACACCTGGTGGAACACGGCCTGGTCGCGTCGAAAGCCGTGCACCGCCTGGATTTGCCTAACCCGCCGACCACCCGCAGCCTGCGCAACGACATTGGCGACCTGCGTAGCCGCTTGAAGCACGCCGCCTACGACACCACCGCAGGCCAGTTGCCCAATGGCCATCTTTCGGTCAGCCCTTTGCTTGGTGTGGGCAAGAACAACCCGTTGAGCCGGGTGATCCTGGAACTGATCGCCAGCGCCCAGCACCAACTGACCATCTGCACCCCGTATTTCAACCTGCCGCTGCCCGTGACGCGCGAGATCAATCGCGCCCTGGCGCGTGGTGTGAAGATCGACATCATCGTCGGTGACAAAACCGCCAACGACTTCTACATCCCGCCCAGCGAGCCCTTCAAGGTCATCGCAGCACTGCCGTATCTGTACGAAATCAGCCTGCGCCGGTTTGCCAAACGCCACCAGTCGATGATCGACAGTGGCCAGTTGAACCTGCACCTGTGGCGCGATGGTGATAACAGCTACCACCTCAAGGGGATGTGGGTCGATCAGCGCTACACCTTGCTCACCGGTAATAACCTCAACCCACGGGCGTTCCGTCTCGACCTGGAAAACGCCTTGCTGATCGACGACCCCCAGGGCCAATGGCTAGAGCCGCGGCGCACCGAGCTGACCGACATTTTCCAACACTCCACCCGGATCGAGCGCTACCAGGATCTGCAGAGCCTGGTGGACTACCCGGCGGCTGTCGGCAAGTTCCTGCGCCGGGTCAGCCGTGTGAGAATCGAGCGGTTGTTGTACAGAATTCTCTGAACCTGCGATTTTTTCGATGCGTAGGGGCGGCGTTTAAGACTCCGCTTACAGGTCGCCGACCTGTCCTCTGTCTACATTGGCTCCCTGCCGCACAGGGAGGCGTGGCGCGTTTCGTATGGAGCCAGCCCGCACGAGGACATCCCATGCCGTCGATTTCTGCTTATATCCGCCCCTCAGTCTCGCCTGTATTTTCGCAACTGCCGGTAGCGGCAGCGCCTTCCTCAGTGGTCCAGCCCGACCGTACCAAGCGTTCTGCGCGAGACGCCGAACCTGTGGTCCCCGGTCCGACATGGACACTGCTCGAATCTCCAATCGACCCGATCAATACAGCAAAAGACGATGCGACCCTGGCTGTGCGCGTGGCGACGGCTTCGGCAAATGGCCAGGAGAGTGTGATCGTCCCCGCGTTCAGTAGCCTGGGAGACGTTCTGGATATTTACCGACAGTTGCTCGACCAACCCCAAACCCGCGCCTGGTTTGCCAGCAAGGGGCTTGAGACCGACACCCTGACCCTGCACAAGGACGCTGTGAAAGGCTTTGTCATCCGCGACGGAGTGCGTACTGCCGTGACGTTCAGCACCACGGACGGCAGCGGCTGGTGGGAAGCTTCGATCAAGCTGCGGGCGATCCGCAACCTGTTGGATCCGGATGACAAGGGGGGGCCTTGCGTCAATAGCGGTGCTCAACGGATCCCCTTGCACATGGTGTCCCATGCCTACGGCCTTGATGCCCCGGGCACCGGGCGTGTCGTCCAGGACGGCCTGGCGCCGGCGTTCGTGTTGGCGCTTGACGCTGTCAAACGCGAGATCGGTGAGCTGGATGAGCGGGCGTACCTGGCAACATTTTTGGAAGAACACGTGCAGGGCTTGGCAGATGATCACCCTACGGATTGGTCCAGGCAGCCAACGGAGCTGTCGGCGGCATCTGCCCAGGGTATCGGCCGGCAGGCGCCCTACGATGTCCGGCAGTTGCTTGAGCACAAGGGCCTGGGTTCTGCATCCACCGCCGGGGAGACACGCAATGTCATTCAATGGTTGCGCATTTCTTTGCCGCCAGCGCCACAGTTCGGTGCCCAGGAGCTGCGGGCCGTTGCGTCGCTGGCCGACGCGGGCGGGGCAAGCTCCGGAAACGTTGCGGGTTTCGAGCTTTATCAGCCGGCGCATATGGGGCGTACCTTGAGCGAGGTGCGCCGTGATCTGGAGCGACATTTGTGTGAAGAAAAGGGCTTGGAGCCCACGCTCGCGGTGCAGGTGGCACACGTTGGCCTGGCCCAGGCGGCTCCGGAGTTCCTGGTGCGTGACGTGCCTGACGCCGTGGCAGTCGGTACACCCGCCTGGGTGGAGTTACGCCTGGGCTGCGCGGTGGCCAAGGCCGTGGCGCCGGGGACGTCGAGAGCGATGAATGAGCAGCAGGTCTGTGCGCTGACCACCCTTGCCCCGATTTCGGAGGATCAGCGTACATTGATGCAGGTCTACGGGCTCGATGCCCTGCTTGATTGGGCGGTGCTCAATGGGGTAGTTCCTGCCAGGTCCCAGGGGCAGTACACCCGCGAACACATCCAAAAGGCCTCGCTCGCGTTTACCCGGCAACGGACCCTGGCTACCCGCGCTTTTAATACCACCAGCACTGCGTTGCCGACGCGAAGGGCAATGGCCGTACGAGAATTGCTTAAGGTGTTTAGCCACTTGAGCATCAGTCAATTGGAGAGCACCACGCTACAGCTTGCCGATGCCGACGAACGCAGAAACCTGCGGGCGTCGGAGCCGCGTACGCGCACGCTGATCGAAACCTATATGAGTGGCGACCTGGTGCCCGGCAAGTGGGCACTGACCCGTGAAAGCCCCAGCCGGGCTCAGCCCGCCCGCACACCGTTTCAGTTTCAGGATAACCCGTCGGTTCCTGCTTCGGAGCGGGAAGCATTGGATGCCTTCATTCGGCGTCTGCCGCCGCTGGATGGCCTGCTGGAAAAAGCCGTTGCCACTCATCATCGTAAACAGCAAATGGCGTTTGTCACCAAACTCAAGCTGATGTTTGCCAGGTTGCCCCTGGCCGATCGTCAACGTATCGAGCTGGGGGCCGTGGATCTGTTTACGCTGCGCAAGACAACCGGCAAACAGCAGGTCTGGGAGTCGGACGAAAATCGAGCGGCGGTGACCGGGCGTCAAGGCACATTGATGCGTATCCTCCACGATCAGTCAGTGACGTATTACGAGGTGCTTAACAGCGGCAAGATCATCCGGCATGACGATCCGCAGGTCACCACAGCCCTGGACAGGGTGGTGCGCGATCAGAGTCACCTGGGACAGTACAAACTGCTGGGCGAAAAATACATTCGCCGTGGCCACGCGGTGCCGCTGGATTTCGCCGCTTACGCGCGCGGCAGCGCCCCGGTCGCGGGCGTGACTTCAGAAGACGTCATCATCGAACGGCTCGGGCGCCCGCTTGCGGCAGGCACACTCCCTGAACAACAGACGTTGGCCTCATTCGTACCCGACAGCTTCCAGTCGGATCGCGTGGAGTTCATCGCGTGCGAGATCGCGGAAAACAACTTCTATGAAAGCCGGGACGACATGCTCAAACGGGCGAGGGAGCAGTTACCTGTAGAGAAAAGCCGTGAGGCGGACGCGCGGGATATCAGCCTGTTGCTATCGCTGGTGCCGTTTGTGGGCGCTTATCAGGACTTTGCCGACGGCAATATCGGCAAGGGCCTGCAAAGCCTGGCACTCGACGCGGGTGGGCTGTTGATTGGCGCTGGGGGCCAGGCGCGTTCGTTGATTCGTGCAGCCAATCGGTTGGCACGGGGAAGCTTGCGGCCCACGCTGGGCAGGTACAACCCGGTGGTGCAGCCGAGGACGCCCAGGCTCGCGTGGTCATGGGTGGAGCCTAAGGCGCGTTTCAGCGATGCCGCCTTTGACTTGGCGAAGCAGACCGCCCTGTTTTTCAACGCCGTCTTCAACCCGGTGGACGGTTATCCACGGCTGATCAGCGCAGCGTCCAAGGGCTTGGCCAAGTTCCCAAGCGTACTGGGGACGGCTCACGGGGGGGTGGGTAAAACCCTGCCTCACTTGATCGCAGTGGAGGAAAAAATGAGATGTTACTTCCTGGTGGGCACCGGCCTGGTTGATCCAACCAAGCCACCCGTGATGCAACAGCAGTGATACAGAGCCGTTCATCTGCCAAGGATGAACGGCCCTCGATGCATCAGTTCAGGCCCAACTTGCCACGCAGGGTGGACAAGTCCTCAGCCAGGGTATTGACCGGACCCACCAAGGCCTTGCGGTCGTTTTCCTTGACCTTGTCGTAGGTCTCGAAACCGCCGTCCTTGGTCTTGTACTTGGCCAGGATCTTGTCCACGGTGGCGAAGTTCTTGTCGACCTTGGCCAGGAAGGCCTTGTCTTGCTTCTCGATCTGGCCACGGAACAGGTCGACGATTTTCTTCGCGCCGTCGATGTTGCCCTGGAAGTCGTACAGGTCGGTGTGGCTGTAACGGTCTTCTTCACCGGAGATCTTGGTGGCGGCGACTTCTTCCAGCAGGGCAGCGGCGCCACCCACGACCTTCTCAGGCGGGAACGTCAGGCCGTCGACGCGGGTCTTGAGGTCGTTGACGTCAGCGTTGAGTTTAGCGGTCAGGGCTTCCAGGCCTTTGGTGGTGTTCTGCGAGAACAGCGCGTATTCGAGGCGGTGGAAACCGGTGAAGTCTTCGGCGGTCACGCCTTTTTCATGGTCGTCGACACGGGAGTCGATGGAAGCGTCGAGGTCGCTGAACAGCTCAGCGATAGGCTCGATGGACTCATAGTGCACGCGTGTCGGCGCATAAAGCTTCTTGGCGGTGGCCAGGTCGCCTTTGTTGATGGCGTCGGTGAAGGCTTTGGTCTGGGTGACCAGTTCGCCGATTTCTTCGGTAACGTAGATCTTGTAGTCCGACACCGGGCCAACCAGGTCCAGCGGCGCGGTAGCGGCGAACGCAGCCAGCGGTGAAAGGGTCAGCAACAACGACAACGCGATAGACGACTTTTTCATAGGAAATGGCGCTCCGGGGTTTGTTTTAGGTGTTGGCAGTGGTTTGAGGATGCGTTGCAGCAAGCAGCGTGCGCCCGATGAAATCCTTGGGCCCGGTGACCCCCGGCAAGGTGAAGAAGTACCCGCCGCCGACCGGCTTGAGGTATTCCTCCAAGGGCTCGCCGTTGAGCCGGGTTTGCACGCTGATAAAGCCTTTCTCCAGGTCAGCCTGGTAGCAGATGAACAGCAGGCCCATGTCCAGCTGACCGTTTTTATTGACGCCGTTGGAGTAGTTGAACGGCCGACGCAGGATCAGGTTGGCCTGAGACTGCGGGGTACGCGGGTTGGCCAGGCGGATATGGGCATCGAGCTTGGTGACCTTGCCTTCCGGGTCCTTGCTGTAGTCGGGGACCTGGGATTCTTGCCGGCCGTCCATAGGCGCGCCGGTGGTCTTGACGCGGCCGATGATGCTTTCCTGCTCTTGCAGCGGGGTACGGTCCCAGCGCTCGACGAAGTTGCGGATGATGCGCACGGCCTGGTAGCTGCCGTTGGCGGCCCAGGCGGGTTCGTCGCTGCCAGGTTGCACCCACACAATCTGGTCCATGGCTTTGTTGTCGTTGGAGTTCGGGTTGGCCGAACCGTCACGAAAACCGAGGAAGTTACGCGCACTCTGCGCCGGTTCGCCGGGCTTGCTCGGTGCCTGGGGCGGCACGCTGCCTTCCTGTTTCCAACGCACCAGCAGCAGGTCGGGCAGGTTCTTCACGATGTCGCGCAGGGCGTGGATGTTGGTGTCCGGCGTGTTGGAACTGAATTGCAGGCTCAGGTCGCCGTGGCATTGCGCCGGTTCCAGCGCATCGTTGGGAAAGCCGACCATGCGGCTCAGGCGCTTGGGCTTGGCTTTTTCCAGGCCGAAACGCTCATCGAACAATGACTCGCCGACGGACACGGTGATGGTCAGGTTGTCCGGCGTCACCACCGGGCCGAGGATGCCGGAATCGGTGGGCGGCAGTTTCGGGTCCACTTGCGGCACGGTGCCGCCGGTCATCAGGAAGGCGATGCGTTCGTTCAAGGTACGGAACAGACGCTCCAGGTCTTCACGGTCGCTGGCCAATACATCGAAAGCCACCAGCATGCCGCAGGCCGGGCGAGGGGTGACGATGCCGCTCTGGTGCTTACCGAAGAAGTCATGATGGTCCTGGGTCTTGTCACTGCGCGGTGCGGTGGTGACTTGCTCGGCGGCGGCCGCCATGGCCGGGCAGCTGAGGCTGCTGCCGGCAATTGCCGCGCCGGTGGCCGCCATGCCTAAAAGGACACGGCGACGTTGCAGGTTGGTGGTATCTGAATCACTCATGTGTGCGGTCGTCTTCACTGCAGGCCGGAAAGGCCAAGGGCGGGGTCGATTCCATCGAGTGCTGCGGCCAGAGCCTTGGCCTTGTCGGCGATCTGCTTGCGCTGATCGGCGGTCACGCTGTCGTAGCGGCTGTAGTGGCCGTCGACTTTCAAACCATTCAACTGCGTATCGAAGTCAGCCAGTGCACGGTCGATTTTCGGCAGCAGTTCAGCGGCGGACTTGGTCAGCAGCGGGCGCATCAGGTCGACAACTTTGTGGGCGGCCTCCAGGTTGGCGGCGAAACCGTTCAGGTCGATGTGGCTGTAGCGTTCTTCCTCACCGCTGGCGGCACGCACATCGGCCAGGCTGTTGAGGTTGCGCACCACGATGCTGACCAACTGCTCTGGCGGCAGGGACTGAGCCAGCAGTTGTTGCTTGAGCGTGGTGACGTCGGTCACCAGGCGCTGGGCAATCGGCGCCAGGCCGTCGAGATTGCGCTGTTGGAACAGGCTGTATTCAAGACGGTGGAAGCCGCTGAATGCCGGATCCTGCTCGCGTTTTTCAAAGTAGTCGGCGCGGGCGTTGATGGCGTTGTCCAGCTCAGCCAGGCGTTGCGCGGCGGGTGCGAGGCGTTGGTAGGCCTCACGGGCCGGCACATACAGCGCCTGGGCCTGGGCGAGGTCGCCGGCATCGATGGCGTGTTGCAGGGCGGTGGCGGCCTTGACCAATGCGCTGCCTTGGCTACTCAGATAGACGCGGAACTCCGACAGCGGGCCGATAAACGCCACCATCGACGGCTTGGCCTTGGCCTGGGCGTCAGACTCGGCGGTCGGCGTGACATGCAAGGTGCCGCGGGGGTTGCTCAGCAGGCCGCAGGTGATCGCATAGTCGCCGGGCAACAGGTTGGCGTTGATCACTTGGCTCAGGCCTGGGGCAATATTTTCGCGTTCTTCGACCACCAATACGCCGTCGAGGATTTCCCACTCCACGGCCCGGTCGGAGCGGTTGATGATCCGAAAACTGGCGCGCCCGGCGGGGACGGTCAGTGCATTCGGTTCGCAGGCATGGCCATGGATGGTCACGGCGATTTCATTGTGATTGGTCTGGCGTTTGCTCGCGGCCAATTGCGAGGCGTAATAAAACAGGCCACCGGCGGCGATCATCACGACCACCGAGCCCGCCACTGCCCAGCGCAGGGCGCGGGGTGGCGAAGCCGGTTGAGGGGTTGGGTTGGACAAGGGACGGTCCTTACTGGGTGGAAACGGAAGAAGGTTTGGCCACAGGCTTGGCCGGTGCCGCCGGCAGGAAGAACATCACCAGGGCCACCACCAGGTAGATCAGGTAGGCCCCCAACGTGCTGACGGTCGGCGCTTCCTGATAGCCGAACATGCCGGCGAGTACCGAGCCCAATGGGCTGTCCATTGGCAGCGCGGCACTGAAATCAAACAGCACGGTTTGCAGGTGGTTCCACACGCCTGCTTCATGCAGCGCCTGCACCGAGTTGGCGAGGATGCCGGCAGCGACGACGAGGATAAACAGGCCAGTCCAGCGGAAAAACGCGCCGAGGTTCAGGCGCATGCTGCCGGTATAGATCAGGAAACCGACAATGATCGCCAGGATCAGGCCGAGCAGGGCGCCGATGGGCGCGCCCGGGCCTTCACTCTGTTGGAACACGGCCAGCAGGAAAAACACGGTCTCCAGGCCTTCGCGAGCCACGGCGAAAAACACCATGAGGATAAGGGCCGTCACCTGGTGTTTGGAGCCGGCCAGTGCCTGGTCAAGGGACTCATGCAGGGAATGCTTGATGGACCGCGCCACTTTGCGCATCCAGAACACCATGGAACTGAGGATGCCCACCGCGACCAGGCCGACGACGCCTTCAAATAGCTCCTGTTGTTTCTGCGGAAATTCGGCGCTGACCAGTTCCAGGCCACCACCGACCAACAGAGCCAGCGCCGCAGCGAGAAACACGCCAATCCACACGGCGGGCATCCACTGACCACGGCCGGTTTGTTGCAGGTAACTGGCGATAATGCCAACGATCAGCGCGGCTTCAATGCCTTCGCGCAGCATGATCAGGAAGGGAACGAGCATTCGGCACCGCATCATAACTAGATAGGAGGCTAAGTTGTAACATAATGATACTCATTACTAAACAAGCAATCTTGACCTTTTCTGAACTGCGGCTGAACGGTGGTGGCGAAGGGCAAGCCACCTTATGATGCAGTCCACCTTGTGTGCTGTCGGATTGCCTAACCTTCATGTCGGAAAAAGACACCATCTCCCTGCACCTCGTGCGCGAAGCCCTGTTGCAGAGCTGTGCGCCTGGAATCGACACTCTTGCAGTGTTGAACAAAGTCGGTATTGACCCTGCGTTGCTCGGTCAGCCCGACGCCCGTATTCCCGCCTCCACCTATGCACGCCTATGGCGGTTGCTGGCGCGGCGCATGGATGACGAGTTCTTTGGCATGGACCCACGCAGGCTCAAGTCCGGCAGCCTGGCATTCCTTTGCCGTGCTTGCATGGCGCAACCCACCCTGGGGGCGGGCCTAGACACCGGCCTGGGGTTTTTATCACTGATGCTGGAGCGGATGCCGGCCCAGCTGGTGCGTCAGCAAAGCCTGGCGGAGATCGTGTTGCTGGAGCCTGAGGCCGAGGCTAACCGAGCCTTCACCTATTTCACTTATTGGATGATCGTGCATGGCGTGGCTTGCTGGCTCGCGGGGCGGCGTATCCCCATCCTGGCCATCGAGTTGCGCTGCGCGCAGCCGGATTACTGTGACGATTACCAGGTGATGTTTTCCGACAACCTGCGCTTCAACCGACCGCGCACGCGCATGATTTTTGCTGCCGACTGCCTCGACCTGCCGGTCAAGCGCAGTGCCGAAGAACTCAAGCGTTTCCTCGCCCATGCACCGGCCAATATCCTGGTCAAATACCGCGACCCCGATAGCCTGGCCGCCCGTATCAAGCACGACCTGCGCCAGATGCCCCCCGACACGTGGCCGGAAACCGACGGCCTTGCAGCCGGTCTGTTCATCTCCGCGTCGACGTTGCGCCGCCGCTTGGCGGAGGAAGGGCAGACCTACCAGGGGCTCAAAGACAGCGTGCGCAAGGAACTGGCGATTGTCTGGCTGGCGGAACCGCAGATCAGTTTTGCCGAGATTGCAGCGCGGTTGGGGTTTGCGGATACGAGTTCGTTTTATAAGGCGTTTCGTAAATGGGCGGGGTCCAATCCGGGACATTACCGTAGCCTGATTCTTGGCGAGTCAGGCTGATCAGGCTTACGGCCGATCAGCTACACCACACCCAGATCTTTCTTATTTCGGGATCAGTGCCCCCCCTCCAGGCTGACGGATATTTGGCCTTGAGAGGACACTGCATTGTTATCGCCGCTTCCTTCAGCAGCATTTCTACGGGTACATCCAAACCCCTACACCGACGAGTCTTCGCGCAAGCGCGGCGAACGGATCGAGGCGCTGCCAAAGCGCCAGGCCATAGAAGCGAAGAGCGACGCGCCGCGCAATTTCGCAATGATGGTGCGCGACTCCCTGAAAAACCGCGTGGCCCTGTACGCGCCGATCCTGCATCCCGGCGCGTTTATCGAAGAACGCATCAAGACGGGCATTCGTGAGTATGAAGCCCAATCCAACACCCTCACGGGGCTCAATCCCGACAGCCTGATCCGGGTCGACTACGCGCCTCTGGTGCCTGCCAACCCGAATTTACGGCATGAGGCACCGGTCAAGAAGTCCCGCTACTTCACCCTGACGGAAGTGGTGACGGGCAGTTACCAGCATCAGGTCCAGTCATGGCGGCGAGAGTTTGGCAACCGATTCAGGGTGGTGGGGCATCAGCACCAGGCGTTGATCAATCACTTGACCCGGGAAAACCTGGAAACGCAGATGACCGCTGCGCTGAAGGCTTACCAGGCACAACCGGGTAACAAAAGTGGCCTGCAGTCGTTATACAAGAGTGAGGTGATGCAACGTTGTCTGGCCTATCTGACGAAGGCTGACCCGAAGACTGCGGCGTATGGGGCGGTGGCTGATTTTCTCTCCGGCAACTTACAGGCACGTGAAGTCGAGTTTCACGGCGCTACCTTGAGTGGCGTGTTTCTGATCCCGGTGAAGTCGGGGGGGATTCTGTTCAGCGTGGATGACGCCACCCATTTTGAGATCGGTAGCGCGACCAATCGTTACTTCAAGTTCGGCGCCAGCATGAGTGAGCAGGTGCCGGTCTATCCAATGTCCGAGGCGTTCAAGCAATGGATATCGTCCAAGCTGCCGGTGTATGAACAATATCGGTACAAGGACCAGACAGATGCCTACGCGCTGAAAAAACGCTCGCGCTCCAGCATGCCGTGGCTCGGCATAGGCGTTACACAAGGCCAGGTGTATGCCAATCCGTTTTCCTTCCCTGCGACGTCGAGCGTTGACGCCCTGACGGAGCGCTTTTACGACGGCTTCATGGCGCGCTTGAAGTCAGATATCGACACCTTGGTGTTTACCGAAGGTGAGCAGTCGGACCTCAATGCGCTGGAGATCGCCAAAACCCTGTTGACTGTTTACTCCACGGCCGGTGCATTCGCAGCGCCTGGTATCGGATCGAAGCTGCACGCGCTGGTGACCAGCCTGCTCGTCTCAGGCGCTTACGTAGGGGCGAGCTTTGGCCAGGCCGCAATCAGCGACCGTCCCCAGCAGGCGGACGAATATCTTAAGGACGGGATTATTTCGGCGGCCGTCGCAGGTGCGTTGTTGGCCGCACCGCTGGTGGGGAAGTTTGCCAAAGGTATCCGGTATCCCTTCAAGAGTATTCCGCAAGCGTTGGGCTATTACCGCTTGATCACCGAGCAGGCACAGAAAAAAGCGCCACGGATCATCCGGTTGCTAAAACAGATGACCAGGCCCCGAGTGGCTGGCGCCGCAGGCGGCGTACGCCAGGGCGTCAAGCAGATGCGCAGGGCGTCTATTGGCGAAGTGGCAGGTGACATTCCCGCCACCCGCCCAACGCTCTCAACCCTTGAGCAAAGCCGGGAAGCGATTAAACGCTCATTACCGATTGCCCGTGCGAAGCTCGACGCGGCGATTCGTGCAGCGGCGGACCCCAAGCATATTGAGGACACCCAACAGATTGCGCGCCTGTTCTACGGTTCCGACACGCCCGAAACGCTGAAGGCCCTGCAGCGCAAACAACACCTGATGAAGGCCGATCTGGGCCAGTTGAAGATGGATAACATCGAGTTCCTGCCTAACGAAGAGCCCGGCTGGTCAGCCCAGCTTCAACCCTCCAACTACAACAACTACAAGGGTGGAGCCCCCAAGGAAAAGTACATCGAAGTCAACGTCGACGGCGCGATGCAGTATTACCGTGACATGGGCAGCAGCGATGACACCTTGGCCAATACGCTGATTCACGAGATGAGCCATGGTATGCCGATGGATGAAGACTTCGTATACGCCGGCAAGTTGCGAGGAGCACGAGAAGACATTGTGGACTTGCTGAACCTGGGCAAGTCGACGGACCCTAAAGACTTCCGCTACCTGAGTGCTGACGCCAAAGATGGCACGGTTAGTTTGTTTGCCCGCGAGCCAAAGATGCATAACGCAGACTCGACCCTGTTTGTTACTGCTCTGCTGGACCAGGCCATGAACAATCGCCCTCTATTCGAGACGAACATGGCCGCGATCAACGAAGCCGTTGCACGCAGCGGCGGTGACATCATCCAGGAAACCGTGGCGGTGCGCGTTATTAACAAACCCACCGTCGTTCATGGAGCCGCGCCGGCTTATTTAATCGTGCGGGATGACCAAACTGGGCGGCTTGTTGGTGTATTCGGAAAAATACCCGCACCCGAGGGGGCACCTGCGAAGTGGGTGGACAGGGTGCGTGAAGTTTTTAAATGGCACTGAGTTTATTAATCGCACTGAAAGTGCACTGTGGTGCGGGACTAGGAATTAACTGACATGTTTATTGGGTCCTACAGAACCGTCTTTCAAGATTTTAGGAAGCGACCGGCTTACGTCGGATAATAAATCGTGCATATTCGTCAGCACTCTTCCTACTGCTGAATTAGAGCAGCTTCATTCATGAGCGGCGCGCGCCGGTGATCACGGGCGCGCACGGTCAAGTCGAGGGCGGCCTATGGATAAATGAATGTGCGGTGTTTGAGTCGAAAATGAAATGCAGAAAACTTAATTGCTTAACACTGAGGTGAATATCATGAAAAGTCTTTTTGCTGTACCGTTTTTGGCGTTGGCACTGACTTCGTTTCAGGCGAATGCTTTGTGTTTGTATATTACGGAGAGTTTTACCGGGATTATCTCTCCCGATACAACGGAAACGGCCAATGGGCCGTTTTCCATCACCTCGGCAGGCGGGTGCGCTGGGGCGAGCATTAACGCAAGCGTCTCTGCATCCGGTACCGGTAGAGCACCTGAAATCTTTATCGAGCGACAAGTTGGAGGCGCGTGGAAACGCGAGACGTTCAGTATAGGGAACAATGCTTCCTACTCTGGCCCACATGGAACCTATCGGGTAAGAGTCAGAAACGCTGACGCGGCACCTAAGTCCTATTCAGGGACAGTTCGATACGGGCGTTAAGACTGAAGCAGCGCAGGGCGTAGAGTTTTAATCTAGCGGCCCTGCGCTTTTATCAGCCAGGTTACGCACGCTCATCAACTGACAAATCACTTCTAGCGGAATTGGCAAAGTAGGCGAGCGCGTTAATGGCTCGATTGGCGTCAATCATGCCTTGTCGCCACGGCCAGAATAAGGGTTCTTTTTTTGTTTGTTCAGAGTAAGTTGGCAGCCAAGCCGTCTGTTCCTCCAGTCGTTGGTCGAACAGTGCGATAGCGTTGAATTTGACGTTGAGATTTGCTTGTTTTCCCTTCTCGTCGACCGCATTGGTTCCATCGATGAAAACACCAAAAGCCTGTTCGTTAATCAGCTTGTTTTCATAAAGTTTCCTACCGACCTTCTTAAGCTCAGCATTGGTTATATAGGTCATGTCGTAATTTTTTAAAAATTTTTTTAAGTCCGCAATTTGCTCGTCTTTTAGCTTTAGCGCCTTCGCCGCTTGCTCATCGCTTTTGACAGTGAAGTCAGTAACCACTTTTTTCGGATCTTTGATTTTGTACCCTGGATCTTGCTTGCTTATTTGGCCCGTGGCAGCGGACGAAGTAATGTTCATCTTCCAATTCTCCAACAATCGAAAGCTACACCCCTATATATCGACCTCACCCCACCACACTTTAAAAAAAAGCCCCGCGACCGAATGGACCGCAGGGCTAAAAATTGGCTGGATGCGACCAACCAAAGGAGCTCTTCACATCACTTGTTGCTGGCGACCACCGTGTCCGGCTGCCAACCACCGCCCAACGCCTTGTAGATCGCGACGATGCCGCGGTACAGATCCACTTCGGCCTGGGCCTGGGAGTCTTCGGCGGCCAGACGCTCGCGTTGCGCGTCGAGTAGCACGAGGAAGTCCACCGTGCCTTCGCGGTAGCGGATCGCCGCGAGGTCAGCGGCAGCGCGGCTGGATTCGCTTTGGCGGATCAGCGAGACCAGGCGTTGCTGGCGCTTGCCGTAATCGCTGAAGGCGTTCTCGGACTCTTCCAGTGCCAGCAACACTTGCTGTTCATAGGTTGCCAGTGCGCCATCGGCTTCGGCATTGGCGCCGCGCAACCGAGCGCGCACGCTGCCCAGGTCGAAGGCGGCCCAGGTGATGCTTGGGCCGAGGGACCAGGCATTGGCGGCGGCGGAGCCGATCTGCGAACCGCGCCCGGCGGTAAAGCCGAGGAAGCCGCTAAGGCTGACCCGTGGGAACAGGTCGGCCTTGGCCACGCCGATGCGCGCGGTGGCGGCGGCCAGTTTGCGTTCGGCGCTGAGGATGTCCGGACGACGTTGCAGCAGTTGCCCCGGATCGCCAATCGGCAACGCCTTGGCAATCGCCGGCAGGTCTTTAGGGCTCAGATCTACGCTCAACTTGTCCGGGCGTTGGCCGAGGAGGGTGGCGATGCGATTACGCTCGCGCACTTGTTCGGCCTGCAGTTGCGGCACGCTGGCTTCGACCGCTGCCAGGCGTGCGTCGGCGCGCTCCACGTCCAACTGATCACCCACACCGGCATCCCGCAGGCTGACGGTGATGGTGCGCGATTCCTGCTGGTTTTTCAGGTTGTCCAGGGCAATGCGTTCACGCAGCTGTGCACCGCGCAGTTGACCATAGGCGTCGACCAGCTCGGCAATCATGGTGACTTGCAGTTGGTACAGGTCGGCTTCGGCCACTTGTTGGTCAGCGTCGCTGGCCTCCAGGTTGCGGCGGATACGGCCGAACAAGTCCACTTCCCAGGCCATGTCCAGACCCAGGTCATAGCGCTCGCTGTTGACGCGCTTGGTGGTCTGGCCAGGAATCTGGCCCTTGCCCACATCGCTGCTGGCGCGGGAGGTAACCACCGGCATGATGTCGTTGGCTGCATCGTCACGGATCGCCCGGGCTGCCCGCAGACGGGCAAAGGCGACACGCAGGTCCCGGTTCCCTTGCAGCGATTGGGTTACCAACTGGTTGAGGGTCGGGTCGTCGAACTGCTGCCACCAGATGCCTTCGTACTTGGCGTGGTCATAACTTTTGGTGTCGGCGGCGGCCGTGATATTGGCCGCCTCCAGGTTCTGGGTTTTGTAGTCCGGGCCTACGGCACAGGCGCTCAGCGCCAGTACCAGCAAGCTCGGCAAAAAGACTTTCACGCTCATTGCTGTGTCTCCAGCTTCAAGGCCTTGGCCGCTTTGCGCGCCTCTTGGCGCTCCACATAGCGACGGATCAGTACGTAGAACACTGGCGTCAGCAACAGACCAAAGAAGGTCACACCGATCATCCCGGAGAACACCGCCACACCCATGGCATGACGCATCTCGGCACCGGCACCGCTGGACAGCACCAGGGGCACCACACCCATGATGAACGCGAACGAGGTCATCAGGATCGGGCGCAGACGCAGGCGGCACGCCTCCAGCACCGCAGCCAGCGGGTCGAGACCCTCGGCCTGTTTATCCTTGGCGAATTCCACGATCAGAATCGCGTTCTTGCACGCCAGGCCCACCAGTACGATCAGGCCAATCTGGGTAAAGATGTTGTTGTCACTGCCCGAGATGATCACACCGGTAATTGCCGACAGCAGCGTCATCGGTACGATCAGGATCACCGCCAGCGGCAGGCTCCAACTCTCGTATTGAGCGGCCAGTACCAGGAACGCCAGGAGTACGCAGAGTGGGAACACGAACAACGCAGTGTTACCCGAGAGGATTTGCTGATAGGTCAGGTCAGTCCACTCGTAGGTCATGCCGTTGGGCAGTTCTTCTTTCAACAGTTTTTCAATCGCCGCTTCTGCCTGGCCGGAGCTGTAGCCCGGTGCGGCGTTGCCGTTGATTTCAGCGGTGATAAACCCGTTGTAGTGCATCACGCGGTCCGGACCCGAGGTGTCGCTGACCTTGATGAAAGTCGCCAACGGAATCATCTCGCCTTTGTTGTTGCGCACTTTCAGTTGGCCGATCTGGTCCTGGTCCTGGCGGAACTGTTGTTCAGCCTGCACGTTGACCTGGTAGGTACGCCCGAAGCGGTTGAAGTCGTTGGCATACAGCGAACCCAGGTAGACCTGCAGGGTGTCGAAGATGTCGCTGATCGCCACGCCGTGGGTCTTGGCCTTTTCCCGGTCGATAGCCGCATCGACCTGCGGTACGTTGACGGTGTAGCTGGTGAACAGGCCAAACAGTTCAGGCACGTTATGGCTCTTGGCGATGACGTTCTGCACTTCTTTGTACAACTCGTCGTAACCCAGGTTGCCACGGTCTTCGATTTGCAGGCGGAAACCACCAATCGTACCCAGGCCCTGTACCGGCGGCGGTGGGAAGATCGCCATGTAGGCTTCCTGGATGTCGCTGTATTTGCCGTTCAACGCACCGGCAATCGCACCGGCGGACATGCTGGGGTCTTTGCGCTCATCAAACGGTTTCAAGGTCACGAACACGATGCCGCTGTTCGGGCTGTTGGTGAAACCGTTGATCGACAGGCCAGGGAACGCAATGGCGCTTTCCACACCGGGTTGCTTCAGGGCAATGTCGGACATGCGCTTGATCACATTTTCGGTGCGATCCAGGCTCGCGGCGTCCGGCAATTGCGCGAAGGCCACCAGGTATTGCTTGTCCTGGGCCGGTACGAAACCGGTTGGCGTGTGGGCAAAGCCCAGCCAGGTCAGGACCATCAGGCCGGCGTACAGGAACAACGCGATACCACTGCCGCGAATCACGCGGCGCACGGTGCCGACGTAGCCATGGCTGGCCTTCTCGAAGAAGCGGTTGAATGGTTTGAACAACCAGCCACCCAGCATTTTGTCGAGGAAGCGCGAGAAGCCATCTTTTGGTGCGTTGTGGCCCTTGAGCAACACCGCAGCCAGTGCGGGCGACAGGGTCAGCGAGTTGAACGCGGAGATCACCGTCGAGATCGCAATGGTCAAGGCGAACTGCTTATAAAACTGCCCGGTCAAGCCGCTGATAAACGCCGCTGGAACAAACACCGCACACAGCACCAACGCGGTGGCAATGATCGGGCCGGTCACTTCGCTCATGGCTTTTTCGGTGGCCGGGAACGGCTCCAGGCCCAGCTCGATGTTCCGCTCGACGTTCTCCACCACCACGATGGCGTCGTCGACCACGATACCAATCGCCAACACCAGCCCGAACAGCGACAGCGCGTTAAGCGAGAAGCCAAACAGGTGCATCACCGCAAACGTACCGATCAACGATACCGGCACCGCCACCAACGGAATGATCGAGGCACGCCAGGTTTGCAGGAACAGGATCACCACCAACACCACCAGTACCAGCGCTTCGAACAGCGTGTGAATCACCGCTTCGATGGAGCCACGCACGAAGATGGTCGGGTCGTAGGCGATACGGTAATCCATGCCTTCCGGGAAGCTCTTTTTCAACTCGGCCATTTTGCTGCGCACATCGTTGGAGATATCGATGGCGTTGGAGCCCGGACGCTGGAAGATCGGAATCGCCACCGCCGGTTGGTTGTCGATCAACGAACGCAGCGCGTATTGGCTGGAACCCAGTTCTACGCGGGCGATGTCTTTGAGGCGCGTGATCTCACCGTTCTCGCCGGAGCGAATCACAATGTTTTCGAACTCTTCCTCGGTGACCAGACGGCCCTGAGTGTTCACCGACAGCTGGAAGCTGGTGTCGCTCGGCGCGGGCTGCCCGCCCAAGGCACCGGCGGCGACCTGACGGTTCTGTTCGCGAATCGCGGTGACCACATCAGTCGCCGTCAGGTTGCGCGAAGCAGTCTTGTTCGGATCCAGCCACACACGCAGGGAGTAATCGCCCATGCCGAACAACTGCACGTCGCCCACGCCACCCAGCCGCGCCAGTTCATCCTTGATATTGAGGATGGCGTAGTTGGACAGGTAGAGCATGTCGTAACGCTGATCCGGCGAGGTCAAGTGCACCACCATGGTCAGGTCGGGGGAGGCCTTGTCCACGGTGATACCGATGCGCGTCACTTCCTCAGGCAGTTTTGGCTGGGTGCGGGTCACACGGTTTTGCACCTGCACCTGCGCGTTGTCCAGGTCGGTGCCAAGGGCGAAGGTGATGGTCAGGGTCAGTTTGCCGTCGGCGGTCGACTGCGAGGACATGTACAGCATGTTCTCGACGCCGGTGATGGCTTGCTCCAGCGGAGCGGCCACGGTTTCACCGATGACTTTGGGGTTGGCACCCGGGAAGTTGGCGCGCACCACCACAGTCGGCGGCACCACTTCCGGGTATTCGCTGATCGGCAATTGGAACAGCGAGATCGCGCCGGCGATCAGGATCAACAGCGACAGCACCGCTGCGAAGATCGGTCGCGAAATGAAGAACTTGGAAAAATTCATCTTGAGTCGTATCCCTTAACCGCGTGGAGTCGCAGCGCTGGCCAGTTTCGGCGCGGTTTTATCCGGCGCGACCTGCTCCAGGTTGCTTGCTTCAAGCGCTTGTCGTTGTTGGGCCAAGGCGGCGAGGGTTTCCTTGCTGGCCATCGGAATGGTTTCCGGCGCGACCGGCGAGCCAGGACGCACGCGTTGCAGGCCCTTGACGATAATGGTGTCGTCCTTGTTCAGGCCGCTGCGCACGATGCGCAAGCCTTCGATTTTCGGGCCCAGTTCAACGGCGCGGTAAGCCGGTTTGTCGCCTTCCATCACCAACACGAATTTCTTGCCGAGGTCAGTGCCGACGGATTCGTCGTTGATCAGCACGGCGGAATAGGTGCCGCTGCCCACCAGTTTCAGGCGTGCATACAGGCCAGGGGTGTAGCGGCCATCGCTGTTGTCAAACACGGCACGACCACGGATGGTGCCGGTGGCCGGGTTGACCTGGTTGTCGACGAAGTTCATCTGGCCCAGGTGCGGGTTGCCGGTTTCATTGGACAGGCCCAGGTACACCGGGGTAGTAGCACCGCGACGGCCTTGGCGAGCCAGTTCGGTGTACTTGAGGAACACGCGCTCATCGGCGTCGAAGTAGGCGTAGACCTTGTCGGTGGAGACTACGCTGGTCAGCGCGGTGACATCGGCGGTCACCAGGTTGCCGGCGGTGATTTCGGCACGGCTGACACGCCCGCTGATGGGCGAGGTGACGCGGGTGAAGCTCAGGTTCAACTTGGCCAGGTCCAACTGCGCCTGGATCCCGGCGACAGCGGCGCGGGCTTCCTGGGCGGCGGTGGTGCGTGAGTCGGCCAGCTCGGCGGAAATCGCATTGCTCTGGCGCAGACGCTCGCCACGTTGGGCTTCGTTGTCGCTGCGGGTGGCCGCGGCTTTGGTTTGTGCAAGCTGGGCTTCGAGGCGACGCACTTCGGCCTGGAACGGACGCGGGTCGATCTGGAACAGCAGGTCGCCTTTCTTGACCAAAGCGCCTTCGGTGAAAGCGACTTGATCAATCTGGCCGGAGACCCGAGGACGAATCTGCACGGTTTCCGGCGCTTCCAGGCGACCGGTGAATTCATCCCACTCGTTGACCGGTTGTTCCAGCACCTTGGCCACGCTGACTTTGGCAGCTGGCATGGCGGCCGCTTGTTCCGGGGTCTTGCCGCACGCGCTCATCACCACCACGGCCAGAATCGCCAGGGGGAAGCGCAAATGTTTGAGTGACTGTTCCATGAGGTGCATCCGCCAATGTATTTGAGATGGGCGGATCATGCGCGGCGAGGTGCTATGTCACGAATCGAATGAAGCAAAGGTAACTATCATTCGGAATGATATAAGCGCGAGATTAGCCCTCTAGCCTGGGGGTTTCGTTAGGCTGCTATCAATATCGATGATGACAAAGGACTGTTACCGAGCCTGCAACACCCCCAACGGACAGTTGTAGTGAGCGGGCTTGTCCCGCGCTGGGGGGCGAAGCCGCCCCAATCCATACAACGCTGTTTAACTGGAACACCGCAGCGGCCGCAAAACCAGGCAATCAGGTTTTAAATGGTAGAACGTGTAGACCGAAGTAGGGCTGCTTCGCAGCCCAGCGCGGGGCAAGCCCGCTCACTACAAGCGCTGGCGCAGGTGCTCCATGAACGTCGTGCCCTGGTAGTCGCGTCGGAATAATCCACGCTCCACCAGCCGTGGCATCACCTGCTCCAAAAACACCGTGATCGAACCCACCGAGCCACCCGGTGCGGCAATGAACCCATTGATCGCACCACTGGCCGCCCAGGCCTGGATGCTCTCAACCGCATCCTGTGCCGTGCCAATCACTTGCCAATGCGCCGCGCTGATTACTTCCGGGCGCAGCAGCAGTTCGCTCACGGTCAGGCTTTCCCGCGCGAGCAAACGCCGCAGCAGGTGGCTGTGGGTCCGGCTGGCGGGCGAGGGCGGCGGTGGCGGTAGGTCGGCCGGGGTGACGGGCTTGTCATCTGGCCACGCGGTCAGGTCGAGGCCGGTCATCTCGCGAATCTGCTCAAGCTTGCGTGTGCGGTCGAGGCGCGCATGGGTGTGCAGGAAGATCTCCCGCGCCTGTTCGCGGGTGTCCGCCAGGTAAAGACTCAGCCCGGGCAGCAAACGCACATCGGCAGGGTCGCGACCATGGCGCAAGGCGCGCCGGGAAAGGTCATCACGCAGATCCTGGGCGGCTTGCAGATCCGGGGTCGGCGCAAACACCACGTCGGCCACCGAGGCGGCAAAGTCCCGTCCAGCCTCCGAGGCGCCAGCCTGGATCAACGGAATACGAGCATCAAACGCTGGCATATTCAATGGGCCGCGTACGCGGAAATGCTCGCCCTCATGATTGATCGGCTTGATCCTGGTCGCATCCGCATAACGCCCGGCCTCGCGGTCGACCAACACTGAGTCACCGGGGAAACTGTCCCACAACTGGCGTACCACTGCGGTGAACTCCGCCGCCCGTTGATAACGCTCATCGGCGCTGGGCATAGTGCTGAGGCCAAAATTCTCATGGCCTTGCAACGCCGTGACGATATTCCAGCCGATACGCCCACGGCTCACCCAATTGAGCGATTGCAACTGGCGTGCAACCACGTAGGGCGGGTTCCAGGTGGTGGAAACCGTCGACACCAGGCCAATACGCGAAGTGTGCTGGGACACGGCCGCCAACAAGATACTCGGGTCCAGGCAAGCAAAGCCGGAGCCGGCATCGAGCTGGCTTTCGTTGACCGCGCACACGTCCGGGCGGAATACAAAATCCAGGTGCGCAGCTTCGGCGCGACGAGCCAGGTCCACGGCAAAGTCAGTGGTGTAGATGCCTTCGATATCGCTATCGGCTCGGCGCCACGCGTCACCACTTTGCCAAGTGGGCGCCAGCGACAGACCGATGTGCAGGTGTTTGTTTTGACTCATGGAAAATGCCTGTTCAATAGGGGGCGCGCCGGCCCCCGGAATGCGGGTTTAGAAGCTGCCTTTGACACCGACGCCAAGGGTACGCGGCTGGGTCATGTTGGCCTCGATCCCGCCGATGCCACGGTTCTGTTGCATGTAGGTGGGCGAGCGATCATCGAAGACGTTTTTCACATAGCTGTAGAGTTCCACCTTGTCGTTGAAGCGGTAGCTGGCGCGTGCGTCGGTGAGGGTATAGCCGTCAATCGAGTAGCTCTTGTTGTTGGCCACGTCCGAGTAGTAGCCGTCTACATGGCGCACCTGCACGTTCAGGTTAAGCCGGTCGGTGATGTCCCAGCTCGGGCCGAAACTCAGGGTGTAGCCCGGCGAGCGGGCAAACTCATTGCCGGCATACGCATCGTTGCTGTTGATGTCATCGATACGCGTGCGCAGCCAGCCGGCGTTGGCGTTCAGCGTGAGGTTGTCGAGCACGCGATAGTTGGCCGACAGCTCGGCGCCGTAGGCATGGGCCTTTTGCGCGTTGATGGTGTACGACTGCGACACCCCCGACGAGATCACCACGGGAATGTTGTACTGCGCATCCTTCATGTCCATGTAGAACAGGTTGCCGTTCAGGTGCAGGCGGTCGTCCAACAGGTTGGCGCGGGTGAACAGCTCATAGTTCCACACTTTCTCGTCCTTGAAGGTCTGCCAGCGCTTGCTCGACAGGTTCAACGACACGCCGCCCGGGTTGTAGCCACGGCTCACCAGGCCGCCCACGGTCCATTGCGGGTTGACCGCTAAGGCCAATGACACCTTGGGCAGCAACTGGTCGAAGGTCTGGCTGTAGTCCAACGCATTGCTTGCATACGGCGACGTACCGCTGCGCTCGGTGTGGTCGCGCTGGTAGCGCAGGCCGGTGGTAAGGGTCCAGCGCTCGCTCAGGCGCGTGTTGAGTTCGCCGAACACGCCGAGGTTTTCCTTGGTGTCATCGAACAGCGTGTTGCCGCCCAGCTTCAGACTTTCATCACTGGTGGTACGCGCTACGTAGATGCCAGTGAAACCACTGAATGTATCGCGGGCATCGCCGAAACTCAGGCGGGTTTCGTTGGACGCATTCTTCTGGCGAATATCGGCATCGCCTTCTCCGTTGCCACCGATGCGACGTTCCACCGAGGACAACGAATACTGCGACTGATTGAACAGGCGCAGGCCGTCGGCCAGTTCGTAGTCGATATCGAGGATGCTGGTGTTGGTGTCCTGTTCCCAGCTCGGCATGGTGGTTGAGGTATGGTCGAGCTTATGAAACGGCGCCGAAGCGGATTCCTGGGATGGACGATTGCTGTGGTTGTGGTTGAAGGTGTACTTCACCTGCAAGCCTTCGATGGAGGAGGGCAACCATAGCAATTTGGCGCGGGCATCGAGGGCATTCAGGTCCTGGTCGGTGCCGCTGCTCTGGAACTTGGCGTTCTTGTAGTCGATGTAGGTATCGCGCGCCGAGTAGTCCAACGCCAGGCGTCCGGCGAAGTCCTCGCTCAACGGCCCCGACACCACGAAGGAACCGCGCTTGGTGTTGTAGCTGCCGACCTCGGCCTGGTACGCCGCCTCGGGGGTGAACGTGGGGTTCTTGGTGTTGACGATGATCGCCCCGGCGATTGCGTTGGCGCCTTGGCTGGTGGTCTGCGGGCCACGGAACACTTCGATGGAGTCCACGTCCCAGGCGGAAGTGCCGCCGTAATACAGCTCGTTGTAGTTCAGGTAATGGCCGTCGAGGTTGATGGTGGCGCGTGGCACCGTGCCGCCCCAGAACACGTTGGCGCCGTTGTTCGGGCCTTGGGTGTCCTGGCCACGAATCACCGGAGCACCCACCGAGTCGGTGTAGATCACGTTGGGCAAGCCATTGATCACTTCGGATACCGAGGCATGGCCACTGTGACGCTCATCGATTTCCTTGCTGCCGATCACCGAGACCGATGACGCGGTCTCCTTCAATTCACGGCTGACCTTTTCACCGGTGACCATCACCGAGTCCAGGTTCAGCGTTTCGCCGGGTTCCGCCTGGGCAGGCAGGGACGCGAGCAGGCCGGTCAGCGCTGCGACCCCCATGCCGTGGCTGAATGTGCGTTGCGATAGCTCTTTCAAGAAGGGTCTCCAAATGAGAATGGTTCAGCTTTAGAGCAAGGCTATCATGTGGCTACTACATTCCTCAATATGGAACGCGTTAATCAATTCGGAATTTAATTGAGGGCGTCGCCGCTGTTGTTGTGCGGTAGAACCGGTATGATGGCGCCGCCCCGACAGCCTGGCCGGGTACGCACAAGAAGGAGAGCAGCACGTTGAACGAGATGTCGGAGAACCCCAGCGAAAAGCGCGCGGGCACCATTCAATCGGTGTCGATTGCCGCACGGTTCCTCAACGTCCTGGCCAATGCCGAGGGCGAATTGAGCCTGGGCGAAGTGGCCCGGCGTGCCGACAGCGGCGCGTCATCGGCGCACCGCTATTTGCAGAGCCTGGTGAAAGAAGGCCTGGCCCGCCAGGATCCCGCCACGGGTCTCTACGACCTGGGGCCCGCAGCCCTGAGTATCGGCATTGCCGCCCTCAAGCGTGTGGACGCCGTGGACATCGCCGCCGCCCACATGAAGGCCTTGGCCCAGCGCCATGCGGCCAGCGGCGGCGTGGCGATCTGGACCCCGCGCGGCCCGACGCTGGTGCGTTGGTATCGCAGCGCGTATTTCTCGATCAACCCGTTGGCACTGGGCGATATCCTGCCCATCGACAATACCGCTTGCGGCCTGATCTTCCAGGCCTTCCTGCCCAAGGCCACCATCGCTGCCGCACGCAAACAACAGCCGGCGCACTTTCGCGGCAGTCCGCCCAGCGAGGCGCGGCTGGCCGAAGTGCGTGCGCAGTATTGGGCCGAGATGACCAGTCACTTGTTGTCCAACGTCACCGGGCAGGCCGCGCCAGTGTTCGATGCGCAGCAGGAAATCGTGTGCGTGATGACTACCGTCACCGACCTCGGCCAGTTGCAGTCGCCCGAGGATCGCCTGGCACTCTACGACGAAGCCGCCCAGGCCAACCTCAGCACTGGCGGGCAGGGGCTTGACCCTACGCGCCGGCCACCCTTGGGCTGACACCGCGCGGCACCAGCATCGGCGTGCCGCTGACCGGATCGGCCATGATCAATGCATCGATACCGAACACGGCGTCTACCAGGTGTTCGGTGAATACCTCGGCGGGCGCACCGGCGGCGATGATGGCGCCGTCCTTCATCGCCACCAGATGGCTGGCGTAACGGCAGGCCTGGTTGAGGTCGTGCAGTACCGCAACGATGGTGCGGCCCTGGCGATTAAGCTCGGCGAGCAACTCCATCAACTCGATTTGATGGGCGATATCGAGGAAGGTGGTCGGCTCGTCCAGCAACAACAACGGCGTTTCCTGCGCCAACACCATGGCGATCCACACGCGCTGGCGTTGACCGCCGGACAAGCCATCCACTGGACGATCCGCCAACTCCTGCAAGCCGGTGGCCGCCAATGCTGCGTCTACCGCCGACTCATCCGCCGCCGACCATTGACGCAACCAGCCTTGATGAGGGAAACGCCCACGCGCCACCAACTCTGCGACCTTGATGCCTTCCGGTGCCTGGGCGCTCTGTGCCAGCAGGCCGAGACGGCGCGCCACGGCTTTGCTCGGTAGCTGATGGATGACATTGCCATCGAGTATTACCTGGCCTTGGGTCGGCACCAACAAACGGGCGAGGGCGGCGAGCAGGGTGGATTTACCACAGGCATTGGGCCCCACAATGACCGTGAACGAACCGTCGGGGATGGCGAGAGACAGCGCCTGGGACACGGTGCGCTGGCCATGGCGCAGGGTGATTTGATCGGCATGCAGAGGTGACATGAATAGTCCTGGGCAAGATATTTCGTGGAATGCATTCTACATGATGGAATTGCTTTATCGATAAGGATTATCATCTGGCGCTTTCCTGTCACGTACCGAGTGCCTACATGACGTTTTATCGTTCGCTGTTTTTTACGTGCGCCCTCGGCGCTCATTGCCTGGTGGCGCAGGGCGCCGAACTGCAACGCATCGTCTCTACGAGCCCAAGCGTCACTGGCATTCTGCTAGCGATCAATGCACCGGTGGTCGCCAGCGCGGCAGCGACGCCCAGTCGGTTGACCGACAGCAAAGGCTTTTTCACCCAATGGGCAAGTGTGGCCGATTCCCGTGGCGTGCAGCCGCTGTACCACAACCTGCAATTTGACCTGGAGGCAACCATCGCCGCCGAGCCCGACCTTGTGGTGGTGTCCGCCACCGGCGCTGATAGCGTTGCGCCGCACAAAAGTGAACTGCAAGCCCAGCAACTACCGGTGATGGTGGTGGATTATTCGACCCACAGCTGGCAGGAAATCGCCACTGAACTCGGCGCCCGTAGCGGGCACTCCGTAGGTGCCAAGGAGGCTATCGAGCGTTTTGATGCCCATGTGCGCGAGGTGGCAGGCAAACTGGCCAGTCCCGCTGGCAAGGCGAGTGTGGTGGGTTACAACCTGGGGGGCAGTTACTCCATCGGTCGCACCAGCAGCGCCCAGGGGCGGTTGCTCCAGGCCTTGGGTTTCCAGGTACAGGAATTGCCGGAAGCGTTGGTCGGGCAAGTCACCCGCAGTTCGGACTTCCAATTTATCTCCCGGGAAAACCTGCCCGCCGCGATCACTGGCGACAGCGTGTTCCTGCTCAGCGCCACCGCCAGTGACATGCAGGCTTTTCTCGCCGATCCGGTGCTGGCCAATCTGCCTGCCGTGCGCAATAAGCGCGTGTATCCATTGGGCCCCAGCTCGTTCCGTATCGACTACTACTCGGGCTGGCAGATGGCCGATACCGTGGCGAGCGAATACCGGTGAGTCGTCTCGCGCCCGGTGTGTTGTTACTGGGGCTGCTGGTGCTGACCAGCCTGGCGGTAGGCTCTCGTTCGATTCCATTGGCTACCACTTGGCAAGCGCTGCAAGGCGCCGACCTGCATAGCGATGCGGCGCTGATCGTGCGCCAGTTGCGCTTGCCGCGCACATTGGTGGCGATACTGGCCGGTGGTGCACTGGGGGTTGCCGGGGCATTGCTGCAAGCATTGGCACGCAACCCGCTTGCCGAGCCCGGACTCTTGGGCGTCAACGGCGGCGCCGCGCTGGCGGTGATGGCTGGCGTGGTGTTGCTGGGCCTGAACACGGCGCAGCAGTACATGCTGTGCGCCTTTGCCGGTGCCGGGTTGGCGGCGTTGACCGTGTGCCTGTTGGGCCAGGCCAGCCGCGCCGAGCCCCTGCGACTGGTGCTGGCCGGGGCGGGCTTATCGATGTTGTTGGCTTCTCTCACCGGTATCCTGGTGTTCAACACTCCGCCCGAAATTTTTGATCACTTCCGCTTGTGGGCCGCCGGCTCGCTGGCCAGCAGTGGCCTGGCCGGGCTGGGTGCGCCCGCGTTGGCGATTGGCATTGGCATGGCCGTGGCACTGTTGATCGCACCGTCGCTGAATGCGCTGGCCTTGGGGCGGGAAGTGGGCGCTGCGCTGGGCGCCAACCTCAAGGGCATCTGGCTCGCGGCGTTGGCCGCCATTGTGTTATTGGCGGGCGCAGCTACCGCATTGGCAGGGCCGATTGCGTTTGTTGGCTTGGTTGCGCCGCATATTGCGCGCTGGGTGGGTGGGCCGGATCAACGTGCGGTATTGCCACGTGCCGCGCTGCTGGGGGCCGTGTTGCTGCTGGCAGCGGATGTGATCGGGCGGGTCGTGGCCGCTCCGGAAGAAATCGCCGCCGGGGTGATCACGCTGTTATTGGGTGGCCCGTGTTTCATCCTGTTGGTGGCGCGCTTGCGCCCGTTGCAAGCATGAGCCGCTTACGTGCAGTGCGCCTTGGGCGCTGGTCGGTTCGCGTAGAGCCCAGGGTGTTGCTGGCCTGTGGAGTACTGGCGCTGGTGATGATGGTGTTGGGGGGCGTGTTGCTTGCCACCGGTACGTTGGTGATGAAACCCTCCGAGCTATGGACTGCACTGTTCAGCGACCAGGCTGACCCCATCGCCCGGCGCATCCTCTATCGCATCCGCCTGCCCAGGGTGTTGACCGCCCTGTTGGTCGGCGCCTCGCTGGGACTGGCCGGAGCGTTGTTCCAATCAATCTCGCGTAACCCGCTGGGTTCGCCGGATGTGATCGGTTTTACGACGGGTGCAGCCAGCGGGGCGATTGTGCAGATCATTCTGTTCGACGCCGGCCCGTTGGCCACGGCGTTGGCGGCGGTGCTCACCGGTTTGATCACCGCCCTGGTGGTGATGGGCCTGGCACGCGGGCGCGGCAGCCAAGGGCTGGTACTGGTGGGGATTGGCGTGGGCGCCACGCTGACCGGGTTGAATAATCTGCTACTGGTGAGTGCCAATCTGGACCAGGCGATGTTCGCGCAGATGTGGCTGGCGGGCTCGCTCAATACGCGCACTTGGGATCATGTGTTGCCGGCGTTGCTCGGCTTGTTGTTCGCACTGCCGGTGGCACTGCTGCATGCCCGTCGCGCCAGCCTGCTGGAAATGGGCGAGGCTACCGCTGGCGTGCTGGGGGTGATACCCGGTCGCACTCGCCGTCGTTTGGTACTCGCCGCCGTTGCGCTCACCGCGATTGCCACTGCCGCTGCTGGCCCGATTGCCTTTATCGCATTGGCCGCACCGCAGTTGTCAAAACGCCTGGCCCGCGCCGAAGGTTTAGGGCTGGTGCCGGCCGCGTTGATGGGGGCGTTGTTGTTGATGCTGGCGGACCTGGCCAGCCAGCGCCTTGCCGCGTTTGTACACTTGCCGGTGGGTTTGGTGGCAGGGGTGATGGGCGGCGGCTATCTGCTTTGGCTGTTACTGCGCAAGCAGTAGAACGCGCTAGTTCTCCAGCGCAATAGGCCAAAATGTGGGAGGGGCAAGCCCCACTGCCAGTCAGTTAAGGCGAACACTGTACTTGTGGCGAGGGAGCTTGCTCCCGCTGGGCCGCGTAGCGGCCCCAAAGATGGGACTGCTGCGCAGTCCAGCGGGAGCAAGCTCCCTCGCCACAGGTTACTTTTACACTTGCGACGTCTTGACTGACTGGCAGTGAGGCTTGCCCCCTCCCACATAAGCCCGCGGCACATTTTTGATCGTCACAACGACGCATTGAGCTCATCGATCAGCGTTTCGCGATACTTCAACGCCGAGATCGCCTGCTCCCCCAGCCTCCCGGCCACCGCACTCAACAACCCCTGCGCCAACAGCATGAATGCGCACATGCTATTGCTGAAAAACAGGCTGTGGTTGGGCACGTAAAAGCTGTGCAACGCCACCTTGGCCAGTGGCGAGCTGGCGGAGTCGGTCAGTGCAATCACCTTGATCCCGTGGCGGGCGGCGACCTCTGCGGTGGCGAGGACGCTGGGGGTGTAGGGGAAACAACTGGACACCACCAGCACATCGTCCTGTTCCAGTTGTGCCAGGGCATCCGCTACGCCCTGGCGGCTGGAGTCGAGGGCTGATACGTCCGGGCGCAACATGCCCAGGCCGTAGGACATGAACAAGGCCAGCGAATTGAACTGGCGCATGCCATGAATCCGCACCCGCCGCGCACTGGCCAGCAGCTCGACTGTCTGCACAAACTCATCGGGGTCGACCTGTTCGATCATGCTGGCGATGTTGGCGCTTTCCTGACGGCCCAGGCGTGTCAGTTGATGGAGGGTGTCCTTGTCCTCGCTGTTGACCACCAGCCGTGAAGCCTGGTCGCTGTAGAAATGCTTGCCTTCGGTAATCTCGCGGCGAAACACGTCCTGCAACTTGCTGAAGCCACCGTAGCCCAGGCGTTGCGCCAGGCGTGACAGAGTCGAGGCGTTTACGTCCAGTTGCTCCGCCAGCTCGCTGATGGACGAAACCGCCGTGCGTTGCGGCGATTCGATCAGCGCCATCAGCACGCGCCTGGAGCTGCTGCCCAGCGCGATATCGACGTCGCGCCGCTCGATGGCCGCGAGCAATTGCTTGAGGCCGTCCAGCGTGTCGGGAAGTGCAGTCACAGCTTTAGTCATCAACGGTATCCATGAGTGGTTGAGCGCCGCACCCTTATCGACCGGAACAGGCGTCGATCAATGAGCGGTGGACCACGCCTTCGGCATCGGCCTGGTCGGTGATCGGCTGCGTATAGATGCGCCACTCTACAGTGTTGGCGCTGATCAGAAAAACGCCGGTCGCCAGGGTGTTTTCATCATCCGGATCATCCGCGGCACAACGGTAGATCGGCAGGTCACCGCCCGAGGTGTCGCGCAGGATACTCAACGCCCCCAGCGCATCCAACACACCGGTCACCTGTTGCAGGCGCTGATCGACACAGCGTTGCCTGGCGCCCGAACTGTCGGTGATCCGTTGTTCAACCGGGCTCAACGCCAGCGACACCAAGTGGTTCGAATGCCCGGCCGGCCATTGCACTTCACTGACATTGCTGCCCTCGGCGCAGGCCTCGACACTCACCACCCGTGCGCTGCCTACTTGGCCAAAGGTGTGGTGAAACGCCCCGGCGCGGTCCTTGCGGGTCACGACACGAATCGCTTCGTCCACACACGCGGCATCCAGGGTGGCGCGTGCCAGGATCTGTCGTGGCACGCCGACGGGGATTTGGGTTGGGCGGATGTTATTCACGGTCGCCACCAGCCCACGCTCATTCACCGCCAGGGTGTGCCCCGGCAACGAGCCGGGGTAGACGAAACTGGTGAAGGCCAGGCCCGCTTCGGGTGTGGCATGCAGCAGTGCGCAGTACCCGCGCAACTGCGGAAAGCCGTCTTCGTTATGCGCGATCAACGTACCGCCCGCGGTAGGCCCGAACACCGTGGTGCAACCGTCCACACTCTGCGCGTGCACATAGTCACCCCGACAGTTCCACATAAACACTTCATCAATGGGTAGTTCCAAACCATCGGCAAGGCCTTCGAGCTCCTGCCAATAACGCGGGAATTCAGTCTGCACCTGATGGCGCATCTGCAAGGCTTTGGGCGTGTGGGCCTGCGCGGCGAGGAATTGCCACAGTGCAAGTGGGCGCAAGTGCTGCAGCACCGCAGCGCGCCCGAACACGCCGAGCCCGTGGCCGATGGCGTAGGCGCTACCGTCAAGATGAATAGAAGGCAGTGTCATTGCGTCTCCTCACGACACGTGTTGCAGGAATTCCCGCAGGCGCGGGCTGGGTGGGTTCGCGATCAGCTCGGCGGGGGCGCCGTCTTCGGCAATGCGGCCTTTGTCGATAAAGATCAGCCGCGTGGCGACCTTGCGTGCAAAGTCCACTTCGTGGGTGACGATCACCATGGTCATGCCTTCATCGGCCAATGACTTCATCACGGTCAGCACCTCGTGGCGCAGCTCCGGGTCCAGGGCCGAGGTCGGCTCGTCAAACAACATAAGCTTGGGCTTGACCGCCAGCGCCCGGGCAATCGCCACGCGCTGTTGCTGGCCACCGGAGAGTTCGGACGGGTAATGGTTGGCCCGCTCGGCCAGGCCGACCTTGGCCAGCAGTTCGGCGGCCAGTTGCTCGGCTTCCTGGCGACTGGCACCGCGTACCCGCACCGGGCCAAAGGCAACGTTCTGCAACGCGGTCATCTGCGGGAACAGGTGAAACTGTTGGAACACCATGCCGGCTTCCTGGCGGATCAGGCGCTCGTCGACCTTGGGGTTATTCACCTCCAGGCCATCGACCATCAGCTGGCCGCCGCTGATCTCTTCCAGTTTGTTGATGCAGCGCAGCAGCGTCGATTTGCCCGAACCCGAAGGGCCGATGATTACCACCACTTCGCCGCTGGCGATGTTGAGGTTGATGTCATGCAGCACCTGGGTACTGCCGAAGTGCTTGGAGACACCTTTGAATTCGATCATAGGATTTTCAACCTCGATTCCATGCGCCGCAGTGCGTAGCTCAGCACCAGGGTAATGATCAGATAGATGACGGCGACCGCAGACCAGATCTCCATCGCACGGAAGTTGCCGGCAATCACTTCCTGGCCCTGGCGGGTCAGCTCGGCGACACCGATCACGATAAACAGCGAGGTGTCCTTGATGCTGACAATCCACTGGTTGCCCAGCGCCGGGATCATGCGGCGGAACGCCAGGGGCGCGATGACGTAGCGCAGGGTGTCGCGCTTGGACAAGCCCAGCGCCAGCCCGGCTTCACGAAAGCCCCGGTTGATCGACAGCACCGCGCCACGGGTGATCTCGGCGATATACGCGCCGGAGTTGAGCATGATGGTGATCACGGCCGCGGCGAACGGATCGATGCGCACCGGCACCATCATGGGCAAGGCGAAGTAGATGAACATGACCTGCACCATGATCGGTGTGCCACGGATCAGTTCGATAAAAACGAGCGCCACACGGCTGCTGATAAAACCGCCGTAGGCGCGGGCAAAGCCCGCGACCACGCCGATCAGGGCGCCACCGAGCAGACCCAGGATCGAAATCCACAAGGTCAGCTTGGCGCCTTCGAGCAGGACCGGCAGCGCATCCCAAATGGCGCTCCATTGGAAATGCATACTGGATTCTCTATGAGTGAAGGGCAGGGGTTATTGCGGGTCGGTGCCGAACCACTTGCGGTAGATCTGCGCGTAGGTGCCGTTTTCACGGATCGTCTTCAACGCAGCGTTGACCGGCTCACGCAGTTCGCTGCCCTTGGGGAAAGCGATGCCGTATTGCTGGGCAAGCATCTGTTGGCCCACGGCTTTTACCTGGCCTTCACCGGCGGTCTTGATGTAGTACAGAACGTTCGGCGTGTCGTGCATGGCGGCGTCGACGCGGCCGGTGCGCAGTTCCAGGTAGGCGTTGTCGATGTTGGGGAATTGGCGCAGGTCGCGGGCTTTCAGATTGGCCTTGGCGTAGTCCGCCGATGAGGTGCCGCTTTTTACTGCGAGGGTTTTGCCGGCGATATCCGCTTCACCCTTGATGGTGTCGTTGTCGCTCTTGACCATCAGCAGGAAGCCGCTGTCGTAGTAACCGTCGGAAAAGTCGATGGCTTGCTTGCGCTCTTCCTTGATGGTGATGCCAGCCAGGGCCACATCGACGTTATGGGTTTGCAGCGCCGGGATGATGCCGTTGAAGTCCATCGGCTTGAGCTGATAAGTGACGCCCATTTCCTTGGCGATGGCCGCCCACAGGTCAATATCGAAGCCCACGTATTCGTTGCCTTGCTTGAACTCGAACGGCACGAACGCCGTGTCGGTGGCCACCAGCAATTCCTTGCTTGCAGCAAAGCTGCCAGAGGCGCTGGCCAGTGCCATCACTGCGAGTGAAACCTTCAGAAAGTTCTTCATGGGTAATGTCTCTTCAGGGGAATACAAGCCTCAGGCAAACCTGGGGCAGTGGGGATAGCGGCAGTCAATTTTTCGAGTGAGTCATCACACTCACTCCACTGTTTTTGTTTTAGGCCCGGCTAGCCACCTGAGAGAGGAGGCGCACGATATTTTTGCTCTTTCGCAAAATATACATGCATTTTTATGCGATGCAAAAAATAATTGCATTTAAAAATCGTGCACCTATTATTTGCAAAAACCTCGGGAGCGGCACCATGAGCCACGTCTTTCATCGCAGCCTTACACAACGCTATCCAACCGCCGTCCAGGGTGATGGGCCTTACCTGATCGACAGCAACAACCGTCGCTACCTGGATGCCAGCGGCGGCGCGGCGGTGTCATGCCTGGGCCATAGCGACCCCGAGGTGATCGAGGCGATTCGCAAGCAAGTCGGCCAGTTGGCCTATGCGCACACCTCGTTCTTCACCACGGCAGTGATGGAAGAACTGGCGGACTTTTTGGTGGCGCGTGCGCCGCAAGGGATCGACTCGGTGTACTTCGTCTCGGGTGGCTCGGAGGCCATCGAAGCCGCGTTGAAGCTGGCTCGCCAATACTTCATCGAGATCGGCCAACCCCAGCGCAAGCACCTGATCGCACGGCGCCAAAGCTACCACGGCAATACCCTGGGCGCGTTGGCCACCGGCGGCAATGAATGGCGGCGCAGGCAGTTCGAACCGTTGCTGATCGGTGTGAGTCACGTCAGCCCGTGCTACGCCTACCGTGAGCAGCAAACGGGTGAAAGCGCAGAAGCCTTGGGCGTGCGCCTGGCGGCGGAGCTTGAAGCGGAAATTCTGCGGTTGGGCGCGGAGAACGTCATGGCCTTTGTCGCCGAGCCCGTGGTGGGCGCGACCTTGGGTGCCGTCACGGCGGTGCCGGGCTACTTCAAGCGGATTCGCGAGGTGTGCGACCGCCACGGCGTTTTACTGATCCTCGATGAAGTCATGTGTGGCATGGGCCGTACCGGCAGCTTGTTCGCGGCGGAACAGGAAGGCATCACGGCTGACCTGATCACTGTCGCCAAAGGCTTGGGGGCGGGTTACCAGCCCATCGGTGCCACCTTGGTCAGCGGCAAAATCCGCGACGCCATCGCCAACGGCTCGGGATTTTTCCAACATGGTCACACCTACATCGGCCACGCCACCGCGTGCGCCGCCGCCTTGGCGGTACAAAAAGCCATTGAGTCCCGTGGCCTGCTGGCGCGGGTCAATCAGCTTGGGGCAGGGCTGCGCGAGCGGTTACTGGCGCGCTTGGGAGATCATCCTCACGTCGGCGATATCCGTGGGCGCGGGCTGTTCCAGGGCGTCGAGCTGGTGGCCGACCGCGACAGCAAGGCGGCTTTCGACCCAGCACTGAAACTGCACGCCAAGCTCAAGCAGGCGGCCATGGCCGAAGGCCTGATGTGCTACCCCATGGGCGGCACGATTGACGGGCAACGCGGCGAACATATTCTGCTGGCGCCACCGTTTATCCTTGAAGACCATCACCTGGATGAGATCGCCGACAAGCTCCAGGCCGCGATCAACACCACTTTGAAAAGCCTCTGAGGGAGCCCTGCAATGAGCATCCAATCGCGCCTCAACCCCTTGACCGAAGCGACCATGGACGACGCGCAGCGCGCAGTCATCCAAGACATTCTTGCAGGACCGCGCGGCAACCTGGACGGGCCTTTCCTGGCGTGGGTGCATAGCCCGGAACTGGCCAACCACGCCCAACGGTTGGGGGCGTTCTGCCGTTATGGCACCCGGCTGGAACTGCGCCTGACGGAACTGGCGATCCTGTTTACGGCAGCGTGGTGGCAGTCCCAGGCGGAGTGGCAGATTCACGAACCAATTGCGCGTTCCGCCGGAGTGAGTGATGGCGTGATCGCAGCGTTGCAGCAGCAGGTGGAACCACCGTTCAGTCGTGAGGATGAACGGCTGGTCTATCGGCTGGGCAAGACGTTGTACGAGACCCGGCGTGTTGACGATGCGCTGTATGCGCAGGCGGTCGAGGCGTTTGGCGAGCCAGCAGTGGTTGAACTGGTCGGGGTTTTTGGCTACTACGCGCTGGTGGCGATGACCTTGAATGTGTTCGCCGTGCGCCGAGATACCGACGTACCGCTACCCTTTGCCGAGCGATAACT
>NZ_QUZT01000070.1 GCF_004682045.1 Pseudomonas nabeulensis
GAAAGCCGCTCATCTGCTGTGTCCTTAACTGACAGGCATTAGGGCTTGCCCCCTCCCACATTTCAGCTCTTTATTGTCAAATCGAGATCAAGCAGTGCCGAGCCCAGGCATTTGCCATGGGCATCCAGCGCCAGCGAACGGGTCACCCCGCCCCGCAAAATCCCCGGCAACACAAAGTTCAGCGCCTGCACGTTCGGCAGTTCATAACGCCGCACCGGTGCTGCATCAGGATCCCGCAAACCGGCAAAGTATTCGGCGACGCGCTCAGCCGTCAGTTGTTCACACAACAACGGATAATCCTCAGCCCGATACGCAATGATCGAAATGTTCGAGGTATCGCCCTTATCCCCGGTGCGGGAATGAGCCAGCATCTGCAATTTCATACTTCGATCCTCGGGTTAACCTGGCTACGCGGCAGCAACAACGACGCCACCGCCACCACCTGACGCACACTTTTACTGGCACCACCGCCGCCGGACGGGCCGTTGGTGTAGAGCGTTTCCACCTCGTTGCCGATCCGCACCGCATCAACCCGATCTTCACAACGGGCGGCCACACGCAGGCGCACTTCCCACGGTTCAACGTTACTGCGTGGACCGTGGAGCGAATCCATACCGATCAATTCAGCACGCACGTCCTGCATCTTCACGCCCATCAGTTCCAGGCGTTTGAGGACCACATCCCGCGCCAACTGTGCCCGTGCGACAGCACCGGGGCCACCGTAGGACATCTGCCCTTCGCCAATCCAACCGTCCAGATAGCCGACGCTGACTTTCAATTGCTCTGGTCGCGCATCGCCGCCGGCACCCTGGGCGCGAACGCGATCAACCCCCTCTTCGACAAATTCCGCTTGGGAAAAATCGGCCGTCACATCCGGCGTCAAATACGCAGCAGGGTCGTGTACTTCATAAATCAACTGCTCGGTGCACGTGGCGCGGCTGACCCGCCCGCCCGAGCCCGCCACTTTAGTGATCACCGCCTCACCATCGGCATCGATCTCGGCCAGCGGAAATCCCAGCCGTGCCAGATCCTCCACATCCTTGAAACCCGGATCGGCAAAATACCCACCACTGACCTGGCCGGCACATTCAAGCAAATGCCCCACCAATGTGCCGCGCCCCAAGCGCTGCCAGTCGTCGGCCGCCCAGCCGAACTCGAACATCTGCGGCGCGAGGAACAGCGAAGGGTCGGCCACGCGCCCGGTGATCACCACATCGGCGTCGGCGCGCAAGGCGTCGAGGATGCCATCAACGCCCAGGTAGGCATTTGCGGAGATCAGTCGATCCCCCAAGCTCCCAACGGTTTGGCCGTTATCCAACAAAAACTCGGGCTGCAACACGTCCAGCACGTCATCGCCGATCACAGCAACCACCTTGAGCGCCAGGCCCAACTCGCTGGCGATGCGTCGCACTTCATTGGCCGCCGATACCGGATTGGCCGCGCCCATATTGGTGATCACGCGCAATCGCCGCGCGTTCTGCGCGCCGACAAATGGCAACACGCGGCGCATGCGCTCACTCAACAGCGGGTCGTAGCCGCCCTGTGGATCGTTGATTCGCGCCTGTTGCGCCAGGGCAATCGTGCGTTCAGCCAGGCATTCGAACACCAGGTAATCCAGGTTGCCCTGCTCGGCCAACTCGACGGCAGGTTCAATACGGTCACCGGAATAGCCGGCGCCGGAACCGATGCGCAAGGTTTTCATCTCAAATCACTCCCAGGAGCAACGCGGTCAGGGTCATCAACACCGACGCGGCAAACAGAAACGGAATGGTGAAGCGCTGGTGATCGGCGAGTTCGATCTTGCACAGGCCCACCAACAGGAAGGTCGCGGGGGTCAGCGGGCTGACCGGGAAACCGGTGGTGTGCACGCCCAACAGCGAGGCCTGGGCCACTTGCAGGGGGTCGACGCCCAAGGCCTTGCCGACTTCGGCGATCACCGGCATCACGCCGAAATAGTAGGAATCGGGGTCGAACAGCATGCTCAGTGGCATGGACAGGAAGCCCACCACCGCCGGGATCAACTTGCCGTGGCCGGCTGGAATCTGTGCCACTGCCACTTCGGCGATCGCCTTGAGCATGCCGGTGCCCTGCATGATGCCGGTGAACACCCCGGCGGCGAGCAGGATACTGGCCATGGTCAGGGCGGTTTTGGCGTGAGCATCGATGCGAGCGCGTTGGGCGTCCACATTCGGGTAGTTGATGCACAGCGCAACCACGGTGCCGAGCATGAACATCACCACCGGGTCGACCCAGCCGGCGATCATCACCACCATCACCAGCACGGTCAGCACCAGGTTGACCCAGAACAGGCGCGGGCGGCGCAACTTGATGTCGTCATCGCTGAGCACGCGCTGCGGCACCGCATCTACAGTTGACCCGGCACCCAGGCCGAGGCGTTTTTCTTCGCGACGGCCGAGCCACCAGGCGCAGGCGAACACAAAGATCAGGCCGACGATCTGCACCGGGATCAGCGGCTGGAAAAGATCCGCCACCGGCACATGCAAGGCGGCCGACGAACGCAGCACGGGGCCGGTCCACGGCAGGAAGTTGACCCCGGCGGCCATCGCGCAGACACAGGCAAGGATGCGTTTGTCGATGCCCAGCCGTGTATACAGCGGCAGCATCGCCGGCACCGTGACCAGGAAGGTCACCGCGCCGGAACCGTCCAAGTGCACCAGCAACGCCAGGGTCGCGGTGCCTACGACAATTCGTGTAGGACGCGTCCCTACTGTGCGCAGGATTCGATCAATGATGGGGTCGAGCATGCCGGCGTCGGTCATGATCCCGAAAAACAGAATCGCAAAGACAAACATGCCCACCACGGGGGCGACGTTCTTGATACCGGTAATGATGAAGGCACTGGTTTGCAGGCCGAACCCGCCGATCAGCGCGGCGATGATCGGCAGGGCGATCAGGGCCACCAGTGGCGAGAGGCGTTTGCTCATGACGGCAGCGAGCAGGCACAGGATGGTGATGACACCCAGGGTAGCGAGCATGGGTTACTCCAGAGCGGCCTTGGTGGCCGGTTATTGTTTTCCCCGGAGTATTGGAAGCGGGTTAGTCTTTGTAAATTGGAATATTCACCAGCTAGTGTTCGGAAAAACAAAATGAAGAACAGCATCCAACACATTCAGGCGTTCCTCGCCGTGGCGCGCACAGGCAGTTTCACCAAGGCCGCCAGTGAGTTGCACCTGTCACCTTCGGCCCTGACGGTGCAGGTGCAACAACTGGAAGACTGGCTCGGCGTTGCCTTGCTCGACCGCAGCCCGCGCCACGTCAGCATTACCGCCGCTGGCCAGGATGCCCGTGGTCCGATGGAAAAACTGCTGCTGGACCTGGACAACATCGTCACCGGCTCCCGCGATCTCGCGGCGTTGCGCCGCGGCGTAGTGACCATCGCCGCCCTGCCCTCGGTGTGTGCCGGCACGCTGCCGCCGGTGTTGCGCCTGTTTCGTGAACGTTTTGCCGGGATTGAAGTGCGCCTGCATGACCTGGTGGCCCATCGCATTCATGCCCAAGTGCGTTCCGGCGAAGTGGATTTCGGCATTGGTGTGCGGGCGCGGCTCAGCCATGGGCTGGAGTTTGTGCCGGTGCTGAATGACCGGTTATGCGCATTTGTGCCCCTGGGCCATCCCCTCGCCCGCCATCGCCAATTGACCCTGGAACAGTTGGCCGACCAACCGATCATCCTCACCGGGCGCGACAGCAGTGTGCGGGAGCAGGTGGATGCGCTGTTTGATGAAACGCGGCTGATGATGCATGCGGGGATGGAGGCGAATTACATGTCGACGGTGTTAGCGTTGGTGCGCCAGGGGCTGGGGATCAGTGTGTTGCCGGAGTCGGCGGCGGACAGTCTGGAGGGGTTGAAGCGGATTACTATCGATCACCCTGGGGTGAACCGGGAGATTGGGTTGATCAGTCGTAGCGGGATGGGCTTGAGCCCGGCGGCGCAGCGGTGTTTCGACCTGCTGATCGCAGAATTATCTGACGCACCGCTGAGCTAAATGTGGGAGGGAGCTTGCTCCCGATGAGGGAGTGTCAGCCACCGGATTAGGTGGCTGATACACCGCCATCGGGGGCAAGCCCCCTCCCACAGTCAAGCATCGGGACATGCTTGGGATGGCTGGCCACGCGCTGGAGCCACGCCTGCACCGCCGGATACGGTGCCAGATCAAACCCACCTTCATGCGCCACATGGGTATAGGCATACAGCGCAATATCGGCAATCGAATACTGCTCACCCACCAGATACGGCGTGGCCTGTAGCTGGCGCTCCATGACTTTCAGCGCTTTGTAGCCACGCTTATGGCACGTCTTGTATTCCTCCAAACGATCTTCGGGCATGTTCAGGTAGAACTGGATAAACCGCGCCACCGCGATGTACGGCTCATGGCTGTATTGCTCGAAGAACTGCCATTGCAGCACTTGGGTGCGCAGGCGCGGTTCGCTGGGCAGGAACTCACTGCCGTCGGCGAGGAAGTTGAGGATCGCGTTGGATTCCCACAGGCAGGTGCCGTCTTCCAGCTCCAGCACCGGGATCTTGCCGTTGGGGTTCTTGGCCAGGAATTCGGCGGTCTGGGTGTCACCCTTGAGGATGTCCACGTCGATCCATTGATAGGGAATGCCCAGCAGGTTGAGCATCAATTTGACCTTGTAGCAGTTGCCCGACTTGTAATCGCCATAAACCTTGTACATGGGGCTCCCCTTATGCCGCTTGCGCGTGCTGTGCTTGACGGACTACCGCGGCCAGGCGCTTGAGACCTTCGTCCAAACGCGCCGGGTCGATATGGCTGAAATTGAGCCGCAATGAACCCAAGTGCTGGTCCGGCTCGGAAAAGAACGGTTCACCGGGCATGAACGCGACATCCTGATCCAGCGCTTGCGCCAACAAGGTGCGGGTGTCCAGTGGCTGTTTCAAGGTCAGCCAGAAGAATAATCCACCCTGGGGCACTTGCCAGTCGGCCAGGTCCGCGAAGTGGCGCTCCAGTGCAGACTGGAACGCATCGCGGCGGTCGCGGTAAAAGCTGCGCAGCTCGGCCAGGTGCTGCTGGTATTTCTCCGTGCCAATCCACTGCATCGCCTGCCATTGGCCGACGCGGTTGGTGTGCAGATCCGCCGACTGCTTGAGCTTGAGCAGGTGCGGGAACAAATCCGGGCTGGCGATCAGGTAGCCAACGCGCAGGCCCGGCAGCAGGGTTTTGGACACGGTGCCGGTGTAGATCCAGCTGGCTTTTTTCAGGCGGCCGGCAATGGGTTTGGCGCTGCCGCCATCGAAGGTCAGCTCGCGGTAGGGTTCGTCTTCGATCAGCGTCACGCCGAACTCATCCAGCAGCGCGGCGACGGCTTCGCGCTTGGCCTCGCTGTAGCGCACGGCCGAGGGGTTCTGGAACGTCGGGATCAAGTAGATGAACGCCGGACGATGGCGTTCGAGGTTGGCGCGCAAGGCGGCCAGGTCCGGGCCGTCGGCTTCCAACTGCACGGTGAGGCAGTCGGCGCCGAACAGTTGGAAGATCTGCAACGCGGCCAGGTAAGTCGGGCCTTCCAGCAGGATCTGCGTGCCTTTGTCGATGTACAGCTTGGCCGCCAGGTCCAGGGTTTGTTGCGAGCCACTGACCACCAGCACCTGGCTGGCCTGGCACTCCAGGCCCAGGGCCCGGGCCTCGGCGGCGAGCAACTCACGCAGCTGTGGCTCGCCTTCGCTCATGCCGTACTGGCCGATGTTCAGCGGCATATCATCCCAGTTCAGCGCCGGCAGCATGGCTTCGGCCGGCAGGCCACCGGCAAACGACATCACTTCCGGGCGCTGGGCGGCCGCGAGGATTTCACGGATCAAGGAGCTTTTGAGGCGCGTAACACGTTCAGAGAAGGCCATGGGGTCACCGGTAGCGAAGACTGTGGGAAATACGTCAAACTGGTTGACCGAAATTACGACGACTTGCACGGATACGTCAATATGCTTGACCTTAAAAACCAGACCGCCCAGCAAGAAGCCATGGAAGCGTTCTTCTTCGGCTACCAGGCCTTCACCGCCAAGGCCGACGAAATGCTCGAACGCCGAGGACTGAGCCGGGTACACCAGCGCATCGTGTTTTTTATCGCGCGCTACCCCGCCTTGAACGTGAAGGAACTGCTGGAATTGCTCGGCGTGAGCAAGCAAGCGCTGAACATGCCTCTGCGCCAGTTGCAGGAAATGCACCTGGTGAACAGCGTTGCGTCCGAGACCGACAAGCGTAAACGCCTGCTGGCGTTGACCGAAGAAGGCCTGCGTTTCGAGCAGTCGCTGCGCCGCGAGCAAGTGAAGCTGTTACAGCGCGCTTTCGGTGAAGCCGGGGAAGAAGCGGTGGCGGGATGGCTGGCCGTTAATCAGGCATTGAGCGCCGTGAACTAGCCTTCCATCCGGCTATTCGAAAACATTATTTGCTTTCTTTGTATACAAAAGCATAATTCGCCTCGTGCGAGTTCCTGACCTATTGGTCAACAAAACCCGCCAGTACCTCAAAGCGCTGTTGCCCACATTTGTGACCGGCGCTGGAAATAACAATAAAACTCTTGAGGAGTACTCGCTGTGGATAGCCGCAAATCCGACGCCCCTACGCTGGACATCGCCCCGCCCAATAACAGCTGGCTAGAACGCCTGTTCAAGCTCAGCGCACATGGCACCACAGTGAAGACCGAGCTGATCGCCGGCCTCACCACCTTTATCACCATGGCCTACATCATCTTCGTCAACCCCAACATCATGGCCGATGCCGGTATTGATCACGGCGCGGCGTTCGTCGCTACGTGCATCGCCGCGGCATTGGGTTGCCTGTTGATGGGGCTGTACGCCAACTGGCCGGTGGGCCTGGCGCCGGGTATGGGCTTGAATGCGTTTTTTACCTACACCGTGGTCGGCACCATGGGCTACACCTGGGAAACCGCGCTGGGTGCGGTGTTTATCTCGGGTGTGTTGTTCATGGGCCTGACGCTATCGCGCGTGCGCGAATGGTTGCTCAACAGCATTCCCGTGAGCCTGCGCCACGCCATGGGCGCCGGTGTCGGGCTGTTTCTCGGCGTAATTGGCCTGAAAACCGCCGGCATCATCGTCGACAGCCCGGCTACCTTGATCAAGCTCGGTTCGCTGCACGAGCCGGCGCCATTGCTGGCGGCGGTGTGCTTCCTGTTGATCGCGATCCTCAGCTATCACCGCGTATTCGGTGCAATCCTGATCAGCATCATTGCGGTCACCCTCGCCGGTTGGGGCCTGGACCTGGTGCACTACAACGGCATGGTCTCCACTCCACCCAGCCTGGCGCCGACCTGGATGGCCATGGACGTGAAAGGTGTATTCAATATCAGCATGATAAGTGTTGTTTTCGCCTTTCTTTTTGTACACATGTTCGACACTGCAGGTACACTGATGGGCGTCGCGCAACGGGCGGGGCTGGTGAATGCCGACGGCAAGATCGACAACCTGTCCCGCGCCTTGAAGGCCGACAGTGCTTCCAGCGTGTTCGGTGCCATGGTCGGCGTGCCGCCCGTGACCAGCTATGTGGAAAGTGCTGCCGGCGTGGCCGCAGGTGGCCGCACCGGGTTAACGGCCGTAACCGTGGGCGTGCTGTTTGTGGCCGCGATGTTTTTCGCACCACTGGCCGGGATGATTCCAGCCTACGCCACCGCCGGCGCGCTGATCTACGTGGCGATGCTGATGATGGCGAGCATGGCCCATATCAATTGGGATGAAGCCACCGACAGCATTCCGGCCATCGTGACCGCAATCATGATGCCACTGACCTTCTCGGTCGCCGACGGCATCGCCCTGGGCTTTATCACCTATGTGGCGCTCAAGGCGGGCACCGGCAAGTACCGCGAGATTTCGGCGAGCCTGTGGGTGCTGTGCGCGATCTTTATCGCCAAATTCATATTCTTATAAGGAGTAACGGATGAACCTGGAAACCTGGCTACTGTTCAGCGGCGCGGCATTGGTGGTGATCCTGATCCCAGGGCCGCTGTCACTGTTGATGATCAGCAACAGTCTCAACTACGGCCTGCGCCGTTCGTATCCAGCGTTTCTCGGTGGGGTGTTTGCCTCGATCTGTCTGTTGAGCGCCTCGGCCCTGGGCCTGGGCGCCTTGCTGCTGGCATCGGAGCAGCTGTTCAGCGCCTTGAAGATCGTCGGCGCGGTGTACCTGTTCTACCTCGCCTGGCAGAGTTGGGTGCAATCGCGCCAGCCGAGCCAGGGCGCGGTGGTGCCGCAGGCGGTAGCCGTCCCACGCTTTCGCGCATTGTTTGGCCGCGCCTTTGTGTTGGGCGCCAGCAACCCCAAGGACATCCTGTTCTTCGCTGCCTTCCTGCCGCAATTTCTCAGCAGCCAGCAGCCGTTTTTGCCGCAACTGCTGATCATGATCGCCACCTGGACCATACTCGACCTGCTGTGCAAGCTGGCCTACGGCTTGAGCGCCCATGGCGCTGCGCGGTATCTGCGCAGCGGCAAGGGCCAGAGCTGGTTCAACCGTGTCAGCGCCGGCTTGTTCAGCGGCGCCGGTGCGCTTTCCCTGCTCAAGGGATGAACTGGACCTTGACAATATAGACCGTGGGCCCCGCATCACTGGCCCACTGGATGCCAGCCACGATCTTGACCAAGCGCCCCTCCCTCAGGGTGCGCATCACGGTCGGATAAATGGGGAATTGGCTGCGCCGCAACGCCCCCCGCTCGAACCAGCGATCAGAGAGTTTGATATGGGGTTTAGCCGCCAAGGTAATATTGGTACCCGCCAGCCAACGCGTGCAAACGTAGTAGCCGTTGCTGGAGTTGGGGTGAGTACAGAAAAAATCCGCAAACTCGACACCGCCGGCTTGCTTGCCGATGGCCTGTACGGTGAACCCTTGTTGTTCCAGTACGTGGCGCACCGCTGCCTGGTTCGCGACAGCCCGTGAACGCTTGTTTGCACGGTTCGCCACCGCGAGGGAGGCATTCAACTCAAACGGCGGGGTGAAGTCCATACGTGTGAAACCGGGCGACAGACCATCAATGCCGATGCTGAAACTGGCGCGATTGCTCAGTTGTACAGGTCGCAGCATTCTCAACAAATCATCGGTTATTCCAAATCCTCCCGGGTTGCTCCAGCGGTCCAGCGTTGCCCTAAGCGTGAGCAGGTGCGTGGCCGTGACTGAGCGGCTGCCGTCTGCCAATTCCACCAGCCGCCGACCTGCAAATCGCCTGCTGGGGGGGGTCATCGCCGGAAAAATACGCGCGAACGAGCGTTCCATCGGCTCGTTGAACAACACGCTGTGGGGTGTCCACAAACCATTGGCGTTGAGTGTCGCCGGCACCGGTTGGTCAGCCCAGCCTGCGCCCAACCAATTGTCCACATCGTCTGAAGCCAGCGTGCGCAGCGCTTGGGCTTTCATAATGAAAGCCGTGCGTTGGTAAGTTGTCTTTCCACCCTCGGGCAACAGCCGGTAGTAATCGGGACCGAGCTTGACGACATGCGGGCCCTGCCCCCCGGCGGTGGATTCGCGATAGATGCCATAAGCAGGGAACACATCGAGCATCGGCGTATTTGTGCGGTATCCCCAACCTTGCCATGTGCTGGGGGGCGGCGGTGTCTGACGCAGTGCGCTATCCAGTGCTTGCAGTGAGGGAGGCGCCCACTCTGTACTCGTACTCACGCTCGTGGTCGGCACGTCATCCCCCACAGACGTCCAGGGCCGCAACGTACTTGGCCCTGGCTGCGGCTCTGGCGCGTCCGCCCCCAACAACCACTCCCTGGGCTCTTCAATATGCAGGATCAATTCATTCTCACCGGCTTCACGAGGGTTTTTCAGGCGCAGGACTTGCTCGTTTTCTCGCCGATACACCGCATATTGATAACGACCATCTGTGACGAACTGCTCGCCGTTTTTCACGAAACTGCCTCTATTGCCGGGCCCCTGTAATGCCACGGCGCCCCCCGTGTTGCGGTCCATGCGCAAATGCTCCAGAACCTTGACGGGCGACGTCTTCAACGGTGGAACAGCCCTACTTGCCAACGCCGCGCGACGATGCACCGAGCTCAGCGCGCCCCGTACCGAAGACCGCGCCACTGCTCCACCTTTGGGCGTCGGTGCAAAGCTGGTCAGCACATCAATAAAGGCCATGAACGTCACGAACCCCAGATCCACCGCATCGTGTGGATCCTGGCTGTGGTGATAACGCTTGGCGGCAATCAGCACCTCGATCAAGCTGATGCCCAACCCGACCACCGGAACGAAGGACAACAAGCCACGAATCGTGGCGTCGTATTGGTCGCCCAACCGCTGGTCACGGTAGATCGCCAGCAATTTGGCCGAATTGGACTGCCCCTGGCTGCGGCGCTGGATATCCAGGACATGAGCATGGGCCAGCAATGACGCAGCATCGGTATGGGCGGTGGCGATGATATCCAGCCAGGCCGCGGGCTCGGCGTCTATTTGTTCTTGAAGCTGTACTTCGATGGCTTCCAGGGAGGTCGCGGCGATGCGGTGTTTGACTTTGAACCAACGGATAACCCGGGCAATGCCTTCCTTAACATCGAGAATGCCGTGATTGTGAATGATCAAACGCCTCCAAAACCCCGCCGAATCCACCGCCGGTGAAACGCTGGCAGGCGCGCCGGGATAGCCGGCCAGCGCCTCGGTTTCCCAGCCAGGCGCCACGTGCTGGGCCAACACCCTGAGCGGCTGCGACTGGGCCCAGGCCCGGTTCACCTCGGTCTTTGCCTCGGCCCAGCTCACGTACTCACTGATGGGCGGATAGCCCAGCGCGCCAGGCCAATACCACACACATCGCTGGCTGACTTCATCATAAATCAGCAGTACCCCGGTGATATGCCGGTCGTGCTCAAGGGTATGGCCACGCAGGCGCAGCATGCACAGTTGCAGACGATGGCCATTCATCGCCAGTTCACTCGCTCGCGTGGCGGCGATGGCCGTGCTGAAGATGCTCTGAGCCACCGCGCTGAGCCCCGCCTGTACCGCTGAAAACAACTGCAGGCGCGCTCGTTGACGTACCGCACGACGCGTCAGGCCGGAGTCAGTCAGCGTCGGATAAAACGCTTTCTTGATCAGCCCGTCATAGCGCCCGCCAATATCCAGCTCGGACAAGGTGGTGATCAGGTAACGCGGATTGAGCCGCGCCTTCCACTCCGGCACCAGATACGTTGCCCGGTTCAACCGCCATTCGGTCCAGGGCGCTTGTGCATCCAGGTTGTGCAGCGCCAATTGAAGCAAGCTGTACTGAGTGCGTTGCGAGCTGACTACCGTCTTGACATGCCGGTCACCCACCACACATTGGCTCGACCAACCACAGACGTATTTGGCGACATCATCGGGGAACTCAATAAATGGCGTGTCAATGTCCAACCCGTCGTAAAGACCATCGGTAGTCAGCTTCCCGATCAACAGCTCGCGAGCGAACTGATCCAGTGAAGGCAGGATTTGCCAGAGCCGCTCCTCCAGGGCGAGGGCGTTGACCAGGTAACGCGTTTGCAGACGCCGATATTCCTTACGCCGGGCAGCGGTAGCAGTAGCCAGCCAGGCGGGTAGTTTGGGTACGGACTCGAATGCCAGACGTACCCATTGCACATTGGCCATTGCCCGCTCACGGCCATCCTGGGTCGCAACTTGCAGGTGTTGGCGCAATTCAGTTGCCAGCCACTGCCGGGCCAGGGTGGGGTCGCTCACTTCACTGAACAGGCGTTTGTGGTGGCCCAGACGCTGGTAAAGACCAATGTAATGAGTGATCAGTTCTTTAAAGCTGTCATGCAACACGTTACCGAGCATCGGCGTGTAGTCGAATCGAACGCCGGACTTCAATGCCAGGCGCGCAGCATGCCGGTGCTCGCGCCCGATGCATTGCCACAAGGACGACCCATCCGGCGCGCGCAGGCTGGCCAGCAGGCCTTCGGACAACGCCTGCAAACGCGTGAAAGCACTCAGCCCGCCATGCTGGCCAGTCACCACCAACACCACAGGTTGTGTTTCTCGCGGGTGTTCAAAGGCACGGGCGCTGGTCACCACAAAGGCTCCCATCAACGGATAACGCGCTTCGTCGGCCCCCACCAGAGCCACTCGCAATACCCGAGTGTCGCTATCGCCACGCGCAGCGGCCAAAGGCGTGTCCAATACCTCGAATACGCGCCGCAACGGCGCTTCAGCGATCAGTTTCACACGCTGTTGCAAGCGCGCTTCGTACATCAGCGCCTGGTGTTGCTCAGTCAATAACAGGGTGGCGCGAGTGCGCGTGCCGGTGGGGCGCTCCATCCAGAATGCGGTTTGAAACAGTTGCTCGTCCGGGACTTGAAGGTAGTCACGCAGCGCCTGCACATGCGTGCGCCACTGCCGCTCCAATCCAATAAGCAGACGGTAAGCCTCGGTCTCCAGCGCCGGCGCTGTGACATCCAGCAGAGTCACCAGACCTTTCTCCCAACGCTTGAGAGTGCGCTCTCGGGTCTTTAACGCCAGCCCGCTTGCCAGGCTGGAAAAGGTGATTTCATGGGCTCGGCGCCGATGATCCCAGTCCAACAGCCAGTCCAGCGCCGCACTCAGTTCGCTGCCGCTGGTCAGTTGCTTGCGCCCTTGCTCGATCACCCGCATGAACCGGCCCAGTTCGACCTTCGCAGTCGTGGTCTGCCCCGGCGCATTCACGCTCTGGTGGTTGATCGACAAGGCGCAGGCCAGTTCGTTGTCCCACTGCCCCTCCACCACTGCAAGCGCACTGTGACGCAGGGCATCACCGTTTAACCGACGGCCGACCTGCGCCAAAACGCCGGGCTGGATGCCATCGCACACCTCATGGCGTCGTCGCAGGGGCAAACATTGCCAAAGCAGGTTGAATAACTCGCCGCCGATCAACGCGGGGAGATCGCACCGCAACCGCTCCAGGCTGCGAAATTCATAAAACGCCTGCGCCAACCCCGGTAAGTAGATGACCTGCCGTGCGTCGCCATGGCGGTAGACATGCAGGCCGCCAGGAATCGGCAACACCGTCTGCCCAATCCGTGGCCAGACCACATCGGCGACTTGCACATCCGTCCAGGCACCACCAGCCGTTGTGCGTAACTCGGCGCTGGGTGCATCGATCACCTGCTGGAGCAAGGCAAACGCCGGCGCCGACAATTGGTCTTGCTCGAAAGCCAGGAACGCTTTCTCGGCAAACGCGCGTTTGTATTGCTCAACCCACCGTTCGCGGCGTGTCAGCCAGGAACCGTGGGCCAATTGCTGCCAATAGCCGCTCACGGCACGCTCCAAGCGGCCCAACAGATCCAGTCCGCGCACCCGCTCCAGGGCTTCACGGGCCGTAAACGGCAAACGGCCAGTTGACTCGCCCCTGAGACTCAACACAGTGAACTGATTGGTGTTGGCCGCCACAAAGGGGTCGCTGAGCAGCGCCAAGGCCCGCTCAGTGAGACTGTGCACCTGTTGCGCCGCTCGGGGCGGCAAAGGCTCGGTGAACAGCAGGTCATCCGGGTCGTGCGCAAACGCCTCACGCAAGGCGGCACGGATCACCCGCAAGACGGTGGGCGCCCGGTTGATCAGGCTCTTGAGGATCTTCACCGACTCGGCGCACCGCAGTTCGGCGGCGTGGAGTTGGTTGATAAACCGGCTGGGTTGAGCAACCGCATTGAGGCGCCGCGTCAGTTGCGCCTGGACGGACTCGGGAATATCGGTGGGCATGGCAAGGTCTTCTGTACGTGAAAAACCGAGCCTAGGCACAGCGGCTTATGGCCGTGCGTTACATACTTGGCCCGTGCGCCAGGCGAAAAAAAGCCCGCAGTGTGGGCGGGCGAAAAACCAACGAAGAGCTTTGGGGGTATGAAGCGAGGTGACGCTAGCTACCGCGATAGGTGGAGTAGCTGTAGGGCGAAATCAGCAGGGGCACATGGTAGTGATCCTGTTCGGCACTGATGCCGAAGCGCAGTACTACCACGTCGAGAAACGCAGGTTCCGGCAATTGCACGCCACGGGCGCGGTAGTAGTCGCCGGCGCTGAATTGCAACTGGTACACGCCGCTGCGGTAGTCATCACCTTGCAACAGCGGTGCGTCGCAGCGGCCATCGCTGTTGGTCAGCGTGGTGGCAACCAGTTCCAGTTGCGCACCTTCGACGCGATACAGCTCGACCTTGATCGCGCTACCGGGGCAACCGTGTGCGGCGTCCAAAACGTGTGTGGTCAAACGTCCCATGGCGTCTACGCGCCTCCTGAAGTCAGTAGAAAAGAGATCCGCACCTTTTCAGGGCAATGAAAAAGCCGGCGATGGCTGATTAAGACACTTTTTAAAAAAATTGTACACAATAAATTCAACAGGTCAGTATTCCCCTGTAGGAGCGAGCTTGCTCGCGAAAAACGCCAACGATGACGCGGGCTTCCAGGATGAACGGTAGCGACCTTGAGTTTTTCGCGAGCAAGCTCGCTCCTACAGGAGAGCTTTTTTGTTTTAGCTGACCGGTTGGGCAGGTTTCTTGCAAGACATTTACCCAGAGCCTTGCCGAAAAAATGCAGAAATGTAGGCTTACAAAGTCGACGATAAGTTGTATACAATCACTCATCGCTAACACGACGAACAAGAAGGAAGACTGCAGTGAGCGCTGACTACCCACGCGACCTGATCGGTTACGGCAGTAACCCTCCTCACCCCCACTGGCCGGGCAAGGCGCGCATTGCGCTGTCTTTCGTACTCAACTACGAAGAAGGGGGTGAGCGCAACATCTTGCACGGTGACAAAGAGTCGGAGGCGTTCCTTTCGGAAATGGTTTCGGCCCAGCCACTGCAAGGCGCCCGCAACATGAGCATGGAGTCGCTGTACGAATACGGCAGCCGTGCCGGCGTGTGGCGCATCCTCAAGTTGTTCAAGGAATTCGACATCCCGCTGACCATCTTCGCCGTGGCCATGGCCGCCCAGCGTCACCCGGATGTGATCCGCGCCATGGTCGAGGCCGGCCATGAGATCTGCAGCCACGGCTACCGCTGGATCGACTACCAATACATGGACGAGGCCCAGGAGCGCGAGCATATGCTCGAAGCGATCCGCATCCTTACCGAACTGACCGGCGAACGCCCAGTGGGCTGGTACACCGGTCGCACCGGCCCCAACACCCGGCGGCTGGTGATGGAGGAAGGCGGCTTTCTCTACGACTGCGACACCTACGACGACGACCTGCCCTACTGGGAGCCCAACAACCCCACCGGCAAGCCGCATTTGGTGATCCCCTACACCCTGGACACCAACGACATGCGCTTCACCCAGGTGCAGGGGTTCAACAAGGGCGATGACTTCTTCGAATACCTCAAAGACGCGTTCGACGTGCTCTACGCCGAAGGCGCCGAGGCGCCGAAAATGCTCTCCATCGGCTTGCACTGCCGCCTGATCGGCCGCCCTGCACGCCTGGCCTCGTTGAAGCGTTTTATCGAATACGTCAAAGGACACGAACACGTGTGGTTCACCCGCCGTGTCGACATTGCCCGTCACTGGCATGAAACCCACCCCTTCAAGGGAGCGGCGAAATGACTGCGTTCCAAACCCTGAAACCTTCGACGTTGAGCCGCGACGCTTTCGTCCAGGCCTTCGCCGACATCTACGAACATTCGCCATGGGTGGCCGAAAAGGCCTTCGACCTGGGCCAGGACGCTTCGATCGACGAGATCGAAACCCTGCACCAGCGCATGAGCGACATCCTGTTGAGCGCTGATCATGCCAGTCAACTGGCCCTGATCAACGCTCACCCGGACCTGGCCGGCAAAGCCGCCGTCCAGGGGCAACTGACCGAAGCCAGCACGAATGAACAGGCTGGCGCCGGTATTCACCAATGCACGGCCGAAGAGTTTTCTCGCTTCACCGAGCTGAACGACGCCTACAAGGCCAAGTTCAAGTTTCCCTTCATCATGGCGGTAAAAGGCAGCAACCGGCATCAGATCCTGGCCGCGTTCGAAACGCGCATTCACAACTCGGTGGAAGCCGAGTTCAAATGTGCACTGGCCGAGATCAACAAGATCGCGTTGTTCCGTTTACTGACCCTTTAAAGCAACCCTGGCCCGAGCGCTCATGACGCCCAGGGCCGGGCGAGCATCCCAAGCCACTCAATTCAAGGCAGACAAGAAGAATGAAAGCTTACGCCGTACCTTTCGAGAAGTTCGTCAACCTGGCCGACGCCCGCCTGGGCACCAAGATCCTTTCGGTGACCGATGACTGGTTCGCCGACGCCAACCGCCTGTTCCAGCCGACCCCGGCCGTGTGGAAGGAGGGCGTTTTCGATGACAACGGCAAGTGGATGGACGGCTGGGAGTCGCGCCGCAAGCGCTTTGAAGGTTACGACAGCGCGGTGATCCGCCTGGGCGTACCCGGTTCGATCAAAGGCGTGGACATCGACACTTCATTCTTCACCGGCAACTTCCCGCCGTCGGCGTCCCTGGAAGCCTGCTTCCTGGCCTCGGGCGACCCTGACGAAAACACCCAGTGGGTGGAAGTGCTGTCGGCCGTCGAGCTGCAAGGCAACAACCACCACTACCACGAGATCAACAACGACCAGGCGTTCAGCCACCTGCGCTTCAACATCTACCCGGATGGCGGCGTGGCCCGTCTGCGCGTGTACGGTGTGCCGTTCCGCGACTGGTCGTCGATTGGCGACAACGAACAAGTCGATCTGGCGGCTGCCCTGAACGGCGGTCGTGCCCTGGCGTGCTCCGATGAACACTTCGGTCGCATGAGCAACATCCTCAACCCGGGCCGTGGCATCAACATGGGCGACGGTTGGGAAACCGCACGTCGTCGCACGCCAGGCAATGACTGGGTGATTGTCGCCCTGGGCCACCCAGGCGAGATCGAGAAGATCATCGTCGACACCCTGCACTTCAAGGGCAACTACCCAGACACCTGCTCGATCCAGGGCGCGTTCGTCAAAGGCGGCACCGACAGCCAGATCGAAACCCAATCGCTGTTCTGGCGCGAACTGTTGCCGGCGCAGAAACTGGAGATGCACGCTGAACACACCTTCGCCGAGCAGATCAAGGCACTGGGGCCGATTACCCACATCCGCCTGAATGTGTTCCCGGATGGCGGTGTGAGCCGCCTGCGCGTCTTGGGCAAAGTAGCCAAGTAAACCCTTGTGGCGAGGGAGCTTGCTCCCGCTGGGCTGCGTAGCGGCCCCAAAATCTTGGGAGCGCTTCGCACTCCAGCGGGAGCAAGCTCCCTCGCCACAAAAGCACAACCAACAACAGCATTCGGATAAGAAGACAGCCATGCGCACACTAGTGATCGAACCCCTGACCAAAGAAGCCTTCGCCCCCTTCGGAGACGTTATCGAAACCGACGGCAGCGATCACTTCATGATCAACAACGGGTCGACCATGCGCTTTCACAAATTGGCCACGGTCGAAACCGCACAGCCGGAAGACCACGCCATCATCAGCATCTTCCGCGCCGACGCGCAGGACATGCCGCTGACCGTGTGCATGCTGGAACGACACCCGCTGGGCAGCCAGGCTTTTATTCCGCTGCTCGGCAACCCCTTTCTGATCGTGGTCGCGCCACTTGGCGATGAACCTGTATCGGGCTTGGTCCGCGCCTTCGTCACCAACGGCAGGCAGGGCATTAATTACCATCGCGGCGTCTGGCACCACCCGGTGCTGACGATCGAAAAGCGGGATGACTTCCTGGTGGTTGATCGCAGTGGCACAGGCAATAACTGCGATGAGCATTTTTTCAAAGAGGATGAGCGGTTGATCCTCGCCCCCCACCAATAAGAGAAGGCCTGATCACCCGACAACAAGGGTGACAGGCGAGAGGTAAAGACTGTGGAAGCACATCTGTTGGAATGGCTGAACCTGAGCGTGCGCTGGGTTCACATGATCACTGGCGTCGCGTGGATCGGCGCTTCTTTCTACTTCGTCTGGCTGGAAAACAACCTCAATCGCGTCAACCCCAAGAGCGGCCTGGCCGGTGACTTGTGGGCAATCCACGGTGGCGGTATCTACCACCTGGAAAAATACAAACTGGCCCCGCCGACCATGCCGGACAACCTGCACTGGTTCAAATGGGAAGCCTATTTCACCTGGATGTCGGGCATCGCGCTGCTGTGCGTGGTGTTCTACTGGAACCCGACGCTGTACCTGCTCGCCCCCGGCAGCACCCTCAGCGGCACCGAAGGCGTATTGCTGGGCATCGGCTCACTGTTCGCCGGCTGGTTCATCTACTCCTTCCTCTGCGACTCGGCCCTGGGCAAACGCCCTGCCCTGCTGGGTTTCATCCTGTTTGTGCTGTTGATTGCGGCGGCCTATGGCTTCAGCAAAGTGTTCAGCGGCCGTGGCGCCTACCTGCACGTGGGTGCGGTGATCGGGACGATCATGGTGGGTAACGTATTCCGCATCATCATGCCGGCGCAACGCGCACTGGTGGCGGCGATTGCCGAGAACCGCACGCCGGACCCGGCGCTGCCGGCCAAGGGCTTGCTGCGTTCGCGTCACAACAACTACTTCACCTTGCCGGTGCTGTTCATCATGATCAGCAACCACTTCCCGAGCACCTACGGCAGCCAATACAACTGGCTGATCCTGGCGGGTATCGCCGTGGCGGCGGTGTTGGTGCGTCACTACTTCAACACCCGGCATGACAGCCAAAAGTATGCGTGGACCTTGCCGGTGGGCGCGTTGGCGATGATCAGCCTGGCGTATGTGACCGGTCCCAAGCCGGTTGCCGAAGTGGCCAAGGCTCCGGCGGCCATCGAGTACCAACCGCTGCCGGAAACGGCGTTGGGCGGTGGCTTGAAACCTGCCGCACCAGCGGCCCCAGCGGCTGAACCGGCACCGGCCCAAGCCTCGATTGACTTCGACAAGGTGCACGGGGTGATCCAGGAACGCTGCGCCGTGTGCCACTCGGCCAAGCCCACCAGCCCGTTGTTCAGCACGGCTCCAGCGGGGGTGATGTTCGATACCCCGGCGCAGATCCAGCAGCAGGCAGCGCGTATTCAAGCGCAGGCCGTGGCCAGCCAGATCATGCCGCTGGGCAACATTACCCAGATGACCCAGCAGGAACGGGATTTGATTGGGACCTGGATCAATCAGGGGGCCCGCACAAACTAACTGATTCACATAGATCCAAATGTGGGAGGGGCGGTGCGACGATTCGACTTGCCCCCGATATCGGTGTGTCATTCAAAGCTTCAGTGACTGAAGCACCGCCATCGGGGGCAAGCCCCCTCCCACAGGGATCTCCAGTGTTTTAAAGATAGAGTTCCACCCGGCAATTGAATGCCGAACAACACAAAAATAAAAAAGATCCGAGGTGTTGCATGTCCGAGTTAGCCGAACCGCAGATTCCTGCCGCGCCCGCCATGGTGCGGCTGCCCCTCTTGCAACTGATTCTGGTAGGCCTGCAACACGTCTTGCTGATGTACGGCGGCGCCGTCGCCGTGCCCCTGATTATTGGCCAGGCCGCCGGGCTTAGCCGTGAAGAAATCGCCTTTCTGATCAACGCCGACCTGCTGGTGGCAGGTATCGCCACCATGGTGCAGTCATTCGGCATCGGCCCGGTGGGCATTCGCATGCCGGTGATGATGGGCGCCAGTTTCGCCGCCGTCGGCAGCATGGTCGCCATGGCCGGCATGCCGGGGATCGGGTTGCAGGGGATCTTCGGCGCGACCATCGCCGCCGGGTTCTTCGGCATGCTGATCGCACCGTTTATGTCCAAGGTCGTGCGCTTCTTTCCCCCCTTGGTGACCGGCACCGTGATCACCGCTATCGGTTTGTCGCTGTTCCCGGTGGCCGTTAACTGGGCCGGCGGCGGCAGTGCTGCGGCCACCTTCGGCTCGCCGGTCTACCTGGCGATTGCCGCGTTGGTGCTGGGCACCATCCTGTTGATCAACCGTTTTATGCGCGGTTTCTGGGTGAATATCTCGGTGCTGATCGGCATGGGCCTGGGCTACGTGCTGTGCGGCATGCTCGGCATGGTCGACCTCAGCGGCCTGGCCCAGGCACCGTGGGTACAAGTGGTGACGCCGCTGCACTTCGGCATGCCCACGTTTGAATTGGCGCCGATTCTGTCGATGTGCCTGGTGGTGGTGATCATCTTTGTCGAGTCCACCGGGATGTTCCTCGCGCTGGGCAAGATCACCGGCCAGGACGTCACGCCCAAGATGCTGCGCCGCGGTCTGCTGTGTGATGCCGGCGCGTCGTTTTTTGCCGGTTTCTTCAACACCTTTACCCACTCTTCCTTCGCCCAGAACATCGGCCTGGTGCAGATGACCGGCGTGCGTTGCCGCTCGGTAACGATCATGGCCGGGGTGTTTCTGATCGTACTCAGCCTGCTACCAAAAGCCGCATACCTGGTGGCGTCGATTCCTCCGGCGGTACTCGGCGGTGCGGCGATTGCCATGTTCGGCATGGTGGCGGCCACGGGGATCAAGATCCTCCAGGAAGCCGATATCGCCGACCGTCGCAACCAGTTGCTGGTGGCGGTGAGTATCGGCATGGGCCTGATTCCCGTGGTGCGCCCGGAGTTTTTCGCCCAATTGCCGTTGTGGATGAGCCCGATCACCCACAGTGGCATCGCCATGGCCACCCTTAGCGCGTTGTCGCTGAATGTGCTGTTCAACATCCTCGGTGGCGCTGAACGACCGGCAGTCGAACACGCCCACTCCTGACGCATGCCCCATTGTCGCCCGGTGCGCGCTGTAACGGCGCACTTGAGCCCAGACGTGGGAGCCAGTATTCTCCGCGCCCGCTTGAATCGACGGTGTTTTCACCGCCTTGGCGCGGCTTTTGCTGTAGCTATAAAGCTGACCAATCAGACGAGTTTTTCAGCGATTACAAAGGCGCCGAACCAGAGCGCTTGCTTAGAAAAAACATAAAACTTTAACTCGGGAGCACCGAATGAAACCTATGTTCAAAGGCCTGATGCTGGCAGGATCCCTGCTGGCCGGCGGCCAAGCCGTGGCCGGTGACTTGTTGCAGTGGCAGAACAACAGCCTGACCTACCTGTGGGGCAAGAGCTTTACCGTCAACCCGCAGATCCAGCAAACCGTTACGTTCGAACACGCCGATGCGTGGAAGTACGGTGACAACTTCCTGTTTGTCGACCGCATCTTTTACAACGGCAAGGAAGACGGCAACGTCGGCCCAAGTACGTACTACGGCGAGATCAGCCCACGCCTGTCGTTCGGCAAGATCTTTGATAAGGACCTGTCTTTCGGCCCGATCAAAGACGTGTTGCTGGCCTTCACTTACGAGTTCGGCGAAGGCGATAACGAGTCGTACCTGCTCGGCCCTGGCTTTGACTTGAACATCCCGGGTTTCGATTACTTCCAGTTGAACTTCTACCAGCGCCAGACCGAAGGCAATCGCCCGGGTGACGGCGTGTGGCAGATCACACCGGTGTGGTCGTACACCATTCCTGTCGGCAGCTCCGATGTGCTGATCGACGGCTTCATGGATTGGGTGACCGACAACGACAAGAACGCCCGTGGCACTTACCACGCCAACCTGCACTTCAACCCACAGGTCAAATATGACCTGGGTAAAGCGCTGCATTGGGGCGACAAGCAGCTGTATGTCGGTTTCGAATACGACTACTGGAAGAACAAGTACGGGATTGAAGATTCCGGCGCGTTCAAGACCAACCAGGACACCGCGAGCTTCCTGGTCAAGTACCACTTCTAAGCAACACCGCGGATCAACTGTGGGAATGGGCTTGTGTGGGAGGGGGCTTGCCCCCGATGACTGGGCATCAGTCACTGCATCTGGTGGCTGACACACCGCCATCGGGGGCAAGCCCCCTCCCACATTTAGCCGTGCGCCAAGCCCAGGAATCGCATGATTTCCTCACGCTTGGCCAGCGCGTCCCGCCGCCCCAGCTCGATCAACTCGCTGCAATACCCCGCCTCGAACAGCAAGTAACTCAACACCCCTGCCCCGCTCGTCTTGGTCGCCCCTGGCCCACGCAAAAACAAACGCAACGCCGCCGGTAATTCCTGGCGATGGCGGGCGGCGATTTCATCGATAGGCTGGCTTGGCGCGATCACCAGCACCTCCACCGCCGCCAACGCGGGCGAGGCATGGCTGAACTGGTTGAGGCGCTCCAACAGCTCGATATCGCTTTCCAGGCTGTCAATGAACGTGCTGTTGAGCATATGCCCACCAATCTGCGCCAGGGTCGGCTCCTGCCCGGTGAAGGTACGCTGCGCCGCCGGTTCATTGCCACGCGGGTTGCCGCTGACGCCCACCACCAGCACCCGACTGGCCCCCAGGTGCAGCGCCGGGCTGATGGGCGCGGATTGGCGGACGGCGCCGTCGCCGAAATATTCCTGATCGAGTTTGACCGGGGCGAACAACAAGGGGATCGCCGAGCTGGCCAGCAAATGCTCCACGGATAATTGCGTGGGCACGCCGATACGCCGATGGCGCAACCAGGCGTCGATGGTGCGGCCGCCTTGATAGAACGTTACCGCTTGCCCGGACTCGTAGCCAAAGGCCGTGACCGCGACGGCATGCAGGTGTTTAGTGCGGATGGCCTCGTCAATGCCGTCCAGATGCAGTTTATCTTTCAGCAACGCTTTTAATGGCGTGCTGTTGAGCAGCGCCACCGGCACTTGCGCACCCAGGCCCAAGAGGCTGTGAATAAAGAAACGACCGGCCTGGCGAATCACCCCTGGCCAATCACTGCGCAACACCAGGTGGCTGCGAAAGCCCTGCCAGAACGCCGTAAGGCGCTGGATAGCGGCCGTGAAGTCCGTGGCGCCACTGGCCAGGCTCACCGCATTGATCGCACCGGCCGACGTGCCCACGATCACCGGAAACGGATTGGGCGCCCCCGGCGGCAACAGCTCGGCAATCGCCGCCAACACCCCCACCTGATACGCCGCTCGCGCCCCACCGCCGGAAAGAATCAAGCCTGTCACCGGTTCAGCTGGGCGCATCGCATCACTCCATGTGGGGAAAGGTCAGTCGTTTGTGGCGAGGGAGCTTGCTCCCGCTGGAGTGCGAAGCGCTCCCAAAAAGCCGGCTCCAGCTGCGCTGTCGAACGGGAGCAAGCTCCCTCGCCACAGCAAGCTCCCTCGCCACAAGTGCTCGTCCGTCTTATCGACGGCGTTTTTCGTACAGCTTAGGCTCACCCGGTGGCCGGCTCTTGAAACGCCGGTGAGTCCACAGGTATTGCTCGGGGCACTCACGCACCGAGGCTTCCACCCACTGGTTGATACGCAGGCAATCGGCCTCATCGCTTTCACCAGGGAAGTCAGTCAACGGTGGATGAATCACCAGGCGGTAACCGCTGCCGTCGGCCAAACGCTGCTGAGTGAACGGCACCACCAGCGCCTTGCCCAATTTGGCGAACTTGCTGGTGGCGGGCACGGTGGCCGCCTGGATGCCGAACAACGGTACAAAAATACTTTGCTTGGCGCCGTAGTCCTGGTCCGGTGCATACCAGATGGCACGACCGGCGCGCAGTAGCTTGAGCATGCCACGCACGTCCTCGCGCTCTACCGCCAGGGAATCGAGGTTGTGGCGCTCGCGGCCGCGGCGCTGGATAAAGTCGAACAACGGGTTGCCGTGTTCGCGGTACATCCCATCGATGGTGTGCTTCTGCCCTAGCAGCGCGGCGCCGATTTCCAGGGTGGTGAAGTGCAGGGCCATGAGGATCACGCCCTTGCCGTCCAGTTGAGCCTGCTTGAGGTGCTCCAAACCTTCGACATGGGCCAGGCGCGCCAGACGCTGACGCGACCACCACCAGCTCATGGCCATCTCAAAGAACGCGATGCCGGTGGAGGCAAAATTTTCTTTAAGCAAATGTTTACGCTCTTGCGCGGATTTTTCCGGGAAGCACAGTTCCAGGTTTCGCGCAGCGATGCGGCGACGTTCGCCGGCCACACGGTACATCCCCGCACCCAGCAGGCGGCCAATGACCAGCAGCGCGCGGTACGGCAACTGAGTGACCAGCCACAGCAGGCCGAGTCCCAGCCATAGCAGCCAAAAACGCGGGTGAAAAAATACAGCTCGAAAACGCGGGCGATCCATTACAGATTCCGGTAAAGACAAGGGCCGCGCATTCTACAACGGTTCGACTCGGCTTGCGGCCAGTGGATGTTCTCGTTATAAGTCTCGACACTTTTCGTGACAAGCCGCTTTTGCCGACCATGAGCCAAACCGAACCGCTAGACCAAGATCCCGTGTTCCAGCTGAAAGGCAGCATGCTCGCCATCACCGTGCTGGAACTGGCCCGCAACGACCTCGACGCCCTGGACCGCCAGTTGGCCGCCAAGGTCGCCCTGGCGCCGAACTTCTTCAACAATGCCCCGCTGGTGCTGGCCCTGGACAAACTGCCGGCCAACCAAGGCAACATCGACCTGCCCGGCCTGATGCGTGTGTGCCGCTCCCATGGCCTGCGCACCCTGGCGATTCGTGCCAGCCGTATCGAAGATATTGCCGCGGCCATCGCCATTGAACTGCCAGTACTGCCGCCGTCCGGTGCCCGCGAGCGTCCGCTCGAACCATTGGTCGGCGAAGAGAAGAAAAAACCGGAAAAACCACCCGAGCCTGCGATCAAGCCTACAAAGATCATCACCTCGCCCGTACGGGGCGGGCAGCAAATTTACGCCCAGGGTGGCGATCTGGTTGTCATCTCTTCGGTCAGTCCGGGGGCGGAACTTCTCGCCGATGGCAACATCCATGTATACGGCCCGATGCGCGGACGTGCCCTCGCCGGCATCAAGGGTGATACCAAGGCCCGTATTTTTTGCCAGCAGTTGACCGCTGAGCTAGTGTCCATCGCAGGCCAGTACAAGGTTTCAGAAGATTTGCGCCGTGATCCGCTGTGGGGGGCTTCGGTGCAGGTCAACCTGTCGGGCGATGTGTTGAACATCATCCGTCTTTAACGGATACTGCCGCATTTTCCAAGCATCTCTAGACTCTGATAGCACAGCGAAACCGGCATTACTTGTGTAGGAATTATTTTTTCCTACAAGGCTGTCCGCCTGCAGCGAGTTCCAAGAGATGTTTTTCAGGGACCGAAAGTCCTTTTTCCTTAGGGGTGAAACACCTTGGCCAAGATTCTCGTGGTTACATCCGGCAAGGGTGGTGTGGGTAAGACCACCACCAGCGCCGCTATCGGTACCGGCCTCGCTCTGCGCGGCCATAAAACAGTTATCGTCGACTTCGACGTCGGTTTGCGTAACCTCGACCTGATCATGGGCTGCGAGCGCCGCGTGGTGTACGACTTCGTCAACGTGGTCAACGGCGAAGCCAACCTGCAACAGGCCCTGATCAAGGACAAGCGCCTTGAGAACCTGTACGTACTGGCCGCCAGCCAGACCCGCGACAAAGACGCGCTGACCAAGGAAGGCGTCGGCAAAGTTCTCGCCGAGCTCAAAGAAACCTTCGAATACGTGGTGTGCGACTCCCCGGCCGGTATCGAAACCGGTGCTCACCTGGCCATGTACTACGCCGATGAAGCCATCGTGGTGACCAACCCGGAAGTCTCCTCGGTACGTGACTCGGACCGCATGCTGGGCCTGCTGGCCAGCAAGTCCCAGCGCGCCGAAAAAGGCGAAGACCCGATCAAGGAACACCTGCTGCTCACCCGCTACAACCCTGAGCGTGTCAACAACGGCGAAATGCTCGGTGTTGAAGACGTGAAGGAAATCCTCGCAGTGACCCTGCTGGGTGTGATTCCAGAATCCCAGGCGGTCCTTAAAGCCTCCAACCAAGGTGTTCCGGTCATCCTCGATGACCAGAGCGACGCCGGCCAGGCGTACAGCGATGCCGTTGATCGCCTGCTGGGCAAGTCCGTGGAACATCGCTTCCTCGATGTCAAGAAGAAGGGATTCTTCGAGCGTATCTTTGGAGGCAACTAATCAATGAAATTTCTCGACTTCTTTCGCGCCAACAAAAAGCCTACGACCGCGTCGGTCGCGAAAGAGCGTCTACAGATCATCGTGGCGCACGAACGCGGCCAACGCAGCACACCGGACTACCTGCCAGCCTTGCAAAAGGAGTTGGTCGAGGTGATCCGCAAATACGTCAATATCGGCAACGATGACGTACATGTCGCCCTGGAAAATGACGGCAGCTGCTCGATTCTGGAACTCAATATCACCCTGCCTGATCGTTGATCGAACAGGCGGCCGCCACGGCGGCTCGTTCACCCTGATCCCTGTTTGAGGGCTGGGTGGGCGAGCCGCCGTTGGCGTTTGTTACGAGGCTGTTTAATGCCGCTGTCCAATATCCACATCCTGCATCAGGACGACGCCGTCCTGGTGGTGAACAAGCCGACCCTGCTGCTCTCGGTGCCTGGTCGCGCCGAAGACAACAAGGACTGCCTGATCACCCGCCTGCAGGAAAACGGCTACCCCGAAGCCCGCATCGTCCATCGCCTGGACTGGGAAACCTCGGGCATCATCCTGCTGGCCCGGGACGCCGATAGCCACCGCGAACTGTCCCGCCAGTTTCACGACCGTGAAACCGAAAAGGCCTACACCGCCCTGGCCTGGGGCCAACCGGAACTGGACAGCGGCAGCATCGACCTGCCCCTGCGCTACGACCCGCCGACCAAGCCACGCCATGTGGTGGACCATGAGTTCGGCAAGCATGCGCTGACCTTCTGGAAAGTGCTGGAGCGGTGTGGCGACTGGTGCCGTGTGGAGCTGACGCCGATTACCGGGCGTTCCCATCAGCTGCGGGTGCATATGCTGTCGATCGGCCATCCGCTGTTGGGGGATGGGTTGTATGCCCATGAACAGGCCTTGGCTGCGTGGCCGCGCCTGTGTCTGCACGCGAGCATGCTCAGCTTCACCCACCCACAGAGTGGCGAGCGTTTGCGCTTTGAGTGCCCAGCGCCGTTCTAAAGCTGCAAATACAGTAAATGTGGGAGGGGGCTTGCCCCCGATAGCGGAGTGTCAGCCACTACATCTGGCACAGATACACCGCCATCGGGGGCAAGCCCCCTCCCACATTTGTTATGTGCAGTTCTCGCCATCGAACGGTAAACTCCGCGCATTGCTGTCTGGAGCTATTTATGCGCGAAGCGTTGAATCAAGGCCTGATCGACTTCCTCAAGGCCTCCCCTACTCCTTTTCATGCCACTGCTGCCCTGGCCCAGCGCCTGGAAGCGGCGGGTTATCAGCGTCTCGACGAGCGCGACACCTGGACCACCGAGGCCAATGGTCGCTATTACGTGACCCGCAACGACTCCTCGATCATCGCCTTCAAGCTCGGCCGTCACTCGCCACTGCAAGGTGGCATCCGCCTGGTCGGCGCCCACACCGACAGCCCGTGCCTGCGGGTCAAGCCCCAGCCCGAGCTGCAACGCCAGGGTTTCTGGCAACTGGGCGTCGAGGTCTACGGCGGCGCGCTGTTGGCGCCGTGGTTCGACCGTGACCTGTCGCTGGCCGGTCGCGTGACCTTCCGCCGTGACGGCAAGGTCGAAAGCCAACTGATCGATTTCAAGCTGCCGATTGCCATCATCCCCAACCTGGCCATTCACCTGAACCGTGAAGCCAACCAGGGCTGGGCGATCAATGCCCAGACCGAATTGCCGCCGATCCTTGCGCAATTTGCCGGTGATGAGCGCGTGGACTTCCGCGCCGTGCTCACCGAGCAACTGGCACGCGAACACGGCCTGAACGCCGACGTCGTCCTCGACTACGAGCTGAGCTTCTACGACACCCAAAGCGCTGCCGTGATCGGCCTCAACGGCGACTTCATCGCCGGCGCGCGCCTGGACAACCTGCTGTCCTGCTACGCCGGCCTGCAAGCCCTACTCACCAGCGACACCGATGAAACCTGCGTGCTGGTGTGCAACGATCACGAAGAAGTCGGCTCCTGCTCCGCCTGCGGCGCCGATGGCCCGATGCTGGAACAGACCCTGCGTCGCCTGCTGCCCGAAGGTGATGAATTCGTACGGACCATTCAGAAATCCCTGCTGGTATCGGCCGACAATGCCCACGGCGTACACCCCAACTACGCCGAGAAGCACGACGCCAACCACGGCCCCAAGCTCAACGCCGGCCCGGTGATCAAGGTCAACAGCAACCAGCGCTACGCCACCAACAGCGAAACCGCCGGGTTCTTCCGCCATCTGTGCATGGCCGAAGAAGTACCGGTGCAGAGCTTCGTGGTGCGCAGCGATATGGGCTGTGGCTCCACCATCGGCCCGATCACCGCCAGCCACCTGGGCGTGCGCACCGTGGACATCGGTTTGCCGACGTTTGCCATGCACTCCATTCGTGAACTGTGTGGCAGCCATGACCTGGCGCATTTGGTGAAGGTGTTGGGGGCGTTTTACGCGAGTCGTGACTTGCCCTAAGTCTTCCATGTGGGAGGGGGCTTGCCCCCGATAGCGGAGTGTCAGTCGACAAATCTGGCACTGATACACCGCAATCGGGGGCAAGCCCCCTCCCACATTGGTTTTGTGTACACCTGATCCATGTCAGCTGCATTTCCCGTAATCCGGCCTAGACTTGTCAGTATTCCCACTCCGACAAGGCCGTCGCACCATGATCTCCATGTCCTCCTTCCACGCCATGCTGGTCCCGATCCTGATCGGCATGATCCTGCTGGCCGTAGGCTTCAACTTTCGTGACAAACCCGTTGGCGTATTTGGCATGTGGATCGGCATGCTGCTGATCCTGGGCACCGTGGTCTACAAAATTCTCGCCAAACTGGCCGAATGACCCATGCCCTCGTACACTCGGTCAACTCGTCGTTTTCAAGGTTGACCGCCTAGTGTTCTCCCGTCTGTTTGCCCTGCCCTGTTTCCTGCTGATCACCCTGCTCACCTTGCTGCCGCTGGCGCCTGCCCAGGCGGTGAGCCTGCCCGGCCTGCTGGGTAACTCCACCAAGACCCAGCCCCAGGCCGATGTGCCGTTGGGTCAATCACTGGACGAGGTGATCAAGACCCTGGAAAACGACCAGCAGCGCACTCAGTTGCTGAGCGACCTGAAAAAACTCCGCGAAGCCACGCAAAAGGCCCAACCTGCCGCCGAGGAAGGCGTACTGGGGTTGATCGGTGGCACCCTGGCCAGCCTGGAGTCGCAGTTTTCCGGCGCCGACAGCCCGCTAGGGCGTTGGTCCAGTGAATTCGACCAGGCCAAGGACGAACTGGGCGCCCTGATGCTGCCGGCCAATGAATGGCTGCCGATCATTTTCGGTTTTGCCCTGATCCTCGCGGTGTGGAGCCTGCTGGCCTACGCGCTGATCTGGCTCAGCCACCGCGTACGCGAACGTTTCGGCCTGCCCGAAGAGCTGCCGCAGCACCCGCGCACCTGGGACATGGTGCGCTTCGCCCTGCGCAAACTAGGCCCGTGGCTGATCGCCCTGGTGATCACGGTGTACCTGAGCTACGCGCTGCCCTCGTCCCTGGGCAAGTCCCTGGCCATGGTGTTGGCCTACGCGCTGGTGGTGGGTACGTGCTTCTCGGCAATCTGTGTCATCGCGTTTTCCCTGCTCGACGGCCCGCATCGCCACCGCGCCCTGTATATCCTGCGCCACCAGGCCTTCCGCCCACTGTGGTGGATCGGCAGCTTTGCCGCCTTTGGTGAAGCCCTGAGCGATCCACGTTTGGTACAGGCCCTGGGTCAGCATCTGTCCCACACCGCCGCGACGGTCGCCAATGTGATGGCCGCCCTGTCCACCGGCGTGTTTATCCTGCGGTTCCGCCGGCCCATCGCCCACCTGATCCGCAACCAGCCGCTGTCACGTCGTCTGACACGACGCGCCCTCAGCGACACCATCGAGATCGTCGGCTCGTTCTGGTACATCCCAGCCTTGCTGCTGGTGGGCATTTCGCTGTTCGCCACGTTTGTCTCTGCTGGCGATACCAGCACCGCCTTGCGCCAATCCTTGCTCTGCACTGTGTTGCTGGTGCTGTGCATGGTGATCAACGGCCTGGTGCGCCGGCACGCCCTCAAGCCACAACGTGGGCACAAGCGCCACGCGCTGTATTCCGAGCGCCTGAAAAGCTTCGTCTACACCCTGGCCCATCTGTTGGTGTGGCTGGTGTTTATCGAGCTGGGCCTGCGGGTATGGGGCCTGTCGCTGATCCGCTTTACCGAAGGCGACGGCCACGAAGTCAGCGTCAAGCTGTTCGGCCTGGCCGGCACCTTGCTGTTTGCCTGGCTGATCTGGATCCTCGCCGACACCGCGATCCACCACGCCCTTACCCGCTCGCGCAAAGGCCTGGCCAATGCCCGTGCGCAAACCATGATGCCGCTGATCCGCAACGTGCTGTTCGTGACCATCTTTATCATCGCCGCCATCGTGGCGTTGGCGAACATGGGCATGAACGTCACGCCACTGCTGGCCGGTGCCGGTGTGATCGGCCTGGCCATCGGCTTTGGTGCCCAGTCGCTGGTGGCGGATTTGATCACCGGCCTGTTCATCATCATCGAAGACTCCCTGGCCATCGATGACTACGTGGACGTGGGCGGCCACCTGGGGACGGTAGAAGGCCTGACCATCCGCACCGTGCGCCTGCGGGACATCGACGGCATTGTGCACACCATCCCGTTCAGCGAGATCAAGAGCATCAAGAACTACTCGCGGGAGTTCGGCTACGCGATCTTCCGGGTGGCGATCCCCTACAACATGGAAATCGACGACGCCATCAAGCTGATGCGCGATGTCGGCCAGAAGATGCGCAACGACCCGTTGCAGCGTCGCAATATCTGGTCGCCGCTGGAGATTCAGGGCGTGGAAAGCTTTGAGTCCGGCAGTGCGATCCTGCGGGCGCGTTTCAAGACGGCACCGATCAAGCAGTGGGAAGTGTCGCGGGCGTTCAACTTGTCCCTCAAGCGCCATCTGGATGAAGCCGGGCTGGACCTGGCGACGCCGCGCTTGAGCGTGCAGGTGGTGACCGCCGGCACTGTGCAGGAGAAAGATCAACAACAATAAACTCAGGAGAGGCTTTTATGCGTTTAACCGGTCTGACACACCCATGGATAGTTGGCGCACTGTGCGCCGTCGCAAGCAGTGCCGTGATGGCCGCCAGCAGCGGCCAGGACAGCGCCCGGGAGGAAATCGCCGCCCAAGCGAAGATTCTTGAGCCGGCGCTGCTGGAAACCCGCCGCGACATTCATGCCCACCCCGAATTGGGCAATACCGAAACCCGCACGGCCGAACTGGTCGCCAAACAACTGCGAGCGCTGGGCCTTGAAGTCAAAACCGGCGTTGCGCGCACGGGCGTGGTGGCCGTACTGAAAGGTGGCTTGCCCGGTCCCACCGTCGCCCTGCGCGCCGATATGGATGCACTCCCGGTCAAGGAAGTCGCCGACCTGCCCTTCGCCTCCAAAGCCAAGGGCACCTACCTGGGCAAAGAGGTCGACGTGATGCACGCCTGCGGCCACGACGCCCACGTCGCTATCCTGCTCAGCACGGCGAAAGTTCTGACCGGCATGCGCGAGCGCCTGCCGGGCACCGTGGTGTTTTACTTCCAACCGGCCGAAGAAGGCCCGAGTGATTTCATCCCCGACGGCAAAAACACCTGGGGCGCGAAAATGATGGTGCAGGAAGGTGTGATGAAAGCGCCCAAGCCAGACGCAGTGTTTGGCCTGCACGTCTGGGCTGGCGTGCCTGCTGGCCAGATTGCCTACCGCCCCGGACCGACCCTGGCCAGTTCCGATGACTTGCGCATCAAGATCCTCGGCAAACAGACCCACGCCGGTCGCCCCTGGGACGGTATCGACCCGATCACCGTGGGTGCGCAGACCATTGTCGGCCTGCAGACCGTGGTCAGCCGCCGCACCGATATCTCGTCATTCCCGTCCGTGGTGAGCATTGGCACCATCAACGGCGGCACGCGCTACAACATCATCCCCGAGTCGGTGGACATGACCGGCACCATTCGCTCCTACGACTATGGCATCCGCCAGAAGCTGCATACGGACGTGCGCCAGACCGTGGAAAAAATCGCTGAAAGCGGTGGGGCCAAGGCCGAAGTCACCATCATCGAGAAGTACGACCCCACCATCAACAACCCGGCGCTGACCGAAAAAATGCTGCCAAGCCTGCGCTGGGCGGCCAAGGATGATGTGGTGCAAGCCCCGTTGGTGGGCGGTGCCGAGGACTTCTCGTTTTATGCCAAGGAGGCGCCTGGACTGTTTGTATTCTTGGGGGTGACGCCGAAGGACCAGGACATGAGCAAGGCTGCACCGAATCACAATCCGGGATTCTTTGTGGATGAGTCGGCGCTGGTGGTAGGCGTGAGGACATTGGCGTCGTTGGCGACGGATTATCTCTACACCCATACACCGCAGTAGTGCGTTATGTGGGAGGGGCGGTGCGACGATTCGACTTGTCCCCTCCCACATTGGATTGCGGTGGATCAGCCAACCAGTGCCGTAGCGTCCATCTTCTGACGCAAGCTCAACGGACGCATATCGGTCCACACCTCTTCGATGTAGGCCAGGCATTCCTTCTTCAGCCCGCTCTTGCCCACGGTGCGCCAGCCTTCCGGCACGGCCTTGTAGTCGGGCCAGATGGAGTACTGCTCTTCATGGTTGACCACTACCTGGAACTGGATGTCGTCGCGGTCGAATACTGAGGTCATTGCTGTTCTCCATCGCAAAAAAACTGGCTGCGCACCACGCGCAGCGCTGATAGTTGTAGAAACGTACCAAGCCGCCGAAAAATTAGAGGCTGGCGACCGCTGCCGCCAGGGCACGCCCGAAAATCTCGGCCACGCGGTCCACTTCGGCGCCGGTAATCACCAGCGGTGGCAGGAAGCGCACGACGCTGCCATGCCGCCCGCCCAGCTCCAGGATCAGGCCACGCTTGAGGCATTCGCGCTGCACCAGCGGCGCCAGCTGGCGATGCACCGGTGGGTGGCCCTGCACGTCTGGCGCACCGTTCGGGTCCACCAGTTCGACGCCCAGCATCAACCCGCGCCCCCGAATATCCCCCAGTTGCGGAAAATCGCGCTGCAGGATGCGCAGGTGCTCGCCAAGACGCTCGCCCATCGCCGCCGCATGGCCAGCCAGGTCGTGCTCCTTGAGGTAGCGCATCACCGCCGACCCCGCCGCCATCGCCATCTGGTTGCCACGGAACGTCCCGGCATGGGCGCCCGGTAGCCAGGTGTCGAGCCAGTCGCGGTACACCATCACCGCCAGCGGCAGGCTGCCGCCGATGGCCTTGGACATCACCACCACGTCCGGGATGATCCCGGCGTGTTCAAAGGCAAACATCTTGCCGGTACGCCCGAAACCGCTCTGGATTTCATCAACAATCAGCGCCACGCCGGCCTGTTCAGTGATGCGGCGCAGGCCGCGCAGCCAGTCCAGGTCAGCCGGAATCACACCGCCCTCGCCCTGTACTACTTCGACAATCACTGCCGCCGGCAGCGCCACCCCGGCTTCCGGGTCGTTGAGCAGGTTTTCCAGGTAATGCAGGTTGACCCGCACGCCCTCCGCGCCGCCCAGGCCGAACGGGCAACGGTAGTCATAGGGGTAAGGCAGAAATTGCACACCGTTGCTGAGCAGGCCGCCCAAGGGTTTTTTCGGCCCCAGGCTGCCCATCAGGCTCAAGGCGCCCTGGCTCATGCCGTGGTAACCGCCCTGGAATGACAACACGGTGCTGCGCCCAGTGGCCGTACGCACCAGCTTCAACGCGGCTTCCACCGCATCGGTGCCGGTCGGGCCGCAGAACTGGATCTTCGCTTGCTGCGCCAATTCGGTCGGCAACAGGCCGAACAGGTCTTGCACGAACTGGTCCTTGACCGGGGTGGTCAAGTCCAATGTGTGCAAGGGCAGTTCGTCGCTCAATACTTGCTGGATGGCCTCGATCACCGCCGGGTGGTTATGCCCCAACGCGAGAGTGCCGGCACCGGCCAGGCAATCGATAAAACGGCGGCCCTCCACGTCCTCCACGTAAATACCTTTGGCGCGTTTGAGCGCCAAAGGAATGCGCCGAGGGTAGCTGCGGGCGTTGGACTCTTGCTGGCGCTGGCGGGCCAGCAGCGGTGTTTCTTCGAACTGGTAAAGCGTTTCCTGAAGCTGGGTGTCTTCGATCTGGCTGATAGCGACGGACATTGCGTGATCCCTCCTCTGATTCCTGTTCTGGAAACGCACCAGCGGTGAAAGGATTTAGGGGCAGTGATCGCCAACTGATGGGCGAAGGTCAAAAAGTGGGAGGGCAAGCCCTAATGCCAG
>NZ_QUZT01000071.1 GCF_004682045.1 Pseudomonas nabeulensis
CCGATAGCGGTGTATCAGTGTCAGATGTGCTGACTGACACACCGCTATCGGGGGCAAGCCCCCTCCCACATTTTGATCACACCAGTCTTTAGACCGGTGCAGCCGCCCGGCGCTTATCCGGCTGCTGCCAACCATCCGCCGCCGCTTCTTCGATGGCTTGCTGGATGGCCTTCTTGCGCATTTCTTCGGCACGACGGCTGAAGAACCACACCAGGAACGTCACCAGCGACACCGCCAACAGAATCAGGCTGGCCACGGCGTTGATCTCGGGTTTGACCCCAAGGCGCACCGCCGAGAACACTTCCATCGGCAAGGTGGTCGAGCCGGGGCCCGATACGAAGCTGGCCAATACCAGGTCATCGAGGGACAGCGCGAACGACATCATGCCGCCCGCCGCCAACGACGGCGCGATCATCGGGATGGTGATCAGGAAGAACACCTTCCACGGCCGTGCGCCCAAGTCCATCGCCGCTTCTTCAATCGACAGGTCCAGCTCACGCAAGCGCGCCGACACCACCACCGCCACATACGCCGCGCAGAACGTGGTGTGGGCGATCCAGATGGTGACAATGCCACGCTCTTGCGGCCAGCCGATCATCTGCGCCATGGCCACGAACAGCAGCAACAGCGACAGGCCAGTGATCACTTCCGGCATCACCAACGGCGCCGTCACCAGGCCGCCGAACAACGTGCGGCCCTTGAACCGGCTGATACGCGTCAGCACGAAGGCCGCCAAGGTTCCCAGCGCTACCGCCGCCACCGCCGTGTAGCAGGCGATTTCCAGGGAGCGCATCACCGAGCCCATCAACTGGGTGTTGTCCAAAAGGCCCACGTACCACTTGATCGACCAACCGCCCCACACCGTCACCAGCTTGGATTCGTTGAACGAGTAGATCACCAGGATCAGCATCGGCAGGTAGATGAACAGCAACCCCGCCACCAGCATGAAGCTTGAGAAACTGACGCGCTTCATATCTTGCCCTCCATCTCTTTGGCTTGGCTGCGGTTGAACAGGATGATCGGCACGATCAGGATCGCCAGCATCACCACCGCCAGGGCAGAGGCCACCGGCCAGTCACGGTTGTTGAAGAACTCTTGCCACAACACTTTACCGATCATCAGGGTTTCCGGGCCGCCCAGCAGTTCCGGAATCACGAACTCGCCCACCACCGGGATAAACACCAGCATGCAGCCGGCGATGATGCCGTTCTTGGACAGCGGCACGGTGATTTTCCAGAAGCTGTTGAAGGTGCTCGAGCCCAGGTCCGACGCGGCTTCCAGCAGGCTCTGGTCGTGCTTCACCAGGTTGGCGTACAACGGCAGGATCATGAACGGCAGGTACGAATACACCACGCCGATATACACCGCGATGTTGGTGTTGAGGATCTGCAGCGGTTCGTTGATCAACCCCATGGACATCAGGAAGCCATTGAGCAAACCGTTGTTGCTGAGGATGCCCATCCACGCGTACACGCGGATCAGGATCGCGGTCCAGGTCGGCATCATGATCAGCAGCACCAGCACGGTCTGCATCTCTTTGCGCGCGGTGGCAATGGCGTAGGCCATCGGATAGCCGATCAACAGGCACAGCAGCGTGCTGAAGAACGCCATTTTCAGCGAGCCCAGGTAGGCGGCGATGTACAGCTCATCGCCCGCCAGCAGGCTGTAGTTGGCCAGGTTCAACACCACCTGCAACTTTTGCTCAACGTAGGTGTAGATCTCGGTGTACGGCGGGATCGCCACGTCGGCTTCGGCAAAGCTGATTTTCAGGACGATGAAAAACGGCAGGGCGAAAAACAGGAACAGCCACAGGAACGGAATCCCGATGACCACCTGCTTGCCGCTGGGCACGATGCGCTGCAAGCGGCGCTTGAGCTTTTTTGTATTCATGAGCGCAGCACCACGCCGCTGTCGTCTTCCCACCACACGTACACCTGGTCACCCCAGGTTGGGCGCTGGCCACGGCGCTCGGCGTTGGCGACAAAGGACTGCACCAGCTTGCCGCTCGGCAGTTCCACGTAGAACACCGAGTGGCCGCCCAGGTAGGCGATGTCGTGCACCTTGCCGCTGGACCAGTTGTGCTCGCAGGTCGGCATTTCAGACGTCACCAGAAGTTTTTCCGGGCGAATGGCGTAGGTCACCGACTTGTCTTCCACCGAGGTGGCGATGCCGTAGCCCACGTAGATGTCACGGTCCAGGTCCGGGCACTTGAGCACCGCGTGGCCTTCGGCGTCGTCCACCACCTGGGTTTCGAAGATGTTGACGTTGCCGATGAACTCGCACACCAGGCGGCTGGTAGGCGTTTCGTAGATGTCGATCGGGCTGCCGATCTGCGCGATCCAGCCCAGGTGCATGATCGCGATGCGCTCGGCCATGGTCATGGCCTCTTCCTGGTCGTGGGTCACCATCACGCAGGTCACGCCGACGCGCTCGATGATCTCTACCAGTTCCAGCTGCATCTGCGAACGCAGTTTCTTGTCCAGCGCGCCCATGGGCTCATCGAGCAGCAGCAGTTTCGGGCGCTTGGCCAGGGAGCGGGCCAGGGCGACACGCTGACGCTGACCACCGGACAACTGGTGCGGCTTGCGCTTGGCGTACTGGCTCATCTGCACCAGCTTGAGCATCTCGGCCACGCGGGCATCGACCTCAGCCTTGGGGATCTTGTCCTGTTGCAGGCCAAACGCGATGTTCTGCGCCACGGTCATGTGGGGGAACAAGGCGTAGGACTGGAACATCATGTTGATCGGCCGCTCGTAGGGCGGCATGTCGGTGATGTCCACACCGTCCAGGTAGATGCGGCCCTCGGTTGGGCGCTCAAAGCCTGCGAGCATGCGCAGCAGGGTGGACTTGCCAGAACCCGAACCGCCGAGCAAGGCGAAGATCTCACCTTTCTTGATTTCCAGGGACACGTCGTCCACGGCAATCGTCTCGTCGAATTTCTTCGTGACCCGGTCGATTTTGACCAGCACCTTCTTCGGTGTCTGGTCGCCCTCGAGGGCTTTTTTATAGGCGCCGGAGGCAACTGCCATTTACGAAACTCCCTAAAAAACGGTGCAGTTCGCCCGAGGCGGGCGAACCCAGGATAGTTTGAGCCTTACTTGCCCGTCTTGACCTTGGTCCAGCTACGGGTCATCAAACGCTGCACTTTCGGGGGTAGCTCGAAGTTGACAAAAGTCCGGTCGAGAACCGCCTGCGGTGGGTAAACCGCTTCGTCGGTGCGTATCGATTGCTCCATCAGTTTGTCCGCCCCTGGGTTAGGGTTGGCGTAACCGACATAGTCACTGACCTGGGCGATCACCTCAGGTTGCAGCAAATAATTGATGAAGGCGTGGGCTTCCTTGACGTTGCTCGCATCCTTGGGGATCGCCAACACGTCAAACCACAGGTTGCCGCCTTCTTTCGGGATCACGTAGGCGATGTTCACGCCTTTGCCGGCCTCTGCCGCACGGGCCTTGGCCTGGAACACATCGCCAGAGAACCCGGCAGCCACGCAGATATTGCCGTTGGCCAGGTCGGAGATGTATTTGGACGAATGGAAATAGGTCACGTAGGGCCGCACTTTGAGCAGCTTCTCTTCGGCCTTCTTGTAGTCGTCGGGGTTGGTGCTGTTCGGGTTCAGGCCCATGTAGTTGAGCACCGCCGGGAGCATTTCATCGGCCGAGTCCATGAACGACACGCCGCAAGTGGCGAGCTTCTTCATGTTCTCCGGCTCGAACAGCACGGCCCAGGAGTCGATATGGTCGACGCCCAGCACTTCTTTCACTTTGTCGACGTTGTAACCGATGCCATTGGTGCCCCACAGGTACGGCACGGAGTACTGGTTGCCGGGGTCGTTCTTTTCCAGGCGTTTAAGCAGCGCCGGGTCGAGGTTTGAATAGTTGGTCAGCAACGACCTGTCGAGTTTCTGGAACGCCCCGGCCTTGATCTGCTTGCCGAGGAAGTGGTTGGACGGCACGACCACGTCGTAGCCGGTGCGCCCGGCCAGCAACTTGCCTTCCAGGGTTTCGTTGGAGTCGAACACGTCGTACACGGGCTTGATGCCGCTGGCCTTTTCAAAGTTGGCCAGGGTGTCGGTGCCGATGTAGTCCGACCAGTTATAAATATGCACCGTCGGTGCGGCCTGCACGCTCAACGTCAGCGTGATACCTGCACCCACCAGCATGGCTTTGCGAAATAAAGAAATTGGCAAGTGGAGGTCCTCTTAAATAGTTGGGCCTGAAAGTTGTTGCCCGGCAACAAAACCGGCGCGCAACTTACCCTCGATAAACCGATCCGGCAAAACTTTCTGTCATTTAATTTGTAGGAGCGAGCTGGGGTGGGAGGGGGCTTGCCCCCGATGGCGGTGTATCAACAACAGATTCAGTGCCTGACACTCCGCTATCGGGGGCAAGCCCCCTCCCACACAAGCTCGCTCCTACAGGGTTACAGCCTTACTTGCCCGATTTGATCTTGGTCCAGCTGCGTGTCATTTCACGCTGGGTGGCAGCCGGCAAGTCAGCAATAGCATAGAGCTTGGCTTGCACGTCCGCTGGCGGGTAGATGCCTGGGTCGCTGGTGATGGATTTGTCCACCAGTGCAGTGGCTTTCTCGTTACCGTTCGGGAAGTGCACGGCGTTGGTGATTTCTGCCATGACTTTAGGTTCAAGCAGGTAGTTCATGAACTTGTAGGCGGCCTCGACGTTTTCGGCATCTTTAGGGATGGCGACCATGTCGAAGAAGCTGCCAGCACCTTCTTTCGGAATGTCGTAGGCCACTTTGACCTTGCCACCGGCTTCGGCCGCGCGGGACTTGGCTTGTTCGATGTCACCCGAGTAACCCACGGCCACGCAGATGTTGCCGTTGGCCAGGTCGGAGATGTACTTGGACGAGTGGAAGTAGCCAATCGATGGGCGCAGCTTGAGGAACAGGTCCTCGGCTTGCTTGAGGTCAGCCTTTTTCTGGGTGTCGGTTGGCAGGCCCAGGTAGTGCAGCGCCACCGGCAGCATTTCGGTTGGCGAATCGAGGAAGCTCACGCCGCAGCTTTTCAGCTTGGCGATGTTTTCAGGCTTGAGCAGCACGTCCCACGAGTCGATCTTGTCCACGCCCAGCGCAGCCTTGACCTTCTCCGGGTTGTAGCCGATGCCGATGGAGCCCCACATGTACGGGAAGGCGTGCTTGTTGTCCGGGTCGCTGACCGACACGGCTTTAAGCAGAGACTTGTTCAGGTTGTCGTAGTTGGACAGCTTGGACTTGTCCAGCTCCTGGTAGACACCGGCCTTGATCTGCTTGGCGAGGAAGTTGTTCGACGGTACGACGATGTCATAACCGGACTTGCCTGCCAGCAACTTGGCTTCCAGGGTTTCGTTGCTGTCGAAAACGTCGTACACCACTTTGATGCCCGACTCTTTTTCAAAGTTGGCGATGGTGTCCGGTGCAATGTAGTCGGACCAGTTGTAGACGTGCAGGACTTTATCGTCTGCCTGGGCCGCGCCCGCCATTGCGCCCATCAGGGACAAGGCGAGGAGGGTCTTGCCAGCGTTCTTCAAACCTAATGCCTTCATTTGGTGATGCTCCAATTTTTTCTTTTTTGGGCCACAAGCGTTCTATGTTGAGTAGCCCAGCCAAAGGGCAACAAAACAGGGCGACAGTCTGGCAAGTTCCGAGGCCGGCTTTCAACCAAAGCCTCATCTATAACTGCTCAGCACGCAGCGCCCGAAAGCCGTTGCGTGCTGAGCCTAGCACTTAGCCCTGCAATGCCGCCAAAGTCAGGTCCAGGCACTGGCGAGCCTTGCTTACCAGCTCGTCAATCTCGGCCTTGCTGATCACCAGCGGCGGCGAAATGATCATGGTGTCGCCCACGGCGCGCATGATCAGGCCATTCTCGAAGCAGAACGTCCGGCAGATCATGCCGGCGCCCTTGCCTTCGTAACGTTTGCGCGTGGCCTTGTCCTGCACCAGCTCAATCGCCCCCAGCATGCCCACACCGCGAACTTCGCCCACCAGCGGATGATCAGCCAGTTCCCTCAGACGTTTCTGCAAATACGGTGCCGTTTCGTCATGCACGCGGCTGACGATTTTTTCATCGCGCATGATGCGGATGTTTTCCAGGGCCACCGCGGCGGCCACCGGGTGGCCGGAGTAGGTGAAGCCGTGGTTGAAATCACCGCCTTCGTTGAGCACGTCCACCACTTCATCGCGCACGATCAGGCCGCCCATGGGGATGTAACCCGAGGTCAGGCCCTTGGCGATGGTCATCATGTGCGGCTTGAGGTCATAGAAATCGCTACCGAACCACTCACCGGTCCGGCCGAAACCGCAGATCACTTCATCGGCGATAAACAGGATGTCGTACTTGGCGAGGATTTCCTTGATGCGCGGCCAGTAGGTGGCCGGCGGCACGATCACGCCACCAGCACCCTGGATCGGCTCCGCGATAAAGGCACCGACGGTGTCCACGCCCAGTTCGAGGATTTTCTCTTCCAGCTGGTTGGCCGCCCACACGCCGAATTCTTCCGGGCTCATGTCGCCGCCTTCGCCAAACCAGTACGGCTGTGCGATGTGGGTGATGCCCGGGATCGGCAAATCGCCCTGTTCATGCATATACGTCATGCCGCCCAGGCTGGCGCCGGCCACGGTGGAGCCGTGGTAGCCATTCTTGCGGGCGATGATGGTTTTTTTGTTCGGCTGGCCTTTGATCGCCCAGTAGTGGCGGACCATGCGCAACATGGTGTCGTTGCCTTCGGAGCCGGAACCGGTGAAGAACACGTGGTTCATGCCGGCGGGTGCGATATCGGAGATGGCCTTGGCCAGTTCCAATACCGGCGGGTGAGCGGTCTGGAAGAACAGGTTGTAGTACGGCAGTTCTTTCATCTGCTTGGCGGCGGCGTCGGCCAGTTCATCGCGACCGTAACCGATCGCCACGCACCACAGGCCGGCCATGCCGTCGAGGATCTTGTTGCCTTCGCTGTCCCACAGGTAGACGCCGTGGGCTTTGGTAATGATGCGTGGGCCTTTCTCTTTCAATTGCTTGAAGTCGCTGAACGGCGCCAGGTGGTGATCACTGCTCAAGGCTTGCCATTCACGGGTTTGCGGGTTGTTGCTGGACATACCAAACTCCTAGACTTTTCAGTGAAGGGCGCGCGGGTTGCCCCGTGCGCCCGGCGCATCAGACGGCGAAGAGCAGGAATTCCCGCTCCCACGAACTGATCACGCGCTTGAAGTTTTCATGCTCGGCCCGCTTGACCGCGACGTAGCCTGTGATGAATTTCTGACCCAGGTATTTCTCGATGGTCTTGCTGTTTTCCATGCGTTCCAGGGCGTCTTCGATGGTCAACGGCAGGCGCAGGTTGCGTCGCTCGTAACCTCGACCCACCACCGGTGCGCTCGGGTTATGGCCTTCGACCATGCCGATAAAGCCACACAGCAAACTGGCGGCAATCGCCAGGTACGGGTTGGCATCGGCACCCGGCAGGCGGTTTTCCACGCGGCGGTTCTGCGGGCCGGCATCCGGTACACGCAGGCCGACGGTGCGGTTTTCTTCGCCCCACTCCACGTTCACCGGCGCCGAAGTGTCGGGCAGGAAGCGACGGAACGAGTTCACGTTGGGGGCAAACAGCGGCAGCAATTCAGGGATGAACTTCTGCAGGCCGCCAATGTGGTTGAGGAACAGCTGGCTCATGGTCCCGTCTTCATTGGAGAAGACGTTCTTGCCGGTGGCGATGTCGATGATGCTCTGGTGCAGGTGCATTGCGCTGCCCGGCTCGCCGGTCATCGGCTTGGCCATGAAGGTGGCGGCCACGTCGTGCTTGAGGGCGGCTTCACGCATGGTGCGCTTGAACACCAGGATCTGATCGGCCAGGGACAGCGCATCGCCGTGACGGAAGTTGATTTCCATCTGCGCAGTGCCGTCTTCGTGGATCAGGGTATCGAGGTCCAGCTCCTGCAGTTCGCACCAGTCGTAGACGTCTTCGAACAACGGATCGAATTCGTTGGCGGCTTCTATAGAGAAGGACTGGCGACCGGTCTCCGGGCGCCCGGAACGGCCAATCGGCGGTTGCAGCGGGAAGTCCGGGTCTTCGCAGCGCTTGGTCAGGTAGAACTCCATCTCCGGCGCCACGATGGGCTGCCAGCCTTTGTCGGCATAGAGCTTGAGGACTTTCTTGAGTACGTTGCGCGGCGACAGCTCGATGGGGTTGCCTTGCTTGTCGTAGGTGTCGTGGATCACCTGGGCGGTGGGCTCGATGGCCCAGGGCACCAGGTACACCGCGTTCTGGTCGGGGCGGCAGATCATGTCGATGTCGGCCGGGTCGAGCAATTCGTAATAGATGTCGTCTTCGACATAGTCGCCGGTCACGGTCTGCAACAGAACGCTCTCGGGCAGGCGCATGCCTTTTTCGGCGATGAACTTGTTGGTCGGCGAGATCTTGCCACGGGTGATACCCGTGAGGTCGCCAATCATGCATTCGACTTCTGTGATCTTGTGGTCTTTCAACCAATCGGTGAGCTGGTCGAGGTTGTTACTCATAAATGCCTCTGGGCTGGGTTTCCTGGCATCCATTAAAGGCCAGGCGTTGGTTGACGCAGCATCCGCGTCGTTTTTTTCGTTCAGGGTAGGAGCTTACCTGCCATTTGTGGTGGTGTTGTATTACTCAAGCAAAAGCCGTGCAGAATCATGAGCGGCACCTGGGCAGGTGAGCGTCTTCGAGCAGGCATGGGAGTGGCGAGGTGATCAAGAGGCCGGTGGCTGAAGCGTCAAGAATATTGACCGCAGCACCCGCTGGGACACAGGAGGTTGGGACGCTGGAACAGGCCTGTCTGAAGCAGGCAACGACGCCAAGTGGAGGCAGGCGACACATGAAGCACCCCGGTATTATTGCTGTTATGGGTTTGAATCGAGCTTAGCCTTGTTCATTTTTTTACACAACACCCCCGTAAAAAATACAACACGGCCCGCTCAAGCCCGCGAGTCCTACAGCGTTTACAGCGGAAAAATCGCCCCAAAAAGCCCCAAAAATGCCGTTGCAGCGCTTTTTTAGGGCAAAAAAGGCCTTGCTTGACTTCGGCATGCCGTTCGGGTTGACTGAAACCAGAAAAGATCAATGATTGATATTTTTAACAACAAAGGTGTTGCATCATGTCGGTACCCCCGCGTGCCGTTCAGCTTAACGAAGCGAACGCGTTCCTTAAGGATCATCCTGAGGTTCTGTACGTAGACCTTCTAATTGCGGATATGAATGGTGTGGTGCGCGGCAAGCGCATTGAACGTACCAGCCTCCACAAGGTTTACGAGAAGGGCATTAACCTGCCTGCCTCTTTATTTGCCCTGGATATCAACGGCTCGACGGTGGAAAGCACCGGCCTGGGCCTGGACATCGGTGATGCTGACCGAATCTGTTATCCCATCCCCGACACCCTGTGCAATGAACCCTGGCAAAAGCGCCCTACCGCGCAACTGCTGATGACCATGCACGAACTGGAAGGTGAACCTTTCTTCGCCGATCCGCGCGAAGTGCTCCGCCAAGTTGTAAGCAAATTTGACGACCTCGGTCTGACCATCTGCGCCGCCTTCGAGCTTGAGTTCTACCTGATCGACCAGGAGAACGTGAACGGCCGCCCACAACCGCCCCGCTCGCCGATCTCCGGCAAACGCCCGCACTCGACACAGGTCTACCTGATCGACGACCTCGACGAATACGTCGACTGCCTCCAGGACATCCTGGAAGGTGCCAAAGAGCAAGGCATCCCCGCCGACGCCATCGTGAAGGAAAGTGCCCCGGCGCAGTTCGAAGTGAACCTGCACCACGTCGCCGACCCGATCAAGGCCTGCGACTACGCGGTACTGCTCAAGCGCCTGATCAAGAACATCGCCTACGACCATGAGATGGACACCACCTTCATGGCCAAGCCTTACCCAGGCCAGGCAGGCAACGGTTTGCACGTGCACATTTCGATCCTGGACAAAGACGGCAAGAACATCTTTGCCAGTGAGGATCCCGAGCAGAACGCCGCATTGCGTCACGCAATCGGCGGTGTGCTCGAGACCCTACCCGCCCAAATGGCGTTCCTGTGCCCCAACGTCAACTCCTACCGTCGTTTCGGCGCACAGTTCTACGTGCCGAACTCGCCGTGCTGGGGCCTGGATAACCGCACCGTGGCGCTTCGCGTACCGACCGGCTCGGCCGACTCCGTACGTATCGAACACCGCGTGGCCGGTGCCGATGCCAACCCTTACTTGCTGATGGCCTCGGTACTGGCAGGCGTGCATCACGGCCTGACCAACAAGATCGAGCCAAATGCGCCGGTGGAAGGCAACAGCTACGAGCAGAACGAACAGAGCCTGCCGAACAACCTGCGCGACGCCCTGCGCGAGTTGGACGACAGCGAGGTGATGGCCAAGTACATCGATCCTAAATACATCGATATCTTCGTCGCCTGTAAGGAAAGTGAGCTGGAAGAGTTTGAGCATTCCATCTCTGACCTTGAGTACAACTGGTATCTGCATACCGTCTAAACGGTGGTTGCAATAAAAAACGCCTCAGGCTTTTGGTCTGGGGCGTTTTTTTGTGGGTTTCTTCCGGGAGACCGAGTTGACCTTATCGGGAGCAAGCCCCCTCCCACATTTGACCGAGTTCCAACTTTGGAATGCAGTCAAATGTGGGAGGGGGCTTGCTCCCGATGGCGGTCTGGCAGACAACGCTGGTTCCTGCTCATACAATGCCCCCTGCCTTGTAGGAGACTTCCATGACCACCCGCTCCGCCGCCCCTCGCAAACCCCGCGCCCGCAGCCAGGCCAGGATCGACGCGATCCTCGATGCCGCCCGCACCTTGCTGGCCGCCGAAGGCGTGGCGAGTTTGTCGATCTACAGCGTGGCCGAGCGGGCGCAGATTCCACCGTCGTCGGTGTATCACTTTTTCGCCAGTGTGCCGGCCTTGCTGGAAGCGCTGACGGCCGATGTACACGCGGCGTTCCGCGCAGCCATCCAGGCGCCTATCGAGCATGAATCACTCAAGCACTGGCGGGACCTGTCCTGCATCGTCGAACAACGCATGCTCACCATTTATGAACAGGACGCCGCCGCCCGCCAGTTGATCCTGGCCCAGCATGGGCTGACCGAAGTGACTCAGGCGGATCGTCAGCATGACCTGGAACTGGGTGATCTGATGCTGGCTGTGTTCAACCGCCACTTTGAAGTGCCGACACTGCCAAGCGATGTGGATGTGTTTGCGTTGGCGCTGGAGTTGAGCGATCGCGTGTATGCGCGTTCAGTGCATCAGCATGGGCTGATCACGCCGCGGATGGCGGAGGAAGGGATGCGGGTGTTTGATGCTTACGTCGGGCTCTATTTACCGACGTATTTGCCCAAGCGTTGAGTTTTGTGGTGGCTGGGTGGGCCTCATCGGGGGCAAGCCCCCACCCACATTTTGAATGTATTCACAGTTCAAAAGTGGGAGGGGGCTTGCCCCCGATGGCGTCCTCAAGGGCAATCACAATTTAGCGATCGACACCTCAGTCGATTTCACAAACGCAATCACTTCACTGCCAATCACCAATTCCAGCTCTTTGACCGAGCGCGTGGTGATCACCGACGTCACGATGCCCGACGCAGTCTGCACGTCGATTTCCGACAGCACGTCGCCTTCGACGATTTCCTTGATGGTGCCTTTGAACTGGTTACGCACGTTGATGGCTTTAATAGTCATGTTGTTCTCTCTTCATGGGACAAGTGAGTTATTGAGCCCAACGCAATTGCGTAGGCAGCGGTGAAACAGGTTCAGGTTCCGGCGGCGTGCCGGGCAGCGACAACACACGGTTGAGGACTTCGGCTTCCAGCGCGGCCAGGCGGTGCGAGCCACGTACCCGAGGGCGTGGCAGCTCGACGTGCAGGTCGAGGCCGATTTCGCCGTCTTCGATCAGGATGACCCGGTCGGCAATCGCCACGGCTTCGCTGACGTCGTGGGTCACCAGCAACACGGTGAAGCCGTGCTTTTGCCAGAGGTTTTCGATCAGTTGCTGCATCTCGATACGGGTCAGGGCATCCAGGGCGCCCAACGGCTCGTCAAGCAGCAGCAGGCGCGGCTGGTGGATCAGCGCACGGGCCAGGGCCACGCGTTGCTTCTGGCCACCGGACAGCGCCGCTGGCCATTCATTGGCCCGCTCGGCCAGGCCGACCGCTTCCAGGGCTTCCAGCGCTTTGGGGCGCCAGTTGCCTTTGAGGCCCAGGCCCACGTTGTCGATGATCTTTTTCCACGGCAGCAGGCGCGCCTCCTGGAACATCAACCGCGTGTCTTCAATCGCTTCGCTCAGCGGTGCGGAACCGGCCAGCAGTTCGCCGCCGCTGGCTTTGTCGAGGCCGGCCAGCAGGCGCAGCAAGGTGCTTTTGCCGCAACCGCTGCGACCGACCACGGCCACAAACTGGCCCGCCGGAATATGCAGGTCAATGTCCTTGAGTACTTCACGGGCGCCAAAGGCTTTGCGCAATTTGCGCACGGCCAGGGGAATACCTTTGAGCAGGCGCGGGGGTTGTTGAGCTGTCATGCCGCACCTCCTTTATTTACTTGATACGCCGGGTGCCAGCGCAGCCACACACGCTCCAGGCCACGGGCGGCCAGATCGGCCAGCTTGCCGAGGATGGCGTACATGACGATGGCCAAGACCACCACGTCGGTTTGCAGGAATTCACGGGCGTTCATTGCCAGGTAGCCGATGCCGGAGCTGGCCGAAATGGTTTCCGCCACGATCAGCGTCAGCCACATAAAGCCCAGGGCAAAACGCACCCCCACCAGGATCGACGGCAGCGCGCCCGGCAGGATCACCTGGCGGAACAGGCTGAACCCGGACAAGCCGTAGCTGCGCGACATTTCCACCAGCGCCGGGTCGACGTTGCGGATGCCGTGGTAAGTGTTCAGGTAGATCGGGAACAGCGTGCCGAGGGCGACCAGGAAGATCTTCGCCGTCTCGTCGATGCCGAACCACAGGATCACCAGCGGGATCAGCGCCAGGTGCGGCACGTTGCGGATCATCTGCACCGAACTGTCCAGCAGGCGCTCGCCCCATGTGGACAGGCCAGTGATAAAGCCCAGGGCCAAACCGATGCTGCCACCGATCACGAACCCAAGGCCCGCACGCCAGCCGCTGATCGCCAGGTGCGTCCAGATCTCGCCGCTTGCGACCAGATTGACGCCCGCCTCAATCACCGCGCTCGGCGCCGGCAAAATGCGCGTCGACAACCAACCCGCCGACACCGACAACTGCCACACCGCCAGCAATAAAATCGGCAGCACCCAGGGCGCCACGCGATGGCTCAGTTTTTCATAGTCCATGGGCTGCCTCAGTTCGCCGACGCAGCTTTGGGAAGGATGTCGTTGGCAACCATCTCGCCGAACGGGCTCACGTAACCGGCGCTTTTCGGCAGCTCGGGACGTTCGATATCCAGGTGTGGGAACAGCAGTTCAGCGACCCGATACGACTCTTCCAGATGCGGATAACCGGAAAAGATAAAGGTGTCGATGCCCAGCGCTGCGTATTCCTTTACGCGCTCGGCCACGGTCGGGCCATCGCCCACCAGCGCCGTGCCGGCACCGCCACGCACCAGGCCGACGCCGGCCCACAGGTTGGGGCTGACTTCCAGGTTGTCGCGGTTGCCGCCGTGCAAGGCGGCCATGCGTTGCTGACCGACCGAATCAAAGCGCGCCAGGGAGGCCTGGGCACGGGTGATGGTGTCGTCGTCCAGATGGGAGATCAGTTTGTCGGCGGCTTTCCACGCCTCTTCGTTGGTTTCGCGCACGATCACATGCAAGCGAATGCCGAAGCGCACGGTGCGCCCCAGCTTCGCGGCCTTGGCCCGAACCTGTTCGATTTTTTCCGCGACAGCCGCAGGCGGCTCGCCCCAGGTCAGCACCATTTCCACTTGTTCGGCAGCCAGGTCCTGGGCCGCTTCGGAGGAACCACCGAAGTACAACGGTGGGCGCGGTTGCTGGATCGGCGGGTAGAGCAATTTGGCGCCTTTGACGCTGATGTGCTCGCCGTCGTAGTCCACGGTTTCGCCTTCCAGCACACGGCGCCAGATGCGGGTGAATTCCACCGAGGCCTGGTAGCGCTCTTCGTGGCTCAGGAACAAACCGTCGCCAGCCAATTCTTCCGGGTCACCGCCGGTCACCAGGTTGAACAACGCGCGACCGCCGGACAAACGGTCCAGGGTCGCAGCCTGCCGCGCGGCCACCGTCGGGGAAATGATCCCGGGGCGCAGGGCGACAAGGAATTTCAAACGCTGGGTCACCGGGATCAGCGACGCGGCCACCAACCACGAGTCTTCGCAGGAGCGACCGGTGGGGATCAGTACCCCGCCGAAGCCCAGGCGATCAGCGGCCTGGGCCACTTGTTGCAGATAACCGTGATCAACGGCGCGAGCGCCTTCGGCGGTGCCAAGGTAATGGCCGTCGCCGTGAGTGGGCAGAAACCAGAAAATATTGAGGCTCATGGAGTTGTCTCCTGAAGAAGTCGGATTACGGCGCTTTGGCAACGGCGGCGGGTGGAGTCCAGATCACGTCCTTGATGCTCAAGGGTTTCGGGATCAATTTGAGTTGGTAGAAGGTGTCGGCAATTTTCTGTTGGGCGGCGACCACTTCCGGGGTCAGGAACAGCGCGCCATAGCCCTGGCGCTTCACCGAGGTCAGGGTGATGTCCGCCGGCAGGCCGAGCAGCGGTGCGACTTGCTCGGTGACTTCCTGGGGGTTGGCCTTGGACCATTCGCCCACGGCGCGCACTTCTTCCACCAAGGCCTTGATCACTTCCGGATGCTTCTCGGCATAGGGTTTGGTGGCCAGGTAGAACTGATGGTTGTCGGCGATACCGGTGCCGTCACGCAGGGTGCGGGCTTGCAGCTGTTTCTCGGCGGCGGCCTGGTACGGGTCCCAGATGACCCAGGCATCCACGCTGCCACGCTCGAACGCGGCACGGGCATCGGCGGGCGGCAGGAATACGGTCTGGATGTCGGTGTATTTCAGGCCGGCATCTTCCAGCGCACGTACCAGCAGGTAGTGCACGTTGGAGCCCTTGTTGAGCACGACTTTCTTGCCCTTGAGCTCAGCCACGGATTTGATTGGCGAATCTTTCGGCACCAGGATCGCTTCGCTGGTCGGCGCTGGCGGCTCGTAGGCGACGTAGAGCAGGTCGGCACCGGCTGCCTGGGCGAACACAGGTGGGGTTTCGCCGGTGACGCCAAAGTCGATGGAACCGACGTTCAGGCCCTCCAGCAGCTGTGGGCCGCCAGGGAACTCGGTCCACTGCACGTTCACGCCCTGGGCCGCCAAACGCTTCTCCAGCGTACCCTTGGCCTTGAGCAGCACCAGGGTGCCGTACTTCTGATAACCGATCCGCAAGGTCTCGGCCGCTTGAGCTTGAACAATGGCGCCGAAGGACACAGCCGCAGCAAACAGTGCGACCAGACCACGACGCAAGATGACAGTGCGCATGGCGCTCTCTCCAAATAATGCGATGGGGGGTTGGCTGCACCTGCTTGGCCGTTGGCGGCTGAGTAAGGTGAGTACATCTATGTTTCGGTGAGGCTTAAATGCTCCAGCGAGCACTCAACAGACGTTCATTCAACACATTGGGGTCCAGCGGTTTGGGGCGACGGGCCATGGCGCCGTAAAGCGTTTCCAGGGCCTCATGCAAACGGTGTTCAAGTACCGGCACCAGCTGCGCCTGGGCGCTGCCTTCGCCGTAGGCGATCTGGCTGTCTTCGGCAAAAATGCCGTGGAGCAATTCCTGGGCCTTTAGCGCCGACAACACGGGCTTCAAGGCGTAGTCCACCGCCAGCATGTGGGCGATGCTGCCACCGGTGGCCATCGGCAACACGATCTTGTGGGCCAGGGCGCGCTCGGGCAGCAGGTCCAGCACGGTCTTCAGCGCGCCGGAGAACGACGCCTTGTACACCGGCGTGGCGATCACCAGGCCATCGGCGTTCGCCACTTGTTGCAAGAGGTCGATGACCTTGGGGCTGTCGAAGCGCGCGTGCAGCAAGTCCTCAGCCGGGAAGTCCCGTATCTGGTAACTCACCACCTCCACACCTTTGTCTTGCAACCACTGACGGGTTTTTTCCAGCAGCACCCCGGAGCGGGAACGCTGGCTGGGACTGCCTCCAAGTGTTACGACCAACATGCAGGAATTCCTTGAGCAAGTGCCGGCGGTTCGCTGTGTGGCGATGGCGCCAAGATGGAACAGACCTTATCAGCAGATTTATATATCTTTAAATCTTATTTTTTCATGTGTTTATTCTTAAAATGCATATGCAGATTATTAATCGCCGGGCGAAAAAAAAGGCCGTGAAAACGGCCTGAAAACCCCTGCTATGTGAACGTTGAAATGCGATCAAACTGTGGGAGGGGGCTTGCCCCCTCCCACATGGGTCCTGCGTTAGCGGTTGGGTTGTGGGGTCAGGCGCAGGTAGGGCTTCACTGCACGGTAACCCTTCGGAAAGCGCTGCTTGATCTCTTCCTCATCCTTGAGCGACGGCACGATCACCACTTCATCACCGTCCTGCCAGTTGGCGGGGGTGGCGACCTTGTGATTGTCGGTCAGCTGCAACGAGTCGATGACCCGCAGGATTTCGTGGAAGTTGCGGCCAGTGCTGGCCGGGTACGTGATGGTCAGGCGAATTTTTTTGTTCGGGTCGATCACGAACAACGAGCGCACGGTGAGGGTGTCACTGGCGTTCGGGTGAATCAGGTCGTAGAGGTCCGACACTTTGCGGTCGGCATCGGCCAGGATCGGGAAGTTGACGATGGTGTTCTGGGTTTCGTTGATGTCTTCGATCCACTTGTGGTGCGAGTCCACCGGGTCGACCGACAGGGCGATGGCCTTGACGCCACGCTTGGCGAATTCGTCCTTGAGCTTGGCGGTGAAGCCCAGCTCCGTGGTGCACACCGGGGTGAAGTCCGCCGGGTGGGAAAACAGCACACCCCAGCTATCGCCCAGCCATTCGTGGAAACGAATCTTGCCGGCGCTGGAATCCTGTTCGAAGTCGGGGGCGATATCGCCCAGTCTTAGGCTCATGGTGTGGCTCCTGGTGAGTGCTTATGGAGCCCACTGTGCATGGAATCTTGATTATTTAAAAAGAATAAATATCGATTTATCTAGACGATATAGGAATATTAAAAATGTGTTCATTGGACGTGGAAACGGGCGAGGAGCACCATCCGCTTCAAGGTTCGAGAAGGCCTTGAGACGCTGTAAAAGAGGGGTTCAGGAAGGGCTTGCGGGGGTTTAGCCCGACTTGAAATGTAGTGCACCTTGCCCGGCGTTGCGCCGGGCAAGGTTTTACAGGCTTACAACAGCGGGATCGAGTAGCTCACGATCAGGCGGTTTTCGTCCTGGGAACGGGTGTTCGCCAGGTCGGTACGCCACATTGCGTTTTTCCAGGCTACACCGAGGTTTTTCAGCGGGCCTTCCGGGATCACGTAGGCAACGGTGATGTCACGTTCCCACTCGGATTGACCGGTAGTTTCAGCACGACCGTTGTTGTTGGCGATAGTGTCGATGTCGCTGCCTTTCAGGTACACGACGCCAGCCGTCAGGCCAGGTACGCCAACTTTAGCGAAGTCGTAAGCGTAGCGAGCTTGCCAGGTACGCTCGCCGGCACGGGCGAACTTCTGGATTTGCATGTCGGTAGTGATGTAAGCCGACGAGCCGTCACCCTGGTTCAACCAAGGGAAGTCGCTGCTGCCATTGCTGACCTGGTAACCACCACCGAAAGTGTGGCCGCCAACGGTGTACAGGAACAGGCCGCTGTACAGGTTGTTGTCGACCTTGCCTTTACCGGCGTTGAAATTGTTGTAGTTACCGCTGGTGAAGTAAGCGGCGGTGTCGCCGTTACGACCATCGTCAGAGCTGTTGAAATAACGCAGGTCAGACTTCAAAACGCCCGGGCCGATTGCCCAGTTGTGGGTCAGACCCAGGAAGTGCTGCTTGTAGAAGTTTTCCAGATTGCCGTAGTAGTACTGGGCAGTCAGGTCTTTGGTCAGCTTGTAGTCACCACCGGCGTAGTAGAACTTGTTGCTGAACTTGCCAGCGTTGTAGTTCGAGCTGCCGTTGGCACCTGCGATGGACAGGTTTTCGTTGTTGCTGGAGTTACGACCCTTGGCTTTTTCGACCTGGCCGGCAACCAGGGTCAAGTCCTTGATGTCGTTGGTGGTGATCTGGCCACCTTGGAAGGTTTGCGGCAGCAGACGACCATCGTTGGTCACGATTACTGGCAGCTTAGGCTGCAGGGTGCCCAGTTTCAGCTCGGTTTGGGAGATCTTGACCTTGCCGGTCACGCCCAGGCTGGCGAAATCGTTGACAGCTTTGTTGCCGTCGCTTGGGAAGATGGTGCCGCCAGAAGCGGTGCCAGTGTAGTTGCCGTGGTCAGCGCGGCTCGAATCCAAACGCACGCCGTATAGGCCGATCGCGTCAACACCGAATTGAACGGTACCTTGGGTGTAACCCGAGATAAAACGCAGGTCGAAGCCTTGGCCCCACTCAGCGTTTTTGCTGCGAGTGTTGGACGTGGCGTTTGGGTGACCATCACGGTTATCAGTGTTGATGTAGAAGTTACGCAGACCCAGAGTGGCCTTGCTGTCTTCGATGAAACCGGCAGCGCCTGCTTGTTGGGCGATTGCGCCCAAAGCTACAGCCAAAGCCAAAGTGGACTTCTTCATGTACCGCTCCTCTCATTTCTAATTTTTGTATTTCTTTGGTCTCGGGTCTGACGCCCTCGATCCACAGATGCGCGATTAGCGCCAGATAGTGACTACCAAGTCAATCGTAACCTTGTGTGTCTACTACCTTCGTCTAACCACAGTTGATTTGGTCCCTGCAGGGTAATGAGTTTTTCATACACCCAAAAAGAATTGTTTCATTCTTTTTCATACGATTTAGGCATAAGCGCATTCATGCTGCGGACAGGTCAGGGTAGACGAGCCGCCCCATAAGCTAATTCCTAAAGGGTATTTGTTAGCGCTTTTTTAGATCGATTAGGGTGGCCGGACAGTTTCATACGTCACCCACGATCAAAAAGGCGACGCCATCATGGCCAAACGCACATCCTCCCGTCAATTTGTTACAGTTTTTGTGTCACTAATACTTTCTTTTGGTGTCAAAGCGGCCGATTTGACCATCGGTTACCAAACCGGCATCGATCCCAGCAAAGTCCCACAAGCCGACGGCACTTATGAGAAGGCCATTGGCGAAAAAATCGCCTGGCGCCGTTTCAACAGCGGCCCGGAAGTCGTCACTGCCATCGCCTCGGGGGATGTGCAAATCGGCAACCTCGGCTCCAGCCCCCTTGCCGCAGCGGCGTCACGCAACCTGCCAATCGTCGCGTTTATCGTATCGGCGCAGATCAACAGTTCTGAAGCCTTGGTGGTGCGCAACGCCAGCGGCATCGACAAACCCGAAGACCTGGTGGGCAAGACCATCGCCACGCCGTTTGTCTCAACCTCTCATTACAGCCTGCTCGGTGCGTTGAAGCATTGGGGCCTGGACACCAAGAAAGTCAAAGTGGTGAACCTGCAACCGGCCGAAATCGCGGCGGCGTGGAAACGTGGGGATATCGACGGCGCCTTCGTGTGGTCGCCCGCCCTTGGCGAAATTCGCAAGACCGGCAAAACCCTGACAGACGCGGCCCAAGTGGGTCAGTGGGGTGCACCCACGTTTGAAGTGTGGGTGGCGCGCAAGGATTTCGCAGAAAAACATCCTGACGTAGTGGCCAAGTTTGCCAAGGTCACGCTGGATTCGTTTGCTGACTATGCGGCGCATAAAGACAGTTGGACGGTGGATTCCGAGCCGGTGCAGAAAATCGCTAAATTGACAGGCTCCAACGCGGCAGATATTCCCGAATTGCTGGCCGGTACCACGTTCCCGGATGCCCCGGCGCAGCAGACCGATGCGCTGCTTAAAGGCGGCACGGCAAAGGCGATTGGGGAGACGGCGAAGTTTTTGAAGGAACAGGGGAAGGTTGAGGCGGTGCTGCCGGATTATTCGGCGTTCGTGACCGACAAATTTATCAAAGAATAAATGCTTTCAAATGTGGGAGGGGGCTTGCCCCCGATGAGGGAGTGTCAGCCAACTAATCAGTGACTGATACACCGCCATCGGGGGCAAGCCCCCTCCCACATTTGATCTGCATTGGCTGCATGAGTGGGTTTACAGCGCCTTTTCGAAGATCTTCGAGTTTCGCTGATAGTTGTACAGCGACGCCCGCGCCGACGGCAGGCGATCCACGCTGCTCGGCACAAAGCCGCGCTCACGGAACCAGTGGGCGGTACGCGTGGTGAGCACGAACAAGGTCTTCAACCCCTGCGCCCGTGCACGGGTCTCGATACGTTCCAGCAGTTCATCACCGCGCCCGCCATGGCGGTACTCGGGGTTCACCGCCAGGCACGCCAGCTCGCCCGCGTCCGAATCCGCAATCTGATACAGCGCCGCACAGGCGATGATCATGCCTTCGCGCTCCACCACGCTGAACTGCTCGATCTCACGCTCCAGCACTTCCCGCGAACGGCGTACCAGAATGCCCTGCTCTTCCAACGGGCTGATCAGGTCCAGCAAGCCGCCCACATCTTCAATCGCCGCTTCGCGCACCAGCTCGAATTGCTCCTGGGCCACCAGCGTACCGCCGCCGTCCCGGGTGAACAGTTCGGTGAGCAAGGCGCCGTCTTCGGCATAGCTGACGATATGGCTGCGCCCTACTCCGCCACGGCAGGCTTCGGCGGCGGCATCGAGCAGTTCGGCCTGGTAATTGGTTTTACCCAGGCGTTGCAGGTGCGCCGGCACTTGTTGAGGACGCAGTTCGCGCACCAGGCGGCCGTTTTCATCGATCAGGCCCATATCGGCGCCGAACAGCAGCAACTTGTCGGCGCCCAGGTCGATGGCGGCGCGGGTGGCGACGTCTTCACAGGCCAGGTTGAAGATTTCGCCGGTCGGTGAGTAACCCAAAGGCGACAACAGCACGATGGAGCGCTCGTCCAGCAGGCGGTTGATGCCCTTGCGGTCGACCCGGCGCACTTCGCCGGTGTGGTGGTAATCCACCCCTTCAAGCACGCCAATCGGCCGCGCGGTCACCAGGTTGCCGCTGGCCACCCGCAGGCGCGAGCCCTGCATCGGCGATGAGGCCATGTCCATGGACAGGCGCGCTTCGATGGCGATACGCAGGTGGCCGACTGCGTCGATCACACATTCAAGGGTCGCCGCATCGGTGATGCGCAAGCCTTCGTGATAAGCCGGGATCAGCCCGCGCGCTTCAAGGCGCGTTTCGATCTGCGGGCGCGAACCGTGCACCAGCACCAGCCGCACGCCCAGGCTGTGGAGCAGCACCAGGTCGTGGACGATATTGCCGAAGTTGGGATGTTCCACACCGTCGCCGGGCAGCATGACGACGAAGGTGCAGTCCCGGTGAGCGTTGATGTAAGGGGAAGCGTGACGAAGCCAATTAACGTATTCGGGCATAACACCTGGGCCTGTAATAAAAAGCAGCCGAAAAAGGATGAATCGCGGAAACGCACAGCGGGCTGATGGTTATCGTCGGAACAGGCTTGGCGACACGCTTGCTCTCCTTCTATGTACGAATAGGCAGGGGTTAATTTATGCAGGTTTCAGGCAGTAGTGTTCGATCAGTTCCCGCAATAGACGCACTGTAGGCGTCAAGCGTGACATTTCGAGGTACTCGCCCGGCTGGTGGGCGCAGGCGATGTCGCCGGGGCCCAGCACCAGGGTTTCACAACCAAGGCGCTGAAGATAAGGCGCTTCGGTGCCGAACGCTACTGCTTCGGCACGATGACCGGTCAATCGTTCCGCAACTCGCACCAATTCGGCGTCTTCGGGCTGTTCGAACGGCGGCACTTCGGGGAACAGCGGCGCATAGTCGATCTTGACCTGATGTCGTTCGGCCAAGGGTACGAGTTTCTGGCGAATGGCGTCGCGCAGTACCTGGGGATCCATGCCTGGCAGGGGCCGCAGATCGAACTCCAGGGAACACTGGCCGCAGATGCGGTTGGGGTTGTCGCCGCCATGGATGCAACCGAAGTTCAGGGTCGGCTGTGGCACGCTGAATTGCGGATTGCGGTACTCGCGCTGCCAGGCCAGGCGCAGGCCGCGCAGTTCACCGATGGCGTCGTGCATGGCTTCGAGGGCGCTGTGGCCCAGGCTGGGGTCCGACGAATGGCCGCTTTGGCCGAGGATATCGATGCGCTCCATCATCACGCCTTTGTGCAGGCGGATCGGCTTGAGGCCCGTGGGCTCGCCGATCACCGCTGCACGGCCCAGCGGTCGCCCGGCCTCGGCCAGCGCACGGGCGCCGGCCATGGAGCTTTCTTCATCGCAGGTGGCCAGGATCAGCAGCGGTTGCTTGAACGGCTGGTCCAGCAGCGGCAGCACGGCTTCGATGGCCAGGGCGAAAAAGCCCTTCATGTCGCAGCTGCCCAAGCCTACCCAGCGGCCGTCGACTTCCGTCAGCTTGAGCGGATCGGTCTTCCACAGTGCCGCGTCATACGGAACGGTATCACTATGGCCGGCCAGCACCAGCCCGCCAGGGCCACTGCCGAAACTCGCCAGCAGGTTGAACTTGCCGGGGCTGACTTGCTGAATATCGATGGCAAACCCCAAGTCCCCCAGCCAGCCGGCGAGCAAATCGATCACCGGGCGGTTGGTCTGGTCGAGAGACGCTTGGGTGCAACTGACCGACGGCGCGGCAATCAGTGCGGCGAACTGCTCTTTCATGGTCGGTAACGGCATGCGCGGTCCCTCAACTTCCCGGATGAGCCCCACTATAGAGCCATCTGCATAACACAATAAACCGTTGCGGCACGTTGCCGGGCTCAGTCCTGTACACTGCACGGCCTTGGCAGCCACACTTTTCCCCGGCTGCGCTCCCGATCCTGGATTTTCCGGCCATGCAGAAAGAAACCGAAATCAAGCTCCGCGTCAGCCGCGAAACACTCGCCGCGCTGCGTGAGCACCCGTTACTGAAAAAACGCAACAAAAGTGGCTGGGAACGTCGTGAGTTGATGAACCAGTATTTCGATACCCCCGAGCGCGATCTGGCCCAGGCCAAAGTCGCCCTGCGCCTGCGCAAGGACGGTGACGCCATCATCCAGACCCTCAAGACCCGCGGCCAAAGCATCGCCGGCTTGTCGGAACGCAACGAGTACAACTGGGACCTGCCCAAAGCCAAGCTCGACGTGAAGAAACTCGACGGCGAATGCTGGCCCGAGCAACTGGCCGAGCTGGACAAAAAGACCCTCAAGCCGATCTTCACCACCGACTTCGTGCGTGAGCGCGCCGAAATCGCCTGGGGTCGCGGCAAGGCCAAGGTCGTTATCGAAGCCGCCCTGGACCTGGGCCACGTCGTGGTCGGCAAGCAGAAAGAAGAAATCTGCGAGCTGGAACTGGAACTGCGCGAAGGCGAACCGGCTGCCCTGCTGGAACTGGCCGCCGAACTGGCCGCGACCCTGGCGCTGATGCCGTGCGATATCAGCAAGGCCGAGCGTGGCTACCGCCTGTACGACGCCAGCAGCTACTCCCTGAGCCTGCCGGCGCCGCAGATCCATGCAGAAATGCCGCTGGACGACGCCTTCGCCGCGATCATGTGGCACCTGCTCGGCAGCAGCCAGCGCCTGGCCGAGCAATACCGCTTCAATGGCCACTGGCGCCTGCTGCAAGACTGGGTCGACAACCTCGGCGAACTGCGCGCCCTGGTCGGCAGCCTCGGCCAGGCCGCACCGCGTCAATCCACCAGCGAACTGCGCAGCGCCCTCGATGCCCTGCTGGAAGACTGGCGCCCACTGGTACAAGCCGGTGACGACGACGAAGACATCCGCAAAGCCGCGCCAGAACAATTCGCCGAAGAACTCGAAGACGTACGCTGGGGCCTGTTCTCACTAAATGCTTCGCGCTGGCTGCTGGCCCGCACCTGGACCGCCAATCGCAACGTGCGTGGCGACCGCCAGGGCGCTGCGCAAATCACCAACTGGCTGCCGCGCCTGCTGGCTGAAGATGCCGTCGCCCTGCAACTGCCGCGCTACCAGCAGCAACCGGAAGACCTGGCGGAGCAACTGCCGCGTATCGAACGCATCCAGGCGTGGCTGCACCATGCGCGTCACGTGGTGGAAATTCCGGAGCTGGACCGTTTGTACGGTGAGTTGAACAAGCTGGCGCAACTGGCCAACCAGCCGATCACCGATGAGTCGCTGGATGCGCGGATGCATCAGGCGATTGCGGTGTATCAGAATCGGGCCTGGAAGACTTTGCTGCGTCTGTAAGACCGCCATCGGGGGCAAGCCCCCTCCCACATTTTGACCGCGCCGCCTATCTAATGTGGGAGGGGGCTTGCCCCCGATGAGGCCGCCACTGTCAACGCAAAACCGGCAGGCTGGTAGTGGACTTGATCTCAGAAAGCGCCACGATCGAATTCACTTCCTGAATCCCCGGCACCATCGACAACTTCTCAAAGAAAAACCGCTCGTACGCCTCGATATCCGCCGTCACGATGCGCAGCAGAAAATCCACCGCCCCCATCAACACATAACACTCCAACACCTCCGGAAACTCGCGAATCGCCTCGGTGAATTCGGTGAAGTTGGACCGGCCATGGGCGTTGAGTTTGACCTCGGCAAAGATCTGCGTGTTCAGGCCGATTTTCTTGCGATCCAGCAGCGTTACCTGGCCGCGAATCACCCCCTCCTCCTTGAGCCGTTGAATCCGCCGCCAGCACGGCGACTGCGACAGGCCGACCTGTTCGGCGATTTGCGCGCTAGACAAAGAAGCGTCCTCTTGCAGCAGCGCCAGAATGCGGCGGTCGTAGGCGTCCAACTCACTGTGCATAAAAATACCTTTGAATAGGTGAATGCTGGATTGTTCTATTCATCCAAGCGCGATTAATGCCCATCTTAGATAAGAAATCTCCGGTCGCGAATGTAAAAATTTCTCCCATTGAATCTGGAGAATTCCCATGCACGCCGTCGAAACCACCCTCCCCGCTCCCCGTGCCGATGTGTGGGCCGTCAACAGCGCTCACTGCCAGGCGCATTACCAGATCATCGCCGAAGCCGAACCGGACGTGCTGTGCCGGGTGCTCAACTTTTTCGCCCTGCAATTCCTCATCCCTCGTGAGGTTCTGGTGAACCGCGAAGAAGACCTGCTCAACATCACTATCGTGATGGACGGCCTCAGCTGGCACCGCGCCCAAGTAATCGGCGAAAAGATTCGAAACCTGATCAGCGTGTGTTCGCTGGAGGTGCTTGCGGCTGATGCCGTGGGGCTTGAAGCGGTGGTGGCAATCGCTCGGTAAAAACCTGCAATACACACTGGGAGGTGGTTTTTCAGGGGCTGGCTAGCCTGGGAGAACGTCCGATTTTCCCGGGAAAACTTTGATGGCCTTTGATCAACGATTGGAATTGCGCCAGCTATTGCCCGCCTTGTTCGACGCAGGGCTGGTGCCTGCCGATTTGGCTTCAAGCTTCTCCGCACTGCCAGTGGACGACGCTCAACATCCACTGGAGCAAATCGCCACCCAAGGCATCTGCCTGGAAACCCTGACGCAATGGCTGGCTCGACAGGCGGACCAACCTTATCTGCGCATCGACCCGTTGAAGATCGACGTAGCCGCGGTGGTGCCGCTGATGTCCCACGCATTTGCCCAACGCCACGCCATCCTTGTGGTGGCCGTAGACACCCAGACCGTCACTATCGCCAGCACCCAACCCTACGTTACCGGCTGGGAGGCCGGGCTGGCGCAGGTGCTCAAGCGGACGATCAAGCGCGTGGTGGCCAACCCTCAACACATCCGGCGCTACATCCACGAGTTCTATCGACTGGCGAAATCGGTCAGCGGTGCCGACCAGAAGATCGCGGCGCCCGGCCATTTCGACCCGCTCAACCTGGGCGCCAGCAGCCAGGAACCAGACGCCAACGACGCGCATATCGTCAATATTGTCGACTGGTTGCTGCAGTACGCCTTCGGCCAGCGGGCCAGTGATATCCATATCGAACCGTGCCGGGAGCAAGGCCGAGTGCGCTTTCGCATCGATGGACTGCTGCATGATGTCTATCAATTTCCGCCGCAGGTGACGGTGGCGGTGGTCAGCCGCCTGAAAAGCCTGGGGCGCATGAACGTGGCGGAAAAACGCAAACCCCAGGACGGCCGAGTCAAGGCCAAAAGCCCAACGGGGACGGAGGTGGAGTTTCGCCTTTCCACCTTGCCCACAGCGTTCGGCGAAAAACTGGTCATGCGGATTTTCGACCCACAGGTGCTGCTCAAGGGGTTCGACCAACTGGGCTTGTCACACGAAGACCAGCAGCGCTGGCACGCCATGACCCGTCATACCGACGGCATCATCCTGGTCACCGGCCCAACCGGCTCGGGCAAGACCAGCACCCTCTACACCACCCTCAGGCAACTGGCGACCCGTGAGGTCAACCTGTGCACGGTGGAAGACCCTATCGAGATGGTAGAGCCCTCGTTCAACCAGATGCAGGTGCAGCACAATATCGACCTGACCTTCGCCAGCGGCATCCGCGCCCTGCTGCGCCAAGACCCGGACATCATCATGATCGGTGAGATCCGCGACCAGGAAACCGCCGAAATGGCGATCCAGGCCGCGCTGACCGGACACCTGGTGCTGTCGACCCTGCACACCAACGACGCACCGAGTGCCATCAGCCGCTTACAGGAATTGGGGATTGCTCACTATTTGATCAAAGCTACGCTTATAGGCGTGATGGCGCAGCGTTTGGTCAGGGTTTTGTGCCCCCACTGCAAGCGTGCGACGGGTGACGGCTTTGAAGCCGTTGGTTGTGCAGAATGCCGAACCAGCGGCTATCAGGGGCGCGCCGGGGTCTACGAAATCATGCCCATGGATGAGACGCTCAAGGCACTGGTCACGACCGGTGCCGACGTTCAAGCCCTGCGTGAGGCAGCCGTTGCGCAAGGCATGTGCAGCCTGCGCATGGCCGGTATGCAAAAAGTAATCGCAGGGCAGACGACGCTGGCAGAGGTATTGCGGGTAACGCCTGGGTATTCTGAAACAAATCCTTTGATTGTCAGGCCGTGAAACCGTTCTTACTCAGTGACGAGACCGTTACAATCGGCCACCGTCGCTTCACTGACACCATCAGATAGGGAATCGTTATGCAGATCGGAACCGTACTGCTTCTTTTCGTGGGTTTGGCCGTAGCCATCCTGTTCATGGGCTTCAAGGTGGTGCCTCAGGGCTACCAATGGACCGTCGAACGTTTCGGCCGCTACACCAATACCCTCAAACCCGGCCTGAACATCATCATCCCGGTCATGGACCGCATCGGTCGCAAGATCAACGTGATGGAAAGCGTGCTGGATATTCCTCCACAAGAAGTCATCACCGCCGACAACGCCACCGTGCAGATCGATGCCGTGTGCTTCTTCCAGGTGGTCAACACCGCCCAGGCGGCGTACGAGGTCAACAACCTCGAACATGCCATCCGCAACCTGCTGCAAACCAATATCCGCACCGTGCTCGGCTCCATGGAGCTGGACGCCATGCTCAGCCAGCGTGACGGCATCAACGAAAAACTGCTGAAAACCGTGGATGAAGCTACCGCACCGTGGGGCATCAAGATCACCCGTATCGAGATCAAGGACATCAGCCCGCCTGCCGACCTGATGGCCGCCATGTCCGGCCAGATGAAAGCCGAGCGGATCAAGCGTGCACAAATCCTTGAAGCCGAAGGCCTGCGGGCGTCGGCGATCCTGACCGCCGAAGGTAAGAAGCAGGCGCAGATCCTTGAGGCCGAGGGTAGCCGTCAGGCGGCGTTCCTTGAATCCGAAGCCCGTGAGCGTCAAGCCGAAGCCGAAGCTCGTGCCACCCAAGTGGTGTCCGAGGCAATTGCGTCGGGCAACGTGCAGGCGGTCAACTACTTCGTCGCGCAAAAGTACATCGATGCCTTGGGCAAACTGGCTTCGGCCAACAACAGCAAGGTCATTCTGATGCCGCTGGAGGCCAGCCAGGTAATCGGTGCAGTTGGCGGTATTGGCGAGATCGTCAAGGCAACCTTCGACAACAAGAAAGGCTGAGGCCATGTGGGATTTCCTGCAGCACCTGTCGTTCTGGGACTGGCTGGCACTGGGCACGGTGCTGCTGATTCTTGAGGTATTCGGCGCCGGTGGCTACCTGTTGTGGATGGGTATCGCCGCAGCCGCCGTCGGCGTGATCAAGTTTCTGGTGCCGCCCCTGGGGCTGGAATGGCAACTGCTGCTGTTTGCCGTGTTGTCGATACTGACTGCGGTGTATTGGTGGAAGCGCCAGCGCAGCAGTGCCAAGGCCAGTGACCAACCAGGGCTCAACGAACGCGGGTCTGAGTTGATTGGTCGCACCTTTGTGGTGCATCAAGCAATTATCGATGGCCGGGGCAAAGTTAAAGTCGGTGATGGTGTCTGGATGGTCACCGGTCCTGACTGCCCCGTAGGCGCTCAAGTACGGGTGATTGGTCAGAACGGCGTGGTTTTGAAGGTTGAAACTGTTTAGTCGGCAATGGAACTCGGTTGGGCTAACTACAATCATAAAGTACAGATCACCCAACCGGAGTCACCCATCATGCGTCTTAAATATGCTGTCGCAACCCTTGCTGTGCTTTCCCTTCCTGTCGGTTCAGCGATGGCCGACAGTTTCTGGCGCAATGTCATCTCGTCGGGTGCCACAACTGGCTCGACGTACCTGACCTTCAAGGATCACAAGTTGGTCGTCGCTGCACAAGACGACGCAGGCAGCTTCGTTGCCAGCGACGGCGGTATCCGTGGCCCCTACCTGGAAGCCGCGATGCAGAAAGTCCGCGCCGACAACCCTGGCCTGCAGGCCACGGATATGGAGCTGGCCAACGCCATCCTCGCGAAAAACGCTGTTACCGAGTGATTCCACATACTCCGGAAAATGCCGCTTTCCCAAGCGGCATTTTTTTGCCCGCACGATGACGATTCATTCACGGGTGACAGGCTATATTCAGTCGAGCCGTGCAACCATGCCGGTACTGATACGCTTCTTATTCATCGCCAATCTGAAACGGATGCCTTCGTCGCCATGAGCCAACTGCCCTTCCTGCCGTTCTCCAAACCTACTATCGATGAAGCCACCATCTCGGCGGTCGGTGATGTACTGCGCTCCGGCTGGATCACCAGTGGACCAAAAGTGCAGGCGTTCGAGGCACAGTTGTCGGAATACTTTGGCGGCCGTCCGGTACGCACTTTCAACTCAGGCACCTGCACCATGGAGATTGCCTTGCGCATCGCCGGTATCGGGCCTGGCGATGAAGTGATCACCACGCCGATCTCGTGGGTGGCCACGGCCAACGTGATCCTGGAAGTCGGCGCCACGCCGGTGTTTGCCGATATCGATCCGGTGACCCGCAATATCGATCTGACCCAAGTGGAAGCCGCAATCACCCCACGTACCAAGGCGATTATCCCGGTGTACCTGGCCGGCCTGCCCCTGGACATGCCAATGCTTTATGCACTGGCCAACAAGTACAACCTGCGCATTATCGAAGACGCCGCCCAGGCGCTGGGTTCCAGCTGGGATGGTGAGCGTATTGGCGCAACGGGCGACTTCGTGTCGTTCAGCTTCCAGGCCAACAAGAACATCACCTCTTCCGAAGGCGGTTGTCTGGTATTGAACAACGCCGAAGAAGCGCGCCTGGCGGAAAAGTACCGCCTGCAAGGCGTGACCCGCACCGGCTTCGACGGCCTGGATGTGGATGTGCTGGGTGGCAAGTTCAATATGACCGACATCGCCGCCGCCATCGGCCTGGGGCAGTTTGCTCATATCGAAAAGATCACTGCCCATCGCCAGAACCTGGCGCGACACTACTTCAAATGCTTCGGGGCGGACTTTGAAGCGCAATACGGCGCACAACTGCCGCCGGCAGATTTCGAAAACAGCAACTGGCACCTGTTCCAACTGGTGCTGCCGGAACGTCAGGACGGCTTGCCCGCTCGCGCAACCTTCATGGAGCAGATGCAGGCCCATGGCGTCGGCATTGGCTATCACTACCCACCGATCCACCTGTTGAGCCTTTATCGGGCGCAGGGGTTCAAGGAAGGCATGTTCCCGGTAGCGGAAAAGGTGGGGCGTTTGATTGTGTCGTTGCCAATGTTCACGGCGATGACAGAGGCGGATGTGGAGCGGTCGGTGGCAGCCGTAAAAGCAGTCTTGAAAGCGAGCTAAAAACTCCCCGTTGACGCAATACAATGTGGGAGGGGGCTTGCCCCCTCCCACATTTGAATCTGTGTTTACTCGCCGATGGCGGCCTTGTAGCCAGCAGCATCCAGCAGCTTTTCCAGATCAGCCGGATTGCTTGGCTTGAGCTTGAAGATCCACGCGCCGTACGGGTCAGAGTTCAACAGTTCTGGCTCGCCACTCAGGGCTTCGTTCACCGCGATCACTTCGCCAGCCACGGGCGAGTAGATATCCGAAGCAGCCTTCACCGACTCAACCACGCCCGCCTGATCGGCCGCGGCAAATACGTTGCCGACTTCGGTCAACTCAACAAACACCACATCACCCAACGCTTCCTGGGCATGGTCGGAGATACCGACGGTCACAGTGCCGTCAGCTTCCAGGCGTGCCCACTCGTGACTTTCGGCAAAACGCAGGTCGGCAGGGATATCGCTCATAGTCTGTGTCCTCAAAAAGAAATGTCAGCGGCCTTCGGCCTGCCGGAAATAGGTTAGATCAAGGTTTTACCATGGCGCACAAACGTCGGCTTGACCACTCGAACCGGGTACCACTTGCCGCGGATTTCCACCTCGGCCCGGTCGCCAGTTGCCGTCGGTACGCGCGCCAAGGCAATGGATTTACTTAGCGTGGGAGAGAAACTACCACTGGTGATCTCCCCTTCGCCAACATTGGCGATACGAACCACTTGATGAGCGCGTAAAACTCCACGCTCTTCCAGCACCAACCCCACCAATTTGGACTGCACGCCCGCCGCCAATTCGGCTTCCAGGGCAGTACGCCCGATGAAATCGCGTTCGGCAGGCTCCCAGGCGATGCTCCAGGCCATATTGGCGGCCAAAGGCGAAACGTCCTGATGGATATCCTGGCCGTACAGGTTCATCCCGGCTTCCAGGCGCAGGGTGTCGCGTGCGCCGAGGCCAATGGGTGAAATACCGGCGCCCACCAGATCGTTGAAAAAACCCGGTGCCTGATCGGCAGGCAGGACAATTTCCAGGCCATCTTCGCCGGTGTAGCCGGTGCGAGCGATAAACCAGTCGCCGTCGGCCTGGCCTTCGAAGGGCTTGAGCTGGTGAATCAGGGTGCTGCGGGACTGGGTGACCAGTTCGGCGATTTTCTGCCGGGCATGGGGACCTTGGATGGCAAGCATGGCCAACTCGGGGCGCTCATGCAGTTGCACCTGGTAGCGGCCCAATTGCGCCTGCATCCAGGCCATGTCCTGGTCGCGGGTAGCGGCGTTGACTACCAGCCGGTAGCCCGCCTCGGTGCGGTAGACGATCATGTCGTCCACCACGCCGCCCTGTTCATTGAGCATGGCACTGTACAGTGCACGGCCATAGCCGTGCAGGCGATCCACATCATTGGCCAGCAGGTGCTGGAGCCATTCCTTGGCCTGGGGGCCGGTGATATCGATCACGGTCATATGGGATACATCGAACACCCCGCAGTCACGTCGCACCTGATGGTGTTCTTCGACTTGCGAGCCGTAATGCAGAGGCATATCCCAACCGCCAAAATCGACCATTTTCGCGCCGAGGGCGAGATGCAGGTCATACAGAGGCGTACGCTGTCCCATGGGTTTCTCCTTCCGGGCTTGGCGAAGGTGCGCGGAGCTACTGTTCGCGCCGAACACCTTGAATTACAAGGCCTGCAGCCACGTCCAGCGACCCGCTCCGAAAGACGAAGCGCACCGAATGCCGCGCATTGTAGCCGCAAGCCGTAGGACTGGCACCTAACCGATTTGCCGGGCAGAACGTCGGATCAGCCCGATCACCGGTAACAGGCCCACCAGTACCAATGTCAACGCCGGCAAAGACGCCCGCGCCCACTCGCCTTCGCTGGTCATTTCAAAGATGCGAACCGCCAGGGTGTCCCAGCCGAACGGGCGCATCAGCAGGGTCGCGGGCATTTCCTTGAGCACATCGACAAACACCAGCAGTGCTGCACTCAACGCTCCCGGCAACAGCAACGGCAGATACACTTTGCAAAACAGTCGCGGCCCGCTCACGCCAAGACTGCGGGCGGCTTCCGGCAACGACGGGCGAATGCGCGCCAGGCTGTTTTCCAAAGGCCCATAGGCCACCGCCAGAAAGCGCACCAAGTACGCCAACACCAACGCCGAAAGGCTGCCCAGCAGCAACGGTTTGCCCGCACCGCCCAGCCATCCGGACAGCGGCACCACCCACTCTCGGTCCAGATAGCTGAAGGCCAACATGATCGACACCGCCAGCACCGAGCCCGGCAGCGCATAACCGACGTTGCCCAGGCTGATGCCGGAGCGGATCGCCCGCGTCGGCGCCAGGCGGTTCGCAAACGCCAGCACCAGCGCCACGATGACGGTGATCAACGCCGCGATCCCGCCCAGGTAAAGGGTGTGGACGATCAGGCCCGAGTAACGCTCATCCAGGTCGAAACGACCACGCAGCCAGAACCAGGCGACCAGTTGCAGCATCGGGATCACAAAGGCACACGCAAACACCAACCCACACCATGTACTGGCAGCCGCCGCCTTGAAGCCGCGCAGGTGATACAGCGCCTTGCCCCGTGGCCGTTCATTGCTAGGGCGGCTGGCCCCCCGCGCGCGGCGCTCGCCGTACAGCACCAGCATCACCACCAGCAATAACAGGCTGGCCAATTGGGCGGCACTGGAAAGACTGAAAAAGCCGTACCACGTCTTGTAGATGGCGGTGGTGAAGGTATCGAAATTGAACACCGAGACCGCGCCGAAATCCGCCAGGGTTTCCATCAGCGCCAACGCCACACCGGCACCAATCGCCGGCCGCGCCATCGGCAAAGCAACGCGCCAGAATGCCTGCCACGGCGATTGCCCCAGCACCCGGGCGGCTTCCATCAAGCCTTTGCCCTGGGCCAGGAACGCAGTACGTGCCAGCAGATAAACGTAGGGATAGAACACCAGCACCAAGACGATGATCACGCCGCTGGTGGAGCGCACACGGGGCAAACGCAGGCCGGTGCCGAACCACTCACGCAGCAGGGTTTGCACGGGGCCGGCGAAGTCCAGTAACCCGACAAATACGAAGGCCAGCACATAGGCCGGAATCGCGAAGGGCAGCATCAGCGCCCAATCGAGCCAGCGCCGACCAGGAAATTCGCAAAGGCTGGTAAGCCAGGCCAGGCTCACGCCGAGCAACGTCACGCCAATGCCGACGCCCAGCACCAGGGTCAGGGTGTTGCCCAGCAGACGGGGCATCTGGGTTTCCCAGAGGTGGGACCAGATTTGCGCGTCGATGCTTTGCCAGGACAGCAACAGCACGCTCAGCGGCAGCAGCACCAAGGCGGCAACGGTAAACACCGGCAGGTACCAGCGGCGTTGGGCGGGGTGGGCCAAAGTCAGTTCTCTGTAATGAAAAACCCAATGTGGGAGGGGGCTTGCCCCCGATGACAGTGTGTCAGTCACCTAATAAGTCACTGGTCCACCGCCATCGGGGGCAAGCCCTAATGCCAGTCAGTTAAGGAAACAGCAGATGGGCGGCTTTC
>NZ_QUZT01000072.1 GCF_004682045.1 Pseudomonas nabeulensis
AGCCGCTAAGCCAGCTGCTAGAACCGCTGCTGCAAAACCAGCCGCTAAGCCAGCTGCTAAAACTGCTGCTGCAAAACCAGCCGCTAAGCCAGCGGCTAAAACCGCTGCTGCAAAACCAGCGGCCAAGCCAGCTGCCAAACCTGCTGCTGCGAAACCAGCGGCCAAGCCAGCTGTTAAAACCGCTGCTGCAAAACCAGCGGCCAAGCCAGCTGCTAGAACCGCTGCTGCAAAACCAGCGGCCAAGCCAGCGGCTAAACCTGCTGCTGCGAAACCAGCGGCCAAGCCAGCTGCCAAACCTGCTGTTGCAAAGCCCGCCGCTGCGAAACCAGCGCCCGCCAAGCCAGCTGCGCCTGCTGCTGCCCCGGCTGCGTCCACCGCTCCAACCGCACCGGCCAGCAGCACGCCTGCACCGGTAGCGCCAAGCACCACTCCAACCAGCGCTTCCTAAGTGCCGGTGACCACGACGCGCAGCTGCTGCAGCGCGTCGTGGTCAAGGTTGGCGGCATCCTCAGTCGCCAGTCCTTCCAACCACGGCGAGTGACACGAAGCATCCGTCGGCCATGTCTGCGCCAACGCTTCCAGACGCATCAGCAACTGCCGCTCGGCATCCAGCTCCAGGGTTTTGACCCGCTCTCGTAACGCAGCCAACGGCTCATCCTGCTGCGCCATGGTGCGCCATTGCACACGTACGCGCCGCAGCGGCTCGATCACGTGTGCCTGCCACGGCCGGGCAAGCTGTTGCAATGCCTGCACGCGCTGCGGTTCCAGCGCAACACCGCGCTGCTCCAGCCACGCGCCACACAGCAACAGGCACACATCCGCGCCTTGCTCCTGCAAGCGCAGGCAAGCGGCTTCGACACCCGGGCGGGCGTAAGTCGAGAGGGCAAAGCTCCACAGGTCAGCGCACATATTCACACCCAAGCCAGCGGCCAACGAAGCTGGTAGACTCCGCCGCCATTATGATCCGACTTCAAAGCCTAACATTACAGCGTGGCCCGCAACGTCTTCTCGAAGACGCCGAGCTGACCCTGCACGCCGGTCACAAAGCCGGCCTGATCGGTGCCAACGGCGCCGGCAAATCCACGTTGTTTGCCCTGTTGCTGGGTGAGCTGACCCCGGATTCCGGGGACTGCCTGCTGCCGGCCGACTGGCGCATCGCCCATATGCGCCAGGAGATCGACACCCTGGACCGCATCGCGATCGACTACGTGCTCGATGGCGACTTGCGCCTGCGCCAGGTGCAGCATGACCTCGCCGAGGCCGAGAAAGCCCAGGACGGCGCGGCCCAAGCGCGCCTGCACGCGGAACTGGACAGTGCCGACGGCTACACCGCCGACGCCCGCGCCCGCAAGATGCTCGCCGGTTTGGGCTTTACCAACGAACAGATGGATCGCCCGGTCGCGGACTTTTCCGGCGGCTGGCGCATGCGCCTGAACCTGGCCCAGGCGCTGATGTGCCCCTCGGACCTGTTGCTGCTCGACGAACCGACCAACCACTTGGACCTCGATGCGATCCTGTGGCTGGAAGATTTCCTCAAGAGCTACCAGGGCACCTTGCTGCTGATTTCCCACGACCGGGATTTCCTCGACGCCGTGGTCGACAACATCGCCCACGTCGAACAGAAGAAAATCACCCTCTACCGTGGTGGCTACACCGCGTTCGAGCGCGCCCGCGCCGAGCGCCTGGCCCAGCAGCAACAGGCCTACGAGAAGCAACAGGCGCAACGTGCGCACATGGAAAGCTACATTGCCCGGTTCAAGGCCCAGGCCACCAAGGCCCGCCAGGCCCAGAGCCGGATCAAGGCCCTGGAACGCATGGAAGAACTGTCGGCGGCCCACGTTGATTCGCCATTCGATTTTGTGTTCCGCGAATCGGTGAAAATCTCCAGCCCGCTGTTGGACCTCTCGGACGCGCGCCTGGGTTATGGCGACAAAACCATCCTGGAGAAGGTCAAGTTGCAACTCACGCCGGGCGCACGCATTGGTTTGCTCGGCCCCAACGGCGCGGGCAAGTCGACGCTGATCAAGAACCTGTCGGGCGAGCTTTCGCCGCTGGCCGGTCGCTTGACCCGTGGCGAGAACACGGTGGTGGGCTACTTCGCCCAGCACCAGTTGGACTCGCTGGACTCGAAGGCCAGCCCGTTGCTGCATCTGCAACGCCTGGCGCCGACCGAGCGCGAGCAGACCCTGCGCGACTTTCTTGGTGGTTTCGACTTCCGTGGCGCGCGCATCGATGAGCCGGTGCTGAACTTCTCCGGCGGCGAAAAAGCCCGCCTGGCCCTGGCGTTGATCGCCTGGGACCGCCCGAACCTGTTGCTGCTCGACGAGCCCACCAACCACCTGGACCTGGAAATGCGCCTGGCGCTGACCATGGCGTTGCAGGAGTTCAGCGGTGCGGTATTGGTGGTGTCTCACGATCGCCACTTGCTCAAGAGCACCACTGACAACTTCCTGCTGGTGGCCGACGGCAAGGTCGAAGAGTTCGATGGCGACCTCGACGACTACGCGCGCTGGCTGACGGATTACCGCCTGCGCAACGCGCCGGTCAGCAACACCCCGGTCAACCCGGACAAGACCGACAAGAAAGCCCAGCGCCAGGCCGCCGCTGCGTTGCGCCAACAGTTGGCCCCGCACAAGCGTGAAGCCGACAAGCTCGAAGCCGAGCTGGGCAAGGTGCATGAGCGCCTGGCCAAGATCGAAGCCAGCTTGGGTGACAGCGCCGTGTACGAAGCCGCCCGCAAGGACGAATTGCGTGACCTGCTGGCGGAACAGGCCAAGCTCAAGGTGCGCGAAGGACAGTTGGAGGAAACCTGGATGGAAGCTCTCGAACTGCTGGAATCGCTGCAAGCGGAGCTGGAGGCGCTGTCCTGATGGAAGCGCTGCAACTGCCTCTGCCGGCGCAATGGATCGAGCCCGTGTGGATCGGCGTGCAGATCCTGCTGATCCTGCTGGCCGGCTACCTGGCCCAGCGTTTTGTCGCCAAAGGCCTTACGCGCCTGGGCGAGCGCTACCCGTTCCCGCCGCAATTGCTGATGCCACTGCGCGGTGGTTTGCGTTGGTTGATCATGGGCAGCGCGCTGATCTTCGTGCTGGGCCGCCTGGGTGTGTCGGCCACGGTGTTGTGGACCGCGCTGTCGGGGTTTGTCGCGGTTGCGGCCGTCGCGTTCTTCGCCATGTGGTCGGTGCTGTCCAACCTGCTGTGTGCAATCCTGATTTTCACCGTCGGCCCGTTTCGTCTCGGGGATATTGTCGAGTTGGTGGATACCGTCGACAAACCAGGCGTAAAAGGCCGCGTCGTGGCGATCAACCTGCTGTACACCACGCTGATCGAAGTCGCCGAAGCGGGTACCGACAGCGCGATGGTGCAGGTGCCCAACAGCCTGTTCTTCCAACGTTCGGTGCGCCGCTGGATCTCTCCCGCGTAAAAATTCTATAGCCAGGCCTCGGTGCTCGGAGTTAGCTTACCGCTTACGACGAATTTGCTACGAGGTGTGTAATGGCACTCGATACATGGCTGGCCTTTTTCCTGGCCAGTTGGATCATCTCCCTTTCCCCTGGCGCGGGCGCTATCGCCTCGATGTCCAGCGGCCTGCAATACGGTTTTGTGCGCGGTTACTGGAATGCCATTGGCTTGCAAATTGGCCTGGCGATGCAAATTGCCGTGGTCGCCGGCGGCCTGGGTGCCATTTTGGCGGCGTCGTCCACTGCGTTCTATGCGATCAAGTGGTTCGGCGTGGCGTACCTGGTGTATCTGGCCATCAAGCAATGGCGCGCCTTGCCGATGGACATGACCGATGAAGCGGCCGTGCGCCCGATCGGCAAGCCGATGGCGATGATGTTCCGAGGCTTTTTGGTTAACGCCAGCAACCCCAAGGCGTTGGTGTTCATGCTGGCCGTGCTGCCGCAGTTCGTGAATCCGCAGGCGCCGTTGCTGATTCAGTATGTGATCCTGGGCGCGACGATGATCTGCGTGGATATGATCGTGATGGCGGGGTATACGGGGTTGGCGTCGAAGGTGTTGCGGTTGTTGCGCACGCCGAAGCAGCAGAAGCGGATGAATCGGACGTTTGCCGGGTTGTTCGTCGGGGCGGCGGGGTTCCTCGCCAGCCTGCATCGTGCGACGGCTTAACTGAAGAAACTGGGTTCAAATGTGGGAGGGGGCTTGCCCCCGATGACGGTCTGTCAGTCAGCTAATCTGTCGCTGACCCACCGCTATCGGGGGCAAGCCCCCTCCCACATTGGTTTTGTGGTGTTTGTGAAATTTCAGCGCAAGATCTTCGGCGCTTCATCCCTCGGCAGGTTATTGCGCAACGCCGGTTGGCCCGGCTCTTGATAGCCACCGCCCAACTGCTCCGCCAACTGCCGCGCCACATCCTCACCCAACGCTTTCGATACTTCCTTGACCACACGCGGCCGGTTCAGGCTCACGCGTACATCGCGGCTGTTCACCAGCTTGGTGTCCTGGCCTTCACCCATGGCAGTAAACGCCGAGGTGATCTCGTAGGTGCGGGTATTGATCAGGCTGAAGTCTGCCACCAACGTCAGGCCCAGCACCGCTGAGTAGCTGTTGGTGTGGTCCAGGGCGTTGATGTCCTGGGTGAAGTCGATGTCCGACAGGGTGCCGAACAGCACGTAGTCGGCACCTTTGAAGTTGCCGGCCTTGATGCGCTTGATCACGTCGTAGACGTCACCCTTGGCATCGGCGGTATAGGGCGTGCCCTGCACCAGTTGGAACTGCCGGGACTTGAGGATCTCGCCCTTGATATCGCCGCTGAACTTACGCAGCTCGGTCTGCTCGATGTAGCTGGTACGGCTTTCGTACTCGCTGTAGTTCGACGCGCCGCTGGCGTGGTAGGCACTGGCCTGGAAGTTGTTGCTGGCCGAAACCTGGTGAATGTATTCCTCGACCCGCGCCTCGTAGGCCAGGTCGGTCACCGCGATTTTCGGAGCGGCCGAGGCGCAAAAGGCGCACAGCAGGCCGATCATGCCGATCCATGCACGCATTGCTTAGCGCTCCGTGGTCTTGCGGATTTCTTTTTCGTCCATCCATTCAGCCAGGCCGCTCTCGACGTCGACCAGTTGCAGGCTGAATTTGTAGAACACGTCCTTGTAGTCCGCGCTGCGCTTGACGATGGAGCTGATGGAGCCTTCCAGGCGGTACTTGGCGGCGACCATGTTGCCGGTCTTGCTGACCGTGGACTTCTTGTACAGGCCGCTCTGGTTTTGCAGCTTGAGTTGGTCGACCTGGCTCTGCATGTCGGTGTTGTCGCTGGCGAAGCGTGCGGTGCCGGTCTTCATCAACTGGGTCTTGATCGACGTGGTGATCTCGCGGGTATCGATGTACTCGCTGGTCTTGTTCTTCACGTCGTACACCTGCACCACCGGGCGGCCTTGCAGGATGCCGGACTGGGCGAGGGAGCGGGTCATGCTCTCGGCGATCATTTGCAGGTCGGTGGAACCGAACTCATTGGTTACCGTCTCCACGGCCTTGGTGTCGCCGTAGCTGATGTTCTTGCTGCCCAGAACCGGCGAAGTGTTGGCGCAACCGCTGGCCAGCACGGCCACCACGGCGAGGATCGAAAAGCGTGCAAACATGGGGAAATCTCTCTGGAACTGAATAGGGTTGGGCTTCAAGGTGTCTTCACTTCAAGGCGGAAGTCCGCAGCCTGAGGCAGATTGGCAATGGCCGGCAGGAAGGTCGCCTGATTGGCGTACAGGTTCAGCACTTTCCAGGTGTCTTCATCGCCCACCGGGAAGCCGTCGGCGCCGAGCCAGGCGAAGCGGTAATACATCGTCTGGTTGCTGCTGGTGATGTTGCTCAACTGCACCTTGGCGGTGAGAAAACCGTTCTCGCGCGCCACGCGGATGGCGCCGACGGCGATGCCCTTGAACTTGCCCATCACCACGATTTTGCTCGCAGCGCTGCCGGGTTCCGGTGGCGGCGGGGTGGCGCAACCGGCCAGCAGGACCAGCGCCAGGGCGCCGAGAATGAAATGACGCATAGCGTGCTCCTTAAGGTTGTTTGAGGGCGAGGGCCTGGGTGGCAGGGTTCGGCAGCACGTGGGCTGCCAGGCCCCCGGCGAACACCTGGTTGCCGACCACGCGCAAGGTGATCACCTGGTAGCGTTGATCGGCCTTGACCGTCACCAGCGTGCCGCCCAGGGCGCTGGGCAGGCTGACCTGATGCTCGCCGTGCTTGAGGCGCAGGCGGGTCACCTGAGTCATGTCCGGCAGGGTGCGCCAGGTACGCGTGTCTGCGCCTTCAGTGATCGCCGAAGCGATGCCCAGCACCAGGCCGGCCATGGGGTTGGTCTTGTTCAGGTTGTTTTGCGCGACACCTCGGGTGACCGCCCGCACGGTGGTGCGCAGGATGATTCCGGGCATGTCATCGCGCAAGGCGCGGCGGGACATGGCGGTGGTGCTGTTGAGGGCGGTGAGGTTCTGTTGCTGACCGTCGACGCCGATTTGGGCGAAGGTCGCCGTGGAGGTATCGGCCTTGATTACCGGGAATGACAGCGGCGTGATAACCAGGTTGCCATTGATCGGAATCGGCAGCGGCAGGCGAATCGAGTCGCGGGCCGGCGCCAGGCCGCTCTGGACCACGATCAGCACGTCGGTTTCATCGGCGCCGACCTTGGATTTGTCCAGGTCCAGGAGTGCCTGTTCCAGCAGCGGGGTGTTGGGGCGTAGTTCAGCGGCTTTGCGATAACCGGGCGCGGCCAGGTCTTTTTCACCCAGGGCTTCGTAGACAAACCCGGCCAGGTAATGGCTGAACGCACTCTGGTAGCTGTTTTTCAGGCCGACCACTTCTGGTGCGTCCAGGGCTTCCACCGGGTAACCACGCAGGTCTTTCATCTGGGTGGTCACACCTTCGCGCTGGGCCTCGTCTTCGCGCTTGAGGTATTCCTTGTCGCGCAGGTCGGCGATGACGGCTTCGCGTTCGTGGGTCTTCTTGATCTCGGTGCGGGCGCCGTCGAAGTCGTTCAGGGCCAGCAGGTTCAGGGCCATCTGGGTGGTCAGCATGACTTTTTCGTAGTCATAGCCTTCGTAGCGACGCACCTTGTCGTTGACCAGGAAGCTGCCGAACTGGGCGAGGTATTTTTCGCTGTCGAACTTGACCGATTCTTCCCACTTGTAGACTTGCAGGTCGGCGCTGCGCCACGCGGTCTGGCTGCCGGTCAGGTCGCCCTTGGCGCGCAGCAGCTCACCTTTTTCGAAGAAATAGAGCAGGTCCTTGTCTTCGCCGGTGTTGTTCTTCTCCAGCAAGGTCAAGGCGGCATCGACGTTGCCGGTGGCCAATTGCTGGTTGGTGGCTTGCAGCTCGGTATCGTAGCTGCGGAACATCGAACAGCCGGAGAGCAAGGTCACCGCCGCTAGCGCGAGCGGAGTTAAGGCGCGAACTGCCATGCAAACTTCTTCCCTGAGCGTATCAACCAATGTGGTAATTCCTCATAAAAACGAGGAACTCAATTCCCTTTCGCACTAACAGGGGGCGGCATTATAAGCGGCATTACTGGCAAAACAATGGCTTTTTGCCCTAGAGAAATCGCCAAAAATGCCACTACCCCGTTTCTAAAAATTCCCCGCCTTTTAAGCGCCAAATCACTTACGCCTTGAGTCAAACCCTTTAAGGCTCAACAATGTGTTACTTCGTATTTCCCCTTGAGATTCATTCATGACTGCCCCCTTCCGTTTTTTCGCCTGGCTGCTGTTGCCGGCGTTGATGTCGTGCAGCGTCAATCTGCTGGCCGCGACTGCCGAGGGCGCCTCACAAGCCCTGCATTTGCTGGACTACGTTGGTGCTGACTACCCTCCCACGGTGGAGGCGGGCAAGGTAATCGATGACGCCGAATACCGTGAACAGGTGGAGTTTCTCGGGGTGTTGCAAGGCCTGGTGGCACAACTGCCGGAACGTCCGGAGCGCGCGGGTTTGGTGAAGGGGGTCGATGAACTGTTAGCGGCTGTAACTGCCCATCAGGACGGTGCAGCCGTCGCTCGGCAAGCTCGTCAATTGGGGGCGCAACTGGCAGTGGCCTATGAAGTCAGCCAGGCGCCGGCGATCACACCCGACGCCACTCGCGGCGCACCGCTCTACGCCCAGCACTGCTCGGTGTGCCACGGCACTGCCGGTGCAGGCGACGGCCCGGCAGGCATGGGCATGACGCCGCCGCCGGCCAACCTGACGGATGCGGCACGCTTGGACCGCCTGAGCCTGTACGCGATCTACAACACCTTGGGCCTTGGCGTTGAAGGCACCGACATGCCGTCCTTTGCCGACCAGTTGGATGATCGTCAACGTTGGGACCTGGCCACGTATATCGCGGGTTTCACCGCTGACCCGGCCGCTGCGAAAAGCGAGCAACCCTTCAATCTCGCCGATCTGGCCCGCCAGACCCCCAATGAAGTCCTTGCCGCCAGCGGCCCAGCCGTCGCCGCGACCTTCCGCGCCCAGCGTGCGCAGCCGCCGCAGGTCAAGCGTGGCCCAGCGCAATTGCTCGACTACACCGCGACCACCTTGGACAAGAGCCTCGCCGCCTTCCGCAACGGAGACCACGAACAGGCCTATGACCTGTCGGTGGCCGCGTACCTGGAAGGCTTCGAGCTGGTGGAAAGCTCCCTGGATAACGTCGACGCCAACGTGCGCAAGGACACTGAGAAGGCGCTGATGGCCTATCGGCAATCCTTGCAGGACGGCTTGCCGGTCGAACAGGTGCAACAGCGCCTGGACGTGGCCAAGGCCAAGCTCACCGAATCCGCCGGCCTGCTGGGCAGCGATGGCTTGAGCTGGTCGCTGAGCTATATCTCTGGCTTGCTGATTTTGCTGCGCGAAGGCCTGGAAGCGATTCTGGTATTGGCGGCGATCCTGGCGTTCCTGCGTAATACCGGCCAGCAATCGGCGGTGCGCAGCGTCAATGTCGGCTGGGGCCTGGCGCTATTGGCCGGCCTGGCCACCTGGGCGTTGGCGGCGTATGTGATTGACGTCAGCGGTGCCCAGCGTGAGCTGCTTGAAGGCTGCACCGCGCTGTTCGCCAGTGTGATGGTGCTGTGGCTGGGCGTGTGGATGCACGACCGTCGCCACGCGGCGGCCTGGCAGGACTACATCAAGAGCAGTCTGGTGAGCGGCGGTGGACGCTTTGGTTTTGCGCTGCTGGCGTTCTTCTCGGTGTACCGCGAGTTGTTCGAGGTGATCCTGTTTTACGAAACCCTGTGGCTGCAAGCCGGCCCGGCCGGGCACAACGCGGTATTGGCCGGTGGCGCCACGGCGCTGGTGCTGCTGATGGGCCTGGCGTGGGTGATCCTGCGGGGTTCGGCGAAGTTGCCGTTGGCGCTGTTCTTCGGCATCAACGCGGCGCTGCTGTGCGCGTTGTCGGTGGTGTTCGCCGGGCATGGCGTGAAAGCGCTGCAAGAAGCCGGAATCTTCGGTACGCGGCCGGTGGCGTTCTTTGACTTTGACTGGCTGGGGATTCATGCCGATGCGTACTCGCTGAGTGCGCAAGCAGTGGCGATCCTGGCGATTGTGGTGCTGTATGGCCGCAGCCGCCTGGCCGAAAAACGCCGCGTTACTGCTTAACAGTGTGGGAGGGGGCTTGCCCCCGATGGCGATGTATCAGTCACCCGATGTATTGACTGACCCACTGCTATCGGGGGCAAGCCCCCTCCCACATTGGATTTGTATTATTGAGGATAGGTGCGTTATGCGCGTATGGATCGATGCCGACGCCTGCCCTCGGGCGGCCAAGGACCAGGTGGTCAAGTTCGCCCTCAAGCGCCAGTTCGAAGTGGTGCTGGTGGCGGGGCAAAGCCAGATCAAACCGAGCTTTTCCTGCGTGAAGCTGGTGGTGGTACCCAGCGGGCCTGACGCGGCGGATGACTATCTGGTGGAACACGCAGTGCCCGGTGAACTGGTGATTTGCAGCGACGTGCCCCTGGCCGATCGCCTGGTGAAAAAGGGCGTGACCGCGCTCGACCCACGGGGCAAGGAGTTCAGCCCGGCGAACATGAGTGAACGCCTGGCGGTGCGCAACCTGTTCACCGATCTGCGTGAACAGGGCCAGATGGGCGGCGGGCCACCGCCCCATGGGGAGAAGGACAAGCAGGCATTTGCCAATGCCCTGGACCGAATCCTCACTCGACTGATGCGCCAACCCTGATTGTAGTGAGCGGGCTTGTCCCGCGCTGGGGGGCGAAGCCGCCCTAAACCCAGTCACCTTGGTGTTTCAGTTAGACCCAGTTGTATGGATTTGGGGCGGCTTCGCCCCCCAGCGCGGGACAAGCCCGCTCACTACAAGGTGTTCAGTCGTTTTCGTGGGTGAGTTCCAGCACGCGGTCTACGAGCTTGTTGATCCCCGAAGCCACTTCACTGATGTTCTTGCCCACCATATAGGCCGGCGTGCTCACCAGCTTGCGCGCCCTGTCTTCGACGATATCTTCCACCGAGCACTCTTGGTGGGTGGCGCCCATCTTGTCCAAGGCTGCCGCCGTATCGGGACAGTTGCCGATGGTGCACGTCACGCCTGGACCATAGATCTTCGCCGCCAGCGCTGGCGAAATGCAGATCAACCCCACGGGTTTGCCGGCTTCGGCAAACGCCTCGGCCAATTCCAGTACCTGCGGATTGACGCTGCAACCCGCGCCTTCAACTGCAAAGTTGGACAGGTTCTTTGCCGCGCCAAACCCGCCCGGCACGATCAGCGCATCGAAGTCTTCCACATTGGCTTCGCGGATGTCCTTCACCTCACCTCGGGCGATGCGCGCCGACTCCACCAGCACGTTGCGTGACTCGGGCATCTCTTCGCCGGTCAGGTGGTTGATCACGTGCAGTTGGGCAATATCGGGGGCAAAGCATTGGACCTGAGCGCCGCGCTGGTCCAGGCGCAGCAAGGTGATCACGCTTTCATGGATCTCTGCACCGTCGTACACGCCGCAGCCGGAAAGGATCACTGCAATCTTTTTGCTCATGGGCATTTCTCCTGGGGTCATGGCGTTAAATGTCTACTAATTTGTCACCTGTTGCCAATGGGGTCTGGCGCCGCTACACCTACTCTAGATGTAACAAAAACAAACCGGACCAGACCATGGACTTCGTGCCTTATGCGGTACCGTTTTTCATCGCCTTGATCGTGGTGGAGCTGCTCGCCGACCGCTGGCGTGGCGAACGCAACTACCGCGTCGCAGATGCCATCAACAGCCTCAGTACCGGGGTGCTGTCCACCACTACGGGGCTGCTGACCAAAGGCGTGGGGATTTTGACCTACGCGTTCGCCCTCAAGCACCTGGCACTGTTTGAACTCTCGGCCCACAGCGTTTGGACCTGGGTGTTCGCCTTTGTGTTCTATGACTTCTGCTACTACTGGCTGCACCGCATGGGCCACGAGCGCAATATCCTCTGGGCCGCGCACTCGGTGCATCACCAGAGCGAGGACTACAACCTCAGCACGGCCCTGCGCCAGACCAGCACCGGCTTTCTGCTGAGCTGGATCTTCTACCTGCCGCTGGCCGTGGTCGGCGTGCCGCTGGTGGTGTTTATCAGCGTGGCGTCCCTTAACCTGCTGTATCAATTCTGGGTGCACACCCGTCATGTGCCGAAGCTCGGCTGGTACGAGTGGTTCTTTGTCACGCCGTCCAACCATCGGGCCCACCATGCACAGAACGCTCTCTACATGGATCGCAACTACGGCGGGGTGTTCATTATTTGGGACCGCCTGTTCGGTACGTACCAGGAAGAAGACGACAACGAGCCGGTAATTTTCGGCGTGACCACGCCGCTGGCCAGCTGGAATCCGCTATGGGCCAACTTGCAGTTTTATGCACAGCTGTGGAGTGATGCGCGGCGCACCGAGCGTTGGTGGGACAAGCTGCGCATCTGGTTCATGCACACCGGCTGGCGCCCGGCGGACGTGAAGGCCAAGTACCCGCTGGCCAAGCACGACCTGAGTCAGTTCCGCAAATTCGAGGTGCCGCTGGATGTGCGCCAACAGGTGTACATCGCCCTGCAATTTGCGGCGTATGTGGGTTTTGGCAGTTATCTGATGAATTTCGGCGAAGGATTGCCCACGGCGGCGCTGATCCTGGGTTGGAGTGCGATGGCGCTGGGGTTGTTTACCTTGGGCGTGGCCTTGGAGAATCGCCCGTGGGCACTCAAGGCCGAACTGGCACGCCTGGCACTGAATGTACCGTTGGTATGGCTGGCGCCGCTGGTGGGACTGTGGCCAGCCAGCCACTTGGGCTGGCTGGGCCTGGTGAGTTACAGCCTGCTCAGCGTGATCGGCCTCTACTGTTGCAGAGACCGGCTTACTCGATTGGCGTCTTAGGCGTCTGCACCGGCGCCGGCTCGGCAGCGAGCCGGGCCTTGGCCTCGGCACAGGCCTCGCGAGCGATGCGCGCGTTCTTGAAACGGCGACGCAGCCACAGGCCGAAGCCCAGTACCAGCAGCGCGCCGAGTACCCACAGTTCGTACTTCTTGACGCTGCCCAGCATGCCTTCCAGCACCGCACCGAAGTGATACGCCGCAGCGCCCAGCGCCACCGCCCAGATTGCCGCGCCGATGCCGTTGAGGATCAGGTAGCGCAACGGTGGGTAGCCGGAAAGCCCAATGGCCACGGGCATGACGGTGCGCAACCCGTAGACGAAGCGGAAGCTCAGCACCCAGATATCCGGATGTTTGCGGATATGCTCCATGGCCTTATCCCCCATCAATTGCCAGCGCGGCTTGCGCGCCAGCAGCTTGCGACCGTGCTTGCGGCCCATGTAGTACCAAAGCTGGTCGCCGGCGTAGCTGCCGAAGAAGGCAACGACCACCACCAGGTTGATATCCATGTACCCACGGAATGCCAGGAAGCCTGCGAGAACCAGGATGGTCTCGCCTTCGAAAAAGGTGCCCAGGAAGAGCGCAAAGTAGCCGAAGTCATGCAGAAATTGTTGAAGCATGGTCTGGGGGTGCTGGCGAAATGAACGCGCAGCCTACGCCTTCGTGAACATTCATGAAAGTATCGAGATGTGTCATGAAGTGAACAATTCCTACATAAATGACGAATGCGGCTACAGGTCGCATCGGCAAGCACAACTGTCATACCTTCGTCATAATGGCCGCTTATAACTGCAACGCTCGCCCGTGGATGCGGGCTCAGGAGTCTGTCGTGAGCTTTACCCCTGCCAATCGCCTGTTCCCCGCCACCCGCCTGCGTCGCAATCGTCGTGATGATTTTTCTCGCCGCCTGGTGCGTGAAAACGTGCTGACGACGAATGATCTGATCCTGCCGGTGTTTGTGCTCGACGGTGAAAACCGGCGTGAGGCGGTGGCGTCGATGCCGGGTGTGGAGCGCTTGACCATTGATCAGTTGCTGATCGAGGCGGCGGGTTGGGTCGAACTGGGGATTCCGGCGCTGGCGCTGTTCCCGGTGACGCCGTCTGAACTCAAATCCCTGGATGCCGCCGAAGCCTGGAACCCGGAGGGCATCGCCCAGCGCGCCACCCGCGCCCTGCGCGAGCGTTTCCCGGAGCTGGGGGTGATCACCGACGTGGCGTTGGACCCGTTCACCACCCACGGCCAGGATGGCATTCTCGACGAAGACGGCTATGTTCAGAACGACATCACCGTTGATGCGCTGGTCAAGCAAGCCTTGTCCCATGCCGCCGCGGGCGCCCAGGTGGTTGCACCGTCGGACATGATGGACGGGCGCATCCAGGCGATTCGCGAAGCCCTGGAGCTGGCCGGCCACGTCAATGTGCGGATCATGGCCTACTCGGCCAAGTACGCCAGCGCCTATTACGGGCCGTTCCGCGATGCGGTGGGCTCGGCCCTGAACCTGGGCAAGGCCAATAAAGCCTCGTACCAGATGGACCCGGCCAACAGCCAGGAAGCCCTGCATGAAGTGGCGGCCGACCTGGCCGAAGGCGCCGACATGGTGATGGTCAAGCCCGGTATGCCGTACCTCGACATCCTTTACCGGGTCAAAGAGGAATTCAAAGTGCCGACCTTTGTCTATCAGGTCAGTGGCGAATACGCGATGCACATGGCTGCAATACAGAACGGATGGCTGAGCGAAGGGGTGATCCTAGAATCCCTGACAGCCTTTAAACGCGCCGGGGCTGATGGCATTCTGACCTACTTCGCCGCCCGCGCCGCCCAATTGCTTAGAGAGCAACCATAGCCCTCACAGGAACACTCGATGAATACCGAAGGACTCACAGACGTTGCCGTAAAAGACGCTCACCCGGTGGTTGAACAAGTCGCCGAGACCCCACCGGAACTGGAACCGGCCCCGCCTGCCGTGGCAGCCGAGCCTGTTCCAGCGCCAGTGGCCGCGGTGACCAACCTGGATGACAGCAGCCTGTACATCCACCGCGAGCTGTCCCAACTGCAATTCAACATCCGTGTGCTGGAGCAGGCGCTGGATGAGTCCTACCCGTTGCTGGAGCGCCTGAAGTTCCTGCTGATCTTCTCCAGCAACCTGGACGAGTTCTTCGAAATCCGCGTGGCCGGCCTCAAGAAGCAGATCACCTTCGCCCGTGAACAAGCCGGCGCCGACGGCCTGCAACCGCACCAGGCCCTGGCGCGCATCAGCGAGCTGGTGCACGGCCATGTGGACCGCCAATACGCGATCCTCAACGACATCCTGCTGCCGGAACTGGAAAAACATCAGGTCCGCTTTATCCGTCGCCGTCACTGGACCACCAAGATCAAGACCTGGGTGCGCCGTTACTTCCGCGACGAGATCTCGCCGATCATCACGCCGATCGGCCTCGACCCGACGCACCCGTTCCCGTTGCTGGTGAACAAAAGCCTCAACTTCATCGTTGAACTGGAAGGTATCGACGCCTTCGGTCGCGATTCCGGCCTGGCGATCATCCCGGCGCCGCGCCTGTTGCCACGAATCATCAAGGTACCGGAAGAGGTGGGGGGGCCTGGCGACAACTATGTATTCCTGTCGTCGATGATCCATGCACACGCCGATGACCTGTTCCAGGGCATGAAGGTTAAAGGCTGCTACCAATTCCGCCTGACCCGTAACGCCGACCTGGCGCTGGATTCCGAAGACGTCGAGGACTTGGCCCGCGCCCTGCGCGGCGAGCTGTTCTCGCGGCGCTACGGCGATGCGGTGCGCCTGGAGGTGGCGGATACCTGCCCCAAACATCTGTCGGACTACCTGCTCAAGCAGTTCAACCTGGCCGAATCCGAGCTGTACCAGGTCAATGGTCCGGTGAACCTGACGCGCCTGTTCAGCATCACCGGCCTGGACAGCCACCCGGAGCTGCAATACACCCCGTTCACGCCGCAGATCCCGAAACTGCTGCAAAACAGCGAGAACATTTTCAGCGTGGTGAGCAAGCAGGACATCCTGCTGTTGCACCCGTTCGAGTCCTTTACCCCGGTGGTCGACCTGCTGCGCCAGGCCGCCAAGGACCCGCACGTCTTGGCCGTACGCCAGACCCTGTACCGTTCCGGTGCCAACTCGGAAATCGTCGATGCCCTGGTGGACGCCGCGCGTAACGGTAAGGAAGTGACGGCGGTGATAGAACTGCGTGCGCGGTTCGACGAAGAGTCCAACCTGCAACTGGCCAGCCGCCTGCAAGCGGCGGGTGCGGTGGTGATCTACGGCGTAGTCGGCTTCAAGACCCACGCCAAGATGATGCTGATCCTGCGCCGCGAAGCCGGTGAGATCGTGCGCTACGCCCACTTGGGCACCGGCAACTACCACGCCGGCAACGCCAAGCTCTACACCGACTACAGCCTGCTGACCTCCGACGACGCCCTGTGCGAAGACGTCGGCAAGTTGTTCAGCCAGTTGATCGGCATGGGCAAGACGCTGCGCATGAAAAAGCTGCTGCACGCGCCGTTCACCCTCAAGAAGGGCATGCTCGACATGATTGCCCGCGAGACCCAGTTCGCCCTCGACGGCAAACCTGCGCACATCATCGCCAAGTTCAACTCGCTGACCGATCCGAAGATCATCCGCGCGCTGTACAAGGCCAGCCAGTCCGGTGTGCGCATTGATTTGGTGGTGCGTGGCATGTGCTGCCTGCGGCCGGGCATTGTCGGTGTGTCGCACAACATCCATGTGCGTTCGATCATCGGCCGCTTCCTGGAGCACACGCGGGTGTTCTACTTCCTCAACGGTGGCGAGGAGCAGATGTTCCTCTCCAGCGCCGACTGGATGGAGCGCAACCTCGATAAGCGTGTAGAGACGTGCTTCCCGGTGGAAGGCAAGAAGCTGATCATGCGGGTCAAGAAGGAGCTGGAAAGCTACCTCACCGACAACACCCACAGCTGGAGCCTGCAATCGGACGGCCGCTACGTGCGCAACACGCCAACCGGCAACCAGAACCCGCGCAGTGCGCAGGCGACGTTGTTGGAGAAGTTGGGTAGCCCGATTTTGACGGTGAACTAAAACTCACTGTGAACTAAAAAATGTGGGAGGGGGCTTGCCCCCGATAGCGGTGTGTCAGTCAGTACATCTGACACTGAGCCACCGCCATCGGGGGCAAGCCCCCTCCCACATTTTGTTTTGCGGTGTTGTTTAGAGTGGGTTAGCGCACGTTCAGCGTGAATCCAACCCGCGTCAACCACTCCGCTTCCAGGGCGAAATCCGCCTGGGTCAGTTGGTTCTCATCCAGCCAGCCCTTGGGGAACATCACTTCGAGGCTGTCGCCATCGGCATGCAGTTTGACCTGGGGCATTTCCTGGGTGCCACGGATGTGGTGGAACAGGATCGCAAAGCGCAGCAGCACGCACAGGCGTATCAGCTTGATGCCTTCGTCACCGAACTCCGCAAACTTGTCCTTGGGAATGTTGCGGCGATGGCCGCGCACCAGCAGGGCGAGCATTTGCTGGTCTTCACGGGAGAAACCGGCCAGGTCGGAGTGCTCGATCAGGTAGGCGCCGTGCTTGTGGTAGTGATAGTGGGCGATGTCCAGGCCCACCTCGTGCACCTTGGCCGCCCAACCCAACAACTCGCGCCAGACGCCGTCGTCCAGGTCCCAGTCCTCGGCCACCTGGTCGAAGGCATGCAGGGCTTTGCGCTCCACCCGTGCGGCTTGTTCCAGGTCGACGTGATAGCGCTCCATCAACGAGCTGAGGGTGCGCTCACGCACGTCTTCGTGGTGATGACGGCCCAGCAGGTCATAGAGCACGCCTTCGCGCAGGGCGCCGTCGCAGTGGTCCATGCGTTGCAGTTCGAGGGCGTCGAAGATCGCTTCAAGAATCGCCAGGCCCGCCGGGAAGATGGCGCGACGGTCAGGCTTGATGCCGTCGAAGTCGATCTTCTCGGCGTCGCCCAGCTTGAACAATTTGCGCTTGAGCCACGCCAGGCCTTCGGCGTTGACCTCACCGGTGCCATGGCCACCCGCCTTGAGCGCCAGGCCGATGGCACGGATGGTGCCGGACGAGCCGATCGCTTCATCCCAAGTCAGGCGGTGCAGGGCGTGCTCGATGCTCATGATCTCCAAACGCGCCGCCGTGTAGGCCTGGGCGTAGCGCGCCGGGGTGATCTTGCCGTCCTTGAAATAACGCTGGGTAAAGCTGACGCAACCCATCTGCAGGCTTTCACGCAGCAGCGGTTCGAAGCGCTGGCCGATGATGAATTCGGTACTGCCACCGCCGATGTCGGCGACCAGGCGTTTGCCGGGTGTGTCGGCCAGGGTGTGTGACACCCCGAGGTAGATCAGGCGCGCTTCTTCACGGCCGGAGATGACTTCTACCGGGTGCCCGAGGATCTCCTCGGCGCGGCGGATGAATTCGCCGCGGTTGCGGGCTTCGCGCAGGGCGTTGGTGCCGACGATCCGCACGGCGCCCAGAGGCATGCCGTTGATCAACTGGGCAAAACGCTTGAGGCAATCGAGGCCGCGTTGCATGGATTCTTCATTGAGCTTGCGCTCGTCGTCGATACCGGCAGCCAGCTGTACTTTCTCGCCGAGCCGCTCAAGGATGCGGATCTCACCGTTCTGGGCCTTGGCCACGACCATGTGAAAGCTGTTGGAGCCCAGGTCGATGGCGGCGATCAGGGACAGATTCTTGGCTTGGGATTGCGGCATGGTTTGGGGGTCTCGGTCGATAACCCGACCATCGTGCCACGATCGACCTTTGGTGCCAACGCGTATGCCTTCGGTAATTTTCATTTAGGTATCTATGAGGCATTTCTGTGGGAAATGTAGGACGGTTTTATAAGAACTCAACGAAGCAGGTTTCATTTGTGTAGGCGTTATTAACTTTTTATTGCAGTAATGTTCTTTGTGGTTTTGCCTACAAAGAGGCGACCAATAACTTATGAGATTCGCACTTTGCCCTACTTGATCGTTGGGCTTGACTCACCTGCTGTTATTACGGCTCCCACGATAACTGACGTGTCCTCTGATTTTTTAAACAGGAGTCCAGGCGACAGACTGTCACTCGGCAATTTCGCCGTGGTGTTATTTATTTATGGTTTGAACTGTTCAAACGAAATAAATACACCTGATAACTTTAGTGACAGGTCAAACATGAAAAAAATAGTTGGACTGACTCTTGGTATTGCGTGCCTTGCTGCAGCCCTGAGCGCTCAGGCAACCAATGTTGCGGAGCTGACCGTCAGGGGGACGATCAAACCCGCTGCCTGCAACCTCTCCATGACTGGGGCGGGTATCGTAAATTACGGTGATATTCCCTCCGGCACCCTGCTCCCAGCGGCGTTCACCCCGCTTCAGGAAAAGACCCTTCCCCTGTCTGTCAACTGCGGCAGCGGTGCGGCCAAGTTCGGGCTGACGTTCAAGGACCTGCAAGCTGCCAGTAAGGTGCCAGGCATCCTCGCTGCTCTGGGTGCTGGCTATACCGAGGTGCATAACTATGGTTTGGGTGCGGTGTCGGGTCGTAAAACCGGCGGTTTCACGGTCACCCTCAGGGATCTCAGGTCGTCGGGCACAACCCTGTACCCCATCATGCGTTCCAGCACCAGCACAGGCACCTGGGTAACCAGCGATGGTAAAGCCGCACAGTTTCCGGCCCAACACTCGTGGCGTATCAGTTCGTCGCTGACGCCGGCCCCAGTCTCTCAGTTGAGCGCCACCCTCGTGGTGAGGGCGGTTATCAATAAGGCCCAGGACTTGGATCTGAGCCGTGACGTAACCCTTGATGGGCGCGCTTCGCTTGAGTTGAATTACATCTAAGCAGTTTGAATACAACCGGCTAAGAACTCAGCGTTCTTTGCCGGCTGTATTTATGCGGGTGCTGGGTGGCTGATAGTTAACTTAAGGTTGCGGAGAATACTGAGTGCGTCGTCTTTTATTTTTAAATAATGTGTTGCTGCTGAGTGCAAGTTGGTTTCTAGGTTTTGCGGGTGTGGCCGTCGCGGACGGTATGCTTCCGGAGACTTCGGTGGTCATACTTAATGAAGAGCACGGCGAGGCGACCATAAACATCACGAACACGGATGCGACGCCAGCGTTGCTTCATTCGGTCGTGGAGAACGTGCCCGAAGATATAGAGCCGCTATTGATCGTTACGCCGCCCATTACACGCGTAGAGGCAGGCGAAACCCAACTGGTGCGTTTCATCGCCACCTTGAAGTCGCCTTTGAAGACGCAGCGGTTAAAGCGCGTGACGTTTGAGGGTATTCCCCAAGCGCGCGTGGCGGGTGGTGCGACTATCGGTATCACGCTTCGGCAGAATCTGCCGCTGATCCTTCATCCACGAGATCTGCCTCGGCACGACGCGCCCTGGGAACTGTTGACATGGAGACGGTCAGGCGAGCGACTTACGGTTCACAACGACAGTGCCTATGTGGTGCGCCTTGCACCGGATGTGCTGTTACTTCCCCAAAAGCGCATGGCTACTTTGCCGCGAACCTATATTTTGCCGGGTGAAGCGCTTGCGGCAAAGGTTGAGGACCCATTGGGCAATTCGACCCACGTCGAGATCGAGCCGGCGACGGTCTACGGGTTCTCCGTGGACAGCTACCGAGCCTCGATCAATGCCGATGGGGGTTGATCAGCCTATGATTAACCTGTCGATTAACCGACGTTTGGACCCTCTGCGGCCGTGTCGACCCACACTGCTCATGGGGTTCGCAACGCTTTGCAGTTTGCCTGGTGTTGCCTCGGCGCTGGAGTTGGGAGAGGGGTTCGACCTGGCGGCACTCACCACGTACGGCATTGACCCCAAGGTTTCGGACTACTTTCGTAGTGCGGCGCGCTTTCGTGAAGGCACCCATGCGGTGGGGCTAAGGGTCAATGGCAATCAGCTCGGGCTGGTGGATGCACGGTTTGATGCGCAAGGGCAATTGTGTTTTACCGCAGGGTTTCTGGAGAAGGCCGGGTTGACGCAGCCCAAGGACCTCATTCGTGAAGTCACGGCTACGGACCAGGCTTGCTATGACTTTCTTGGCGCCTTCCCGGCAACGATGGTCCGCCTACGACCCGGTGTCGATGAGGTGGCGTTGGTGGTACCTACCCAGTCATTTCGTGAGCCGCAATGGGAGGCGGGGCATTTTGCCCAGGGCGGAATGGCGGCCATGTTCAACTATGACGTACTCGGGTTCGACAGCCGTTCGCGCAGTGGGGCCAGCCGGTTCACGTCGGCCTATACCGAGGCGGGCTTCAACCTGGGCGATTGGATTGTGCGTAGTCGCCAGTTCTACGTGTCTGATAACGGCGACACCCGCGCTGAGCACCTGTATGCCTACGCCCAGCGTGATATTGCCCTGTTGAAATCGACGTTCCAGGTGGGCCAGCTTTCTACCAACAACCCGCTGTTTGGGGGCATCCAGCTTTCGGGCGTGCAATTTTCCCCTGACGGGCAGTCGCGAGTACCCGCAGGCAACAGCAATGCTGTGGTGGAAGGCCTGGCTCAGAGCCAGTCGCGGATTGAAGTGCGCCAGTCTGGAGTATTGATCCACACCACGGTGGTGCCCGAAGGTCCCTTCCGGTTGACGGGCTTACCCTTGCTTAATGGCACCAGCGACCTGGACGTCACCGTGATCGATGTACGGGGGGGGCGGCGCAGTTTCGCCGTGCCGGCGGCTTCGTTCGCCGGGGCTGCTCCGGCGGCACCTGGTTATTACTTTTCGCTTGGCAAAGTGCGAGAAAACACAGTTGAGGCGGGACCGACACCGGTGGTCGCCATGGGGAGCGGCACGTGGGATCTTGGACGCGGCTCGTCCGCCGGCTTCGGCTTGTTGAGCACTGAGGACTATTGGTCGGCAGGCGGCACGCTGAGCAGCGTATTTTTCCAACGGGTGTCCGTGGGCGCGCGTCACAACGTGTCCCGGGACAGTCGTAACTCAATGTCCGGGGCGCGTAGCAGTGTGACCATGAGCAGTCCGGTGTTTGCCAATGTCGACGTCAATCTTAGTGCAACGACCCAAACCCAGAACTATCGCGAGCTACTTGAAGCCGGTCGTACGTTCAGGGGCAATGAACTGGACTCGCGTTTCAAGAACCAGTACACGGCGGATGTGAGCTGGGCTGACCCCGCATTGGGCGGCTTCGCCTTGGGCTATACCCGCAGCTCTCAGTTCGATGGACACATGACCGAACATGTATTTGCCTCGTGGAACAAGTCGTTCAAACACGCCGATGTCGCGTTGATCGCCGATTCACAGGTCGGTGGCAGTCGCGCTCGCCGTGACACGCCGCTTGCCGGTAACCGGCGCGACTCCGTCCGGGATGACGACCTTTCGCTGCGGCTGCAGGTCAGCGTACCCTTGGGCGTCGATCGTCGAGTGAAGAGCTACATCAGTCGTCGTGGGGGCCAGTCCCGTGCCGGCGCAGCGTTCAGTGAGCGGGTCAATGAGTATGTGAATTACGAGGTCGGGGTCGAGCGTGACCTCAGCGCCCGGGAGCAATCGATCAGCGGTCAAGTGGACCTGATGCCTCGTTATACGCGGGTTGGCCTGGGGGTTAGTCGCGATCCGCTGGGCAGCAGTTATACCGGGCAGTTGCAGGGCGGCGTAGTGGCCCACGAAGGTGGGCTTACGTTCTCGCCTTACGCGGTGGGTGACACGTTCGGCATCGTCTCGGTGGGTGACATTGGCGCTGCAAAAGTGGAAAACCCACAAGGACCGGTGTGGACCGATTTCACCGGGCAAGCCGTGATAGCAAGCTTGCCGGCGTATACCAACAGTCGCGTCGAAGTAAACACGCAGTCGTTGCCCAGGCGCGTTGACTTGAAGAACGGCACCCAGGTGCTCGCCGCCGGCCGGGGGTCATTCAACGCGGTGGCGTTCGATGTGGTGACAGTCCGCCGTGTGTTACTCACGGCAAGCGATCAACAGGGGCGGCCGCTCCCTCAGGGGGCTTCGGTATTCGGCAAGGACGATCGCTTCCTGACCAGTGTGGTGGGCGAGGGCATGATCTTTCTCAACGATGTCACTGAATCACAACACCTGCGGGTTTCATTGCCAGACGCTTCCACTTGCCTGTTAAGCCTTGATGCCGGGACCCAGACTGACAATGACAAGTTTTATCAGACCACCTCGGCGGTATGCCATGGGAGCTAGGCACAAAAGCATGGGCGTCGTGTTGTTCTGCACGGTATTGATGGCACAGGGCGTGCGTGCCGAAAACTGCCGGGTGTCCGTGAGTCAGCCGCATGTCGACTACGGTGTTATTCGCCGTCCGGCCCTTGTCGAGCGCCCCTCTGTGGCGCTCGGCACTCGTACGGTGCAGTTGAACGTAACGTGCGTGGAGGCTTCGCCGATGGCGTTACGATTTATCGGTGTCCCCGACGGGCAAGGGTTTCGATTGGGCCGTCAAGGGCGTTTCCACTTGAGGTTAAGCCGTGCCCAGGTGGATGGGCGCACCGTTGAGTGGGAGGCAGCCCAGTTGCCCGGTGAGGCGGTGACCGGGCAGTTGTTGCCGGGCCAGACCCTGGTGGCTCGCGCCGCCGGGGAGCCGGTAGCCGGCCAGCGAATGGTGGCCCAGGTTGAGATTGACGTTGACCTGCCGTCTTATGCTCTGCAGGTGCCCAATGAGACGCGGCTGGAAGGGCGGGGCAGCTTCGAGCTGGTCACGCCGGCTGTTCCACGGAGCCGATGAAGTTGGCGAACTCAGGCGTCTGCGGGTTGGCGAACAACACCTTGGGGTCGCCCACTTCATGCACCTTGCCCTGGTGCATGAACACCAACTTGTCCCCCACTTCCCGGGCGAAGCGCATTTCGTGGGTCACCATGATCAGGGTCATGCCGTCCTTGGCCAGTTGGCGCACCACGCTGAGCACTTCGTTGACCAGTTCCGGGTCGAGGGCCGAGGTGATCTCATCGCACAGCAGCACCTTGGGCGACATGGCCAGTGCGCGGGCAATCGCCACCCGTTGTTGCTGGCCGCCGGACAGGCGATCCGGGAAGGCGTCGAATTTTTCCCCCAGCCCGACGCGTTCCAGCATCTGCTTGGCCAACTGGGCCGCCTTGGCCTTGGGCACCTTCTGCACCACTTGCGGCGCGAGCATGACGTTCTCACCCACGGTCAGATGCGGGAACAGGTTGAACTGCTGGAACACCATGCCGACTTTCTGCCGCAGGCTGCGCAGGTCGGCGCGGGCGGCGTCGAGGTATTCGCCATCGACTTCGATCACACCGTCGTTGATGGACTCCAGGCCATTGAGGGTGCGCAGCAGGGTGGATTTACCCGAGCCGCTGCGACCGATGATCGCCACTACCTGGCCTTCTTCGACGGTCAGGTCGATGCCCTTGAGGACGTGGTGATCGCCGTAATACTTATGCAGGGCGGAAATTCTAAGCAGAGGCATGCAGTCTCCTTTCCAGGTAGCGCGCACTGAGGGACAAGGGGTAGCAGAGCAAAAAGTAACCAAGAGCTACCAGGCCGTAGACCATGAAGGGTTCGAAGGTGGCGTTGGCGAGCATGCCGCCGGTCTTGGTCAGTTCGGTAAAGCCGATAATTGAGGTGACGGCGGTGCCTTTGACCACCTGCACCGAGAAACCCACCGTTGGCGCCACGGCAATCCGCAGGGCTTGAGGCAGGATCACGTAGCGCAATTGCTCCAGCGGGTTCAGCGCCAGGCTGGCCGAGGCTTCCCATTGCCCGTGGGCGATGGAATCGACGCAGCCGCGCCAGATTTCGGCGAGGTAGGCGCTGGTGAACAGGGTCAGGGCGATGGCCGCGGCCAACCAAGGCGAGATATCCACACCCAGCAAGGCAATGCCGAAAAACACCAGGAACAGCTGCATCAACAGCGGCGTGCCCTGGAACAGTTCGATATAGGTGCGTGCGATGTTGTGCGGGAAAGCCTTGTGGCTGATGCGCATCGTCATTACCAGCAAGCCAATCACGCTGCCGCCGATAAACGCCACCAGCGACAGCAACAAGGTCCATTGCAGGCCGGTGAGCAGGTTGCGCACGATGTCCCAGAACGAGAAATCACTCATCGGCTGTTCCTCATCACGAAACGCTGGCCGATCCAGTTGAGCAACTGGCGAATCATCAGCGCCATGCACAGGTACACCAGGGTGGTCAGGGCATAGGTTTCAAACGCACGGAAGTTGCGCGACTGGATAAAGTTGGCGGCAAAGCTCAGCTCTTCCGTGGCGATCTGCGAACACACCGCCGAGCCGAGCATCACGATGATGATCTGGCTGCTCAACGCCGGCCACACCTTACCCAGCGCCGGTAGCAGCACCACGTGGCGGAACGCTTCGAAGCGCGTCATCGCCAGCGCCGCTGCGGCTTCCAGTTGCCCACGCGGGACGGCCTGAATACCGGCGCGGATGATCTCAGTGGAGTACGCCCCCAGGTTGATCACCATCGCCAGCACGGCGGCTTGCCATTCAGTGATCTTCAAGCCCAACGACGGCAAGCCGAAGAAGATGAAGAACAGCTGCACCAGGAACGGTGTGTTGCGGATCAACTCGACATACACCCCGAAAAACCAGGCGAACGGCTGGATCTTCCAAGCCCGCACTACGGCGCCGACGGTGCCCAGGGCCACGCCGAGGATCGCGCCGATGGCCGTCAACTCAAGGGTGAACAGCGCGCCGCGCAACAGCAGGTCGGTATTGGCCAGCACCGGCACAAAGTCAAATTGATACGCCATGAGTCAGCTCCGGGTTCAGAGGTCAGCCGGCAACGGTTCTTTGAGCCATTGCAGTGCGTTCTTTTCCAGGCTGCCGTCAGCCTTGGCGGCAACGAGGATCTGGTTGACCTTCTCCAGCAGTGCTGGCTCGTTCTTGTTCACGCCCACGTACACCGGCGAATCCTTGAGTTTCACTTTCAGCGCCGGTACGCGCTTGGGGTTGCGTTCGCTGATCGCCACCATCACCACGTTGCCGCTGGCGATCAGGTCGACCTGGCCGGCCAGGTAGGCGGCGATGGTGGAGTTGTTGTCTTCGAAACGCTTGATGGTGGCTTCCTTTGGCGCGACGGCGGTCAGTTCGATGTCTTCGATGGCGCCACGGGTGACGCTGATGGTCTTGCCCTTGAGGTCGTCGAGGCTACCGATGGCTGCGTCAGGCGGCCCGAAAACCGCGAGGTAGAACGGTGCGTAGGCCTTGGAGAAGTCGATGACCTTCTCCCGCTCGGCGTTCTTGCCCAGGCTGGAAATCACCAGGTCGACCTTGCCGGTGGTCAGGAACGGAATGCGGTTGGTGCTGTTGACCGGGGTGAGCTCCAGCTTGACCTTGAGCTGGTCGGCCAGCAGCTTGGCAGTGTCGATGTCCAGGCCACGGGGCTTCATGTCGGGGCCGACCGAGCCGAAGGGCGGGAAGTCTTGAGGCACGGCGACCTTGAGGGTGCCACGGGCGACGATATCGTCCAGACCGTTGGCCTGGGCGGGTGCCTGGCTCAGCATCAGGCTGGCAAACAGGGCAGTGAGCAGGGCGCTGTAGCGCTTGGTCATGGCAACTCTCCGAGAAGGGCGAAGGAATTTTCTGAGTTTGCTCAGTGCACAGCCCATGCCAGCGCCCTCAGGATCGTCTGCAATGCAGGGTTTTGTTGAGTTGAGGTGGTCTTACTGGTCTGAACAGTGGTGGGCGTTTTCGCACCCTTTTCGAGCGTTGGTAAAACCCCGCGAGCCCCTTTGGGGCGTGGCTTGCCGCCGGCTTCGAATAGCTTTACAACTAGCCGCTCAGTTGACTGGAACCTTGAGTTTTTTATGAATTCCATCGCCCAAGCCGTACCGGAAGCGGCCCTGCAGGCCATCCGCAAACTGATCAAGGAGCAGGGCTTCGGGCCGGGCGATGCACTGCCGTCCCAGCGTGACCTGGCGCTGCAGTTGGGGGTGAGCCGGGCGTCGTTGCGCGAGGCACTGTCGTCCTTGAGCGCGTTGGGTGTGGTCAGCGTGCAGCCGGGCAAGGGCGTATTCGTGCAGGCGGCAGAGGAGTCACCGGGATTCGCCTGGCCGTTCGCGGCGCAGGCCACGCCGCTGGATATCTTCCAGTTGCGCTATGCCCTGGAAGGCTTCGCGGCGGGGCTGGCGGCGGTGACGCTGACGATTGATGAGCTGGACCGCCTGGAAGATAACGTCGAGGCCATGCGCAAGGTACTCAAGGCGGGTGACTTCGAAGCCGCCGCTCGGCTGGACTTCGAGTTTCACCAGCGCATCCTGTTGGCCAGCGGGAACCAGGCGATGGTGAGCATCCTCAGTGCCAGCGCCGAGGTGTTCCTGGAGAGCCAGAAGCTACCGTTCATCCGGCCGGAACGGGCCATGGAGACCTGGCAGGAACACCGCAAGATCCTGCGCGCCCTGGCCCGACGCACCAGTGCGGCGGCGCAAAAAACCATGCAGGAACATGTACGTAATGCGGCGTTGCGCACCGGCATTGCCTTCGTCACTCCCGTGACGCCGTGAGCTGGGCGATACCCAAACTCATGCACCACCATAGCAACACTCAATCAGAGGCGGCTTCCTGAACGGGGGAAGGGCGGCTATGATGGGCCACGTTTTTTTTGCTTACAATCCGGAGACATCCATGAGCAACGATCTTATCAAGCACGTCACCGACGCGACCTTTGAGGCCGAAGTACTCAAGGCTCAAGGCCCGGTGCTGGTTGACTACTGGGCTGAATGGTGTGGCCCTTGCAAAATGATCGCTCCTGTTCTGGACGACATTGCAACCACCTACGAAGGCAAGTTGACCATTGCCAAGCTGAACATCGACGACAACCAGGAAACCCCGGCCAAGCACGGCGTGCGTGGCATTCCTACGTTGATGCTGTTCAAGAACGGCAACGTCGAAGCCACTAAAGTAGGCGCGCTGTCGAAGTCCCAGCTGCAAGCTTTCCTCGACGCGAACATCTAAGCGTCGTCAAAAAAGCCCCGCAAATTGCGGGGCTTTTTCGTGAAACAGGGCTAGACGCTCCGAAACTCAGGTGGTACATTCGGCCCCGCACTGGTTTCTCCACTGCCCCCTGCAAGCCGTCGCCGACGCATTCCTTTTCGATTAGTACGCGATCCTGTCGCCTTCTCCGCGGCGCGGCCTCATTAAGCCAAAAGCTTAATTTCCCCCCTCCATAAATGATTACGTCATTCCTATATGAATCTGACTGAACTCAAGCAAAAGCCGATTACCGACCTGCTCCAACTGGCCGAAGAAATGGGCATAGAAAATATGGCCCGTTCGCGCAAGCAGGACGTGATTTTCTCCCTGCTGAAAAAGCACGCGAAAAGCGGCGAGGAAATCTCCGGTGATGGCGTGCTGGAGATTCTCCAGGACGGCTTCGGCTTCCTCCGCTCCGCAGACGCTTCCTATCTCGCCGGCCCAGACGATATCTACGTCTCGCCGAGCCAGATCCGTCGCTTCAACTTGCGCACCGGTGACACCATCGTTGGCAAGATCCGCCCTCCAAAGGAAGGCGAGCGTTATTTCGCCCTGCTCAAGGTCGACACGATCAACTTCGATCGTCCCGAGAACGCGAAAAACAAGATTCTCTTCGAGAACCTGACCCCGCTGTTCCCGACCGTGCGCATGAAGATGGAAGCCGGTAACGGTTCCACCGAAGACTTGACCGGTCGTGTCATCGACCTGTGCGCACCGATCGGCAAGGGCCAGCGTGGCCTGATCGTCGCACCGCCGAAAGCCGGTAAGACCATCATGCTGCAGAACATTGCAGCGAACATCGCGCGCAACAACCCGGAAGTTCACCTGATCGTGCTGTTGATCGATGAGCGTCCGGAAGAAGTAACCGAAATGCAGCGCACCGTGCGCGGCGAAGTGGTTGCCTCGACGTTCGATGAGCCGCCAACCCGTCACGTACAGGTTGCCGAAATGGTGATCGAGAAGGCCAAGCGCCTGGTCGAACACAAGAAAGACGTGGTGATCCTGCTCGACTCCATCACCCGTCTGGCCCGTGCCTACAACACCGTGATCCCGAGCTCCGGCAAGGTATTGACCGGTGGTGTCGATGCCCACGCCCTGGAGAAACCGAAGCGTTTCTTCGGCGCCGCGCGGAACATCGAAGAAGGCGGCTCGCTGACCATTATCGCCACCGCGCTGGTTGAAACCGGTTCGAAGATGGACGAAGTGATCTACGAAGAGTTCAAGGGTACCGGCAACATGGAACTGCCCCTGGACCGTCGCATCGCGGAAAAACGCGTGTTCCCGGCGATCAACATCAACCGTTCCGGCACCCGCCGCGAAGAGTTGCTGACCGCCGACGACGAACTGCAGCGCATGTGGATCCTGCGCAAGCTGCTGCACCCGATGGACGAAGTAGCGGCCATCGAGTTCCTGGTCGACAAGCTGAAAACCACCAAGACCAACGACGAGTTCTTCTTGTCGATGAAGCGCAAGTAATACTGCGTTTCTGGTCCAAAAAAATGGCGCCCTCCGGGGCGCCATTTTTTTTGCGTCGAAAAAGGAAGGTTTGCGCGGCTTAAGTGTCAGTTAAGAAACAAAAAAGGTGAGTGCAGCTACGCTCATCACCAATCGCGACAGACTGACTAAGACTATTTATGACCGTGCTTGCGTATCGAAGGGACATTGACGGCTTGCGAGCCGTAGCCGTCCTTGCAGTGGTGCTGTTTCATTTCGGGGTTCCTGGCGTCACGGGCGGCTTTGTCGGCGTTGATGTGTTCTTCGTGATTTCAGGCTTTTTAATCACCTCGATTATCTGGCGCGAGCGCGAGGCGGGGCGTTTCAGCTTTGTGGACTTTTGGGCGCGTCGGGCACGGCGGATCCTGCCGGCACTGTTCGTGATGATGGCAGCCACGCTGGCGGTAGGGTGGTTCTTGCTGGCGCCCAAGGACTATGAAGAACTCGGCCGCTCGGCCCGCTACCAGGTGGTGTTCACTTCCAACCTGCTGTTTGCGCGGCAGGACGGCTATTTTGATGCGGCGTCCGATATCAAGCCCTTGCTGCACACCTGGTCGCTGGCGGTGGAGGAACAGTTCTACATTTTGTTCCCGTTGCTCCTGGCCGTGCTGTCCAGCCGCCTGAAACACTGGCGCCTGGTGCTGTTCGGGCTGTTGCTGCTGTCGTTTGGCATGAGTGCCTGGGCGGTCTTCCATCAGCCGCAAAAAGCGTTCTTCCTGTTGCATATGCGGGCCTGGGAGTTGCTGGCAGGCGCGATGCTGGCCGTGCTGCCCAAAAGTGCCTGGCGCGCGTCGCCGGCCTTGGCCCAGGGCGTCAGCCTGGCGTCCATGGGGCTGATCCTGGGGGCTGTGTTCGGCTTTGAGGCCACTACTCCGTTTCCCGGTATCGCGGCGTTGCTGCCCGTGCTGGGGGGGGTGGGGCTGATTTGGGCCAACGGCCAGCACCACACCTGGGTCGGACGCCTGCTCAGCACGCGGGTGATGGTGGGGCTGGGGCTGGTGTCGTACTCGTGGTACCTGTGGCATTGGCCAGTCTTCGTGTATTCCAGCTATGCGGCCATCGACGGCTTGAACGCCTTCGAATGGGCCGGGGTCATGCTGGTTACCTTACTGCTGGGATACCTGTCGTGGCGGTTCGTTGAGGCGCCGTTCCGTGAAAAACGCCTGCTGGCCGGGCGCAAGGCGATCCTGCTGGCAGCGGGGGCCGGGATGCTGTGCCTTGGCCTCGCGGGCCAGGTGTTGCGCTGGACCGACGGCTTGCCCTGGCGCTTGCCTGAACAGGCATTGCGGTATGCCCAGGCCAAGCAGTGGGGGCCGGAATTGCTGGCGTGCATCGCAGACCGGAAAACCAAGGACGACCGGCTGTTCTGCCGCTTTGGCCCGCGCGACAGTGCCAGGTCCGCGCTGGTGTGGGGCGACAGCCACGCGGCGGCATTGATCCCGGCACTCGAGGCCGGTGCCGAGCGCCATCACATCAGCCTGACCCAGGCCAGCTTCGCCGGGTGCCTGCCGTTGGATGGGTTGGAGAACGTCAGTCAGTGCGCGCGTTTTAATCAGCGTGTCGAGCAGGCAATGGGCCAACAGTCGTTCAGTGATGTGGTGCTGGTGGCGCGCTGGAGCCTCTACCTCTATGGGCAGCTTTCGGGTGACCTGGGCCCTACGCTCAAGAACCCCGATACCGGGCACTACGTGCGCGCCGTTGCCGAGCAGCGGTTTGCCGCGGGCCTGCGCCAGCGCGTGGCCGGCTTACGAGCGGCCGGGCACCGGGTTTGGCTGGTCAAGGAGGTGCCTCTGCAGGAGATTGTGGTGCCTTATCGGCTCAGTCGTCTGGCCATGTTGAACCGTTCGGTGGAGGGTGAGGGGCTAGACGTCGCCCACCACGTGAAGCGCCAGCGGTTTATCAGCCAGTTGTTTGATCAACTGGCCGCTGCCGATGATGGTGTGCAGGTGCTGGACCCCGCGTCGAAACTCTGTGATGCCGCCGGTCTGTGTCGGGTCGAACTCAACGGGCGCGCGCTGTATACCGACGATAATCACCTTTCCGACGCCGGTGCGCGGTATATCGAGGCGTTCCTGGAACCTCTGTTCAGTTCGTTGCAATCACGCGGTCTGACGGCCAATTAAGCTGCCAGCCGCCCTCAGAGCAGGTAGGATGTACGCCTATTTTACGGGTGGCATGGTTAATGAAATTCAAGGATCTTCGGGATTTCGTGCAGCAACTTGAGCAGCGCGGAGAGTTGAAACGTATCCAGATGCCGATTTCCCCGGTACTGGAAATGACTGAGATTTGCGACCGCACCTTGCGCAACAAGGGCCCGGCGCTGCTGTTCGAGAACCCGACCGGCTTTGATATCCCGGTGCTCGGCAACCTGTTCGGCACCCCGGAGCGCGTGGCGTTCGGCATGGGCGCCGAGTCGGTCAGCGAGCTGCGCGAGATTGGCAAGCTGCTGGCGTTCCTCAAGGAACCCGAGCCGCCCAAGGGCCTCAAGGATGCCTGGTCGAAGCTGCCGATCTTCCGCAAGATCATTGCCATGGCCCCCAAAGTGGTCAAGGACGCGGTGTGCCAGGAAGTGGTCATCGAAGGCGATGATGTCGACCTGGCCATGCTGCCGGTGCAAACCTGCTGGCCCGGCGACGTCGGCCCGCTGATCACCTGGGGCCTGACTGTCACCAAGGGCCCGAACAAGGACCGCCAGAACCTCGGTATCTACCGCCAGCAAGTGATCGGCCGCAATAAGGTGATCATGCGTTGGCTGAGCCACCGTGGCGGCGCCCTCGACTATCGCGAATGGTGCGAAAAACACCCGGGCAAACCGTTCCCGGTGTCCGTGGCCCTGGGCGCCGACCCGGCGACCATCCTTGGCGCCGTCACCCCGGTGCCCGATAGCCTGTCCGAATACGCTTTCGCCGGTCTGCTGCGCGGTAACCGCACCGAACTGGTGAAGTGCCGTGGCAACGACCTGCAAGTGCCGGCCACCGCTGAAATCATCCTTGAAGGCGTGATTCATCCGGGCGAGATGGCCGATGAAGGCCCGTACGGCGACCACACCGGTTATTACAATGAAGTGGACAGCTTCCCGGTGTTCACCGTCGAGCGCATCACTCACCGGATCAAACCGATCTACCACAGCACCTACACCGGCCGTCCACCGGATGAGCCCGCCATCCTCGGCGTGGCGCTCAACGAAGTGTTCGTGCCGATCCTGCAAAAGCAGTTCCCGGAGATCACCGACTTCTACCTGCCGCCCGAAGGCTGCTCGTACCGCATGGCCATCGTGACCATGAAGAAGTCGTACCCGGGCCATGCCAAGCGCGTCATGTTGGGTGTGTGGTCGTTTTTGCGACAGTTCATGTACACCAAGTTCGTTATCGTCACCGACGACGACATCAACGCCCGCGACTGGAACGACGTGATCTGGGCCATCACCACGCGCATGGACCCCAAGCGCGACACGGTGATGATCGACAACACGCCCATCGACTACCTCGACTTCGCCTCGCCGGTGTCGGGCCTGGGTTCGAAGATGGGCCTGGATGCGACCCACAAGTGGCCGGGTGAGACCACTCGCGAGTGGGGCCGGGTGATCGTCAAGGATGAAGCCGTCACCGCGCGTGTCGATGCGATCTGGAAAGAATTGGGAATAGATTGATGCGTGTAACCCTGCAACCTTCCGGCGCCGTGCTGGAGCTGGTCCCTGGCGAGCGAATCCTCGAAGGCGCGCGCCGCCTGGGCTACGAATGTCCCCAGGCCTGTCGCAATGGCGTCTGCCATGTATGCGCTGCGCTGCTGGTGGAAGGCCGGGTGCAGCAAGCCGGTGAGGTGCGCGACCATGGTGAGTTCTACACCTGCATCGCCGAGCCGTTGGAAGATTGCATTGTGTTGTGGGATGGCGTGCTGGCGCCGGGAGAGTTGCCGTTGCGCAAGTTGTCGTGTCAATTGAGTGAGTGCGTAGACGTCGGCGGTGATGTGTGGCGCGTGCGCCTGCGGGCTCCGGCCGGCAAGGCGGTGCGTTACCACGCTGGGCAATACCTGATGATCGAGCGGGAAAACGGCGAGAAATCAGCGTTTTCCCTGGCCTCGGCGCCCCACGCCGGACGTGAGCTGGAGTTGCATGTGCTGGCCCGCGAAGACAGCGCCCGTAGCCTGCTGGCGCAATTGCAGCGTAACCAGATGGCGCGCATTGAGCTGCCATTTGGTGATACCCACCTGGCCGAACTGCCGGACGGGCCGTTGGTGCTGATCGCCGCGGGCACCGGCATGGCGCAGATGCACAGCCTGATCGAACACTGCCGCGCCTCGGGCTTCAAACACCCGGTGCACCTGTACTGGGGCGTGCGCCGTCCGGAAGACTTCTACGACATTGAACACTGGGACCAGTGGCAGCAACTGCCCAACCTGTTCCTGCACAAAGTCGTCAGTGACCTGTGCGGCTGGGAAGGGCGCTGCGGGTTGTTGCATGAAGCGGTGTGTGAGGACATCAGCGACCTCAAGACTGTGCACGTCTACGCCAGCGGTTCACCGGCGATGATCTACGGCACGCTGGATGCGTTGGTCGAGGCGGGCATGGATGCGCACCAGATGCGTGCCGACGTGTTTGCGTACGCGCCCCGGCCCTGACGCCGCGCCCACTGCTGGAGAGCGGTTTATGTGGGAGGGGGCTTGCCCCCGATGGCGGTGTGTCAGTCACTCATTGGTTGG
>NZ_QUZT01000073.1 GCF_004682045.1 Pseudomonas nabeulensis
CGAATGCGGTGGGTCAGAAACATACCAGTGACTGACACTCCGCATTCGCGAGCAAGCCCGCTCCCACATTTGGACCGCGTACAAATAAAAAGCCCCCGCTCAATTCAATTGAGCGGGGGCTTTTTGGTTTTCGGTGTTTAAAGACGCTTGCGATTACTGATCAGCGTACCCATGCCGGTATCGGTGAAGATTTCCAGCAACACTGCATTCGGTACACGGCCGTCGATGATCAGCGAGCTACCAACCCCGCCTTGCACCGCTTCCAGCGCGCAGCGGATCTTCGGCAGCATGCCGCCGTAGATGGTGCCGTCGGCGATCAACTCGTCCACTTGCTGAGTGGTCAGGCCAGTCAACACCTTGCCTTCCTTGTCCATCAGGCCGGCGATATTGGTCAGCAGCATCAGCTTTTCAGCCTTCAGTGCTTCGGCCACCTTACCCGCCACCAGGTCGGCGTTGATGTTGTACGACTCACCGTTGGCGCCCACGCCAATTGGCGCGATCACCGGGATGAAGTCACCTTTGACCAGCAGGTTCAGCAGGTCGGTGTTCACGCCGACCACTTCGCCCACCTGGCCGATGTCGATGATTTCCGGCTGGGTCATTTCCGGCGTCTGGCGGGTTACCGTCAGTTTTTTCGCGCGGATCAACTCCGCGTCCTTGCCGGTCAGGCCGATGGCGCTGCCGCCGTGGCGGTTGATCAGGTTGACGATGTCTTTGTTCACCTGGCCGCCGAGGACCATCTCCACCACGTCCATGGTTTGCGCATCAGTGACGCGCATGCCATCGATGAAATGACTCTCGATCGACAAGCGTTTGAGCAGGTCGCCGATTTGCGGGCCGCCGCCGTGTACCACCACTGGGTTGATACCCACGGCTTTCATCAACACGATGTCGCGGGCAAAGCCGGTTTTCAGCTCGTCGCTTTCCATGGCATTGCCGCCGTATTTGATCACCAGCGTCTTGCCGACGTAGCGTCGAATGTAGGGCAACGCTTCGGAAAGGACCTTGGCGGTGTTGGCAGCGGCTTCGCGTTCGAGGGTCATTCAGGGCTCCGGTAAAAAATCAGAACGGTAATTGGAGATCAGGGGCAACACGTTTCAACTGGGCGTGGAACACGTCCTTGATGCGCTGCAACTCAGCCTCGGTATCCGCCTCGAAACGCAGGACCAGCACCGGTGTGGTGTTGGACGCGCGAACCAGGCCCCAGCCTTTGGCGTAATCGACTCGCACACCATCAATGGTGGTCAGGTTGGCGCCTTCGCCCCATTGCGCATCGTGCAGTGCGTCAATGATGCTGAATTTGCTCTCCTCGGTCACATGGATATTGATCTCTGGCGTAGAAATATCATTCGGGAAGGTCTGAAACAGCTCTTCGGCGGTGGATTTTTCCTTGCTGAGGATCTCCAGCAGACGAGCGGCGCTGTAAATGCCGTCATCAAAGCCGAACCAGCGCTCCTTGAAGAACACGTGACCGCTCATTTCACCGGCCAACAGGGCACCGGTTTCCTTCATTTTCTTTTTGATCAACGAGTGACCGGTCTTCCACATTAGCGGGCGGCCGCCGTATTCCTTGATCAGTGGCGTGAGGCGGCGGGTGCACTTCACGTCGAAGATGATCTCGGCGTTGGCATTGCGCGCCACCACATCACGGGCGAACAGCATCAGCAGGCGGTCTGGGAACACGATCTCGCCGGTTTCGGTCACTACGCCCACGCGGTCGCCGTCGCCGTCGAAGGCCAGGCCCACGTCGGCCCCGGTTTCCTTGACCTTGGCTATCAGATCTACCAGGTTTTCCGGCTTGCCCGGGTCTGGGTGGTGGTTAGGGAAGTTACCGTCCACTTCGCAGAACAGTGGGATCACTTCGCAGTTCAGGGCTTCGAGCAGTTGCGGGGCGATCACGCCCGCCGCACCGTTGCCGCAGTCCACCACCACTTTGAGGCGGCGCGCGAGCTTGACGTCACGGGTGATTTCATCGGAGTAGCGTTGCAGGATGTCGACCCTGGTAATGCTGCCGTTGCCGCTGGTCAGGTCGTTGGTCTTCAGGCGCGTGTGCAGGGCCTGGATCTGTTCGTTGGCGAGGGTGTCGCCGGCGATGACAATCTTGAAGCCGTTGTAATCCGACGGGTTGTGGCTGCCGGTGAGCATCACCCCGGACTTGCCGGCCAGGACGTTGGCGGCGTAGTACAGCGCTGGAGTGGGCACCAGGCCGACGTCGCTTACATGGCAGCCACTGTCGGCCAGGCCCTGGATCAATTGTTCCACCAACTCGGGGCCGGACAGGCGACCGTCGCGACCCACCGACACATTGGGCTCGCCTTGGGCCAGGCTTTGAGAGCCGATGGCGCGGCCAATCCAGTAGGCGGTTTCGGCGGTCAGGGTCTTGGGCACTACGCCACGAATGTCGTAGGCGCGAAAGATGCTGTCGGGGAATGTCGGGGCTACGCGGGCTGCGGTACTCATCGCGGGGGGAAACTCCATCTGAAGGGGGCAAGGCTGGCCGTAAAGCGGCTGACCGGCAGGCTCAAACTGAAGGGTATGACGGCGTTTTCGGCGTAGAGTTCGTAGTGCAAAAGTGCCATCGGCGCAGTGGCTTTGTGCTTTCTTCTGCGTAATACGTTGATTTCACTGGTGAAATCTCGCTGGTCGGGTCCGCGCATTCTTCATCCTGAAAAGCCATGCGGTGGCGTCTGGCCGGGCAGGGGTGCCCGGCCAGATTCAGCGTAGTCAGTGACTGCCGGAATGGCCAAAACCGCCTGCGCCGCGTTGTGTTTCGTCAAATTGCTCGACCAGTTCGAAGTGCGCCTGCACCACCGGCACCAGCACCAACTGAGCAATGCGCTCGCCGACAGCGATATTGAACGCGGTCTGGCCACGGTTCCAGCACGACACCATCAGTTCGCCCTGGTAGTCCGAATCGATCAGGCCCACCAGGTTGCCCAGCACGATGCCGTGTTTATGGCCCAGGCCCGAGCGCGGCAGGATCAATGCCGCCAGGCCAGGATCGCCCACGTAGATCGACAGCCCGGTCGGGATCAGGATGGTCTGGCCCGGCTCAAGGACGGTGTCTTGCTTGAGCATGGCGCGCAGGTCCAGGCCGGCGGAGCCTGGCGTGGCGTAGGCCGGCAGTGGGAATTCGCTGCCGATGCGGGGGTCGAGGATCTTGGCTTGCAAAGCGTGCATGGAAATTAAACCTGGTTCAGCCGTTGGGCGATAAAAGAGATCAGTTGGCGGGCAATCTTGCCCTTGCTGGTCTGGGCGAAAAGGGTGGCGTGCAGCTCGCGGTCGATCACGCTGCAGGCGTTTTCCTCGCTGTTGAAGCCGATGCTCGGGTTGGCGACATCATTGGCAACGATCAGATCGAGGTTTTTGTCTTTCAATTTGCGTGCGGCGTAGTCCAGCAGGTGCTCGGTCTCGGCGGCGAAGCCGACGCTGAACGGACGGTCCGGACGGGTGGCGATGGTGGCCAGAATGTCCGGGTTACGCACCATTTGCAGGAGCAGGCCGTCACCGCTTGTAGGGTCTTTCTTGAGCTTTTGCGGGGCAACGACTTCCGGGCGGTAATCCGCAACCGCAGCCGAGGCGATAAACAGGTCGCACGGAATCGCCGCTTCACAGGCCGCGAGCATGTCCCGGGCGCTGACTACGTCGATTCGCGTGACGCGATCGGGTGTCGGCAAATGCACGGGACCGGTGATCAAGGTGACGCGAGCGCCTGCCTCGACCGCTGCTTCCGCCAAGGCAAAGCCCATTTTTCCTGAGCTATGGTTGGTGATGTAGCGCACCGGGTCGATGTTTTCCTGGGTCGGGCCGGCGGTGATCAGCACGTGCTTGCCGGTCAGGGCCAGGTGCTGGAAGCACTCGGCGGCGCACAGCGCCAGGTCCGTGGCTTCGAGCATGCGGCCCATGCCGACATCGCCGCAGGCCTGGCTGCCGGATGCCGGGCCGAACACCTTGAGGCCGCGGCTTTGCAGCAGTTGGGTGTTGGCTTGGGTGGCGGGGTCGCGCCACATGGCCTGGTTCATGGCCGGGGCAATGGCGACGGTGGCGTCGGTGGCCAGTACCAGGGTAGTGAGCAAGTCGTCGGCGATGCCTTGGGCCAGGCGGGCAATCAGGTCGGCGGTGGCCGGGGCGATCAGCACCAGGTCGGCCCATTTGGCCAGCTCGATATGGCCCATGGCAGCTTCGGCGGCCGGGTCCAGCAGGTCCAGATGAACCGGGTGGCCGGACAGGGCCTGCATGGTCAGCGGGGTGATGAACTCACTGCCGCCGCGGGTCATGACCACGCGCACTTCGGCGCCTTGGTCGAGAAGCCTGCGAACCAGCTCTGCGCTCTTGTAGGCGGCAATGCCGCCGCCGACGCCGAGAACGATGCGTTTCCGATACAGACGCTGCATTGGTTTGCCTTTCCAGTTCAGTGAAGCCAGTTCAGTGACGCCTGCGACACCCTCTCCCCAGAGGAAATCGCATGCAAAAAAGAGGGCCTACGATAACACAGCGTCCGCGAGGCTACAGCGGCGCAGAAGGACAGGGAGGTGGGATGAGTATTCGCGATTGGCCGCTGGCAGAGCGGCCACGGGAGAAACTGTTGGAATGGGGCGCGGCGAGCCTGTCCGACGCAGAACTGCTGGCGATCTTCCTGCGTACCGGGGTTGCCGGCAGGAGCGCGGTGGATCTGGCGCGTCACCTATTGGCGCAATTTGATGGCTTGCGTCCGTTGCTGGAGGCCAGCCAGACGGTGTTCAGCCAGCATTTGGGGCTGGGGCCGGCGAAGTTTGCGCAGTTACAGGCCGTGCTGGAAATGTCCCGGCGCCATATGGCCGAGCGGCTGCGCGTCGATTCGGTGCTGGAGAGCCCGGAGGCTGTGCGTGATTACCTCAAGGCGCTGTTGCGGCATGAGCCCCATGAAACGTTTGGGTGCCTGTTTCTCGATTCAAAGCATCGGGTGCTGGGGTTTGAAGCCCTGTCCCAAGGCACCATCGACACTGCGATGGTTTACCCGCGGCAGGTGGTCAAGCGCGCCTTGGCGTACAACGCGGCGGCGTTGATCTTGTGTCACAACCATCCTTCCGGAAACGTGGAACCCAGCGCGGCTGATCGAAAATTGACCAAGTTGCTGCAAAAGGCCTTGGAAGTGGTGGACGTGCGAGTGCTGGACCACATCATCGTGGGGGACGGTGATCCATTGTCGATGGCGGAATATGGGTGGATGTAGCCCCGCCCCATGGGGACGGGGCGGGTGTTCAGGGCTTGACGCTGACCTTCGAGAAGTCCTGGCGCCCGAACGGGCTGACCTGGTACCCCTCGACATTCTTGCGCGCCAGGGCAAACGCCGTCGGATGCGCCAGCGGCAGCCACAGCGCCTGTTGCTGGATCTGCGCCTGGGCCTGTTGGTACAGCTTGCTGCGTACCCCTTGCTCGCTGGTGGTCTTGCCGGCACTGATCAGCTTGTCCAGCGCCGGGTCGCAATAACGGGCGAAGTTGGTGCCGGATTTCACGGCCGCGCAGGAGAACTGCGGGGTCAGGAAGTTATCCGGGTCGCCGTTGTCGCCGGCCCAGCCCATGAACAGCAGGTCGTGTTCGCCGGCCTTGGCGCGGCGGATCAACTCGCCCCATTCGATCACGCGGATCTCGGCCTGGATGCCGACCTTGGCCAGGTCCGCCTGCAACAATTGTGCGCCGAGGTTCGGGTTGGGGTTCAGCAGGCTGCCGGTGGGGCGCGTCCAGATCGTGGTCTTGAAGCCGTCCTTGAGGCCAGCGCGAGCCAGCAGGGCCTTGGCTTTGGTCAGGTCCTGTGGATAACCCGGCAAGTCCTTGGCGTAGTTCCAGGTGTTCGGCGGGTATGGGCCATTGGCGGCTTCGGCGGTGCCTTCAAATACCGCCTTGAGGTAGCTGGCCTTGTCGAAGGCCAGGTTGATCGCCTGACGTACTTCGGGCTTGTCCAGCGGCGGGTGCTGGCTGTTGATGGCGACGAATGCGGTCATGAAGGCAGCGGTTTTCTCGACCTTGAGTGCGGTGTCCTTTTCGGCCTCGCCGACATCCAGGGGTTTGGGCGACAGGGCAATCTGGCACTCATCGCGCCGCAATTTTTGCAGGCGCACGTTGGCGTCCGGGGTAATGGCGAAGATCAAGTTATCCACAGCCGGCTTGCCCGCGAAGTAATCCGGGTTGGCCTTGTAACGCACCACGGCGTCTTTCTGGAAACGCACGAAAACGAACGGCCCGGTGCCGATAGGCTGGCTGTTGAGCTTCTCGGGCGTGCCGGCCTTGAGCAGTTTGTCGGCGTATTCCGCCGGGTAGATCGAGGCGAAGCCCATGCTCAGGGCGGCGAGGAAGGTGGAGTCGGCGTGGTCGAGGGTGAAGCGCACGGTGAGCGGGTCGAGGGCGTCGATCTTCTTGACCAGCGTCGGCAGTTGCAACGACTGCGCGTGGGGGAAGCCACTCTGGGCGATCTTGTGCCACGGGTTGGCCGGGTCGAGCATGCGCTCGAAGCTGAAACGTACGTCTTCGGCGGTCAGGGTGCGGCTTGGGGTGAAATACTCGGTGCGGTGGAATTTTACGTCCGGGTGCAGTTTGAAGGTATAGGTCAGGCCATCCGGGGATACTTCCCAGCTATCCGCCAGGCTTGGCACCAGTTTGCCGCTGGCCGCGTCGAAGTCCACCAGACGGTTCATCAGCACATCGGCCGAGGCGTTGGTGGTGGTCAGCGAGTTGTATTGCACCACATCGAACCCTTCGGGGCTGGCCTCGGTGCAGACGCTCAGGTTGCTGGCGGCAGAGGCCAGCGGCGCGATAAATAGAGGGGCTAGCAACAGCGGTAGGGCAGCGAGGCGCATGTTCGGTTTCCTTTGCAGATCGAAGGCCCATCTGCGAGTGCAGTCTGGAAAAGTCCTACCGTAGTGCTCCGATTAGGAAATGACTAGCCCATTTTTGCCTGTGCATTTACTCCAAATGCTGTTTTGATGGCGCCTCAGCGTGTTTCGCCGAGCACTTCACCGTGCGCGCAGGCGCTGTAAATCATTCTGTGCGACGAGCGGTCGGCTTTGACAGCGGCCCCTCCTGGCAATGGTTCGGATGTGTTTTTGCTGGATTTACGCCGGTAAAAATACACGGGCTGTTGTTGCACTGGGGTCTTTCTGGTATAAAGCAGCGCTCTTTTCTAGGGGCCCGGTTCCTTCGCTTGTAGGTGTAGCCGGTAAGACCCTAAAGAAACGCGGCGCCTGGCGCCAAATGACTGAGAGATTAAGCGGCCAACCCATGCCGGGTTGGGCATGTGGTTTTAGAGGGCTGAGGCATGTCGAGAGTCTGTCAAGTTACCGGTAAGGGTCCGGTGACTGGGAATAACATTTCCCACGCAAATAACAAAACCCGTCGTCGTTTCCTGCCGAACCTGCAGCATCACCGCTTCTGGGTTGAAGAAGAGAAACGTTTTGTTCGCCTGCGTGTATCTGCCAAAGGCATGCGTATCATCGACAAGCGTGGCATTACTGTCGTGCTGGCCGAAATCCGCGCCGCTGGCAAGATCTAAGGAGCTCTATCATGCGTGAATTGATTCGAATGATCTCTAGCGCCGGTACTGGTCACTTCTACACTACCGACAAGAACAAGCGTACTACCCCGGACAAGCTCGAAAAGAAAATGTTCGACCCGCGCGTTCGCAAGCACGTGATCTACAAAGAAGGCAAAATCAAGTAATTGATTTTCTTCCTTGTGAAAAAAAGCCCGTATCTCACGATGCGGGCTTTTTTTTGCCTGGGATTTTCTGATCAAGCGTTCTGTTCAAACACCACGTAGATCTTGCGGCACGGTTCCAGCACTTCCCAAGTACCAGTGAAGCCGGCGGGAATCACGAAGCGGTCGCCGGCGCGCAAGGTCTTGGCATTGCCCTCGGCATCCCGCAAGACAGAAACACCCTGCACGATCTCGCAGTATTCATGCTCGGTGTAGTTGACCTTCCACTGGCCCACTTCAGCTTCCCAGACGCCAGCGTTCATCTGGCCGCATGGACTGTTGTAGTGGTTGTAGAGCGTTTGTTCGGGATCGCCCTTGAGGATCTTTTCCGCAGCAGGGCGATAGCGGTCGGGGGCGGTGTTGGCTTGGCTGAAGTCGACGATGTCCTGGATGCTCATGGGCGTATCCCCTCTGGCCTGCGGTGGAAGAGCCCAAAGTCTATGTTTATTAAAATGAACATCGCAAGGGCGTTTGCCGGGCGTATGTCAAATATATTGAAACATCCCCAGCCGCTGGTTTAGGGTGGCAGCTGCCTTGAGGCTGCCGGCGGACATCGCCTGGCCCTTGTATTCAACAAGAGGAGGACACTCGCATGACCACCCTGACCCGTGCCGACTGGGAGCAACGCGCCAAGGATCTGAAGATCGAAGGCCGCGCCTATATCAATGGCGAATACACCGCCGCAGCTTCCGGCGAGACCTTCGAATGCCTCAGTCCGGTCGATGGCCGCCTGCTGGCCACTGTTGCCAGTTGTGACGCCGCCGACGCCCAGCGCGCCGTGGAAAACGCCCGCGCCACGTTCAATTCCGGTGTTTGGTCGCGCCTCGCGCCGGCCAAGCGCAAATCCGCCATGATCCGTTTCGCCGCGCTGCTCAAGGCCAATGCCGAAGAGCTGGCGCTGCTGGAAACCCTGGACATGGGCAAGCCGATCAGCGACTCCCTGAACATCGACGTTCCCGGCGCAGCCAATGCGCTGAGCTGGAGCGGCGAGGCCATCGACAAGATCTACGATGAAGTCGCTGCCACCCCGCACGATCAACTGGGTCTGGTGACCCGTGAGCCGGTCGGCGTGGTCGGCGCCATCGTACCGTGGAACTTCCCACTGATGATGGCTTGCTGGAAGCTTGGCCCGGCGCTGTCCACCGGTAACTCGGTGATCCTCAAACCGTCCGAAAAATCCCCGCTGACTGCCATCCGCATCGCTGCCCTGGCGGTTGAAGCAGGCATTCCAAAAGGCGTGTTCAACGTGCTGCCGGGTTACGGTCACACCGTGGGCGATGCGCTGGCCAGGCATATGGACGTGGACACGTTGGTGTTCACCGGTTCGACCAAGATCGCCAAGCAGCTGTTGATTCGCTCCGGCGAGTCGAATATGAAGCGTGTGTGGCTGGAAGCCGGCGGCAAGAGCCCGAACATCGTGTTCGCCGACGCGCCAGACCTGCAAGCCGCCGCTGAATCGGCCGCCAGCGCGATTGCCTTCAACCAGGGTGAAGTCTGCACTGCCGGTTCACGCCTGCTGGTCGAGCGCTCCATCAAGGATAAATTCCTGCCGTTGGTGATCGAGGCCCTTAAAGGCTGGAAGCCGGGCAATCCGCTGGATCCAGCGACCAACGTCGGTGCGCTGGTGGATACCCAGCAGATGAACACCGTGCTTTCTTACATCGAGGCCGGCCACGCAGATGGCGCGAAGCTGGTGGCGGGCGGCAAGCGCACCCTGGAAGAAACCGGTGGCACCTATGTGGAACCGACGATTTTCGACGGCGTGACCAACGCCATGAAGATCGCTCAGGAAGAGATCTTCGGCCCAGTGTTGTCGGTGATCGCCTTCGACAGCGCCGAAGAAGCGATCAAGATTGCCAACGACACCATCTACGGTTTGGCGGCCGCGGTGTGGACCGCCGATATCTCCAAGGCACACCTGACCGCCAAGGCCCTGCGCGCGGGTAGCGTGTGGGTCAACCAATACGACGGTGGCGACATGACCGCGCCGTTTGGTGGTTTCAAGCAGTCGGGTAACGGTCGCGACAAGTCGCTGCATGCCTTCGACAAATACACCGAGCTGAAATCGACCTGGATCAAGCTGTAAGCAACACCCCAGGCCAAGTGTGGGAGGGGGCTTGCTCCCGATAGCGGTGTATCAGTCACCCAATTCAGTGACTGACCCTCTGCAATCGGGAGCAAGCCCCCTCCCACCTTTGTTTTGTGGGTTCTCAAAATTATCCACAGGAGCGTGGAAATGCGTTGGGCGACTTATTTCGCCGTGTTGGCATCGGTCCTCAGTGTCGGCTTGGCCTTGGGCGTCAGCATGCCGCTGGTATCACTGCGCCTCGAAGGCTGGGGTTATGGCAGTTTCGCGATTGGCGTAATGGCTGCCATGCCGGCGTTCGGTGTATTGCTGGGGGCAAAGGTTTCCAGTCGCATGGCCTCGTGGCTGGGCACGGCGAACCTGATGCGTTTGTGCCTGTGGGCGGGTGCAGTGTCCATCGGCCTGTTGGCGATTTTGCCGAGTTACCCGGTCTGGCTGGTGCTGCGGCTGATGATCGGGGTGATCCTGACCATCGTGTTTATCCTCGGCGAAAGCTGGATCAACCAGTTGGTGGTGGAGCAGTGGCGCGGACGGCTGGTAGCGCTGTATGGCTGTAGTTACGCCCTGAGCCAATTGTCTGGCCCGTTGTTGCTGGGCGTTATCGGCACCGATCATGACTATGGCTTCTGGGTGGGGGTAGGCCTGCTGGTGGTAGCGCCGATCCTGTTGCTGGGACGCTCCGGCGCACCGACCGCCGATTCGTTCAGCGTGACCTTTGGCGATCTCTGGCGTTTCTGTAAGAGCCTGCCGGCGATTGCTTGGGCGGTGGCATTATTCGCCGCTTTCGAGGCGATGATTCTGACGCTGTTGCCGGTGTATTGCCTGCAACAAGGTTTTACAGCGGAGATTGCGTTGGCGATGGTCAGCACGGTGGTGGTCGGTGATGCGTTGTTGCAATTGCCCATTGGCGCATTGGCGGACTACCTGCCGCGTCGTACGCTGTTGCTGGGGTGTGCCGTGCTGTTGCTGGTGTCGAGCCTGGCAATTCCACTGGTATTGCATACGCCGCTGATCTGGCCGATTTGGGTGCTGTTTGGTGCCAGTGCGGGCGGGTTGTTCACCCTGTCATTGATCCTTATTGGAGAACGCTACCGAGACGATGCGCTGGTGCGCGCCAATGCCCATGTGGCGCAGCTGTGGGGGATCGGCTGCTTGATCGGGCCGTTGGTGGCCGGTGCAGGTAGCCAGTGGATCAGCGGGCATGCGTTGCCATTCTTGATGGCGGCGGGGGCGTTGGGGTTGGTGGTGTTGCTGCTGCGCCAGGGTGCGTTCGGGGCAGCACAGCCTGCCTGACTTGAAATGCAATCAACTGTGGGAGGGGGCTTGCCCCCGATGGCGGAGTGTCAGCTACAGGTTTGCTAGCTGACCCACTGCAATCGGGGGCAAGCCCCCTCCCACATTTTGATCTGTATTGTATTAGAGCATTCGCTCCAAGCCCACACGGGTAGCAAACCACGCATTGAAGCGCCGCCACCAACTCCCCGGTTCACGGTCCAGGGTGTGCAGTTGGCCGTCATCTTCGGTCACCCACACCACCTGGCCGTCCTGCAATTTCGCCTCATAGCTCAAGGCGGGCGCCATGCCTTCCAGCGCCAGGTTGCGCACATGCTCCGCCAGCTCCGGGCTGTCCACCAATACGCCAACCTCGGTATTCCACAGCACCGAGCGGGGGTCGAAGTTGAACGAGCCGATAAACGACTTCTGTCGATCAAAGATCATCGCCTTGCTGTGCAGGCTCGAATCCGACCCGTGGAGCGTGCCGCTGCGAAACAGGTGCAGGCCGCTGCCGCCACCGTCTCCAGGCTGGCGACGCAACTCATACAGCTTCACCCCATGCTCCAGCAGTGCCTTGCGATAGGGCGCATACCCTCCGTGCACGGCCGGAACATCGGTGGCCTCCAGGGAGTTGGTCAGCAGGCTCACCGACACGCCCGCGTCGGCGCGCCCCGTCAGGTAAACCAGCCCCGGCTGGCCCGGTACGAAGTACGCCGAGATCATCATCAGCTCGTGTTTGACCCCTCCCAACTCCGGTTCCAACTGGGTCGTGAGCAATAACTGCGGGTCCGGGTCGGCGCTGGCCAGTACCTTGCTCGGCGCATCCCACAGCGCCTGGTTCCAGGCCCAGATCAGCTCGCGCCGCCAGATATCCATGCGCGGCTGGGTCTGATAGGTGCGCAAGCGGCTGTAGAGCGCATGATTCTGCTGGCGCGATTCGGCGAGCGAGGCCTCCAGGCGCACGCGCGCGGCAGCCAGGTCGCCGTTGGAAGGGCGGTTCGAGACAAAATCATCAATCGGCTTGCTCAGGGCGCTGTTCCAGTACTGATCGAAACTGTGCCCCAGTTGCTCGGCCACCGGGCCCACGCTGAGCATGTCGATATCGGTGAAGTTCAGGTTGGGCTCAGCGTCGAAATACTCATCCCCCAGGTTACGCCCGCCGACGATGGCCACGCTGTTGTCTGCCAGCCAGAGCTTGTTGTGCATGCGCCGGTGTTGCAGCGACAAGTTGAACAAGCGCCCCATGGCCCGCGTGACGCCCGTGCTGCGCCCCAGGTGCAGCGGGTTGAACAGGCGGATCTCGATCCTGGGGTGGGCGGCGAGGGTGGCGATGATCTGGTCGAGGCCGTCGCTGGTGGTGTCGTCCAGCAGGATGCGCACGCGCACGCCACGGTCGGCGGCCTTGAGCAGTTCATCCACCAACATGCGCGTGCTGATGCCGTCGTGGACGATGTAGTACTGCAAGTCGAGGCTGGTCTGGGCGTTGCGGATCAGTTCGGCGCGGGCCATGAAGGCTTCGCTGCTGTTGGGCAACAGGCGAAAGCCCGAGCGCCCTTGGTGGGGCGCGGCCTGGGCCTGGATCGAACGGCCGAACGAGGATTGCGCGGCGGGCAGGGCATCACTGGGGATGCGCGGTGTATCGACCGTAGCGCAACCGCCCAGGGCCAGGGCTCCCAGCAGGAAAAACGGTAATAGCCGTTGCATCATCAAGGGAGTCGCTTCCAGATCAGGGCAGTTGTCGGCATATGACGGCTATTTCCCGCGAAAGGTCAGTCCGGCGTTTCGGCCAGCATCTTGATCGCGGCGGCGCCGACCTTACGCACGGCCTCTTCAATCTGCGGGGATGGCTTGGCAGCGTAGTTCATCCGCAGGCAGTTCCGGTACTTGCCCGAAGCAGAAAAGATACTGCCCACAGCGACCTGTACGCCTTGTTCCACCAAGGTACGGTTGAGCTTCAACGTATCGAAGCCCTCCGGCAACTCGACCCACAGCATAAAGCTGCCCTGCGGACGGCTGGCGCGGGTGCCCGCCGGGAAATAGCGGCTGACCCAATCAAGCATCAAGTCTCGATTGCGCTGGTATTGAGTGCGCATCCGCCGCAAATGTGGCTCGAAATGGCCGCCTTTAAGGAACTCGGCGATGGCAATCTGCGGCTGCGTAGCGGTGGAGCCGGTGCTGATGTATTTCATGTGCAGTACCCGTTCCAGGTAACGGCCGGGCGCAACCCAGCCGATGCGCAAGCCAGGTGCCAGGGTTTTCGAGAACGAACTGCACAGCAGCACGCGCCCGTCTTCGTCGAAGGACTTGATGGTGCGCGGGCGCGGGTAGCTGTAGGCCAATTCGCCATACACATCGTCTTCGATAATCGCCACGTCAAAGCGCTGGGCCAGGGTGAGCAGCGCTCGTTTGCGCGCCTCCGGCATGATGTAGCCCAACGGGTTGTTGCAGTTGGGGGTGAGCTGGATGACCTTGATCGGCCACTGTTCCAGCGCCAGCTCCAGGGCTTCGAGGCTGATGCCGGTGATGGGATCGGTGGGGATCTCCAGGGCTTTCATGCCCAGGCCCTTGAGGGTCTGCATGGCACCGTGGAAGCTGGGGGAGTCCACCGCGACGATATCGCCGGGTTCGCAGATGGCATGGATGCTGGCAGACAACGCTTCATGGCAGCCAGTGGTGATCACGATGTCATCGGCGGTCAGCTGGCAGCCGGAGTCCAATGACAGGCGGGCGATTTGCTCACGCAATTCCATACAGCCGAGGATATTGTCGTAATACAGCCCCGGCAGATCCTGGCGTCGACTCACACGGGCCAGGCTGCGCAGCAGAGGCTTCATGGTTGGTGACAGCACATCCGGCATGCCGCGGCCCATCTGTATGACGTCTTTGCGCGGTACTGCGCGGATCAGCTCCAACACCTGATCCCACTGGGAGATTTCCACAGGCCTTTGTGCTGGGCGGCCGACTTCCGGCAGGGCTGGCAACTCACGCCCAACGGGCACAAAGTAGCCGGATTTCGGCTTGGGCGTGGCCAGGCCGTTGTCTTCCAGCAAACGATAGGCCTGCTGCACCGTGCTCAGGCTGACCCCATGCTCGACGCTCAAGGCCCGGACAGAAGGCAACCGATCGCCGGGGCGGTAGAAGCCTTGCTCGATGCGGGTGCCCAGCAATTCGGCGAGGTTGACGTAAAGGGTCATGACGGTCACTCCCAACGGACCAGTACAGATAGGGCGAAAATACAGGATTCAGCCGCCCGTAGGCAGTATCTGTATGGATTTAATAAAAATGGGTTGAATCTGTAATGGTTTTGGCGACGCGCTCATGCTGGGCACTCAAGGCAACAGGTCAATGAGGAGCAGATCAATGAGCGGGATGAGCGATGTGCGGCTGGCGTTACACCGTCAGGAGCTGGAAGCAGGGCAGGAGCGCGGACAGTCTGTCAGCCGCTGGGGTCTGTTCTGGCGCCGTCGCCACACGCGCAAGGCGTTGCTGCACCTGACCTGTGAACAACTGAGGGATGTGGGGCTGACCGCCGAGCAAGCGCGCCAGGAAGGGCTGAAGCCCTTCTGGCGCAGCTGATTCATACCAGCTCTTTGAACCGGTGCCAGAGCATTCCCAATGCCAATAGCGGCGAGCGCAGATGCTTGCCGCCCGGGAAGGTGAGGTGCGGCACCTGGGCGAACAGATCGAAGCGCCCCTGCTGTTGACCACTGATGGCTTCGGCCAGCAGCTTGCCCGCCAAGTGCGTGGCATTGAGGCCGTGGCCCGCATAGGCCTGGGCGTAATACACGTTGGCCTGGTCGGGCAGGCGGCCAATCTGCGGCAAACGGTTGGCGCCGATGCCGATCATGCCGCCCCACTGGAAGTCGATCTTCACGTCGGCCAGTTGGGGAAACACTTTGAGCATCTTCGGGCGCATATAAGCGCCGATGTCCTGAGGATCACGACCGGAATAGTGGCAGGCCCCCCCGAACAATAAGCGTCGGTCGGCGGACAAACGGAAGTAGTCCACGGTGACTCGCTGGTCACACACGGCCATGTTCTGCGGTAGCAGGCTGGTTGCCTGCGCTTCGCTCAACGGCTCGGTGGCGATGATGTAGCTGCCGGCCGGCAGTACTTTGCCACTCAGCTGTGGGTTCAGGCCATTGAGGTAGGCGTTGCAGGCCAGCACCAGGGTCTTGGCGCGTACCTGGCCTTGGGCGGTGTGCACCTTGACCTCGGGGCCGTAGTCGATGCGCGTTACCTCGGATTGTTCAAACAGTTTCACGCCCAACTGCTGCGCGGCGGCGGCCTCGCCGAGTGCTAGATTCAGCGGATGCAGATGGCCGGAGCCCATGTCGATCATGCCGCCCACATAACGGTCAGAGCCGATCACACTGCTCATCTCACCCGCTTGCAGCAGGCGCAGTTCATGACGATAGCCAAGGCTGCGCAGCTCTTCTGCGTCCTCGGCGAACGCTTGGAGGTGATGAGGTTTGTTCGCCAGGTCGCAATAGCCCCAGGTAAGGTCGCAGGGAATCTGATAACGCTCGACGCGCTCGCGCACGATCTCCACGGCCTCCAGGCCCATCAGCTTCATCTGCCGCACGCCGTCGCTGCCGATCACGTTGGCGAACTGGTCCAGGCCATGGCCCACGCCCCGTATCAACTGCCCGCCATTGCGCCCGCTGGCACCCCAACCGATTCTGCGGGCCTCCAGCAGCACGACGTTGAAGCCGCGCTCAGCCAGCTCCAGGGCCGTGTTGATGCCTGAATAGCCCCCACCAATCACACACACATCGGCAACCACTTCGCCGCTCAACACTGGGTAATCAGGTTGCGGCACGCTGCTGGCGGCGTAGTAGGAAGCGGTGTGTCGGGCGCTGGCGGTCATGGGGAGCCTCCCTGTGTGGAAAATTTGACGCAGGATACAACGGTCGGGCGAAGCTGTCTCATCACTGGCTTTTGCGGCAGAATCCACACCTATTCGCCGTTCGGTACCCGTTTCAATGAGTTGCAACAGCCAGAAAATCAGCGCATTGCGCCGCCAGATTCCTTCCTTCGAGTGCGTCCCCGGTTGCCATGACTGCTGTGGGCCGGTCACTACCTCGCCGGAGGAAATGTCGCGTCTGCCGCGTAAGACGGCTGCCGAACAGGATGCGGCAATGGACGAGTTGAACTGTGTGCACCTGGGGCCCAACGGTTGCACCGTGTATGACGAGCGACCGCTGATCTGCCGGTTGTTCGGTACCACCAAGACCTTGCCCTGCCCGAATGGGCGGCGCCCGGTGGAGTTGATTCACCCACGGGTGGAGAAGCAGATTCATGAGTACATGGCCAGTACTCGGCAGGTACTGGTTTAACAGGTTTACGCAGTCCAAATGTGGGAGGGGGCTTGCCCCCGATTGCGGCGGGTCAGTGATAAATGGGCTGACTGTCACACCGCTATCGGGGGCAAGCCCCCTCCCACATTGACCTGAGTTGTGTCAGTTCAGTCCGGGATCGGCAGGTTCAGGCTCTCCTTCACCTCTTCCATCACGATATAGCTCTTGGACTCCCGCACATGGGGCAGCTTGAGCAAGATATCCCCCAGCAGCTTGCGATAAGACGCCATCTCCGAAATCCGTGCCTTTACCAGGTAGTCGAAGTCCCCCGACACCAGGTGGCATTCCAGCACGTGGGGCAGTTTCAGCACGGCGCGGCGAAATTCTTCAAAGGTATCGCCCGACTTGTAATCCAGGCTGATCTCGACAAATACCAGCAAACTGCCCTTCAAATGCTGCGGATTGAGCCGGGCGTTGTAGCCCATGATGATCCCTTCACGCTCCAGCCGGCGTACGCGCTCGGTGCACGGCGTGGTCGACAGCCCGACCTTTTCCCCCAGCTCCGTGAACGAAATACGCCCATCGGTTTGCAGGATGCGCAGAATGTTGCGGTCGATTTTGTCCAGCTCCCGCTTGGTCTGGGTGTTGGTACGCATAGGGGATACGCCTCTGTGAAAAGGGTTTTTGCCGAGAATTGTCGCCAAATATAGGCACTTATATAGTGAAATGCACTGGCAATAATTTTTTACACTGCGCCCATCATTGCTCGAATAACACACGTCAGCGGCCTTGCCCGCGATGAGGATATAAAAATGCGCGTTCTGGTCTTGGGTAGCGGCGTCATTGGGGTGACCAGTGCCTACTATTTGGCGCGGGCCGGCTTTGAAGTGGTCGTGGTCGACCGCCAGCCCGCCGCTGCCATGGAAACCAGCTTCGCCAACGCCGGCCAGGTGTCTCCTGGCTACGCGTCGCCATGGGCCGCGCCGGGCGTGCCGCTCAAGGCCATCAAGTGGCTGCTGCAACGCCACGCACCGCTGGCCATCAAGGCCACCGCCGATATCGATCAATACCTGTGGATGGCGCAGATGCTGCGCAACTGCACCGCCAGCCGCTACGCCGTGAACAAAGAGCGCATGGTGCGCCTGTCCGAATACAGCCGTGACTGCCTCGACGAACTGCGCGCCGAAACCGGCATTGCCTACGAAGGTCGCAGCCTGGGGACGACCCAATTGTTCCGCACTCAGGCACAGTTGGACGGCGCCGCCAAAGATATCGCCGTGCTGAAAGAGTCCGGCGTGCCTTTTGAACTGCTCGACCGTGCCGGCATCGCCCGCGTCGAACCGGCCTTGGCCAGTGTCACCGATATTCTTGCCGGTGCCCTGCGCCTGCCGAACGACCAGACCGGCGACTGCCAGATGTTCACCACGCGCCTGGCCGAGATGTGCCGGCAGATGGGTGTGGACTTCCGTTTCGAACAGGACATCCAGCGTCTCGACTATGCAGGCGAGCGCATCAACGGTGTGTGGATCGACGGCAAGCTGGAAACCGCCGACCGCTACGTGCTGGCCCTCGGCAGCTATTCGCCGAAGCTGCTCAAGCCGTTGGGGATCAAGGCGCCGGTGTACCCGCTCAAGGGTTACTCGCTGACCGTACCGATCACCAACCCGGCCATGGCGCCGACGTCGACCATTCTCGACGAGACCTACAAGGTCGCGATCACCCGTTTCGACAACCGTATCCGCGTCGGCGGCATGGCTGAAATCGCCGGTTTTGACCTGTCGCTGAACCCGCGTCGACGCGAAACCCTGGAGATGATCGTCAACGACCTTTATCCTCAGGGCGGCGATTTGGCCCAGGCGTCGTTCTGGACCGGCTTGCGCCCGACCACACCCGACGGCACACCGATTGTTGGCGCGACCCCATTCAAGAACCTGTTCCTGAATACCGGCCACGGCACCCTCGGTTGGACCATGGCCTGTGGCTCCGGCCGTTTGCTGGCCGACCTGATGGCGAAGAAAACGCCGCAGATCAGCGCCGCCGGCCTCGATATTTCCCGTTATGGCAACCAGCAGGAGTCTGCAAAACATGCCAGTACAGCGCCCGCTCACTCATGAGTGCATGAGCTAACGCGCAGGTTGCCCTGAACACCGATCCCTCTCCCGGTGCCGATGTTGTCGGTCGGTGCCGGTTTTTCTTCACTCTGCTGCCTAGAAGCCTGCCGCCATGCGTCCTGCCCGTGCCCTGATCGACCTTCAAGCCCTGCGCCACAACTACCAATTGGCCCGTGAAGTCACGGGGGCCAAGGCGCTTGCCGTGGTCAAGGCGGATGCCTACGGCCATGGCGCCGTACGCGTGGCGCAGGCGCTGGAAGCCGAGGCCGATGGTTTTGCCGTGGCGTGCATCGAAGAAGCGCTCGAACTGCGTGCCGCCGGCATTCGTGCGCCGGTGCTGTTGTTGGAAGGTTTTTTCGAAGCGGACGAACTGGCGCTGATCAACCAGCATGACTTGTGGTGTGTGGTGCATTCGTTGTGGCAGCTGGAAGCCATTGAGCAAGCCCGGTTGAGCAAACCGCTGACCATCTGGCTCAAGCTCGACTCAGGCATGCACCGCGTTGGCCTGCACCCCAAGGATTACCACGAGGCCTACCAGCGCCTGCTGGCCAGCGGCAAGGTGGCCAAGATCGTACTGATGAGCCACTTCGCCCGCGCCGATGAGCTGGATTGTGTACGCAGTGACGAACAAGTGGCAGTGTTTGATGCGGCGCGCCAGGGGTTGTCGGCGGAAGTCAGCCTGCGCAATTCGCCGTCGGTGATGGGCTGGCCCAATGTCTCCAGTGACTGGGTGCGCCCCGGCATCATGCTTTACGGCGCCACGCCATTTGGCGAGGACCAGGCGGTGGCCGCGCGTTTGCAGCCGGTGATGACCCTGGAATCCAAAGTCATCTGCGTGCGTGAGCTGCCGGCGGGCGAGCCGGTAGGTTATGGCGCCAAATTCATCACGCCCAAGCCGATGCGCATCGGCGTCGTTGCCATGGGGTATGCCGATGGTTACCCACGCCACGCCCCGACCGGCACGCCGGTGTTGGTTGCCGGGCAACGCAGCCAATTGCTCGGGCGCGTGTCCATGGACATGCTGTGCATCGACCTGACGGATGTGCCTCAGGCGGGTCTCGGGTCCTCGGTGGAGCTGTGGGGTAAAAATATCCTCGCCAGCGACATTGCCACCGCTGCCGAGACCATCCCCTATCAGATCTTCTGCAATCTGCGCCGCGTGCCAAGGCTCTATTCCGGCGCTTGATCGCCCGGTACGAATACAGCTGCCCGGGATTTAGGCCCAAGTGTTGTAAATACTGAACGCTGTCGCCATGATAACGCTCAATTACAACAAAGCCTGAATCCTAGGAGGCTCCTGCATTGGACGTCGGCGAACGACTGCAATCCATCCGTAAACTCAAAGGTCTTTCCCAGCGTGAGCTCGCCAAGCGTGCGGGTGTCACCAACAGCACCATTTCGATGATCGAAAAAAACAGCGTCAGCCCCTCGATCAGCTCCTTGCGCAAGGTGCTGGGTGGCATTCCCATGTCCATGGTCGAGTTCTTTTCCGAGGAGATCCTCCAGGAAATACCGACGCAGATCGTCTATAAAGCCAATGAGCTGATCGACATCTCTGACGGCGCCGTCACCATGAAACTGGTAGGCCGGGCGCACCCCAGCCGGGCGATTGCGTTTCTCAACGAGATCTACCCACCGGGCGCCGACACGGGCGAAGAAATGCTCACCCACGAAGGCGAGGAAACCGGGATTCTGGTGGAAGGGCGCCTGGAGTTGGTGGTCGGTCTTGAAACTTTTGTGCTCGAAGCTGGCGATAGCTACTACTTTGAAAGCACCAAGCCTCATCGTTTTCGCAACCCGTTCGACGTGCCGGCGCGACTAATCAGCGCAGCCACACCCGCGAACTTTTGACAGAAGAGGCGTGCTGCCAGCGTTGCAGACACACCCGAAGCTGCATCCGTGAAACCGAATCTCCCTTTATTTAATAGGGTTGTTTCGGCCCGGCGGGCTAACCGTTATACTTTCGCCGCCTGCGAAACCGTGGCCGCAGGCGTGAATAGCCACCATTGAGGGTGAACGCGTGAACCTAATTATGAAAATGCTGGCTGCACCAGCAACCGTACTGGCCCTATGGGCTGTCAGCGCTCAAGCTGCGACCAATGATGAAATTGCCAAGCGCCTGGAGCCTGTGGGCCAGGTGTGTGTCCAGGGCCAGGAATGCAAGGGCATGGAAGTGGCCGTTGCGGCGGGCGGCGGCGGCGCTAAAACCCCGGACGATATCATCGCCAAGCACTGCAACGCGTGCCACGGCACTGGCTTGCTGGGTGCACCAAAAATCGGCGACACCGCCGCCTGGAAAGACCGTGCCGACCACCAGGGTGGCCTCGATGGCCTGCTGGCCAAGGCCATCACCGGCCTGAACGCCATGCCGCCGAAGGGCACGTGTGCGGATTGCTCGGATGATGAGCTTAAGGGTGCAATCGAGAAGATGTCGGGGCTTAAATAATCCGATCTTCGCCAAAAAGCCGCTGACCAGCGGCTTTTTTGTGCCTGGGTTTTGTGTTTCCAGGCTGTTCTTTGCAGCAAAGACCCGCCACTCTCTGTCCAACCCCTAATCACGGAATGTTCAGGAGGGTCGGATGGTGCAGTTGTGTTCAATCGAGCAAGCAGTTGACGACGTACTGGCGCGCTTGCCGGCGCATATCCACATGGGCATGCCCCTGGGCCTGGGCAAGCCCAACCTGTTCGTCAATGCGCTGTACCGGCGCGTCGCCCAGTTGCCGGAGCGGGAGCTGACGATCTACACCGCGCTGAGTCTGGGCCGCCCGACCATGGGCGACGGCTTGCAGAAGCGCTTTCTGGAACCGTTTATCGAGCGGGTGTTTGGCGATTACCCCGAGCTGGATTTCCTCGCCGACCTGCGCAAGGACAGCCTGCCGAAGAATATCCACGTGCAGCAGTTCTTCATGCAGCCTGGCAGCCTGCTGCACAGTACGTCGGCCCAGCAGGACTATGTAAGCAGCAACTACAGCCACGCCGCCCGTGATATCAACGCCGCTGGCCTGAACCTGGTGGCGCAGTTGGTGGCCAGCAGCGCCGAGCATCCCGATCGCCTGAGCCTGAGCTGCAACCCGGATATCACCCTCGACCTGTTGCCAATGATCGCCAAGCGCCGCGACGCCGGGGAGACCATCCTGATTGTCGGCCAGGTTCACACCGATTTGCCCTACATGCCCGGTGATGCCGAATTGGGCATGGATGCGTTCGACTACTTGCTGGATGAAAAAGACAGCACCACGTTGTTTTCCACGCCGAACATGCCGGTGGGGTTCCAGGATCACTTTATCGGCCTGCATGCCAGCACGCTGGTGCGCGATGGTGGCACCTTGCAGATTGGCATCGGCTCAATGGGCGACGCGCTAACCGCAGCATTACTGGCCCGACAGGCCGATAACGAAGCCTATCGATTGCTGCTGACTGACCTCGACGTGTACCAATGGGCGCCGTTGATCAGCCATGAAGGCGGCGTCGCGCCGTTTGCCCGTGGTCTTTATGGTTGCAGCGAAATGTTCGTCAACGGCCTGTTGGTACTGGCAGATGCGGGGATTATCCGGCGCAAGGTCTACCCGGACGTGGCGACCCAGGAACAGGCAAACGCCGGCACGTTGGACGATGCCGCGCAGCCCGATGGGGTTTCAATCCATGGCGGCTTTTTCCTCGGCCCGGGCAGTTTCTACCAACGCCTGCAGGAAATGACCCACGCCAAGCGCCTTGAATTCAACATGACCCGCATCAGCTACATCAACGAACTGTACGGCCAGGAAGAACTCAAGCGCCTGCAACGGTTGGATGCGCGGTTTATCAACAGCGCAATCATGGTGACGCTGCTCGGTGCTGGCGTGGCCGACCAGTTGGAAGACGGCCGTGTGCTCAGTGGCGTCGGCGGGCAATACAACTTTGTGGCCCAAGGGCATGCGCTGGAAGGCGCGCGCTCCATCCTGATCCTGCGCAGTTGGCGCGAGTCGGCGGGAGAGGTCAGTTCCAATATCGTCTGGGACTACGGTCATTGCACCATTCCCCGACACCTGCGGGATATCGTCATCACCGAGTACGGCATCGCCGATTTGCGCGGCCAGACGGATGCCAAGGTGATCGAGGCGTTGCTCAATATTACCGACTCACGCTTCCAGGACGACTTGATCGAACAGGCACAAGAGGCCGGCAAGTTACCCAAGGGTTTTCAGTTGGAGGCGCGTTTTACCGACAACACACCGGAGCGGCTCAAGGGCATTCAGGCGCGGCATCGTCGGTTGTTCCCGGAGTATCCGCTGGGCAGCGACTTTACCGATGAAGAACGGGATCTGTTGCGGGCGTTGAACTGGCTCAAGAGCAAATTCAAGCTGACGGAGATTCTGGAGTTGGGCAAGGCCGCGCTGGATGCGCCGGAGCCGGAGGCGTTTCCAGAGCATTTGAAGCGGATGCGGTTGGATAGCCCTGAAGGGCTGAAAGAGGACCTGTATCAGCGGCTGCTGCTTGCTGGCTTGCAGGCCACCGCGCACTAACAAACAATAGAGGGCAAATGTGGGAGGGGGCTTGCCCCCGATAGCGTTGTATCAGTCACAGATGTATTGGCTGACACACTGCAATCGGGGGCAAGTCGAATCGTCGCACCGCCCCTCCCACATTTTTAACTGCATTCAGGCAGTGATTACTCGATGAAGGTCACTACACCGCCGGCCAGCGATTTAACCCGCGCCAATGACTCAACCCGATACCCCTGCGCATCCAGTTCCGCACGGCCACCCTGGAACGATTTCTCGATCACGATCCCCAAACCGGCAACGGTTGCGCCCGCCTGTTTGATGATCGAGATCAGCGCCTGGGACGCCTTGCCGTTGGCCAGGAAGTCGTCGATCACCAGCACGCGGTCGCTGCTGGTGAGGTGGCGCGGGGAGATCGCCACGGTGCTTTCGGTTTGCTTGGTGAACGAATACACAGTCGCCGACAACAGGTTTTCAGTCAGGGTCAGGGACTGGTGCTTGCGCGCGAAAATCACCGGGACGCCCAGGTTCAGGCCGGTCATGATCGCCGGCGCAATGCCCGACGCTTCAATGGTGACGATCTTGGTGATGCCCGAGTCCTTGAACAGCGCGGCGAATTCGTCGCCGATCAGTTTCATCAGCGCCGGGTCGATCTGGTGGTTCAGAAAGGCGTCGACCTTGAGTACCTGATCGGAAAGCACGATGCCTTCTTCGCGAATTTTCTTGTGCAGTGCTTCCACGGAAAGCTTCCTCTGTTGGCGCAACGCGCGCCGAAAGTAGATTAAAAAGTAGTCGATTCTAGCGCTTTAGCATCGCGCGTATATCCGCCAAGGCAGTGTTGCCGCGCACGGCTTTTACCTCGGTCGGGGTGTCGTCATTGCCTTCCCAGGCCAGGTCGTCCGGCGGCAGTTCATCCAGGAACCGGCTGGGGGCACAATCGATGATTTCGCCGTATTGCTTGCGCTTGGCGGCAAAGGTGAAGGCCAGGGTCTGACGCGCGCGGGTAATGCCCACGTAGGCCAGGCGGCGTTCTTCTTCGATGGTGTCGGCTTCGATGCTGGAACGGTGCGGGAGGATTTCCTCTTCCATGCCCATGATGAACACGTAGGGGAATTCCAGGCCTTTGGACGCATGCAAGGTCATCATCTGCACACCTTCGGCGCCGTCTTCCTCTTCCTGCTGGCGCTCCAGCATGTCGCGCAGCACCAGCTTGCCGATGGCGTCTTCGACGGTCATCTCGCCGTCTTCGTCTTTTTCCAGGGTGTTCTTCAACGCTTCGATCAGGAACCACACGTTACTCATGCGGTAATCGGCGGCTTTGTCGCTGGAACTGTTGGTGCGCAGCCAGTTCTCGTAGTCGATGTCCATGACCATGCTGCGCAGGGCACTGATCGGGTCTTCGCCGGCGCACTGCTCGCGCACCTTGTCCATGAAGCGCTTGAAGCGCGACAGACGATCGGTGAAGCGCGTGTCCAGGTGTTCGCCCAGGCCGATTTCGTCGGTGGCGGCGTACATCGAGATCTTGCGTTCGGTGGCGTAGTTACCGAGCTTTTCCAGGGTGGTCGAGCCGATTTCCCGGCGCGGCACGTTGATCACACGCAGGAAGGCGTTGTCGTCGTCCGGGTTCACGATCAGCCGGAAGTAGGCCATCAGGTCTTTTACTTCCTGGCGTCCGAAAAAGCTGTTGCCGCCGGACAGGCGATACGGCACCTGGTGGTGCTGCAATTTCAGCTCGATCAGCTTGGCCTGGTAGTTGCCGCGATAGAGGATCGCAAAGTCGCTGTAGGGTCGGTCGGTGCGCAGGTGCAGGCTGAGGATTTCCACGGCCACGCGTTCGGCTTCGGCGTCTTCGTTGCGGCAGCGGATCACGCGGATCTCATCGCCATGACCCATCTCGCTCCACAGTTGTTTTTCAAACTCGTGGGGGTTGTTCGAGATCAGTACGTTGGCGCACCGCAGAATGCGGCTGGTGGAGCGGTAGTTCTGCTCCAGCATCACCACTTTCAGGGACGGGTAGTCGTCCTTGAGCAGCATCAGGTTTTCCGGGCGGGCGCCACGCCAGGCGTAGATCGATTGGTCATCGTCGCCCACCACGGTGAACTGGTTGCGCTTGCCGATCAGCATCTTCACCAGCAGGTACTGGCTGGCGTTGGTGTCCTGGTATTCGTCCACCAGCAGGTAGCGCACCTTGTTCTGCCATTTTTCCAGGATGTCGGCGTGTTCTTCGAACAGTTTTACCGGCAGCAGGATCAGGTCGTCGAAGTCCACCGCGTTGAACGCCTTGAGCGTGCGCTGGTAGTGGGTGTAGACGATGGCGGCGGTCTGTTCCTTGGGGTTGCGTGCGTTTTCCAGGGCCTGGGCGGGCAGGATCAGGTCGTTTTTCCAGGCGCCGATCATGTTCTTGATCTCATCCACGCCGTCGTCGCCTGCGTATTCCTTTTGCATGATGTCGGTCATCAGCGACTTGACGTCGGTCTCGTCGAAGATCGAGAAGCCCGGCTTGTAGCCCAGGCGCACATGCTCCTTGCGGATGATGTTCAAGCCCAGGTTGTGGAACGTACACACGGTGAGGCCACGGCCTTCGCCACCCTTGAGCAGGGTGCCGACGCGTTCCTTCATTTCCCGCGCCGCCTTGTTGGTGAAGGTCATGGCGACGATGTACTGGGCGCGGATGCCGCAGTGCTGGATCAAGTGCGCGATCTTGCGGGTGATCACGCTGGTCTTGCCGGAGCCTGCACCGGCGAGCACCAATAGAGGGCCGCCGACGTAGTTCACGGCTTCTTGCTGCCGGGGATTGAGTCGGGACATACAGAATTCAGGGGGTCATTGATCAAAAGGGCGGGCATTTTAACAGGCTCGCAGGATTCTGCTCTGTCAGAACGACAGTGTGACGTACCACTCGATCTAAATTTGCCGGTTTTGATACTTTGCCGCAGGATGTGCAGGCATTTACGACTAATGTTTGTAATCTGCGTATTTGATAACCCCTATCATTGGTGATTATCAGGCCGCACGTCATAATGCCCGTCGCCAACGAAATCTTGCAGAGTCTAGGGAGCTAGCTTGTCTACGCCTGTCGAACCCTTGCGTTTGCTGCTACTGGCCGATGCGCCTGAGTGGGCAGCGTTGTTGCGCGAGTGCCTGGCGCCGATGGGCGAGGGGGCCGTGCTGATCAGCGCGCCGAATTGGGATTCCGTGAGTCGTTTGTTCGATGACGACCACAGCGCCGTGCTGTTGACCACGCCCAACCTGCAACCAAGCCCTGGCCGTTGCAGCTTGCCGAGCGTGTTGCTGCTGGAGCAGGAACCGCTGGTATCGCCCCTCGGCGTCAGCGATTGGCTGGTCCGGGATGTAGTGGACGCCGATACATTGCGCCGCTGCCTGCGCCATGTTCGCGAGCGCGGCCTGCTGGAAAACACCCTGCAACGCCTGGCCGAACAGGACCCGCTGACGGGCATCGCCAACCGTCAGGGTTTCCAGACACTGCTGGCAGCGCGACTGGCCGAGAACGAAGGCCGCGGCGTGGCCCTGGGGCATCTGGACCTCGACAATTTCCGTCACGCCAACGACGCGCTCGGTCACCAAGCCGGCGACCGCCTGATCCTGCAAGTGGTGTCGCGGCTCAAGAGCCAGCTCGAGGCCGGCGACCAATTGGCCCGCCTGGGCAGTGACGAATTCGCCTTGCTGATCGACACCCGCCGCGCGCCCCAGCGCGCCGAGTGGATCGCCGAGCGCATCACCGAAGTCATGGCCGAGCCCTACTGGGTCGACGGCGAGAGCCTGCTGATCGGTTGCAGCCTGGGCGTGGCCCATGCCCGCGCTCGTGCCGGCGCCGACCCGCTGATGTGGCACGCGCATATCGCCATGCAGCAAGCCAAGAGCACCCAGGGCTGCACCTTTCATATCTTCAACGAGCGCATCAACCGCAACGCCCGCAGCCTGGCCGATCTGGAAACCGAGCTGCGCCGCGCCTTGCGCCGGGATGAGTTGGAATTGCACTACCAGCCGCGGCTGGACCTGGACGATGGGCACATCGTCGGCCTGGAAGCCTTGGTGCGCTGGCGCCACGGCGAGCGCGGCCTGTTGCCGCCCAGCGAGTTCGTGCCGTTGGCCGAGCAGAGTGGCTTGATCGTTCCGTTGGGTTACTGGGTGATCTCCCGCGCCCTGCGCGACATGCAGGCGTTGCGCGAACGCGGCCTGCCGCCGTTGCACATGGCGGTCAACCTGTCGTTCCGCCAGTTCCAGGACAGCCAATTGCTTTCGACCCTCAGCCGCTTGATTACTGAGCGTGGCGTGGATGCGCGCTGGTTGGAGTTTGAGTTGACCGAGACCGCCGTGATGCGCCGCAGTGACCTGGTCAAACAGACCATGGATGCCCTCGGTCGTCTGGGTGTGCGGTTTTCCCTGGATGACTTTGGCACCGGTTTTTCATCGTTCGTGCACCTCAACAGCCTGCCGATTGCCTTGTTGAAGATCGACAAGAGCTTTGTCGGCGGCATGGAAGAGCGCGAAGAAAACCGCAAGTTGGTGCACGCCATGATCAACCTGGCGCACAACCTGAACCTGGAAGTGGTGGCCGAAGGTGTGGAAACCCCTGAGCAGCTGGCGTTGTTGCGGTTGTTTGGGTGTGACCAGGCCCAGGGTTATCTGATCAGCAAGCCGTTGCCGCTGCCGGAATTGGTGGAGTACCTAACCTTTGGTAAGGGCCAGCAGGCGCTGTTGGGCTAAATCGCAGCCTTGCAAACCCAATTAACCCTGTGGGAGGGGGCTTGCCCTCCCACTTTCAGGCTCCGGCTCCTGCCGAATCATCCGCTTCATCTTCGCCTCAAATGCCCAGGTCAAACTCACCGCCGCACATGCCAGCCCCAGCGCCAAGCCCCACCAAACCCCGGTCGGCCCCCAGCCGAGGGTGAAGGCCATCAGCCAGGCCGACGGTGCTCCAATCAACCAATAACAGCCGGCACCGATCAGGAATGTGGTCTTGGCGTCCTTGAGCCCGCGAATGCAGCCCATGGCGATGGTCTGCACCCCGTCAAACAGCTCGAACCACGCCGCGACGGCGAGCAGGCTGACCGCCAGGACGATCACATCGTGGAACGCCGGGTTGTCATGGTCGATCAGCAGTCCGATCAGCGGATCGGAAAACAGCCACAACACCGCGGCAAATCCGAGCATCACCATGGCGCCAAAGCCGATGCCAACGCGTCCGGCCATGCGTGCCTGCGTTAACTGCCCGGCGCCGTAGTGTTGGCCGATGCGCATGGTCACCGCGTAGGACATCCCCGCCGGCACCATGAACGCCACCGAGACGATTTGCAGGGCAATCTGGTGCGCCGCCAACTGGGTGCTGCCCATGGTGCCCATGCACAGGGCCGCAAACGCGAACAGCCCGACTTCCACCGCATAGGTGCCACCAATCGGCAGGCCCAGGCGCCACAGCTCGCGCAGGTACTGGGTGTTCAAGCGCAGCAGGCCAGCGCTCAGGGGGTAGGCGGCGTATGCGCGGTTGCTGCGGATGTACCACATCAACGCCAGCGCCATGCCATTGGCGACGATAGCGGTGACCAGGCCGATACCCATCAACCCGAGCTTGGGCAGGCCGAACATGCCTTCGATCAAGGCGTGATTGAGCAGGTAGTTGAGCACGGTGCCGCCCAGGCTGATCACCATCACCGGCGTGGCCTTGCCGATGGCGCTGGTAAAGCCGCGCAAGGCCATGAAACTCAGGTAACCGGGCAGGGCGAAGGGCAGGATCGTCAGGAACTGTCCCGCCGACTGTACGTTGGTTTCGGTCTGGCCGAACATCAACAGGACCGGCTTGAGGTTCCACAGCAGCAAGCCTGCCGCCAGTGCCATCAGCCAGGCGAGCCACAGCCCTGCCTGAGTCAGGCGGGTGGCGCCTTCGATATCGCCTGCGCCATGACGGATCGCCACCAAAGTGCCCACGGCGGCAATCACGCCAATGCAGAAGATCGACACGAACGAATAACTGGCCGCGCCCAGGCCGCCGCCGGCCAAGGCTTCGGGGCTCAGGCGGGCCATCATGAGGGTGTCGGTCAGCACCATCAGCATGTGCGCCAACTGTGAGGCAATCAACGGCCCCGACAGCCGCAGAATGGCCCAGAGTTCGGTACGCGCCGGATGCTGCATGATCATCACGCTCAAATAGTCAGGGGGTTGTGGAAGGGTTGATTCTCGGCGCGCTCGGGCCATTACACAAAGGGATAAAAGCGATCATTCGCATGACTAAAACTCATGCGTGTCGAATCTGGTAGGGTGAGGCATTGCTCTGTAGGGGTTTTCCAGATGTCTCGTCGTCTTCCTCCGCTTTATGCCCTGCGGGCTTTTGAAGCCGCCTCTCGACACAACTCGTTCACCCGTGCAGCGGAAGAACTGTCGATTACGCAAAGTGCCGTGAGCCGACATATCCGCACCCTGGAAGATCACTTCGCCTGCCGCCTGTTCCAGCGCAGCGGGCGCACCTTGCAGCTCACCGAAGCCGCGCGCCTGCTGTTGCCCGGTGTGCGCGAAGGGTTCGCCGCGCTGGAGCGGGCCTGTCATACCTTGAACGCCGAGGACGACATCCTGCGCATGAAGGCACCGTCCACCCTCACCATGCGTTGGCTGCTGGCGCGGCTCAGCCGCTTCCGGGCGTTGCAGCCGGGCAATGAGGTGCAACTCACCAGTGCCTGGATGAGCGTGGACGAGGTGGACTTCAACCAGGAGCCGTTCGACTGTGCTGTATTGCTGAGCTTCGGGCATTTTCCGGCCGATTGGGAGGCGTGCTACCTGTTTCCTGAATTGTTGATTCCGGTGGGCGCGCCGAACCTGCTGGACGACGGCCCTTGGGATGCCGAGCGCCTGGCGACCGCCGAGTTGCTGCACCCCACGCCCGACCGTCGCGACTGGCGCAACTGGCTGGAACGCATGGGGCTTTCCTCGCAGGTATCGCTCAAGGGCGGGCAGGTGTTCGACACGCTGGAACTGGGCATGATCGCGGCGGCGCGGGGCTACGGTGTGTCCATGGGCGATTTGCTGATGGTGGCTGAAGACGTCGCCCAAGAGCGGTTGAGCCTGCCGTGGCCGACAGCGGTGGCCAGTGGTGAAAATTACTACCTGGTATGGCCCAAGACCCGCCCGGGTGGCGAGCGGTTGCGACGGTTGGCGGACTTTCTACAGGGTGAGGTCAAAGCGATGGAATTACCCGACGTAGAGCGCTTGTAACGGCTCGATACATATCCACGGTGCAATCGTTTGCGCGATACCCCTGTGATTCGCTCAAGTATTGATCGTGCGCGCCGAAGTAGGTGTGTTGGGACCATCGTGCACCAACGCTACCCACTAGATAATTTGCCGAGCAGCGCTATGAGATCAGGATGATCCTGGCCTCGGCCAGGAGCTGTCATGTCTCAACCTCGCGCTCGGATCGCCTCCCAGCTAGGCCTCGCGTTAGCCGTGATCCTCGCTGTCGCCATTGGCGGCAGTACTGTCTTTGCCTTGCGTTCTCTTGACGCTGCCAACCTCGATACCCGTGAAGAACACTTGGCCAGCGAAGCACGCCTGCTTGCTGACCAGCTCAATACTTTCCACAGCACGCTGCGCGAAAGCACGCAGCGGCTGACGGGCTTGTTCGAAAAGCGCTTCGGCGCCGGCTTGAGCGTGCGTGCGGACCAACCGGTGACCGTGGCCGGCGTGCAAACCCCGAGCCTGTACCTGGGCAGCCACGTCCTGAACAACGATTTCACCGAAGTCGACGAGTTCAAGCAGATGTCCGGCGGCGTAGCCACCGTGTTCGTGCGCAGCGGCGAAGACTTTATCCGCATCAGCACCTCCCTGACCAAGCAGGACGGCAACCGCGCCATCGGCACAGTGCTGGATCGCCAGGGCCCGGCCTATCAGCGGGTGCTCAGCGGGCAGACATATATCGGTCGTGCGGTGCTGTTTGATCGTTCCTACATGACCCAATACAGTCCCGTGCGTGACAGCAGTGGCCAGGTCATCGCCGTGTTGTTCATCGGCTTCGACTACACCGATGCGCAGAATGCCCAGTTCGACAACCTCAAGCGCTTCCGTATCGGCCAGACCGGCTCTCTGGCGTTGCTCGACGAGCAGAAGCGCTGGCTGGTGCCGCCGGCTGGCGTACAGGCACCCGACCAGGCTGTACCGGTGATGCTGGACCTGGCCAAGACGCCGGGTGCCGGTCGCTTCTGGGCAGATAAAAACGAAGATTTCTACAGCGTATCGGTGCCGTTCGAAGGCGGCCCGTGGGCGGTAGTTGCCAGCATGCCCAAGGCCGAGATTCGCTCGGTGACGTGGGATGTCGGTATTCGGCTGGTGATCGGCAGCGTGCTGGCGATGCTGCTGGCGGTGGGCGCTACGGTCTGGCTGCTGCGCAGCAAGCTGGCGCCGTTGGGTGACCTGGTGCGTCAGGCCGAGGCCTTGGGCGCGGGCGACTTGAGTGCACGCCTCAACGTGTCCAGCCATGACGAGATTGGCCAACTGGCCCGCAGCTTCAACCAGATGGGTGAAGCGCTGTCGACGATGGTCTCGCATATTCGCAAGGCGGCCGAAGAGGTCAATGGCCGTGCCCAGGCATTGTCCGGGTTGTCCGGCGGTGCCTATGAAGGCATGGAGCAGCAGTCCGGCGAGATCACCAGCATGGCCGGCGCGGTGGAAGAATTCAGCGCCACTTCGCTGAACATCGCCGACAACATGGGCAACACCGAGCGCCTGGCCCAGGAAAACGCCCAGCAAACCCGTATTGGTCGTACGTCGATGCAAGAGGCGTCGTCGTCTCTGGAACATATCGCCACGGCGCTCAATAGCACGGCTACGGTAATCAACACCTTGGGTCAACGCTCCCAGGAGATCGGTGGGATTGTCGGTGTGATCACGTCCATTGCCGAACAGACCAACCTGTTGGCGCTCAACGCGGCTATCGAAGCCGCTCGCGCCGGCGAGCAAGGTCGCGGGTTTGCCGTGGTCGCTGATGAAGTGCGCAACCTGGCATCGCGGACTCGCCAGGCCACTGACGAGATTTCCGGGATGATCCAGAGCATCCAGCAGGAAACCGGCAATGCCATTAGCACCATGGAACACGGCAATGTGCTGATGCAGGAAGGCCTGTCGCGTAATGCTGATGTGGCTTCGGCGCTGGCGCGTATTGACGAGCAAAGCCGTTCGGCGGGCCAGCAGTTTGCGGCGATTACCACGGCGACGCAGGAGCAGAGCAGTACGGCGACGTTGCTGAGCAGTAATTTGCAGAGCATTGCGTTGGCCAACAGTGAGCAGCGGGAGGTGGTGTCGAATTTGGCGATCACCGCCAAGGAACTGGAGACCTTGGCGGCAGGTTTGCGCCATGAAGTAGACCGCTTCCGCTGACACCCGGCAGTTCAAAGGTTGGAGATGGCTTGTGTGGGAGGGGCGGTGCGACGATTCGACTTGCCCCCGATTGCAGTGGGTCAGCCATATATTAGGTGGCTGATACACCGCTATCGGGGGCAAGCCCTAATGCCTGTCAGTTAAGGAAACAGCAGATGAGCTGCTTTG
>NZ_QUZT01000074.1 GCF_004682045.1 Pseudomonas nabeulensis
GAAAGCCGCTCATCTGCTGTTTCCTTAACTGACAGGCATTAGAGCTTGCCCCCCTCCCACCCAAAGCCTTACAGAATCGGCTTGCCGCCCGTGACAGCGTAACGCGAGCCGGAGATATAGCTGGCCTCATCCGACGCCAGCAGCACATAGATCGGCGCCACTTCCACCGGCTGGCCGGGGCGACCCAGTGGGGTTTCGCTGCCGAAACTCTTCACGTCGTCATCGGGCATCGTGGCCACGATCAACGGCGTCCAGATCGGTCCTGGGGCCACGCTGTTGACCCGGATGCCTTTGCTGCCCAGCAACTGCGCCAGGCCGCCGGTGAAGTTGGCAATCGCGCCTTTGGTGGCGGCATAGGCCAACAGCGTCGGTTTGGGCATATCCGAATTGACCGAGCTGGTATTGATGATCGAACTGCCGGCTTTCATGTGGGGCAGGGCAGCCTTGCAGAGACGAAACATCGCCGTGATGTTGATATCGAAGGTTTTCACCCATTCCTCATCCTCGATTTCTTCGAGGGTTTCGTGGGTCATCTGGAACGCGGCGTTATTGACCAGCACGTCGATGCGGCCGAATTGCTCAACGGTCTTGTCGATCAATGCCTGACACTGGGCTTTTTGTGCGATGTCACCGGGCAGCAGCACACACTGGCGTCCGGCTTCTTCAACCCAGCGTGCGGTTTCCTTGGCGTCGTCGTGTTCGTCCAGGTAGGCAATGGCCACATCGGCACCTTCACGGGCGAACGCAATCGCCACGGCACGGCCAATACCGCTGTCGGCGCCGGTGATCAGGGCGATTTTGTTGGCCAGCCGCCCCGAGCCTGTGTAGCTCTTCTCCCCGCAATCGGGATACGGGTCCATTTTCTTCTGGGAACCCGGTACGTCTTGGGCTTGCGGGGCGAAGGGTGGGCGAGGGTAGTCGGTCATGTCGATCTCCATAGGTTTTCAAGTGCGCTATGGAATTAGTAGTTTCGCGGCTACCGATAGTTGTAGGGGATCACGGGAAAGCCCGACGAGTGGTTACCTCTCAGGTCGAAGCCAGATGCGCCGGCAGCCGATTTAGCGTCCACAGCACCGTCAACATGGCGGCGACGGCGCACAGCGCGATACCGATCAACATCGGCGCTGGCGTGTGATCGGCGAACACCCCCACCAATGTCATGGACGCAGCAGCGGTGATCATCTGGATAGCCCCCAGCAGCGCCGACGCAGAACCGGCCACCGCGCCATGATCTTCCAGGGACAGCACACCCGCCGCTGGCAGCAGCAACCCAAGGAAACCAAAGCCAATAAACAGCAGCACCATCATCACCGCCAGGCTGTCGACCCAAAAGGTCGTGGCGGCGAGCAACACCATGACCGCAGCGACGGCAATCACCGACCAACGAATCACCGACGCCAGGCCGAAACGCGCACTCAAGCGCGCTGTGAGTTGGCTCATGGCAAAAAACGAAGCGGCGTTGACGGCAAAACCCAGGCTGAATTGCGTGGGCGTCAAGCCGTAATACTCGATGTACACGAACGGCGCACTGCCGATAAACACAAAGAACGTCGCCAAGCCGAAGCCGCTGACCACCGACAGCCCGGTGAAGACGGGATCACGCAACAGCGCGCCATAACTGCCAAATGCACTGCCCAGGGTTTTACCCAAGCGACGTTCGGCGGGGTGGGTTTCGGGAAGTTGGACGACGGTCATGATCAGGCACGCCACGGCGACCACCGCCAATGCCGCGAACACTTCGCGCCAGCTCCACAGTGAAATCACCACGCTGCCAGCCAGCGGCGCGAGGATCGGCGAGACGCTCATCACCAGCATCAACAAGGCCATCAACTTTGCGGCTTCATGGCCGGTGTAGAGGTCGCGCACGATTGCCCGGGGAACCACCATGCCTGCGCATGCGCCGAATGCCTGCAAGGCGCGAAAGCCGATCAGCACTTCAATCGTCGGCGCCAGCGCGCAGCCCACACTGGCCACGGCAAAAATCACCAAGCCGGCATAGATCGGCGGCTTACGCCCGAATACATCGCTGATCGGGCCGTAGAACAATTGGCACACGCCAATCACCAGGAAAAACACCGTAAGGCTCATCTGCACGGCCGCCGGCGAGGCATGCAGGCTCGCGCCAAGGGTTGGCAGCGCAGGCAGATAGCTGTCGATGGCGAATGGGCCGACGGCGGTAATCAAGCCGAGCAGCAGGGCGAGATGGGCGATGCTTCGAGACATGGAGATTCCGGGGCAGGGCAGTGGCAAAAGAGCGTCAGCTTACCCGAGCCAGAGCGGGCGAGGGGGTCATTGTATTCAAATGAGAATAATTGACATCTAGTAATCCATGCCAATAACATCCGCGCCCTCAAAACCCCGCGCCAGGAGTGCGTATGCTGCGACCGTCAATTCCATTCGCCGTCAGTGGCTTGCTGTTGGTTTCCTGTGCGTCGCTGTCGGCAGCAGAGTCCGTAGGGGCCATTGTGTTGCCGGAAACGGCAGTGGATGGCGTCGCGGCCTATGCCGACGATGATTCGTTTACCGGTTCCATACCGGTGCAAGTGACCAAGTCCAACACGCCGTTGGCGGAAACCGCGCAGACCATCACCGTCGTACCGCGCGCGGTGCTCGACAGCCAGCAGGCACTGAGCCTGACCGATGCCTTGCAAAATGTACCCGGTGTATCCGCCGGTACGTACGGGCGACGGGGTTGGGATGACTTGATCATCCGTGGCCAGGTGGCGTCGGACTCCTTGTTTGTCGATGGCTTGCGCACGTCCTCATCCAACCGCGTGGCCCAGCAGCTGTTTGGCACCGAGCAAGTGGAAGTCCTCAAGGGGCCGGCCTCGTTGTTATATGGCCTGGTCATGCCGGGCGGCGTGGTGAACATGGTCACTAAACGTCCCAAGGCGGATCCGTTTGCCAACATCGACTTCACTTACGGCAGCAACGACTTGCGCCAGGGCACTTTCGATGTCGGCACGCCGCTCTCGGAAAACGGCAAGGCGGCCATTCGGCTCAATGGGTTGAGCAGTGCGTCCAACGACACCACGGACCACGTCTGGTCCAAAAGCAGCTATATCGCACCGTCGCTGTCACTGGACTTGGGGGACGACACCGACTTCACCCTTCTGGCGAGTCACCAGGACCGTTCCTACATTCGCCAACAAGGTATTCCGCCCTCTGAAATGGGCAAGGTGTCCCGGCATTTGTTTACTGGCGAGCCAGACCAAGACCCTTATCACGGTCAGGAAAATCGCCTGGGCTACGCGCTGACCCATCGTTTCGACAATGGTTGGACCTTCAACCAGAACCTGCGCTGGCAAGACTACCGCCTCAGTGGCCAGTTGGTCGCCGCCGGCGTCCTGACCGGCGCCACCTTGAAGCGATCTGTCACCGACCAACAGTTGTCCGGCGATAACATCAGCCTCGATAACAACCTGCAGCGCACCTTCAATTTTGGCCTGACCGAGCACGAAGTGACGGCAGGTGTGGACTACCTGCGTTCGCGAGAAGAGCAGGTGACCCGAACCTGCACCGTTGGCTCGCTGAACATCTACAAACCGGTGTATGGCAGCACGATTGTGTGCCCGACCACGCCGCGCACCCAGCAATACACCACCGTGCGCATGCTCGGGACTTATCTGCGCGACAACGTGAAGATCGGCGACAAGTGGAACCTGCAAGCAGGCCTGCGCTTTGACCAGACGGCGACCTACACCGTTAACCAGCTCAAGGACACACGCACCAACGCTCCAGCAGATGCCACCACGGGCTCCGTCGCGGTGATGTACGAGCTGTTTGAAAATGTGCGGCCTTACGTGAGTTATTCGACCTCGTTCTTCCCAAACACCGGAACCGACGCCAGTGGCAGCGTGTTCGAACCGGAAAAAGGCCAGCAGTGGGAGGGCGGTATCAAGTGGGACCTGGTGCCCGGTAAAACCTTGCTGACCACGGCGATTTTCGACTTGCGCCGACAAAACGTTCTGGAAACCGACCCGAACGATAGCGCTTACAGCGTCGCCATTGGCGAACAACGCACCCGTGGCTTCGAAGTGGGCGTGACCTCGGACCTGAGCGATAGGCTCAGCTTGATGGGCGGGTATTCCTACACCATGGCGGTGATTACCAAGAACGGCGGGTCGACGGACACGGCCGTAGGCGACCGTTTGAATAACGTCCCACGTCACACTGCAACACTGCACGCACGCTATCGCCTGGACGGCAAACCACAGGGCTGGAGCCTGGAGGGTGGATTCCGTGCCGAGGGCGAGAAATACACCTATGGCTACCGAGTTGCAGGTTACGCCGTGGCCGATGTTGGGGTGGCGTACGAACAGGAACATTGGCGTGCAGGCTTCAATGTGAAGAACCTGTTTGATCGTGAGTACTACACCGGTGGCGTCAAGAACGCGGTGGCCCTGGGTGATGACCGCACGATGATGATGACGGTAGGGTATCGGTACTAGCCGAAACCCATCATTTTATAACTAAACTAAATGACTATTTAGTCTAGTTATAATTTAAGTGAATAAAAACAGAAGGTCAGGGCGCTTTCTTGTCACTGTCTTCAGTGCTGAAAAAGCGCTTGTTAACCGAATATCCGGCCACCAGCCATTGGCTGTCGTCTTCACGCAGTACAACCTTTTCCGTAGCGGGCCCAGTGGTAAACGTCGTCACACACTCCACGATGGCATAGCGACCAGCCGGTGCATCCGGCATTTGCGTGGTAAAGCCGATCTGGGCAGATTGACGCTCTACAAATGTGCCGAGCCCCAAGCGCATGGCTTTGATCCCATTGGTCCATACCGTTTCAGATGTCGTCGCTTTAAGCAGTGGACTGGAGAGCGGCCAGGTCTGATCGACGCTGCCAGCATCCAGCGAGCGCAAGAAATCGACGGTGGCGTTAAACACTTGGCGTTGCTGCTGCTCGGTAGCAGGTTCGGAGACCAAGGCCTTGGGCGCAGGTTTGTTGAAACTCACGTCGCAGCCCGTGAGGAGCACAAGCGATAAGAGCACAGCGCTGAGTGGCTTCATGCAAAACCTCAAGGGGTTGGTGGCGTCCTTGGGGTGAGTAAAGATGAAGAGTGCCTTGGGGGCAATGAGCGGCCTTGAAATCTGCTGGGGACTCACCCTGATTATGTAATACGACATTACGCATAATGTATATTATGTTAAATGATGTATCTGCCGTATACGCACATCGAGCTGCCAGTTACCCAGCAGCTCGATGCCCTGTCCCGTTTACGATGCAAACCTCGGAATCTCCAACCCCAAGCTCTCCCGCAACGTCGTCCCTTCATACGCCGTGCGATACACCCCACGTTCCTGCAACAACGGAATCACTTCCTGGGTAAACCGCGTGAACTGCTCTGGATGCCCAATGTAGATATTGAAACCATCCACGGCCCGCGCTTCAAACCACTCTGCGATTTTCTGTGCGACGGTGTCAGCCGTTCCCACAAACGCGCCCGGTCGCAATTGCCGGCCAAACTCCACGGTCTGACGCAGCGTGAAGCCTTTCTCCCGCGCCTGGTCGGCGATACGTTTGGCCGCCGTAAAGAAGCTGCTGCGTGCCGCCTCCAAACTCTCCTGGGGAAACGGCGCGTCCAGATTGTATTGGCTGAAATCATGCCAGCCGAAATTACGCCCGAATTCCTTCAAGGCCAGTTCGAAACTGTGGTCAGTCTGATGGTAATGCCGCTCGATTTCGCGAGCGTGCGCATCGGTGTCGCCCACGTAGATTTCGGCGCCGGGCATGACCAGCAGTTGCTCGGGGTCGCGTCCATGGTGGACTGCCCTGCCCTTTATATCCCGGTAAAACGCCTGACCCTGCTCGATGCTGGCGGCGTGGGTGAAGATCACATCAGCGGTCGCCGCGCCGAGGTCTCGACCTTGCTCCGAGTCGCCGGCCTGGAATATCACCGGCTGGCCTTGTGGCGAACGCTGGATATTCAGCGGGCCGACCACGGAAAAATGCTCACCGGTATGATTCAGGCTGTGCAGTTTGTTGGTGTCGAGGAATTGCCCCGTGGTCCGGTCACGCACAAAGGCGTCGTCTTCATAGGAATTCCACAAGCCCTGAACCACCTGGACATGTTCCGCCGCACGGCCATAACGGGTGTCGTAATCGTAATGCTCATCGCGGCTGTAGTTGCCCGCCGTCCCGGCATCGCCGCTGGTGACCACGTTCCAGCCGGCGCGGCCTTTGCTGATCAGGTCCAGGGAGGCCAGTCGCCGTGCGACGTTATACGGTGAGTTGTAGGAAGTCGTCAGCGTACCGACCAGGCCCAAATGCCGCGTGCTCACGGCCAATGCAGACAGCAGCGTCAGCGGTTCCAGGCGATTCAGATAATGGGATGGCGACCCCGGTGTGATGAACTGGCTGTCGACGATGAACATCAAGTCAAACAGGGCCGCTTCGGCCTGGCGCGCAATGTCGATATACCAGTCGATATTGACGCTGGCATCGGCCGGCAGTTGCGGGTCGAGCCACAGGTTATGGCGGCCTGGGCCACCGCAACCCATGGTCAAGGCGCCGAGTTTCAGCTGTCTTTTACTCATGGTTGGCGTCTCCCTGGGGTTGCAACGACTTAGCAAACGAGGCATCGAACAAGCTCGCTGCGGGGTACGCCTTGACCAGGCCTTCGCCTGCGAAGAAGTCCACGGTCTTTTGTGCCTCGACCGGCGACTCCGCTGTTACCGGCTCCACCGTCGTCGCCGCCCGGGCGAACCAGGCGCGCGCAATGTCCGCATCCGCCCGCGTGCGCTTGGCCCAGGCGTCTGCATAGGCGTCGGTGTTGGCCGGACTTTCGCGAGTCCAGTCACGGGCTTTTTTCAGGCGTTGAAGAAAATCGCTGATCTGCGCACGCTTGGCATCCACGGCCTTGGCGTTCGCGGCGATGTAGCTCTGAGCCGGGATCAGTCCTTCGGCGGTTGCCAGCACTCGCGCACCTTGGCGTTCCTGTTGCGTGACATAGGGTTCCCAAGTGGCGATGACGTCGACCGAACCGCCCTCCAGTGCGTGGGAGGCATCCAGTGCACTGAGGTAACGCAGTTGCAGTGAATCTCGCGGTACACCCGCCTTATCCAGCGCCGTCAGCAGCAATTGCTGGCTCCATGAGCCTTTCCACACGGCGGCGCGCTTGCCGGCAAGATCCGCCAGGCTGTGAATCTGCGAATCCTTTTTCACCAGGATGGCCACGCCCTCGAGGTTTTGCCGGGTGACGGCAATCACCTTGATCGGTGCCCCCAATGCGCCGAGGAAAAGCACCGGCGCATCTCCCAACAGGCCGATATCCAGGCTGTTGGCGTTGAGCGCTTCGGCCACAGGTGAGCCCGCGGTAAATTGCTTCCACTCCAGCTTATATGGCAGATCATCCAACACCCCCGCCGCTTCCATCACGGCCTGGGCGTTGTAGCTTTGGTCGCCCACGACCAGGGTTTGCGCGTGCGCGGTCAGGCACAGCAAGGTGGCCGCTATGCCGGTTGCCAGTTTTGAAAGGTAACGCACGTTCGTCTCCAGATGCCTTTGCAGACAGGTCAGGTCGATCCGCGCGCGCGGTCTCGGCAGTCTATATAAGGCGGATAGAATGAGGAGCTCAACGCCAAACGTAAAATACTCATTACGCATAACCTAATTACACAATAATGCCATAAACGCATTTTTAGGTGAGCATGCAACGGCCGCACATTGCGTAGCGACGGGCACCACCTACACTCACTTGAGCGCTGTTACTTCCACGCCTCCTTTTCAGCGAGCCAGCCAGATGCAGATGGCCTACCTGCGCGGCACCTTTCGACATTTCCCTCTGCTGGCGCCCCTGAGCCTGCTGTGCATCGCCCTCACTTCCTGCACCGTCGGGCCGGATTTCAAACGTCCCGACGTGCCCGAACACGCGGGCTATTCGAAGGAAAAACTCGACACCACGGCCAGCGCAAACATCGGCGCGGGCGGCGCGGCACAGCGCCTGATGACCGGCATGGATATCCCCGGTCAATGGTGGACGCTGTTCCGTTCGCCCACGCTCAACACCCTGGTGGAAGAAGCCCTGCGCGCCAACCCGAACGTGAGCGCCGCCCAAGCGGCATTGCGCCAGGCAAACGAGTTGGTCTACGCCGATCAAGCGTCGTTGTTTCCCTCGGTCAACGCCAACGCCTCGAAAACCCGCGAGAAAGTCTCAGGCGTATCGGCGGGCCTGCCGGACTCGCCGATTCTCACGGTCAGTTCGGCCTCGCTAAGCGTGTCGTACGCACCGGACGTGTTTGGCGGCACCCGCCGGCAAATCGAGTCCACCACGGCGCAAGCCGAATACGAACGCTTCCAGCTGGAGGCGACCTACCTCACCTTGACCGCCAATGTGGTCAATACGGCAATCAGCCTGGCGTCGATACGTGATCAAGTGGCGTCTACCGAGGAAATCATCCGCTTGCAGGGCGGCCAGCTCGACGTCTTGCAAGCCCAGCGTCGCCTCGGTGCCATTGGCGACGCCGACGTGCTCACGCAACAAACCGCACTGGCGCAGACGCGGGCAACCTTGCCGCCCCTGCAAAAACAGCTGGCACAGACGCGTAACCAGTTAATGGCCTATCTGGGCCGGTTTCCGAACCAGGACCGGGGCGAAGCGTTCAACCTGGCGTCCCTGCACCTGCCGCAGGAATTGCCAGTGAGCCTGCCCTCGGCCATCGTCAGTCAGCGCCCTGACGTGCGTTCGGCCCAAGCACAACTGCATCAGGCCAGCGCCGATATCGGCGTGGCCGTGGCCAATCAGTTGCCGCAGTTCAGCATCACCGGATCGCTGGGTTCCACGGTGGCCGGCGGGACGAAGCTGTTTTCATCCGGCTCGGGTGTCTGGAGCATCGCCGGCGCCATTGCCCAACCGATTTTTGATGCTGGCGCGCTCGAACATCGAAAACGTGCGGCCGTGGCGGCCTTTGACCAGTCGGCAGCGCTGTACCGCGGCACCGTCATCGGCGCCTTCCAGGACGTGGCCAACGCGCTTCGGGCGCTGGAGGCCGACGCCGATGCGCTCAACCAACAAGTGGTCGCCGAGCAATCCGCGCAAGCCAGTCTCGACCTGGTGCAAGCCCAGTACAAGCTCGGCGCCGTGGCCTATATCAACCTGCTGAACGCCCAGCAAACCTATCAAGACACCGTGCTTGCGCGGGTCAAGGCACAAGCCGCGCGGTACAGCGACACCACGGCCCTGTTCCAGGCACTGGGTGGCGGTTGGTGGAACCGCACCGACGTCGACCCTGCGACCCAGGGCAAACCCGATCGCTTCGGCCTGCCCACCTGGCAGGAGATCATGCCGCCCAGTAACGCGGCGCGCGCCGAACCCTTGAAACAGTGAGAACCGCCATGACCGACGCCACCACTGCCTCTCCCCTGCCCCCGGCGCGCAAGCGCAGGCTGTGGCGCCCGATGCTGATCATGCTGGCGGTGGTGTTGGTGATCGTCGCGATCATCGCCGGGGTGAAGTTCGTGCAGATTTCGGCGCTGATCGCCCAGTCCAAACAGCCGTTGCCCCCGGCGGTGGTCACTGCCCTGAAGGTACCCGTTGAAGACTGGCAACCCAGTGTTTCCGCCGTCGGCTCAATGAAGGCAGTGCGAGGCGTGGATGTGACCACCGAGGTGGGCGGCATTGTGCGCACCCTCGGTTTTAAACCGGGGCAAGAGGTGGCCGCCCAGGCACTGCTGGTGCAACTGAATGCCGACTCGGATATCGCCCAGTTGCACGCGCTTGAGGCTACCGCTGACCTGGCGGGCATCGTACTCAAGCGCGACAAGGCCCAGTTGGCAGTCAATGCGATCTCCCAGGCCCAGGTCGACACCGACACCGCCGACTTGAAGGCCAAACTCGCCGCCGCCGAACAACAGCGCGCGCTGGTGGCGAAAAAGTCGATCCGCGCGCCGTTTGCCGGACGTATCGGCATTACCAGCGTCAACCCCGGCCAGTACCTCAACCCCGGCGATAAAATCGCCACGTTGCAGACCTTCGACCCGATCTATATCGACTTCAGCGTGCCGCAAACCCAGTTGGAAGCCATTGCCATCGGGCAAACCGTGACGGTGACCGCCGACGGTCTGTCCAACCAGACGTTCAGCGGCCGCATCAGCACCATCGACACCCAGTTCGACTCGACCACGCGCAACGTCACGGTCGAAGCCACCGTCGCCAACCCCAAGCAAAGCCTGGTGCCCGGCATGTTTGCCCGCGCCGTGGTCAGCGCCGGCAGCCCGCAGCGCTACCTCACCGTGCCGCAGACCGCCGTCACCTACAACCCATACGGCACCACGGTGTTTATCGCGACGTCGAGCAAGAACGACAAGGGCGAAGAAGTGCTTACGGCCCAGCAAGCCTTTATCAAGACCGGCCCGACCCGGGGTGACCAAGTGGCGATTGTGTCCGGGGTGAAGGAAGGCGACCTGTTGATCACCAGTGGCCAGATGAAGCTTAAAAACGGCTCGCCGGTGAAGATCGACAACAGCACCGCGCCGCTCAACGACCCCGCTCCGACTCCCCAAGAACACTAAGGGTGTCCCATGAAACTGACCGATACCTTTATTCAGCGACCGGTGTGGGCGGTGGTCGTCTCGCTGTTCATCCTGATTTTGGGGCTGCGTTCGATCTTTGAGTTGCCGGTCAACCAATGGCCGCGCACGGAAAATACCGTGGTCACCATCACCACGGCTTACTACGGCGCGGACGCGTCCACCGTCGCTGGTTTTATCACCCAGCCCTTGGAATCGGCTATTGCTCAGGCCCAAGGCATCGACTATCTGGCCTCATCCAGCATCACCGGGGTCTCGACCATCACCGCCACCCTGCGGCTGAATTACGACGCGAGCAAAGCCCTCACCGAGATCAATACCCAGGTCAACTCGGTCAAGAACCAGTTGCCGGCCCAGACCCAGGAGCCCGTGCTGACCGTTGCGGTCGGGCAGACCACGGATGCCATGTACCTGGGCTTCTACAGCGACACCTTGCCCACCAACAACATCACCGATTACCTGGTGCGCGTGGTCAAGCCCAAGCTGGATTCGATCCAGGGCGTGCAGACTGCCGAGATCCTCGGCGGGCGCCAGTTCGCCCTGCGCGCCTGGCTCGACCCGGACAAGCTCGCGGCGCATAACGTGTCGGCGCAGGATGTGTCCACGGCCCTGGCCAATAACAACTACCTCTCGGCCGTCGGCTCCACGCGCGGGCAAATGGTCACCGTTGACCTGACCGCAGGCACCGACTTGCACACGGCAGATGAATTCAAGCGGCTGGTGATCAAGCAGAAAGGCGATGCCCTGGTGTACCTGGAAGACGTGGCCAACGTCACCCTGGGCGCCGAAAGCTATGACAGCAGCGTGGCGTTTTCCGGCAAGCGTTCGGTGTTTATCGGTATCAAGGCGGCGCCGAGTGCGAACATCCTGACGGTTGCAGACAGCGTGCGCGAAGCCTTCCCAGAGTTGCAGTCCCAGCTGCCCACCGGCGTGCGCGGCGAAATCGTCTATGACTCCACGGAGTTCATCAACACCTCGATCTACGAGGTGGTGAAGACCCTGGTCGAAGCCATGATCATTGTGTCGGTGGTGATCTATTTGTTTCTCGGCTCGTTCCGGGCGGTGATCGTACCGCTGGTGGCGATTCCGCTGTCGTTGGTAGGGACGTTTTTCGTCATGTACCTGCTGGGCTACTCCATCAACCTGCTGACCCTGCTCGCCCTGGTATTGGCGATTGGCCTGGTGGTGGATGACGCGATTATCGTGGTGGAAAACGTCGACCGGCATATCAAGGAGGAAGGCAAAGGCGTGCTGGACGCCGCGCTGGTGGCGGCGCGGGAGTTGGGCGGGCCGATCATCGCCATGACCGTGGTGTTGGTGGCCGCGTACGTGCCCATTGGGCTGCGCACGGGGCTGACGGGCGCGCTGTTCAAGGAGTTCTGCTTCTCGCTGGCGGGCGCTGTGACCGTGTCGGCAGTGGTCGCGTTGACGCTGTCGCCGATGATGACCTCCAAGCTGTTCAAGACGGGGCAGGAAGAAGGCCGCTTCGCCCGCCGGCTTGATCAGTACTTTGACTGGCTGCGCGGGCGCTACCACCGCGTGTTGTCCGGTGGCCTGGATATCTGGCCGGTGCTGGTGACCTTTGGCTTTGTGTTGTTCCTGCTGGTGGCCGCCAGTGGCATGACCGCCAAAAGCGAACTGTCGCCCACCGAGGACCAGGGGCTGGTATTCATGCAGATCAAAGGCCCGCCCACCGCGTCGCCGCTACAGATGGAGCGCATTGCCGACCAGGCCTTCCAAATCGCCAATAAAGAGCCGGAATACGCGCAGATGTTCCAGCTCACCGGCCTGCCGGCCCTCAACCAAGGTCTGGGCGGCGTGCTGCTCAAATCCTGGGGCGACCGCACGCGCTCCCAGGCCGAGCTGATCCTGGACCTTCAGCAAAAATGGAACCAGGTGCCGGGCGCTACCATTGCGGCCTTCCCCTTGCCATCGCTGCCAGGCGCCCAAGGTTTGCCGGTGCAGTTTGTGATTACCACCACCGATTCGGTGGAAAACCTCAATGAAGTCGCCCAGGCCGTGATGGCCGAGGCGCAAAAGCAACAGCTGTTCTGGTTTGCCGACAACGACCTGAAACTGGACAAACCCCAAGCCAAACTGGTGGTGGACCGGGAAAAAATCGCAGCGCTGGGCATGACCCAGGCGGATGTCGGTGCCGCGCTGTCCGCCGCACTGGGCGGCAACTACGTGAACTACTTTTCGACCGCCGGGCGTTCCTACAAAGTGATTCCCCAAGTCTTACAGGTCGATCGTCTAAATCCGGACCAGATTCTCGATTACTACATCCGCACACCCTCCGGCAGCATGATCCAGGCGCGTACGGTGGCGCATATCGAGACCTCGACCCAGCCGGAATCGATCAACCACTTCCAGCAACTCAACTCGGCGACCATCGCCGGGGTCAGCGGCGTGGCCCAAGGCGAGTTGCTGACGAGACTGAATAGCATCCTGACCAACGTCGCACCGTCGGGCTACACCTCGGATTTCTCCGGTGAATCGCGCCAGTTCATGCAGGAGTCGGGCGGATTTGTCGGGTTATTGATGTTCTCGATCCTGATCGTCTACCTGGCCCTGGCCTTCCAGTTCGAGAGCTTCCGCGACCCCGTGGTGATTCTGTTCTCAGTGCCGCCGGCCCTGTTTGGTGCACTGGCGTTTATCACCATGGGCTATGCGTCCATCAACGTGTACACCCAGGTGGGCCTGGTGACGCTGCTGGGGTTGATCACCAAACACGGGATTCTGATCGTGCAATTTGCCAACGAATTACAGCGTGCAGGTCACAACAAGCGCGAGGCCATTGAGGAAGCCGCGGCGGTTCGGCTGCGGCCCATCCTGATGACCACCGCCGCGATGGTGCTGGGCGTGGTGCCGTTGGTATGGGCCTCCGGTGCCGGCGCTGCGGGCCGGCATGATATGGGCCTGGTGATCTTTGCCGGGTTGTCGATTGGTACGGTGTTGACGCTGTTTATGGTGCCGGCGATGTATATGTTTATTGGTGCAAACCACCATCGCGACGCTGAACAGGCTGGGGTTGAGCAACCTGTCTGAGGACTGACCGTATGTGCTTTACGCATAACCCATTCTCAAACGTCATAATCCTACCTTTTCCTACATGGTAGTCTGACGCGTCTACCCATAGGCTTTGATCGTACGCAGTCAATGGCCCTCACCAGGAAAGATCATGCCGAAAAAGTCTCACACAGCCCTGCGCCGTAATTTCCGTGAACTGCTTGCAACGCCGACGTGCGTTGAAACCGCTTCTGTCTTTGACCCGATGTCTGCACGTATTGCCGCCGACCTGGGTTTTGAGGTTGGCATCCTGGGCGGCTCCGTGGCCTCGCTACAGGTACTGGCAGCGCCCGATTTCGCGCTTATCACGCTGAGTGAGTTCGTCGAGCAGGCCACCCGTATTGGCCGTGTCGCCCAATTGCCGTTCATTGCCGACGCCGACCATGGCTACGGCAACGCCTTGAACGTGATGCGCACCGTCGAAGAGCTCGAGCGCGCCGGCGTGGCTGCGTTGACCATCGAAGACACCCTGCTGCCTGCGCAATTCGGGCGTAAATCCACGGACCTGATTTCCATCGACGAAGGCATCGGCAAAGTCCGCGCCGCGCTGGAGGCCCGCGTCGACCCCGAACTGTCGATCATTGCCCGCACCAACGCCGGCGTGTTGCCGACCGAAGCTGTGATCGAGCGCACCCAGGCCTATCAGAAAGCCGGTGCAGACGGGATCTGCATGGTCGGTGTGAGTGATTTCGACCATCTGGAGAAGATTGCCGAGAACCTTACCGTGCCGCTGATGCTGGTGACCTACGCCAATCCCAAGCTCAATGACGCACAGCGTCTGGCCAGTCTGGGTGTGCGTGTCGTCGTTGCAGGGCATGGCGCTTACTTTGCGGCGATCAAGGCCACTTACGACAGCCTGCGCGCTCAGCGTCAACTGACTCACAGCACGTCGAACCTGAGTGCCACCGAGTTGACCCACACTTACACGTTGCCGGAAAGTTATGTGGCCTGGGCTGAAGAGTTTATGGACGTTAAAGAGTAAAACTGCATCAACCCATAACAGCGCCCACAAAAAAATCCGCCGCAGAGTCTGCGGCGGCAACCAAAGGATGTTGTCGAAGCAGAGCGGCTAAGACAGGTCCCACGCTACACCCCTCGCTGGTTAAATAACGTGAAGTTTAATTAATCGATTTTCATCCCGCGCCCCGCTGCAACCCCCGTCAACTGTGCTTAGAATCGGCTTCGGCAACCACGCCGAGCACAATAAAAAAGACGGTAACGCCCAACTTTCAAATACCTGCCAATCAACGTTTTCGCTGTTCAGCCAGTGCAGTGTTTCTGTGCGCGCGTTACTTATCCTGGGGAAGTCCATAACATGATTAAACAGTCGAGCCTGTTAGCGCTGGCGGTGTGCGCCAGTATCCATCAGATGGCATTTGCCGAGTCGGTCACAGACCAGGCCGAGTCCAAAGGTTTTATCGAAGGCAGCAGCATCACCGGGCTGTTGCGTAACTTCTACATGGACCGCGACCGGCAAAGCGGCAAGGCCGACAACCGCGACTGGACCCAAGGCGCCATGCTCAACTACGCCTCGGGCTTCACCCAGGGCACCATTGGCTTCGGCGTGGATGCCTATGCCTATGGCGGGCTCAAGCTGGACGCCACCCATGCCGACGCCGGCACCGGTAACCTGCCCACCGACCGCCACGGCGACCCGGAAAATGCCTATGGCTCGGTGGGTGCGGCGGTGAAGGTGAAGATCTCCAAGACCGAGCTGAAATTCGGCGATATGCAGCCCACCGCACCGGTGTTCGCCACCGGCGGCACGCGACTGCTGCCGCAAACCGCCACCGGCTTCGACCTCACCAGCAGCGAAATCGCCGGCCTGGACCTGGAAGCCGGGCACTTCACCAGCACCAACAGCGGCATGACCAGCAACCATGACCACGATATCTACGCGACCTACGCCAATGTCCCGGCCAACAGCGCCAGTTTTGTCGGCGGCAAATACACCTTCACGCCGTCCCTGAGCGCGACGCTGTATGCGGGCGAGCTGGAAAATATCTGGCGCCAGTACTACACCAACCTCAACTACGTGATCCCGCTGGGTCATGATCAATCCCTGGCGCTGGACGGCAATCTCTACCGCACTCTCGACACCGGCAGCGCCAAAGCGGGCGCGATCAACAACACCACGTATTCGGTGGCGGCGGCGTACTCGTTCCTACAGGCCCATACCTTGACGTTGTCGTTCCAGAAGGTGCATGGCGACACGCCGTTTGACTACATCGGCACCGGTAACAACGGCGCGGGCGAAGGCGGCGACTCGGTATTCCTGGCCAACTCGGTGCAATGGGCTGACTTCAACGGACCTGGTGAACAATCGTGGGGGATCCGCTACGACCTGAACATGACGAGTTATGGCGTTCCGGGGCTGAGTTTCATGGGGCGCTACATCAACGGCTCGGACATCGATGGCACCCACACACCGGCGCACAGTGCCTACGCCACCGACTACGGTTCGGATGGCGCCCACCACGAGACCGACCTGGAAGCCAAATACGTGATCCAGAGCGGCCCGGCGAAAAACCTGTCGCTGCGAATGCGCGATGCCATCGTGTCGTCGAATGCCGACCAGGGCGACGGCAAGTTGAACGAGCTGCGGCTGATCGTCGATTACCCGTTCACCTTGCTCTAATCATTCAGGCATGGACCCCAACCGCTGGCGCATCCCCGCGCTGGCGGCTGGGCCGGCCTGAATGACACAGTCCTCCAGCGGCACGCATTGACCTTCGGCGTTCGCCATCGCTGGCTGTACCGGCAGCCCGGTGGCGCGTTCCACCACTTCCACGCTGGTGCCCTCGTCGGCGAAATGCCGATTGCCCCACGCCACCAACGACATCAGCACCACGCTGAAATCCTCACCCTTGGCCGTCGGCACATATTCATAGCGTGGCGGCCGCTCACTGTAGGGCCGGCGCTCCAGCATGCCCGCCTCCACCAGACCATTCAGGCGACGCGTCAACATATTCGGCGCGATGCCCAGGCTGCGCGAGAACTCATCGAAACGGCGCAGGCCATGCAGTGCGTCGCGCATGATCAGGATGCTCCACCACTCCCCTACCCGCTCAAGGCTGCGGGCAATGGGGCATTCGTCGCTGACAAGGGATTTGCGTTGCATGGGGGTTCCAGTGCTCCGGTGCAAAGTTGTGTGATGCCATGTTACTTTCATGATGATAGTGACGTCCATAGGGTCTGTACCCTCAACGCAACCGGAGTCGATTGATCATGAGTAAACGCATCGTTGTGACAGGCATGGGCGCACTGACGCCGCTGGGATCGGGTGTGGAATCCACCTGGCAGCGGCTGTTGGGCGGACAGTCGGGCATTCGTCGCCTGCCGGAAGACTTGATCGGTGATTTGGCGATCAGCATCGGTGGGCAAGTGCAAAACCTGCAGCAAGATCCCGAGGCCGGGTTTGATCCTGATCGTCTGCTGGCCGCCAAGGAACAACGCAAGATGGACCGCTTTATTCTGTTTGCCCTGGCGGCGGCGGACGAGGCCTTGAAACAGGCTGGCTGGGCTCCGACCACTGTGGAGCAACAGGAGCGCACGGCGACCATCATTGCGTCAGGCGTCGGTGGTTTCCCGGCCATTGCCGATGCGGTACGTACCACTGACAGCAAGGGCCCACGGCGCTTGTCGCCGTTCACCATTCCATCGTTCCTCAGCAACATGGCCGCCGGGCATGTGTCGATCAACTACGGGTTGAAAGGCCCCCTCGGTGCACCGGTTACGGCTTGCGCGGCGGGTGTGCAGGCCATTGGCGATGCGGCGCGGATGATTCGTGCCGGTGAAGTCGATGTGGCCGTGTGCGGCGGAGCCGAAGCGGCGATTCATCGCGTCAGCCTGGCGGGCTTTGCGGCGGCACGGGCGTTGTCCAGCGACTTCAATGACACGCCAGCGTTGGCCTCGCGGCCCTTCGATCAGGCCCGCGACGGGTTTGTAATGGGTGAAGGCGCCGGGATTTTGGTCATCGAAGAACTCGAACACGCCCTGGCCCGCGGTGCGCAACCCATCGCTGAACTGGTGGGCTATGGCACCAGTGCCGACGCTTATCACATGACCGCAGGCCCGGAGGACGGCGACGGTGCGCGGCGGGCCATGCAGCAGGCGTTGCGCCAGGCCGGGATCGAAGCGGCTGCGGTGCAGTACCTGAACGCCCACGCCACCTCGACCCCGGTGGGTGACAAGGGCGAACTCGCCGCGATCAAAACGGTTTTCGGTGCCAGCGGCAGTCCCGCCATCAGTTCAACCAAATCCGCCACCGGCCACTTGCTGGGCGCGGCGGGCGGTATCGAAGCGATCTTCACCGTGCTCGCCCTGCGCGACCAGATCGCACCGGCCACCCTCAACCTGGAAAACCCCGATGCCCTTGCCGAAGGCCTGGACATGCTGCGCGGCGCCGCTCGGCCGATGCCGATTGAATACGCGTTGTCCAATGGCTTCGGCTTTGGCGGCGTGAACGCCAGCGTGCTGTTCCGTCGCTGGGCGTAGTTTGCCCCTGCCGTCGTTTTCGGGGACCATGGGCGCCTTTCTGAACCTGCCACTGAGAGGCGCCCATGGCCAACCACGACCTGACCTACACCCCTGACCCGGATGCCGACTCGATTTCGTCCGACGTGATCGGCTTCAACGGCATCCTGGTTTCCACCCAGATCCCCACCCGCGCCGACGGCAGCCTGGAACTGGGCGATGTCACGTTGCAAAGCGAATGCACGTTGCAAGCGCTGAAAGTTGCCCTGGAAAAGGCCGGCAGCTCAATGGACCGAGTGATGCACTTGACCATTTACCTGACGGATATGGCGGACCGTGCGGCGTTCAATGAAGTGTACAAGCGCTTCTTTGCCAAGCCGTGGCCAGTGCGGGCGGCGGTTGGCGTGGCTTCCCTTGCAGTTGAAGGCATGCGCGTCGAGGTAACCGCGATGGCCGCAAAAGCCTAAGCTGAACTCGGTTCAAACTGTGGGAGGGGGCTTGCCCCCGATGAGGGAGTGTCAGTTATTACAGTTCTGACTGACACACCGCTATCGGGGGCAAGCCCCCTCCCACATTTGGATCTCATTGACACTTCTCCAGCCGCCAGCCCTGTGGTAGGTGCCCCTCCTGCGTTTCACAGCTACAATGCCCGCCTCAACCGTGACAAGCCTGACTAAAAAAACTATGTCCTTGCCCAAGCATCACCTTGAATTGCTCAGCCCTGCCCGCGATGTGGCCATCGCGCGCGAGGCCATCTTGCATGGCGCCGACGCCATCTACATTGGCGGCCCAAGCTTCGGCGCCCGCCACAACGCCTGTAACGACGTGAGCGATATCGCGTCTCTGGTCGAATTCGCCCGCCGCTACCACGCACGCGTGTTCACCACCATCAATACCATCCTGCATGACAACGAGCTGGAACCTGCGCGCAAGCTGATCCATCAGCTCTACGACGCCGGTGTCGACGCGTTGATCGTGCAAGACCTGGGCGTGATGGAACTGGATATTCCGCCCATCGAACTGCACGCCAGCACCCAGACCGATATTCGCACTCTGGGTCGCGCCAAGTTTCTCGATCAGGCCGGTTTCTCCCAGTTGGTATTGGCCCGTGAGCTGAACCTGCAAGAGATCCGCGCCATCGCCGACGAGACCGATGCCGCCATCGAGTTCTTCATCCACGGCGCCTTGTGCGTGGCGTTCTCCGGGCAGTGCAATATCTCCCACGCGCAGAACGGCCGCAGCGCCAACCGTGGCGATTGCTCCCAGGCCTGCCGCCTGCCGTACACCTTGAAAGACGACCAGGGCCGCGTGGTGGCCTTTGAAAAGCACCTGTTGTCGATGAAAGACAACAACCAGAGCGCCAACATTCGCGCGCTGGTCGAAGCCGGCGTGCGTTCGTTCAAGATCGAAGGCCGCTACAAGGACATGGGCTATGTGAAGAACATCACCGCCTATTACCGCCAGCGCCTCGATGAAGTGCTTGAAGACCGTCCGGACCTGGCCCGCGCCTCCAGCGGCCGTACCGCGCATTTCTTCCTCCCCGACCCGGAAAAGACCTTCCACCGTGGCAGCACCGACTATTTCGTCACCGACCGCAAAGTCGATATCGGCGCCTTCGACACCCCGACCTTCACCGGCCTGCCGGTAGGTGTGGTGGAAAAAGCCGGCAAGCGCGACTTGCAGGTGGTGACCCATGAGCCGCTGTCCAACGGCGACGGCCTCAATGTGCTGATCAAGCGTGAGGTTGTGGGGTTCCGCGCCAACATCGCCGAGCCCAAAGGCGAATTCGAGGAAGACGGCGAGAAGCGCTACCGCTACCGCGTCGAGCCGAATGAAATGCCGGCGGGCCTGCATCAACTGCGCCCCAACCACCCGCTGAACCGCAACCTCGACCATAACTGGCAACAGGCGCTGCTCAAGACCTCGTCCGAGCGCCGTATCGGTCTGACCTGGGCCGCCCGTTTGCGTGAAGAGCAATTGGAAGTCACCGCCACCAGCGAAGAAGGCATCAGCGCCAGCGTCACCCTGCCCGGCCCGTTTGGCGTGGCCAACAAGCCGGAGCAAGCATTGGACACCTTGCGTGACCTGCTCGGCCAACTGGGTACGACTGAATACCACGCCACCGACATCCAGCTGGATGCACCGCAGGCGTTCTTCATCCCCAATTCCCAACTCAAGGCCTTGCGCCGTGAAGTGATCGAAGCGCTGACGGCTGCCCGCGTGGCCGCGCATCCGCGGGGTGGTCGTAAAGCCGAAACCAACCCGGCGCCGGTGTACCCGGAAGCGCACTTGTCGTTCCTGGCCAACGTCTACAACCAGAAGGCCCGCGACTTCTACCATCGTCACGGTGTAAAGCTGATCGACGCCGCCTTCGAAGCCCACGAAGAAACTGGCGAAGTGCCGGTGATGATCACCAAGCACTGCCTGCGTTTCTCGTTCAACCTGTGCCCCAAACAGGCCAAGGGCGTCACGGGCGTGAAGACCAAGGTCGCGCCGATGCAGTTGATCCACGGCGATGAAGTACTCACCTTGAAGTTCGACTGCAAACCCTGCGAGATGCACGTGGTGGGCAAGATCAAGGGGCATATCCTTGGACTGCCACAACCGGGTAGCGCGGTGGAGCACTTCAATCCGGAAAATATTATTTTCCAGGGCACGCACTGACCTTACTGATGTGGGGCCACCACCAGCCCCGCTGCAACCCCGCAGCGGCGAGTAGAATCGCCGCTACGCCCACCCATTGCAGCCATCCCAAGCGATGCCCGAAGGCAATCCAGTCGACAAAAATCGCCGCAATCGGGTAGATGAACGACAGTGCGCCGGTCAAGGCCGTGGGCAGTTTCTGGATCGCGCCGTATAGCAACACATACATCAAGCCGGTGTGCACCACCCCCAGCGTGACCAGCGCCGCCCAGGCATGGGGCGCCGCGGACAAGCTATTCCAAGGCACCAGCGGAGCCAGCAATACAGCGCCGGTTGCGACCTGGATCAACGCCAGCAAATGCGGGGGCACATCCTTCAAGCGCTTGATGATCAGCGCGGCAATCGCATACAAAAACGCCGCGCCCAGCGCCAGCGCGATCCCCACCAGATAATCCCCGCCACTTTGCTGATCGCCATGGGCCGTGACGATGGCCAGCATGCCGAGAAACGCCACGCTCAACCACGCCAGTTTTTGCAGCGTGATCTTCTCGCCCAGAAACACCGCCGCCAGCATCACCAACATGAACGGCTGCACGTTGTACACCGCCGTACTGATGGCAATGGACGCGTGGGAATAGGATTCAAACAGCAGCAGCCAGTTGCCAACGATGGCCACGCCGCTGAGCATCGCCAGCCCGAGCGTGGCCCAACTGAGCAGGTCCAGGCGCAGGTAACCGAGCAACGCGCAGACCAGCAACAAGGTCAGCCCGCCGATCACGCAGCGCCAGAACACCACTTCGATTACCGACACGCCCGACACCAGCACAAACCAGCCAATGGTGCCGGAAATCAGCATGGCGGCGACCATTTCCCACGAACCGCGACGAATGGATGTGTCCACGATTGATGCTCCTCAAGTGAGGCTCAATTATGGCAATCTGACTGGCAGCCGCTCCAGCGACTAAATTAGGCAAAACCCGTGGATTACCTTTTCTAATTAGGCGAACACCATGATTGACACCATCGACCAACAGCTCATTGCCGCTTTGATGGACGACTCGCGTCTGTCCCTCAAGGCCCTGGCGGGTATCACCGGGTTGTCGTCGCCCAGCGTCGGCGAACGCCTGCGTCGTCTGGAGGAACGCGGCGTGCTAACCCACTACACCGTCGACATCGACCCCAGGCATTTTGGCTACCTACTGCAAGCCATTGTGCGCATCCGCCCCCTGCCGGGTCAGTTGCAGGAAGTGGAACGCCAGATTCAGGCGATCCCGGAGTTCACCGAGTGCGACAAGGTCACCGGCGATGACTGCTTCATCGCCCGCCTCCATGTGCGCACCATGGAACAGTTGGACACCCTGCTCGACCGGCTGAACGCCTATGCCGAAACCAACACCGCCATCGTCAAGAAAACCCCGGTAAAGCGACGATTACCGCCGCTTTAGGGCGTACAGGGCGCCAGACGACGCCAGGGTTTCGCACTGCCTGTGACCACCCAGTTCAAGTCGGGACGTTGGTTTTGCGTCCAGTGTGCAACCTCATAGTTGTAACCGTCATACGAGACTTTCACGTTGTTCACCGAGTACGCCTTGGTCGCCACCCAGGGTTCCGCACAATCCCCTGATTGCGCAGGCGGCGTGATCGTCACCGAATGGGTGGTACTGGCGGTACGGTTGGCGCTGTCGGTAACGGTCAGCACGATACTCTGCGGCCCCGGCGCGCTGGGGGCGGTGAAAGTCGGACTGACCGCTGCTGAGCTGGCCGGGATGAAACCGCTGGCCTGCCATGCATAGCGCAGAGAGACCCCGGCAGAGCCTGTCGCCGAAAGGGCCAACGCTTTGCCGGCCACCACCGCATTCGGGCCGCTGACGCGTGCGACGGGCTTGGCCGATGGCAATACATTCACTGTTTTGCGCAAGTTCAACGCGGCGTTTTTGCTATCCGTCACCAACAACTCTACTGTGGCGGGCGTCACCACGTTGACCTCGGAGGCGCGCAACGAAAGCGAAGGGCCATCCACCAGGCTGCCTGTCAACGGTGGGGAAACCCCCCATTGGTACTTCAACTCGTCGCCGGCAGGGTTGGACGTTGCATCGGTGCTGAACAGTATCGTCCCCCCTCCTTCGACTGTGTCGGCGCTGATGATCTTTCCGGAGGGCGGTTCTGGAGGCACGTTGGCCGGCGTGACGACCACGGTGTGCTGCACTGTGGCCGTGCGGTTGAGTGAGTCGGTCACCGTCAATTCAACCCTGCGCGTGCCCGCTGCAGACGATGCGATGAATGATGGGCTAAGTGCCGTCGAGGTTACAGGGTCGAGGCCCGGCGCGAGCCAACTGTACTTCAGCGCGTCGCCCGTTGACTCGCTGGCGCTCAACACCAGTGATTTACCTGCCTCGACCGTCGCAGGCCCATTGATACGGGCCACGGGCGCAGGCGGGGGTTGTTCTCCACCAGCCTTGATCAATACGGCTACAGACTTATTGTTGGTGTTCCCTGCTGTGTCGGACACCGTCACCCCAACAGTGATCACTTGATCTGCCGTTACCCTTGGCACCGTCCAGGTCTGGCTGGCGTTGTCGCTCACCGCGCCCTCCAGCGGGCCTTTAACCCATGCATATCGCAACGGGTTACCAATCGGCGAGGTAAAGGCGGCGTTGTAACTGACGCTTGAGCCACTCACCACTTCCAGGGGGCCATTCAGTTGACCCTGCGGGGGGTTAGCGCCTGCGGGCTCGCCCACTACCACGCGCGGAGTGTTATACACGGCATTTTTACCGCTGCCATCGCTGACAGTTGCCTCAATGACCAATCCGCCGTTATTGCTCGATTTGATAGCTTCGATCCGAGCCACAGGCTGTTTGGGGTCAGATGACAATAACTTGAAGCTCGCCGTATTTACCCACCATCTGTAACTAAGTTCCCGGCCCTGGGGGTTATCGATGATGACCCGAGGTTCGAAAATTTCACCTACGTTGACCCTGGACGGCATGACCAGCCTCCCGACCAACGGAGGCAGCACTAACGGGTTGATCACAAGGGTTTTGTTGGGCAGCGCCGCGTAGCCCACGCCGTCTCGAACAATGACCCACACATAACCGTTTTGCTTGATCAGCAATCTCGGCGCTTTGAGTGTGATTTCCTTTTGGTTATTGGGGCCAATAACCTCAATGGCGCCCGCCTGCGGTGAAGTAACGGTCCAGGCATAGGTCAAAGGGCGGTTTTGCGGGTTCTCGATTTCCACATGTTGGGTAAAGACCTGCTCGCTCTGTATGTCTGAAGCACCGACTATAGTGCCGCCGGTCAACTGGGTGTCTCTTTTGACCCTGATGTCTTTTTTCAAGCTCAGCACTGAACCCTGGGCATCACTCACATTGACCTGCAACGGCAGCGTCGTATCTTCCGCCACGGCGGGTGCCTTTAGTTTGACGCTGCGAGTATTACCCGTTGTCCCGGTGAAGCCCGTCGACAGCCATTCATACGTAAAGGCGGAACCGCCGGACGAGCGAACGTCCGCCGTAAAAGTCGCCTCGGTTTTTTCCATCATCTCTGCCGGCGCAATCAATTCGCCGTCCAGTTCCCCCTGGCCCGGAGGCCGCACCGTCACGACAAATGCCTCAGACGCCTGGGTTTGCCCGTCCTCGACCTGCAATTTCAGCGTATAGGACGTGGGCGACGTGACCGTCGGAGCCGTGAACCTCAGTAACGCACCGTCACTCTGGGCATTCAAGGCTGGGTCGGCGCTCCATGTGAACGCTAACGCCCCCGCTCCCGGGTTGATTGAGCTGGAGCGACTGGCGTCCAACACAACATCCGCCTGGCTTTCAGTCGTTGAAGGGCCGGCGATAAACACCTGAGGCGGCCAAGGCGGCGCCGTACCCGGCAATGGCTCACTGCCCATCGCCTCGGCGACCACTTTCAGGGTGGTTGCGCCCGCCTGCGCAAGCAACAGGCTGCCATCCTGGGGCACGTCGCCGAACGTGGCGTATCGGGCAAACTGGGTTGGCGTCTTCGTCCTGCTGATCAGGACGCCGCCCCGATTGGCCAGGTACGTACCATAGTTATGCGCCGGGTTCACATTGAAATCAGTCGCCAGTGATTTACCGGATACTGCCTGGTAGTCCGTAATAATTTCTTTGAAACTGACCCAAGGTGTGGACTTGTCGGCACAGGGTTGTAGCATCGCCGGTTGTTCATTACCCATGCTGTTCACACACAAATCGGGTGTCTCCATCGAATGCAAGCGACCACTTGCATCCATTAGCCAGCGATTGGCACCCGGCTCAGAACATCCTTCTCGGATCTGAAGCTGCCCTGGGTTGACGGTGTCCTTGACCAGGCAGCTCTTGGATTCGAATTCGATAGGACGCAAAAGCCCCGCAGCCGAGCGCGTCGGCCAGCTCAAGTCCTGCTGTTTCAACAGGTTACCCAGTTGCTGTTGCAGGCCGGTCGTCACTGGGGTGTCACGATTGGCAAGTGCCCAGCTGTCCACCGCCGCGATACGTTGCGCCAACGTCTGCGGGCTGTCGCACGCCTTGATCAGCCTCCAGTTCATCGGTGCCACCAGCCCGTTCCAGACCGCCGGGGCGCGTTGCACGTGGCTGCCCGCCGCGGGCACGATCAGGCTGTACAGATTGCCCTGGTAGCTCACCTGTTGTCCGGGCACGGAATAGACCTGGCTCGGTTCCCAAAGCGGTACATTCTCGCAGGCGACACCTGGGCTTCTGGGATACACACGCACACTGGCATCCGTTGTATCCACCGCGCCTGTGGCGTTGCGTACGGTCAGGCGGAACCGATAATGGGTGGGGTTGGATACCGGGGAAAATCGCGCGACGGCGACAGCCGCCTGGCTATTGTCAATGGTCGCCGCAGGCACCCCTTCGACTTGAGTCCACTCATATTTCAGCTTATCCAGCCCGGGGTTGCGTGAAGCACCGCCGTCAAGGTTGGCCTGCTCGCCGGAAAACGGCACGTCTTTCTCGCCAATTGCCACGAAACCGCTGGCAATGGGGGCGCCAGCTGGGTCTGGGGGAGGGAAAAAGGTCCTTATCGTCGGCGCCCAGTTATTGATGGCGCGCGCGTTGTCACTCTGCCCCACTACACCGGTAGGCATTCCTTGATAAGTGCGCTCAGGATTGGAAAACACACTGAGTACCGTCCCACCCGAATCGCAGTAGGCCATGATGGTCTGCCAAAAGGGTTGAATGCTGTTTTGGCAATAAGGGAGCGCATAGGTGAAACGACCGTTCAGGCCATGATGCGCCCCTATTACATGTCCCAATTCATGTGCATAGGTTCGGGCTTCACCGGCGCAGGCATAGGCAATAGCCTCGCGGACATTTGTTGCGCCGATTGAGCTTGCCAACCCGCAACCGCGCAGCGTCAGCTTGTTCGCAACCAAGCCCATGACGACATGCGCTTTGAGTTCAACTTGCAAGGACTCACTGTGTCGACGGACTTCACTCAACTGTGAACTGAGGCATGACAACTGATCGCAGCCAGGGAAAGTCGATTCGTCATAAGCGAGGTGCTTGACGCCTGCATTTTCATAATTAACCGTAACGCCACTGGCCATTGCGATGGCCTTGAAGTTCTCAAAGCGGGCAGTCCCCAAGGCCTCTGGATCGGCATAGGCTTTTTTCACATCATTGCTGTAGACCGTGAGCACCCTTATTGTTTCGCTTGCCGAGGAATTAGACACACGAGAACTGGATGGCACTGCAACGCCGCTGGCCGGAGGGCTGTCATCCAGCGTATCGCGGGTAGTCGAGGCATTCATTTTGCTGATTGCCAGCTGGCCCCGCTCTATAGGGACAATTTCGAATTCTTGCCCATCTACCGTCACTGTGCCGGTGATCTCGCCCTTATGATCAATGAGTATCGCCAGGTTTTCCGGATCAACGGGAGCGTCTTTCGACAGATCAGTCTTGGCGCCCACCCGGGCTTGGTGCGCTGCCGATTGCACGCTACCGGTCCAGATCCTCATTCCTTCCCGTTCAATAAAATTCAGCTTCTTGACCCGAACGGTTAGTCCCGGTTCGAGCATTAGCTCAAGTACGTTGTGGGTATCGGTCAATAATCCACCATTGGCTCGCACCACGTTAGTTGCACGCACCTGCGTGTCGTTGAGCTGTTTGCTCAAGTACGGTTGAGCCGTGCCCTGGAGGGCTGCTTTGGCAGTGGGCTGTGGACGTGAAAACAGCGACGAGGCGTTTTCGTTGGCTGGGAAGGCAGCTAATGAATATACAAACAACAGTAGTGGCGCTACCCGAAGCGATCGTCGTAATACCCCAAAGGTAGCGTTCAAAGAAGGGCGCATCGTGCTTCTCCTGAGTAATGATTACCCAGTTGCACTGCTCAACCCACTCGCCCCGGTTTTGGCGAAATGCTTGTGGCACGTCTAATTCGCAACTGAAACTAGATATAACTGTAGTCCAGTTTCTGTCGATACCAAGGAGGCCCCCCACCCCCTTAGGCTCGTGGATTACGGCGTAACCGCCACTTTCATCACACCATCACGCTGATGGGCAAACAGCTCGTAGGCCGCCTCGATGTCATCGAGCTTGTATCGGTGGGTCACCAACGGCGACAAGTCGACTCCACCGCTCGCCACCACCGCCATCAAGCGTCGCATGCGTTCCTTGCCGCCGGGGCACAGGGTGGACACGATGCTGTAATCGCCAAGCCCGGCCCCGAAGGCGTCATACGGAATGCGCAAGTCGCTGGAGTAAACGCCAAGGCTGGAGACGCGCCCGCCGGGCCGCAGCACCCGCAGTGCCGACTCGAAAGTGCCTTGGGTGCCGAGGGCTTCAATCGCCACATCCACGCCACGGCCATCTGTCAGCGCCATGATCTGCTCGACCACATCACCGTTGTGGAAGTCCACGGTATGGGTTGCGCCCAGCCGCCTGGCCACACTCATCCGCTCACTGATGCCATCCACGCCGATAATCATGGACGCCCCCTTCAGACGCGCCCCCGCAACAGCGCATAAGCCAATCGGCCCCAGGGCGAACACCACCACCGTATCGCCGATGTTCACTTCACCCCGCTCTGCCCCGGAAAAACCGGTAGACATGATGTCGGGGCACATCAACACCTGCTCATCGCTCAGGCCATCGGGGATCGGGCACAGGTTCGCCAGTGCATCCGGCACCAGCACATATTCGGCCTGGCAGCCGTCGATGGTATTGCCGAATTTCCACCCACCTGCCGCGCGAAATCCATGACGTGTATCTGGGCCGTCCTGGGAGCCACAACCACACAGGCAGGCATAACTCTGCCCGCTGGGGGTTATGGCCCCCGCGATAACACGCTGTCCTTCAACAAAACCACGTACCTGGGAGCCTAGCCGCTCAATGACACCGACCGGTTCGTGACCCACAGTCAAACCTTTGGCCACGGGGTATTCACCTCGCAGGATATGTACGTCAGTGCCGCAGATGGTGGTGGTGGTGATGCGCACCAGCGCATCCAGGGGGCCGACTTCGGGAATCGGCTTGTCATCGAGGACGATGCGGTTTTTTTCAACGAAAATTGCTGCTCTCATGGTTGCCATGTGACGACCTCCTGCATTGGGCGACTTGATGTAGCCCTAAGACTGCATCCTGTTGGCGCGACAAGCGTTGATCGTAGTCAATCATCCAGAGCATGCCATGACCGGGTGTCGTTCAAGGTTTTCATGACAAACCAAAGTGGGAGAAGGCTTGCCTGCGATAGAGGTGGATCAGCCAATATTTGTACAAACTGGCACACCGCCATCGGGGGCAAGCCCCCTCCCACAGGGGATCAGCGGTGTACTTACTGGCACACCTCCCAATGTGGGCTTGCTCGCGAACGCGGACTGCCAAGTAACCAATCGGGCACTGACAGGCCGCGTCCGCGAGCACGTCGCGGTGCTCAGTCCTGATCCTCGGTCTGGCCCACATCCGCCGCTTCATCCAGGTCGTTGAGCGGCACCTCTGCATCGTCCATCAGCGACCCTGGGTCTTCGTTGCCGGGGTCGTTGAGTTCTTCATCAAGTTCTTTTGACATGACCGTCTCCTCTAACCGCCTTGGGTGTCGATATCGGCATCGGTTTCAGGCTTGGGCTTGCGCTCAGGCTTGAAGTCTGGACTGTAGTCGTTTTCCCGGGCCTTGGGGTCGCTGGCCGGTTTTGGGTCTTTGGGGGCATCGGCGCCGGTGCCGGGTGCCGGTTCGCCGCCGTCAATGGCCGGGTCATTGCGACCGCTGGTTTGGGGATCGTTGTTTTTGATCATGGGTCACCTCGTTGTGGAGTGCAGCAAGTACAACCTGCGTAAAGGTATGGGTATGTCCCGGACATTGAAGTTCCAATTATTCGGGCATCCAGGGACCACATGGATAGATCCCCCAACCATGAGTGATGACCCTCGTGAAATCGACCGCGCCATTTCAGTATCAACTACCGGCACTTTCCTTGATGCAATACCGTCATGAGCCGGGGTTATCCACCTGGATATAAAACGCATAGGCCCCTAACAACAACCAGAACACCATGAACAACCAGGGGGCACGCATGGAGAACAGCAACGACTTGCGATAGCCCTTGTGGGACGACTCCACCTCGGAAAACAGCGGTGATTCGTCGTAGGCCAGGCCCATCACCGGTTCGCTGCGCAGCAATTCGCTTTGCTTGTAGTGCCAATGGTCGATGATTTCATACGCTGCCCGAATCCCCGGCCAGGCATTCAGTGAGCTTAGAATGCCGAGGGCGACGAGGAACACCGGGACCACCAGGGTGAACAATTTGCCCCATTCCGGGTTGAGGTTGCCCATGCCGGACACGAAGGCGATGACCAGGAATGATTGCGCAGTGAGGTAGGCGTCGGTGCGGTTGGCCAGGATGGTGGTTTCGTACTGGATTTCGCGACGGTAGAAGTCGAGGCGGTCCTTGGGGGAGCCGAAGATCTTTGCATTGTGTTCACTGTGGTCGGTCAGCGCCGCTTCCGGGGTTTGGGGCGAGATGATTCTGGGCACGGCGCTGCTCCACGGGGGGTCGAGTCACCTTAGAAGAATCAGCGCTGGGTGAAGTTCAAGTTTGTTCATCATTGGCCTTTCACCAACACCGGTTCGGCGCGGTATTGGTCCGGGAACAGCTTTTTCAACTGCGCCACTTTCGGTAGATCATTGATCACGATGTACGGGTAGGACGGGTTTTCGGTAAGAAAGTCCTGATGGTAAGACTCCGCCGGGTAAAACGGCTTGCCCAGTTCAATCGTGGTCACGATGGGCTTGGCAAACGACTTGGCGGCGTCCAGCTGGGCGATGTAGGCCTGGGCGATTTTTTGCTGCTCAGCGTTCTGCGCAAAGATCGTCGAGCGGTATTGGGTGCCGGTGTCGGGGCCTTGGCGGTTGAGTTCGGTAGGGTTGTGGGCGACCGAGAAGTAGATCTGCAAGAGTTTGCCGTAGCTGATGGTGCTGGGGTCATAGGTGACTGAAACTGACTCGGCGTGGCCGGTATCGCCTTCGCTAACAGATTCATATTGCGCTGTATTGGCGGCACCACCGTCGTAACCGGAAACAGCATTTCTCACCCCCTGAACGTGTTGGAACACGCCCTGCACACCCCAGAAACAACCGCCCGCAAACACCGCGGTTTGCAGGTTGCCCGATGTGGCGGGCAGGTCAAGCGCAGGTGGCGCAATGACCACGGCGTCGTCGGACGGGCCGAAGGAAAAGGCGCGGGCTTGACCAATAAACGCGGTCAACGCAAGCACGGGTAACATTTTGAGCAGTTTCATCAATATCACTCCAGAACGCGGTCAACTGTGGGAGCGGGCTTGCCCGCGATGGCGGTATGTCAGAGCCAAATGCAGTGGCTGGCCTGCCGCCATCGCAGGCAAGCCAGCTCCCACATTGATTGGGTTTGCAAATCAACCAAAGGTGAAGGCGTAAGCCGCCACGTTGGGGTCGAGGAATTCAATGGTGAAGGTACGGTCCTGCACAGCACCCGGCTGGCGCACCAACTGGTACAAACGCTGCTCGGTCACCGTGCCACTGCCATCCGGCGCTACATCCGTACCATGGGCATCACCCGGCACCTGGCCATCGATCGTCACCTTGAACCGCACCGGCTTGCCATCCGCGCCCGGCCCCAGCACCAGATGCAAGTCGCGGGCATGGAAGCGGTACACGATGCGTCCGCCAGCCTGGTCGAGGGTGACCTGCTGGCCGCCCACGTTCCATTGGCCGTCCAGGGTCCAGTTGTTAAGCGCAAGTGGCCCGGACTTGACGAAATTCTCGGCCCGCTGAAAGCCCAGGTAAGTCTCCGGCGACTGCACTTCGTTCATATCCGGCGCTTGCTGCACGCCCTTGGCATCCGCTTCGATCAAGCCACCGGCCACATTCTTCGCGCCGGCTTCACGCAACAATTGCTGGATCACCCGCTCCGACTCGGCATAGTCCCCCTCGCCAAAGTGGTGATAGCGAATCTGGCCCTTGGCATCGGCAAAGTAATGCGCCGGCCAGTACTGGTTATTGAAGGCACGCCAGATCTTGTAGTTGTTGTCGATGGCCACCGGGTAAGTGATCCCCAGGTCCTTCATGGCCTTGGTGACGTTGCCTACATCACGTTCAAAGGCGAACTCCGGCGCGTGCACGCCAATCACCACCAGGCCCTGGTCGTGGTACTTCTCGGCCCAGGCTTTTACATAGGGCAAGGTGCGCAGGCAGTTGATGCAGGAGTAGGTCCAGAAATCCACCAGCACGACCTTGCCCTTGAGTGCCTCGGCCGTCAGTGGCGGGCTGTTGAGCCATTGCACGGCACCGTCCAGTGGCGGCAGCGCGCCTTCGATGGGCAGCGTGTCGCTGTGGTTGGCGGCCATCATCATCGCCCCCCCCTGCTGTTTGGGCTTGGCACTCAAGCGATCCACCAGGCTTTGCTCCAGGCCGCCGGTGGAAGCCGTCGACAGCCGCGCCAATACGCCGGTATCCAAGCCCAGCGCGATGGCGGCCACACCGGCCAGCATCAATGCACCCAGCCCACGGCGCAGCCATTCACCGGCACCGAGGGATTTTTTCATCACGCCGAAGACTTTACCGCCGACCAGCAACGCCAGTGCCAGCGAAGTAGCCGCCCCGGCGGCGTAGGCCAACAACAGCAAAGTAGTGCCGATACTGGCGCCCTGCAGCGCGGCACCGGTCAGTACCAGTCCGAGGATGGGCCCCGCGCACGGCGCCCACAGCAAACCGGTGGCCACGCCGATCAGGAACGACGCGCCGGGACGCGGCTGGGTGTCGGCCCCGGCGGCTTCCGACAAGCGACTGCCGGCGGCCACCAGCGGCCGCGTCAAGCGTTCTGACAGCTGCGGCAACAACAGCGTCAAGCCGAATACCGCTACGCACAGCAACGCGAGCCAACGCCCGTATTGATTGACTTGCACCACCCAACCGCCGCCCACCGCCGCCAGCGTGGCCACCAGGGCGAACGTCACCGCCATCCCCGCTAACAGCGGCAAGCCACTGCGCATAAACGGCTGCCCGGTGCGAGCGAAGACAAAAGGCAGGACAGGCAGGATGCACGGGCTGACGATTGTCAGCACGCCGCCCAGATACGCGAGAACCAGAAGCCACATGGGATCGAACCTTATTCGAATAAAAAGACATCGGCTTACACCGCCGTAAACGTCATGGCCGCGCCATTCATGCCATGTGGTGAGCGAGCTTGCTCGCTGCGCGGCGG
>NZ_QUZT01000075.1 GCF_004682045.1 Pseudomonas nabeulensis
CTGGCATTAGGGCAAGCCCCCTCCCACATTTGATTGCATTTCAGATTGAGGATTGTTGGCGGGACTCAACGCCCAGTTCATCCCACACCGACTCGGCCAGGTGAAACGTCGCATTCGCCGCCGGTATCCCGCAGTAGATCGCACTCTGCATCAACACTTCCTTGATTTCCCCACGGGTCACCCCGTTGCTGGCAGCCGCTCGCAGGTGCAACTTCAACTCGTCCGTGCGGTTCATGCCGATCAACATCGCAATGGTGATCAAGCTACGGGTATGCCGAGGCAAGCCCGGGCGGGTCCAGATGTCGCCCCAGGCGTGGCGGGTGATCATTTCCTGGAATTCGCTGTTGAACTCGGTCAGGGCATTGAGGCTACGGTCGACATGGGCATCACCCAGCACTTCGCGGCGTACTTGCAGGCCTTCGGCGTAACGTTGTTTCTCGTCCACAAAAAACTCCTCGACACTTTTGTAGTGAGCGGGCTTGCCCCGCGCTGGGGGGCGAAGCCGCCCTGAACTCAGACACCGCGGTGTATCGGTAAAACCGAGGCGTCTGGATTTGGGGCGGCTTCGCCCCCCAGCGCGGGGCAAGCCCGCTCACTACATTAATGGGCTAGCAGGAAGTCCAATACACGGTCGCTGAACGCAGCACCGGCCTGCACATTGGACAGGTGCGCCGCATAGAACTCGGCGTATTCGGCGCCCTGCACATGGGCCTGGATAAAGTGGCTGCCGGCAGGCGGGGTGACGGCGTCTTCGGTGCCGGCGATGGCCAGGGTTGGCACTTTGATTGCGGCCAACTGCTCGCGGAAATCGGCGTCGCGCACGGCAGCACAATTGGCCGCATAACCCTCAGGCGATGTGGCGGCGAGCATGTCGGTGATCTGCTGGGCCTGGTGCGGGTTGGCCGCGGCAAAATCGGCGGTGAACCAGCGTGCAATCGATGCATCCCGCAGCGCTACCATCGCCGCCGCGCCATCGCGCAGGACCATCTCGATACGTGGGTTCCACACCTCAGGCGTGCCGATCTTGGCGGCGGTGTTGCACACCACCAAACTCAGCAGGCGCGAACCTGCGTGGATGCCCAGCCATTGGCCAATCAGGCCGCCCATGGACAAGCCGCAGAAGTGTGCACGCTGGATATCCAGGGCATCCAGCAGCGCGATCACATCCCGACCCAATTGCTCGATGCTGTACGGCCCCTCGGTGACCAGGGATTTGCCATGGCCACGGGTATCGAAGCGCAGCACGCGAAAGTGCTGGGTGAAGGCCGGGATCTGGATGTCCCACATGTGCAGGTCGGTGCCCAACGAGTTGGACAGCACCAACACTGGCGCATCTACAGGCCCGTCCAGCTGGTAATGCAGTTCGCCATCGGCGAGTTGTACAAATGCCACGGTGGTCTCCTCAAGCAAAGTGTTCGGTGATGGCGCGGGTGACCCAGGTGCGGGCCTGGCCCAGGTAGTGGGCTGGATCGAGCAGGCGATCCAGCTCAGCGGGTGAAAGTTCGGCGGTGATCTGTGCTTCATCCGCCAATACCGCACGCAAGTGACGCTGTTCGGCGACGGCGCGTTTGCAGCATTGTTCCAGCAGATGGTGCGCAGTCTCACGCCCCAGGCGCTGGGCAAGCACGATGCTCACGGCTTCGGCCAATACCAGGCCTTGGGTCAGGTCGAGGTTGTGGGTCATGCGCTCGGCATCCACTTCCAGCCCTTCGCTCACCAGCAACGCCTGGTGCAAGGCGCCCGAGACCACGCGGCAAATCTCCGGCAAGGTTTCCCATTCGGCATGCCACAGGCCCAGGCTGCGTTCGTGTTCCTGGGGCATGGCGCTGAACATCGTCGCGACCAAACCGGGCACGCGGGTCGCCGCGCTGATCAACACGGCGGCCCCCACCGGATTGCGTTTGTGCGGCATGGTGGACGAACCGCCCTTGCCCGGCGCCGACGGTTCGAACACCTCCGCCGCTTCGGTCTGCATCAACAGGCTGATATCGCGACCCAATTTTCCCAGGCTACCGGCGATCAGGCCAAGCACGCTGGCGAACTCCACCAGGCGATCACGCTGGGTGTGCCAGGGTTGCTCAGGCAAGCCCAATTGCAACTCCGCAGCCAACGCCTCGGCCACTGGCATTGCCTGTTCACCCAATGCCGCCAAGGTGCCGGATGCGCCACCGAATTGCAGCACCAGCAAACGCGGTTTCAGCTCGGCAAGGCGCTGGCGACTGCGGGTCACCGCCCCCAGCCATCCGGCGACTTTCATCCCCAACGTAACCGGTGTCGCATGCTGCAACCAGGTGCGCCCGGCCAATGGCACAGCGGCATAACGCTGGGCCTGGGCGGCGAGGATGTCACCCAGCCGCGCCAGGTCCGTTTCGATCAATTCAATCGCCTGCCGCAGTTGCAGCACCAGGCCGGTGTCCATCACATCCTGGCTGGTAGCGCCCAGGTGCACATAACGCTCGGCCCCGGCATCTTCACTGGCAATCAACTTGCCCAGCGCCTTCACCAACGGAATCGCCGAGTTCCCCGCCGAGGCAATCGCCACGCCGAGGGCATCCACGTCGTACAACGACGCCAGGCACGCCTGGGCAATCGGCGCCACGGCGGCGTGTGGGATCAAGCCGACCTGGGCCTCGGCCCGAGCCAACCCCGCTTCGAAATCCAGCATGCCCTGCAAGCGTCCCTGGTCGCAGAACACCTCGGCCATGCTGTCCGCCGTGAAGTAAGCGTCGAACAGTTGATTGCTCGTGCGCAGCGTCATAACCCGTCCCTTATAGATCGTGATGCAAATACGCCGCCTGTTTCGGCAGGCGCAAGCTGAACAGGAAGGCGATTGCCATCATCGCCGTCACGTACCAATAGAAGCTGTTTTCCAGGCCGATGGACTTGAGGCTCAACGCGACGAATTCCGCCGAGCCGCCGAAGATCGCATTAGCGACCGCATAGGCCAGGCCCACACCCAGGGCGCGCACTTGAGGCGGGAACATTTCCGCCTTCACCAGGCCGCTGATGGAGGTGTAGAAACTCACAATCGCCAGGGCCAGGGTGATCAACACAAAGGCCAGGAACGGGCTGCTCACGGTTTTCAGGGTCAGCAGGATCGGCACGGTGAACAGGGTGCCGAGGCCGGCAAACCACAGCATCGAGTTACGGCGACCGATCTTGTCCGCGAGCATGCCGAACACCGGCTGCATGCACATGTACAGGAACAGCGCGCCGGTCATGATGTAGCTCGACGTTTTCGCATGCATGCCCACGGTGTTCACCAGGTACTTCTGCATGTAGGTGGTGAACGTGTAGAAGATCAGCGAGCCGCCGGCGGTGTAGCCCAGCACGGTGATAAACGCGGCCTTGTGATCGCGAAACAGCGCGCCGATGCTGCCGGCATCCTTGTCTTCACGCATTTCCTTGCTGCTGGTTTCTTTCAACGAGCGACGCAGCAACAGCGAGATCACCGCCGCAATGGCGCCGATCACGAACGGGATGCGCCAGCCCCAGGCGCGAAGTTCTTCTTCGCTGAGGATTTGTTGCAGGATCACCACCACCAGCACTGCCAGCAACTGGCCGCCGATCAGGGTCACGTATTGGAACGAGGCAAAGAACCCACGCTGGCCCTTAAGGGCCACTTCACTCATGTAAGTGGCGGTGGTGCCGTATTCGCCGCCCACGGACAAACCCTGGAACAGCCGCGCGACCAACAGCAGGATCGGAGCCCAGACGCCGATGTCGTTGTAAGTGGGCAGGAACGCGATGACCAGGGAGCCGGCGCACATCATCAGCACCGAGATCATCATTGAATTTTTGCGGCCGTGCTTGTCGGCTACGCGACCAAACAGCCAACCGCCGATGGGACGCATCAGGAAGCCGGCGGCGAATACACCTGCCGTATTCACCAGTTGAACGGTGGGGTTGTCCGACGGGAAGAACGCCGGGGCGAAGTAAATGGCGCAGAAGGCATAGACATAGAAGTCGAACCATTCGACGAGGTTGCCGGAGGATGCACCGACAATCGCAAAAATCCTTTTGCTGCGTTCTTCTCCGGTGTAGTGACTCGTTGTTGTTGTCATGGTTTTTTACTCTGTGGGAACGGTTATAGCCTAGACATACTTTGCAACAAGCTCGTTCCGCAACAAGACCTTTGGGTATGTAGTGCCTGGGAGGGCCCTATCGGGGGCAAGCCCCCTCCCACACTTTGAATGTATTCACAAATCAAAATGTGGGAGGGGGCTTGCCCCCGATGAGGCCCTAAAGCCCGACTCAATAATCGAAGAACACCGTCTCCTTATCGGTCCCCTGCAAAATCACATTCCACTGATGCACACCTTCCGCATCATGCTTGGCAATCAAGGTGCCACGACGCTCTGCTGGCACACACGCCAGCAACGGGTCATCCCCATTCAACACCTCGCCATCGAAATAAATCCGCGTCAGCAAGTGCTTCACCAACCCACGGGCAAACACCAACACCACCAGATGCGGCGCCTGGGTCGTGCCCTTCAAGCCCGGCACGGCACCCGGCTTGATGGTGGTAAAGCGAAACCGCCCTTCCCCATCCACCGGCACCCGGCCAAAGCCTTCGAAATTCGGGTCTACGGCTTTGTCCTGCTCGTCTTCCGGGTGGTCGTATTTGCCGGCGGCGTTGGCTTGCCAGACTTCCAGCATGGCGTCGTTGACGACATCACCGTTGCCGTCCACCACTTGCCCGCTGATGGCCACGCGTTCGCCGAGGGTGGCGGCGGTGGTCAGGTCTTCGCGGTTCAGCCAGGTCAGGCCGATGTGGTAATACGGCCCGACGGTGTGGGACGTGGTCGCGTTGAGGGTCATCTCATTTCTCCATCGGCGTAGCGTCGCGGCCGCGCAGGACGATGTCCCAGCGGTAGCCGAGGGCATAGGAAGGAATGGTTTTTTCCAGGTCGAAGCGGGCGATCAAACGCTCCTTGGCGCTCGTATCGGGCACGCAGTTGTAGATCGGGTCGTACGCCAGCAACGGGTCGCCCGGGAAGTACATCTGCGTCACCAGCCGCGTCAGCACACTCGGGCCGAACAGCGAAAAGTGGATATGCGCCGGGCGCCACGCGTTGTGGTGGTTGCCCCACGGGTAGGCACCGGGCTTGATGGTCTGGAACTGGTACCAGCCATCAGCGTCGGTGACGGTGCGACCGGTGCCGGTGAAGTTCGGGTCCAGCGGCGCGTCGTGCAGGTCGCGCTTGTGGTTGTAGCGGCCGGCGGCGTTGGCCTGCCAGATCTCCACCAGGATGCCCGGCACCGGCAGGCCGTTTTCGTCGAGGACGCGGCCATGCACGATGATGCGTTCGCCCTGGGGCTCGCCTTCATGCTGGGCGGTGAGGTCGTTGTCCTTCGCGTTGACCCGCTCGGCGCCGATGGTCGGGCCGGTGATTTCCGACAAGGAATGGGGCAGCAACACCAACGGCTGGGACGGCGAACGCAGGTTCGTCGACTGGTAGGCCGGGTGCAGGTAATCCGGTTGAGTGCCCGCTTGCGGGCGCCGGTAGCCAGGCTTGTCACTCATGGTGCAGTCCTCTCTTGTTAGATGCGTTCAATCGCCAGGGCCAAGCCTTGGCCAACGCCGACGCACATGGTCGCCAGGCCTTTGCTGCCACCCGACTTCTCAAGCTGATGCAGGGCGGTCAGGACCAACCGCGCACCGCTCATGCCCAGCGGGTGGCCGAGGGCGATGGCGCCGCCGTTCGGGTTGACCTGCGGCGCGTCGTCGGCAATCCCCAGTTCACGCAACACGGCCAGGCCTTGGCTGGCGAAGGCTTCGTTGAGTTCGATCACGTCAAAGTCAGTCACGGCCAAACCCAGGCGCTCCACCAGTTTGCGCACCGCCGGCACCGGGCCGATGCCCATCACTCGCGGCGCAACGCCAGCGCTGGCCATGCCCAAGACGCGGGCGCGGGCAGTGAGGCCGTGTTTCTTGACGGCTTCGGCGGAGGCCAGGATCAGCGCCGCCGCACCGTCGTTGACGCCCGAGGCGTTGCCGGCGGTGACGGTTTTGTCAGGGCCGTTGACCGGCTTGAGTTTGGCCAGGGCTTCCAGGCTGGTGTCTCTTGGGTGCTCATCGTGCTCCACCACGGTTTCGCCTTTTTTATGGGCGACCCGTACCGGCACGATTTCCTCGGCGAAAAAACCGGCCGCCTGGGCAGCAGCGGTGCGTTGCTGGCTGCGCAGGGCGAACGCATCCTGGTCGGCGCGGGACACCTTGTAATCGTCGGCAACGTTATCGGCAGTCTGCGGCATCGCATCCACGCCGTACTGGGCCTTCATCAACGGATTGATAAAGCGCCAGCCGATGGTGGTGTCTTCCAGCTTCATGTTGCGCGAAAACGCCGCATCGGCCTTGCCCATCACGAACGGCGCGCGGGACATCGACTCGACGCCACCGGCAATCGCCAGCTCCATTTCGCCGCTGGCGATGGCGCGGAAGGCCGTGCCGATCGCGTCCATGCCCGAGGCGCACAAACGGTTGAGGGTCACGCCAGGAATCGTTTCCGGCAGGCCCGCCAGCAGCAGCGCCATGCGCGCCACGTTGCGGTTGTCTTCGCCGGCCTGGTTGGCGCAGCCGAGGAATACTTCGTCCACTGCGTTCCAGTCCACCGACGGGTTACGTTCGATCAGGGCCTTGATCGGCAATGCCGCCAGGTCATCGGCGCGCACGGTGGACAGGCCACCGCCGAAACGTCCGATGGGGGTACGAATGGCATCACAGATAAATACGTCACGCATCAGGCTTCTCCCGGCGCTTGGCCATGGGCCGCCGCCGTACGGGCTTTTAAGTCACGCAGAGCGCTCAGCTCTGCGTCTGTGGGTGTAGCAGGGGTGCAGCGCAGTGTCTTGAAGGGTAAGCGGGGGAAATGGGCTGAACAATCCGATAATCGACGCAGTGTTCGGTTATCGAACGGATTGTTGCCTGGCTAACCACCTTGATCGATTCAGCCTTCAGGTGGCATCGGCATGGCTGACCATGCCCTTGATCACCACCGCAGCAGTGGCCAACGCCGCCGGAATCACCAACGCCGTCAGTACCTGCTCAAAATTCCAGCCCAGGCCCAGCAATGTCGCGCCCATCCACGCACCGAGGATCGCGCCAAACCGCCCAATACCGAGCATCCACGACACGCCGGTGGCCCGGCCTTGGGTTGGATAAAACCGCGCCGCCAGCGACGGCATCGCCGATTGCGCACCGTTGACGCACATGCCGGCAATCAGCACCAACGTTGCCAGTAACGTGATATTGCCCAGGCTCTGCCCCACCGCGTAGGCAAACACCCCGGCCAGCAGGTAGAAGGTGCCGATGACCTTGTGCGGATTGAACCGGTCCATCGCCCAGCCCACACCCACGGCGCTCAATACGCCTCCAAACTGGAACAACGCGCCGATAAACGCAGCCTGCTCCAGGCTGGCGCCGCTGTCGCGCATCAACGTCGGCAGCCAACTGGTCAGCAGGTACACAATGACCAGGCCCATAAAGTAGGTGAGCCACAGCAATAACGTGCCAGCACTGTAGGTGCCGGAGAAGATCACGGCGAAGACGTTGCGGGCCTTCACGGTTTTTTGCTCGGGTACGCTGAATGCGCTGGCTTGGGCGACGATGCCCGGGTCGATGGGAGAAAGGGTCTTGCGCACTTTGTCGGTGCCGCGATTGCGCACCACCAGGTAGCGCGCCGATTCCGGCAGCCACAGCATCAGCACCACCACCAGGATCAACGGCAAAATGCCGCCGATCATCAACAGCGCGTGCCAGCCGAACGCCGGGATCAGCTTGGCCGAGATAAATCCACCGCCAGCCATGCCCAGGTTGAAGCCGCAGAACATGCTGGTCACCAGCAGCGACTTATGGCGTTCGGGGGTGTATTCGGACAACAGCGTCGTGGCATTCGGCATGCCCGCCCCCAGGCCCAGCCCGGTGAGGAAGCGCAGGACCAACAGTTGATCGACGTTGGTGCTGTAGGCCGACGCCAGACTGAAAGCGCCAAACACCAGCACCGCGCCGACCAACACCACTTTGCGTCCGAAGCGGTCCGCCAATGGGCCTGAACCGAGTGCGCCAAACACCATGCCGATCAACGCAGCGCTCATCACCGGGCCAAGGCTGGCGCGGTCGATGCCCCAGTCCTGGGACAGCGCGGGGGCGATAAAGCCCATGGCGGCGGTGTCGAGGCCGTCGAGGAAAACGATCAGGAAACACAGGATCACCACGCGCCACTGATAGCGTGACAGCGGCTGGGCATTGATAAAGGACTGTACGTCCAGGGTGGAACCGACAGAAGGCTGAGTCATTATTGTTATTTCCACACCGATGGCGGGCCAACGACCTGGGGTCGTCATTATTATGGTGCGCAGAACGGATAGCGCTGCCGCACCTTAATAAGCCGGGGGAAACACCGTCAATTGATCACGCTGGGTTCTGTTCGATCACCGAACACCTTAGGCAAACAACTGCGCACTCAACTCGCGACTGGCGCTGAGCATACTCGGCAAAAAGCGCTGCTCCAGCTCGCTGCGGCTGACTCGCCCGGCGTGGGTGCTGATGTTCAATGCAGCCAATACCTGGCCGGATGCGTCATACACCGGCACGGCAATGGAGCGCAGGCCCTGCTCCAATTCCTGGTCGACGATGCACCAGCCTTGCTGACGCACTTGTTGCAGGCATTCCAACAATGCCGCCGGCGTGGTCAAGGTTCGGCTGGTCTTGGTTTGCAGGTCGGCGTGGTCGAGGTAGTCCTGCAGCGAGGCGTCGTCGAGTGCGGCAAGCAGGATACGGCCCATGGACGTGCAGTAGGCCGGCAAGCGCCCGCCTACGGACAGGTCTACGGAAATCAGGCGCTGGGTGGTGGCCGAACGGGCGATGTAGAGGATGTCATCGCCTTCGAGGGTGGCCATGTTGCACGCCTCGTGGAGTTGCTCGCTCATGCGGTCCAGGTAGGGTTGGGCCGATACGGCCAACGGCGTGGACGACAGGTAGGCATGGCCCAGGGTCAACACCTTGGGCAACAGCGAATAAGTGCGGCCATCGGTGGTGGCGTAGCCCAATTTGATCAAGGTGTGCAGGCAACGACGCACCGCGGCGCGGGGGATCTCGGTGCGGTGGCTGATCTGGGCAATGGTGAGGTGACGCTTGCGCTCCTGGAACGCTTGCACCACCGCGAGGCCACGGGCCAGGGAGGTCATGAAGTCCGGGTCACCGGTAAACGCCTGGATGCGCTTGGCCGGTGAGGCAACGATCGGCGGCGCCACTGACGCGAAAGAGGTGCGCAATTGATCGTTCATGTCGGGATCCTTTCTCTTATTGTCTACCGCAAGGGAGGTTTGCCCGCTATTACAAGCCCCACGGGCCAGCCTGCACAAGACAGGGGCAGCAACATTGGGCGATTATCGAACACCGATCCGATAATCGCAATTTACCGCTGCGCCGCCAGCCAAATCTTGCCGCGAGAGGGAGGGCGTTTAAAACGCCGACTATATTGAAGAATTTATGACGCCAGAATTTCAGCAACTACTGACGCGTGCGTGTAACAAAACACACACACAAAGTTGACGCTTTTTAACTTTATGCTGATAGTGTTATTCAACTGCGTCGCTATAATGCACGCTGTGCGGAGGTCAGCCCGGTTCGGCTATCGGGATCAGAGCTCGCCAGGTCATGCGCAGGCTGTGCAAGATCGGTCGCAATCACTTGCCTTGAATGAGTGCACTCACCAAAGGGCACACGTGCCTAGTTCAAACTTGAACATTTAATGATTCAAGTTTGAACAGCCCGAGGGCGATATTCAGGCAAAACGCGGCAACGTATTTACACTCAACTAATTAGGTAACGATGTGACAAAAGATGAACTGCGCGCAGAACTTGAGCGCCAGGAGCAACGTTACAAGGACGTTTACGGCGGGGAAGTCACCACCTATGCCGCCCAGCCTGAACCTGAACGCAAACCGTGGCGCAAGCGAGCCAGCTTGCTCGACCAGGCATTTGCCCAGGAAATCCAAAAGATCGAACAGGAACTCAAAGCCGAGGAGCCATAAGCGACCCGATTTGAGCCTAAAGGCGTGGCCTCGGCTGCTGGCGCATTGCTAGCAGCCGGCAACCTCGCATCCCACCTTCTCCAGCGAAATTTCATACAAATGTTTCAGACGTGACGTTTTGATGACAATTTCCCACCCAATCGCGCCTCTGCTTTATAAATCAACGACTTGCTAAACCCCCGAAAACGCTGGGATGCACGCCTTTCCCAGGCTTTTTTTCAATGAAGATTGTTACCGGCCAGCAGCTAGTGCATCGATTACTGAGGTTTTCTGGCATAATCGCGCCCCCTTACGACCGGGTCAGAAAACCTTCATGATCGATTTATTCAGCGGACTGGATGCTTGGGTTCTAGTGAGCCTGTTGCTCGCCCTGGCTTTTGTCCTCGCCTTCGAGTTCATCAATGGCTTTCATGACACCGCTAACGCGGTGGCCACAGTCATCTATACCAAAGCCATGCCGCCGCACCTGGCCGTGTTCTTCTCCGGGGTGTTCAACTTCCTCGGCGTGTTGCTCGGTGGTGTGGGTGTCGCCTACGCCATCGTGCACTTGTTGCCGGTGGAGTTGCTGATCAATGTGAACACCGGCCACGGGTTGGCCATGGTCTTCTCGTTGTTGGCAGCCGCGATCACCTGGAACCTGGGCACCTGGTACTTCGGTATTCCCGCCTCCAGTTCCCACACCTTGATCGGCTCGATCCTCGGCGTAGGCCTGGCCAACGCGCTGATCAACGACATTCCCCTCGCGGACGGTGTGAACTGGCAGAAAGCCGTCGATATCGGCGCCTCCCTGGTGTTCTCGCCGATGGCCGGCTTCCTGGTCGCTGCCCTGGTGTTGATCGGCCTTAAATGGTGGCGTCCGCTGTCGAAGATGCACAAGACCCCGGACCAGCGCCGCAAGCTCGACGACAAGAAGCACCCACCGTTCTGGAACCGCCTGGTTCTGGTGATTTCCGCCATGGCGGTGAGCTTCGTGCACGGCTCCAACGATGGCCAGAAAGGCATCGGCCTGATCATGCTGGTGTTGATCGGCATCGTCCCGGCGCAGTTCGTACTCGACCTGGGCAGCACCACCTACCAGATCGAACGCACCCGCGATGCGACCTTGCACTTGAACCAGTTCTACCAGCGCAACCACGAGACCCTCGGCGAGTACCTGGCCCTGGGCAAGAGCGTGAAGAACGACCTGCCAGGCAAGTTCCAGTGCAACCCGCAGCAGACCGAACCGACCATCGAGGCCCTGCTGGGTACCTTGAAAGGCGTGTCCGATTACCACTCGCTGACGGCTGATCACCGGATTGAAGTGCGTCGCTACCTGCTCTGCCTGGACGACACCGCGAAGAAAGTCGGCAAGCTGCCAGGCCTGGATGCCCGTGAAAAATCCGACCTCGACAAGTTGCGCAAAGACCTGACCGCCACCACCGAATACGCCCCGTTCTGGGTAATCCTTGCCGTCGCACTGGCCCTGGGCCTGGGCACCATGGTTGGCTGGAAGCGCGTGGTGCTGACCATCGGCGAGAAGATCGGCAAGCAGGGCATGACCTACGCCCAAGGCATGTCGGCGCAGATCACCACGGCGAGCATGATTGGCCTGGCCAACATCTTCAGCCTTCCGGTATCGACCACCCACGTGTTGTCGTCGGGTGTAGCCGGCACCATGGTTGCGAACAAAAGCGGCCTGCAAGGCGGCACCGTCAAGACCATCCTGATGGCCTGGGTGTTGACCCTGCCGGCTACCGTGGCCCTGTCGGCCGGGTTGTTCTGGTTGGCGTCGAAGGCGCTGGGTAGCTGATAGGCTGCTGCAATAAAACCCAATGTGGGAGGGGGCTTGCCCCCGATAGCGATGTATCAGTCACCTAATACAGTGACTGACAGTCTGCTATCGGGGGCAAGCCCCCTCCCACATTTGTATTTGGGTTGCTTATTAAATCGTGGCCAAAAAAAAGGGCGACCGAAGTCGCCCAAAATGCCTTGCGTGCTCATGTAACCCGGAAAGACCTAAGGTTTTTTACGCTTGTTCGCGTCTTTCCAGATAAAAATTCCAAACCCTACAAAGAACAGCACCATGAGGCTGACCGTCAGCACTCCGGCAAATACCACGTTATCGATAAACATGACCGGCCTCCTGCACTTGCCCTGTTGCGATAGGGCTAAGTTAATGGAGAACACGCCTTGGAAAATTGACGGGGATCAATGTCGCCCGCGACGGGGCGTAAAGAAGGGAAATAACTGACCTGCATCAATCGATGCAGGGGGTTTCAACGCTTTTTCGGTTTGTTCTTCGGCTTCTTCTTAACTTTGCCGAGCGGCATCGCTTGTTCAAACGCCTGGCGTACTTCATTCAGGCGTTTGTCATTCAGGTCATGGACACGTTTGGCCCGTTCGGCATTCAGGTCGATCAGCTTGTCGTCATCACTCATGGCTTGGCTTACGTCGTGGCGGGAATGGCTCAATAATGCGGCCTCCCCCGCGTCATCGCAAATCAGCGGGCGACAAAATGCAGGCCATCGCCCAAAATCGGCACTTTCCCTGGCACTGGAGACGCACTCAGGTGGCATTGCACAAGGACCTTCCGCCATTGCTGGCCCTGCGTGCCTTCGAAGCCGTGGCGCGGCATTTGAGTTTTATCAAGGCCGCCAATGAGCTATCGGTCACCCAAAGCGCCTTGAGCCACCAAGTGCAAAAGCTTGAACTGCACCTGGGCAAGCCACTGTTTATCCGACGCACCCGCGCGATTGATCTGACCGCCGACGGCCAGCGGTACTACGATGAAATCCGCCCCGCCCTCGACGCCGTCGCCGCCGCCACCCGCAACCAACGCACGGCGCCCAGCCCCACCGTATTGCGCATCGGCTTGCTGGCCTCCTTCGCCACCTTGTGGCTAGCGCCGCGCCTTGCCAGGTTTCTCAACCGTTACCCGCATATCCAGGTGGAGCTGATACCGGCGATTCAACTGGCCAACGTGGCCGCCGCCGAGGTTGATCTGGCTATCCGTTACGGCAAGGGCGATTGGCCCGACGTGCAAGCCACACGGCTGATGTCGGAAGTGATCTCCCCCGTATGCAGCCCAACGTTCAAGGCACGGCACGACAGCCCCCTGTTGATGGCCACCTCACATCGGCCATTCGAATGGACCGATTGGTCCGAGCATTATCACGTCGACCTCACCCATCACCCCCGCGTGATGCTGCACGACTACAACATCGTGGTCGAAGCCGCCGTGGCCGGCCAGGGCATCGCCATGGGCCGGCATCGCCTGATCGAACGCCGCCTGCAGGACGGCAGCCTGGTGCACGCCTTCGACTGGCCGCCCTACCACAGCGACATCGGCTACTGGCTGATCGCCCCCCAAGGCCCCACGCGCGACGCCGCCGAGTGCTTCAGCCAGTGGCTGAAGGAAACGTGCCGCGATGCGTGAGCTATTTCGATACGTCGTGTGAGATCTATCCGTTTGTCGCCCATCGGAGCAGCCACCATGCTCAGCCCTCTTAACCAGAGGATTGATCATGAGCGACTCCCTGCGTCAACGCGTCCAGGCCCTCGGCCTGCGCCTGCCCACCCCCGGCCAGCCGGCAGCCAACTACATCAACTACGTGATCAGCCAGAACCAGCTGTTTGTTTCCGGGCAAATTCCGCTGGTGGACGGCAAACCCGCCTACCTCGGCCGCCTGGGGGATTCCCTCAGCGACGACGATGGCATCCAGGCCGCAGAACTGGCGGCACTCGGCCTGCTGGGGCAGTTGAGCGATGCACTGGGGGATGATCTGTCCCGCCTGGTACGTACAGTGCGCCTAGGGGTATTTATCGCCAGCAGTGCTGACTTCAAGCAACAAAGTGCGGTCGCCAATGGCGCGTCCAACCTGCTGGTCAACGCCCTCGGCGACAAAGGCCGGCATGTGCGCACCGCGGTCGGTGTTTCCAGTCTACCGGCCGGCGTGGCGGTGGAGGTTGATGGGATTTTCGAGTTACGCCCATGAGCCCGCTGCACGTTCAGCAGTTACGGGATGAAACACCCGGCTGCCAATCCGGCATCGTGCACTTCAACCACGCCGGCGCCTCCCTGCCCAGCCAGGCGACCCTCGACGCCATCATCGAACAGCTGCAACGCGAAGCCCGCGACGGCCCGATGGAGGCCGGCGAACACGGCGCCGTGCAGGTGGAAAAAGCCCGCCGCGCCGCCGGGCAATTGCTCAATGCGCCCGCCGCGTCCATCGCTTTCGCCAGCAGCGGCTCAAGCGCCTGGAGCCTGGCGTTCCAGGCGCTAGGCCCTTGGCAGCCGGGGGATCGGATTCTAGTGGGGCGCCATGAATGGGGTGGCAACCTGGCGAGCATGCAAGTGGCCGTACAGGCCGGCGCCCGCGTGGAAGTGATCCCTTGCGACGCTACCGGTGCGGTATGCCCGCTGGCACTGGAGTCGATGATCGACGCCCGCGTCAAGCTGATCGACCTCACCTGGCTGCCGGCCAACGGTGGCCTGATCAACCCCGCCCAGGCCATCGGTGAAGTGGCCAAGCGTCACGGGATTCCCTACTTCATCGACGCCGGGCAAGCCGTCGGGCAAATACCGGTGGACGTGCAGGCGCTGCACTGCGATGTGCTCAAGAGCGCCGGGCGCAAACACGTGCGCGGGCCGCGTGGAACAGCACTTCTATACGTGCGACCGGACTTCTTGCAGCACTTGAACCCGGCGCAACGCGACGTATTTTCCGCACCCTGGACGGCCGACGGTTTTGATTTGCGCAACGACGCCCGTCGCTTTGAGACCAGCGAAGCCTCGTTCGCCTTGTTGGCCGGATTGGGCAATGCGTTGCAGGAAATGAATCAACTTGGCATTCAGCAGGTATGGGAAAAGATTTCGCAGACCAGCGAGCGAATCCGCGAAGGCTTGCGTCAGATTCCAGGCATTACCCTGCATGACCTGGGCACTCACCAATCCGGCCTGATCGCTTTTAACCTGGCGGGCTGGGACGCCTTCGAACTCAAGCGACGGTTGGGTGTGCAGCGCATCAATATCGGCGCCAATGGCGTGGCCTACACCCCATGGGATATGCAGGCGCGAGGCCTGGCCAGCATTGCGCGGATTTCCGTGAGCCCGCTCAACAACGACGAGGATATCGAGCGACTGCTGACGGCGCTGAAAGCACTGCGGGCTTAGACCTCGACGTCTACCCACAAGCCCTGGCGCGGCGCGTCTTCGATCAGCGGCGCCACCGGTACGGTGTTGTCGGCGTTGAGCAAATTCCCCGGAATCGCCAGGTGCTGCTCCGGGTCTTCGTCGGCTTCACGCCGGCGTTTCTGTTGCTCTTGCTGGCGGCGTTGTTCTTCGCGCAGCAGAAAGGTCGACTGCTCGGCGTCGCCTTTTTTCAGGTCGATCGTGCTTTCATTGGAGCCCGGTTGTACTGGCACCACGGGCGGGATATCCGGCTTCTGGCGCACCGGATCGAGTTGTGACGTGACCGGCACAACGCTGACGGGCAGCATGGGTGGCAGCATAAGGTTTACTCTCCTGATCAACAGGCTGTCGGCGGGTTGCGGGGCGACTTGAACACCCGCTCGCCAAGCTGTGACCCAGTCGACACTCCCAAGTGCCCGCCACCCGTCGATTCAGCTTCCGGGCACCCACTCAAACGGAGTAGTTTTTGTCAGAGTCCTTGGGCGTGGGGGCTTGTTCCGTTAAGATAGTCGGCTTTTTCACGGCGGGAGTCAGGCAGCATGGCGCAGCAGTATCAACCGGGGCAACGCTGGATTAGTGACAGCGAAGCAGAGCTGGGGTTAGGCACCGTTCTGGCACAGGACGGCCGCTTGTTGACCGTGCTCTATCCGGCCACTGGCGACACTCGCCAGTATGCGCTACGGAATGCGCCCCTCACTCGCGTGAGGTTTTCGCCGGGTGACAGCATCACCCATTTCGAAGGCTGGAAAATGACCGTACAGGAAGTCGATGACGTCGACGGCCTGCTGGTGTACCACGGCCTCAATGGGCAGAACGAGCAGGTCACCCTGCCGGAAACCCAACTCTCCAACTTCATCCAGTTCCGTTTGGCCAGCGACCGTCTGTTCGCCGGGCAGATCGACCCGCTGGCGTGGTTCTCGCTGCGTTACCACACCCTGGAACACACCAGCCGCCAGTTGCAGTCCTCCCTGTGGGGCCTGGGTGGCGTGCGTGCGCAACCGATTGCCCACCAACTGCACATCGCCCGCGAAGTCGCTGACCGTATCGCGCCACGGGTATTGCTGGCTGACGAAGTGGGCCTGGGCAAGACCATCGAAGCCGGCCTGGTGATTCATCGCCAGTTGCTGTCGGGCCGTGCCAACCGTGTGCTGATCCTGGTGCCGGAAAACCTGCAGCACCAGTGGCTGGTGGAAATGCGCCGCCGCTTCAACCTGCAAGTGGCCCTGTTCGACGAAGAGCGCTTTATCGAAAGCGATGCCACCAACCCGTTCGAAGACACCCAGCTTGCACTGGTGGCCCTGGAATGGCTGGTGGACGACGAGAAGGCCCAGGACGCGCTGTTCGCCGCCGGCTGGGACCTGCTGGTGGTCGACGAAGCCCACCACCTGGTGTGGCATGAAGACACAGTCAGCCCGGAATACGCGCTGGTCGAGCAACTCGCCGAAGTCATTCCTGGCGTGCTGTTGCTCACCGCCACCCCGGAACAACTGGGCCAGGACAGCCACTTCGCGCGCCTGCGCCTGCTGGACCCGAACCGCTTCCACGACCTGCAAGCCTTCCGCGCCGAGAGCGAGAACTATCGCCCGGTGGCCGAAGCCGTGCAGGAACTGATGGACAAGGGTCGCCTGTCGCCCAAAGCGCACAAAACCATCCAGGGTTTCCTCGGCGATGAAGGTGAAGCCCTGCTCACCGCCGTCAACGATGGCGACACCGAAGCCAGCGCCCGCCTGGTGCGTGAGTTGCTCGACCGCCACGGCACCGGCCGTGTGCTGTTCCGTAATACCCGCGCCGCCGTGCAAGGCTTCCCGGAGCGCAAGCTGCACGCTTACCCGCTGCCGAACCCGGACGAATACCTGGAGCTGCCGCTGGGCGAACACGCCGAGCTGTACCCGGAAGTCAGCTTCCAGTCGCAGCCGGACATCGAAGAAGAGAACCGCTGGTGGCGCTTCGACCCACGGGTCGAGTGGCTGATCGACCAGTTGAAAATGCTCAAGCGCACCAAAGTCCTGGTGATCTGCGCCCACGCCGAAACCGCCATGGACCTGGAAGACGCCCTGCGCGTGCGCTCCGGCATTCCGGCCACGGTGTTCCACGAGGGCATGAACATCCTCGAACGTGACCGTGCCGCCGCCTACTTTGCCGATGAAGAGTTCGGCGCCCAGGTGCTGATCTGCTCCGAGATCGGCAGTGAAGGCCGCAACTTCCAGTTCGCCCACCACTTGGTGCTGTTCGACCTGCCGTCCCACCCCGACCTGCTGGAACAGCGGATCGGCCGTCTGGACCGGATCGGCCAGAAGCACGTGATCGAACTGCATGTGCCGTACCTGGAAACCAGCCCGCAAGAGCGTCTGTTCCAGTGGTACCACGAAGCGCTGAACGCGTTCCTCAACACCTGCCCGACCGGCAATGCCTTGCAGCATCAGTTCGGCCCACGCCTGCTGCCGCTGCTGGAAGAAGCCGACGACGGTGAGTGGCAAGCCCTGATCGACGAAGCCCGCGCCGAGCGCGAGCGCCTGGAAGAAGAGCTGCACACCGGTCGTGACCGCCTGCTGGAACTCAACTCCGGCGGTGCCGGTGAAGGCGATGCGCTGGTGGAAGCTATCTTCGAGCAAGACGACCAGTTCGCGCTGCCGATCTACATGGAGACCCTGTTCGACGCATTCGGCATCGACAGCGAGGACCATTCGGAAAACGCGCTGATCCTCAAGCCAAGCGAAAAAATGCTCGACGCCAGCTTCCCCTTGGGCGACGACGAAGGCGTGACTATCACCTACGACCGTAACCAGGCGCTGTCGCGTGAAGACATGCAGTTCATCACCTGGGAACACCCGATGGTGCAAGGCGGCATGGACCTGGTGCTGTCCGGCTCGATGGGCAACACCGCCGTCGCGCTGATCAAGAACAAGGCGCTCAAGCCCGGCACCGTGTTGCTGGAACTGCTGTACGTGAGCGAAGTGGTTGCGCCGCGCTCGCTGCAACTGGGCCGTTACCTGCCGCCGGCCGCCTTGCGCTGCCTGCTGGATACCAATGGCAACGACCTGTCGAGCCGCGTGTCATTCGTGACCCTCAACGACCAGCTGGAAAGCGTGCCACGGGCCAGCGCCAACAAGTTCATCCAGGCCCAGCGCGACCAGCTGACGCCACGGATCAACGCCGGTGAAGACAAGATCACTCCGCAGCATGCCGAGCGTGTGGCCGAGGCCAAGCGTCGCCTGGCGGCGGATACCGATGAAGAACTGGCGCGCTTGACCGCGTTGCAAGCGGTTAACCCGACGGTGCGTGACAGTGAGTTGGTGGCGTTGCGTAACCAGCGTGAGCAAGGCTTGGCGATGTTGGATAAGGCGGCGTTGCGCCTGGAAGCGATCCGAGTGCTGGTCGCGGGTTAGTCGTTGTCTTTAGGCCCTCATCGGGGGCAAGCCCCCTCCCACCTTTGACCTGCGTACACCGGTCCAATGTGGGAGGGGGCTTGCCCCCGATGGGGTCACCTCGGTCTCACGCAGTAACCGCAGAACCCGACACCTCCACCCCACTCAACCCCTCTTTCATCTTCTTGGCATCGCGCACAAAACACCGCGAAGCCTGGAACAAAAACAGCATGGTCAGGAACAACGCCACCGGAATCAGGTACATGGCGTCATGTAATCCCACCGCCTTATAGGCCTCGGTCATCTGCTCCGCCCCCGCCGCATACATCGCCGAATGGGCAAAGTGATCGGACAAGCCGCCCACCACCACCGGCCCCATGCCCCCACCCAGCAAGTACAATCCGGCAAAGAACAGCGCCATCGCCGTGGCCCGCAAGCGCGGTTCGACCACGTCCTGGATCGCCGTGTACACGCAGGTGTAGAAGTTATAGGCAAACAACCAGCCCACGCTGAACAGCGCCACAAACACCCCAATCTCGATGCGCCCGGCGTGCAACGCCCAAGCCGTGGTCACGGTGGAGATGATCAGGCTGAACGCCGCGAACAGCAGTCGCCCATTGGCCACCCGCTGGTGGATCTTGTCGGCGATCCAGCCGCCCAGGGTCAAGCCCACTAAACCGGTCAAGCCGACAATCACCCCAGTCGCCACGGCCGCCTCCTGCAACGGCATCAGGAAGTAGCGCTGCAACATCGGCACCAAAAACGAATTGCAGGCGTAGGTGGCAAAGTTAAAGCACAACCCGGCCAGCACCAGCCACAGGAACGTCGGCACCGCCAGCACGCGGCGGATCGGGCGGTCGACGCGCTCCTGGGAGACTTGCACGACTTCTGCCGCGCCGCGCTTGGGCTCCTTGATATAAAACATGAACACCGCAAGGATCAGCCCCGGCACCGCCGCGATAAAGAACGGCGCACGCCAGCTGTCGAACGCCTTGACCATCCAGCCAATGGTGAAGAACGCCAGCAACAGCCCAAGCGGCAGGCCCAGCATGAAGATCCCCATGGCCCGCGCGCGACGGTGTGCCGGGAACAGATCGCCAATCAACGAGTTGGCCGCCGGCGCATAGCTGGCCTCACCAATGCCGATCCCCATGCGCACCAGCAAGAACGTCCAGAAACTGCCGACCATGCCGTTGACGGCCGTCAACCCGCTCCAGGCGAACAGCCCCCAGCCCATCAGTTTGCTGCGCGAACCGGTGTCGGCCATGCGCCCAAGAGGCAGGCCGGCGATGGCGTAGACGATGGTGAAAGCGGTGCCGATGATGCCGAGCTGGAAGTCGCTCAGGTGCCATTCCATGCGGATCGGCTCGATGATGATCGCCGGAATGGTGCGGTCGAAGAAATTGAACAGGTTGGCGAGGAACAGCAGGAACAGAATGCGCCAGGCATTCGCCGCTTGGGTCGAGTTCTGCATGGGTCCGTCTCTTTTATTGTTATGAGAGCTGCGATGCCCGATGCATCCTGCTCAGGTCTGTGCAACATAGTCAGGCGGGCGGCCGTTGTCTGTAATGATTCGTAAAGCTGATAGGGCATGATTTCACCCGGCATTACGGGACTTTCCCTACAAAAATATATGTGTGCCCCCCTCTTCCCAACGGCCATGGCATGGATAGAATGGCGAGCCTTCCGTAACACCCCCATCCTACTTATTTGTCGATGACGCCCATGTCCGAAGTCAGTCCGTGTCTGAATTGCGGTGCCTGCTGTTCACACTTCCGTGTGTCTTTTTTTTGGGGCGAGTGCGCCTCATCCGGGGGAACGGTGCCGGATGATCTCGTGGAACAGATCAACCCGACGCGGGTGGCCATGATCGGCACCAACCAAAAACCCGCGCGTTGCTGCAGCCTTGAAGGCGAAGTGGGCAAAGCCACGCGCTGCACCATCTATGAGCAGCGCTCCAGCCCTTGCCGCGAATTTGAAGCGTCGTGGCACGAAGGCGTGCAGAACGTCGACTGCGATGCGGCCCGCGCTGCCTTTGGCCTGGCGCCCCTGGAAGCGCCGTTTGAGCTGGAATTGCCCATCAGCGCTTAGCATCAAACGCTATGGATGGCATGCCAAAATCGTTGAGAGCAAAGTGCCATTATCGATGGCGAATCCCACACGGCTTCTATACTCGACACCATAGGTCATCGCCGTAGGCAGTGACGTCATGACGCTATGGTGGGGCATGCTATGGAATGGCTGGGTCTGCATTTTTTTACCGAGCTTCCAGACAACGGGCACTTATTACTCAATTGCAGTCATAACCCTTTTCTGGTGTTGCTGGCTTATTTGGTCGCTTGCGCGGCGGGGTTCGGCACGCTGGACATGGCCGAACGTGTCGGCCATGTCGAAGACCCTACCGCACGCCGCCACTGGCGATGGCTCGGCGCCGGTTGCCTGGCGGGCGGTATCTGGGCCACCCACTTCATCAGCATGCTGGCCTTCCAGGCACCGATTGCCATTCATTACGAACTGCTGATGACGTTCGCCTCGCTGCTGATCGCCCTGATTGCCTCGCTGTTCGCCATGCAAACCCTCAGTCATACCCATCTGCGTTTTCATCAGTATTTGCTGGCGTCGGTGTGGATGGGATTGGGGATCGCACTGATGCACTACGTCGGCATGTCGGCGATGCGTTCCCAGGCCCAGGTGTACTTCGAATCGGAGCTGTTCCTGGCCTCGGTCGGTATCGCCATGGGTGCCAGCCTGGCGGCGCTGCTGCTGTCCAGTTATCTGCGGACCGGCACCGGGGTGTTCCACCAATTACTCAAGTACGCCGCCAGCCTGGTGTTGGGCGCCGGCATCCTGAGCATGCATTTCACCGGCATGGCGGCCATGCGGTTGATGGTGCCCAATGGCACCGACCTGTCGTTGCCGGTGGACAACAATCCGATCCAACTCGGCCTGTCCGTCGCCGTCATCACACTACTGGTGATCGGCAGCAGCATCAGCGCCGCCCTGGCGGATAAAAAATTGCAACACAAGGAGCGTGATCTGCGTCGGGTCAACGCCCTGCTCAGCGAATTGGACCTGGCCCGCGCCTCGCTGCAACAAGTCGCCCATTACGACGCACTGACCAGCCTGCTCAATCGACGTGGCTTTAATCAGATCTTTGCAGAGAAACTCGCGGAAAAAACCGCAAACAACGGCATGATGGCGGTGATCTTCCTCGATATCGACCATTTCAAACGCATCAATGACAGCCTTGGGCACGACGCCGGCGACCAATTGCTCAGCGCGCTGGCCGCGCATATCAAAGGTTCGGTGCGCAGCCATGAAGACGTGGTCGCTCGCTTTGGCGGCGATGAATTCTGCATCCTGATCAGCATTCATCACCGCGACGAAGCCCGACACCTGGCCCAGCGCATTATGCAAAGGATGAAAGAACCTATCGAACTGGCCGGACGACGCATGGTGATGACCACCAGCATTGGCATCAGTCTGTTCCCCGACGACGGCCTGACCTGCGAAGAACTGCTGAAAACCGCTGACCTGGCGCTGTATCAATCCAAGGACACCGGGCGCAACAGCCTGACGTTTTTCAGTTCCAACCTGAAAACCCGGGCCTTTCTGGAGCTGCAACTGGAAGAAGAACTGCGCGCCGCCCTGCGCAGCCACAATCAATTGGTGCTGTTCTACCAACCGATTTTCGACATGAAACTGGGCAAGGTCACACGTTTGGAAGCCCTGGTGCGCTGGCAACACCCGCAACATGGGCTACTGGCCCCGGACCGTTTTATCGGGATTGCCGAAAGCAATGGACTGATTGCCGAACTGGACCACTGGGTCTTGCGCCAGGCCTGTCATGACCTGAGCTTGTTGTCCGACCGGGGCTACACCGAACTGACCATGGCGGTGAACTGCTCGGCGCTGAACCTGGCTCGTGACGAGTTGGCAGATGAGATTGAAGACGCCCTGCGCTTCAGCGCGCTGGGGGCCAACCGCCTGGAACTGGAGGTGACCGAAAATGCGCTGATGGGCAATATCAGCAGCACCCTGGCGCTGCTGCGGCAAATCCGGGCACTGGGGGTATCCCTGGCTATCGACGATTTTGGTACCGGTTATTCATCCCTCGCCTACCTCAAGCGCCTGCCGCTCAACACCTTGAAGATCGACCGTTCGTTTATTCAAGACATCCCCAAGTCCACCGCCGATATCGAGATTGTCCAGGCGGTCATCGGCATGGCCCATACCCTGCACTTACAGGTGGTGACCGAAGGTGTGGAAACCCAGGCCCAATTCGAACTGTTGCTCAAGCATGGCTGCGATTTTGTCCAGGGCTACCTGTTGAGCCCGGCGGTGCCTGCCAGCGATATCATCGGCGTGATCCAGGGCATCGAGATGCGCAACCCGCTCTACCCGTTCAGCACCTCGGGCAACAAAGACCCCAACGCGCCGAAAGAGCCCTCACCGCCCCGTACCGGCCCCGCTTCTGTCGTCAGGCCAATTCGCTGACGCCGAATCTTTGGCATTTCGCCATCATTGACCTAAAGAACCCCGACGAACGGCCGATTCATCAGAGTCCGGCCACGTTTCCCCTGGGTTAAACCCCTTCGATCCGGACAAGGACGCGCTGTAAAAGTCGCGAACTCCCATTCCGTGATGGCCCCTCTGATTACGTTTCAGCCATCCGCCCAGGCACATGGCGCATCAATGACTTCTAAAAATAACTCTGCCACCGTGGTATCCGACGTGTTGCTCCCCGCGCCTGCGGAAAAACCCTCAGGTTCAACGTCATTGAGCAGCGCCCGCCCGCTGGCCACCCAGCAATACCTGTACTTCACCGAGACCAACACCGACCGCATCCTCGATAACCTCGACGGCCTGCGCGACCTGGTATTCCCGCGCCCGCCGCACCTGGAAGTCGACGGCGAGCCGCGCAACGAGCAGGAATTCCCGTCGGTGTGCCTGATCGGCCTGGGCCGCTGTGGTTCCAATATCGCGCTGGACGTGGCCGAGTTGGTCTACAACGCGCGCAAGTTCTACCTCAACGAATTCAGCACCGAAGACAAGTCGCTGGACAAGGGCTACAGCCCGGCCCAATGGATCCGCACCAACCTGCGCCTGGGCGGCGGCAAGGCCAGCAAACCGGTGTTCCTGGTGGAGCCACTGGTGATGCTGGGGGATCTGGACAAGGACATCGCCGGGCGTATCCGTTTTTCGCGCAAGGGCGAAAAAATCGGCTTTTTGCGCGACTACAGCAAGATGAAAATCATGGACCTGTCGGAAGTGCATGCCGGTGGTGCGGGTAACGCGCCGATCCTCGGCCAGTACCTGGCCAAGATCATCCTCAACAAAGACACCCAGCGTTTCTCCAGCCCTGACTGGAAGATGATCCACTCGTACCTGATCGACTCCTGCGGCATCAAGGCCAACCAGTCGCGCCTGTACTTCTCGATCTTCAGCGCCGGCGGCGGCACGGGTTCGGGCATGGCCTCGGAATTCGGCCTGGCCCAGCAGCACTCGTACATGAACAAGACGTTCGACACCAAGCCCGCGGACGAGCATGACAGCAAGAGCGGCCATGCATTTGTGTTCGAACCGATCTTCACCAGCGGCATCTGCGTGCTGCCGAATATTTCCGATCACCGCAGTGAAATGTCCGAGGCTTTGCATATCAACGCCGGGCGACTGCTGTGCAAATACCTGTCGGAAGAATGGGATTTCTCGTACAACTTCGACAATGAAGACAGCAGCGAAGCCAGCGTGAAGGGGCGTATCCGCCCGTGGAACGCAATGATGCTGATCTCCAACGACATCATGCGTTACGCCGAAGAGAGCGATGACGGCAATATCCAGAACATCGATGTGAATGCCATGGAGAAGCACGCCAACCAGTACATCTCCCAGCAAATCTTCAATATCCTCACCGCCCAGGCGGTGACCACCGACTACGACCAGAACTATTTCCGTCGTGCCGGTATCGACATCGGCGAAACCATTCGCCTGGATGCCAACGACCTGTTCATGAGCCTGGCCGGCCCGGTGGCGATTGCCTACGCCGAGTCCGTGGTGCCGGAAACCTCGGTGCCGACAGGCGACAAGTTCAAGGTGTTCGAAAAAGAGCCGCAACGCCTGAACATCGACGACCTGTTCTTCCGTTCCATCGACCTGCCGCACTTCAACAAAGTCACCCAGGCCATCGAGGGCATCAGCCTGCTGCCGATTGAGTCCAAGCGCTACAAGGCGTCCCTGGAGCAATACAAAAACTCCGGTTACGACGCGGCGGCGCTGCATGACCTGCACTTCTTCAAGAACTGCTCGTCGGTGGTGTCCATCGTGTCGCTGCCCAAGGACTACAAGCTGTCCTACATGGACCTGAACCGGCTCAAGACCCACCTCAACAGCCTGTTCCCCAACACCACCCTCAAGCGTTATGCGCTGGTGATCGGTGCCTCGGCCAACCTGTCGCTGACCACGCTGATCGCCAAGAGCCCATGCCTGTCGGATGATTTCCTCACGTTGATCGTGGCGTTTATCAAACGCTGCTTTGCACGCAATCCGTACCGCTTCGATGACACACTGGACAACTCGATCCTGGACTTCATCATCCACGAGGACTTCGACGAAGACCGTATCGATGAACTGCTCAACGAGTTTGAAAACCCGGCGAAGATCCTCGATACCAACTGGTATGCAATCAAGCCGATGTATGAGAAGAAGTACCGCGAGTTGATCAACGACAAAGAGAAGTTCGTGTCGATCAATGACATTCGCCTGTCACGGGATTGCGTGAAGAAAGCGATCAAGTACCTGCGTGAGATCTACCGTCACCGGATTGGCAAGACCAAGGTGATTTCGTTGAATAACCACACCGGGAAAACGGCTTAAACCGAGTGCCCCCATCGCAGGCAAGCCGGCTCCCACACTTGGAATGCAATTCAAATGTGGGAGCTGGCTTGCCTGCGATAGCCATGGATCAGCCAACAGAAAAGCGCATCCTGGCCACAACTAGAAACAATTCATCTCACTTCAAGTGACCTTTGAAACTGTGCCCATGACGCGCACGTCACCCCTGGCTGTGACCTTTCTCTACGGCAAGATGCCATCACTGCTTCAGCGGTTACTCCGCTACACACTTGTAGCGGCGAAAAACGCGCACCATTTTCGTGCGCGACTTTCTTAAGACGCCCTTTCCTGGATCAGAATCCACGGCGAAACCACCACCGCCCACAAGCTCGGATCGCGCTCTACCAGGTCCAACGCCCGCGTCGCAGACACTTCGCCGAGGCTGCCCGCGGCCAGCCAGGCGGCGACTTTGTCACGGTTGTCTTCGGCCATCCCCTCGGCGGCTTCGATCAAATCCAGGCCGGCGTCGACCCACAATAGGGCACCCTTGGCAAAGAACGGTTCAAGCTCCTTCCAGGATATTTCGGCGGTTTCACCGAGCAGCTTGGCATAGAGGGTGCTAGGTTCTTGCGTCATGGGAATTCACCTGAGGAAAAAATCGGCGCAATCATAACGTCGAGGCCCTTGTAGAAAAACCCAGTTGCAAATGAGTGAACCAATGAAAGTGTCAGGAAAGCCAAGGATCGCCGGTAACTCTGGCATCAGACCGCCGCAATTCTGTCTTTTTCTTTCATTTAAGCGACACGCCCGGGTTTTGCCCCCAGCAGCCAGCTTTTCAAGCGATCAACCGGCGCTCTACACTGTACCGGTACAGTTGCCAGGGCACTGCCGGGGGGGATATCCGAGATATCCGATCCGGTTCTGCAGCTCACAAGGCCGCTAGAACTATAAAAAATACAACAGTAAGAGTGGAGCACTATGAATAAGGCTACTAAGCAGATTTCCAAACTGTTTGCCGCTATGGTCCTGGCTGGGGTTGCCGGCCATTCGTTCGCAGCCGACACCATCAAGATCGGCATTGCCGGCCCTAAAACCGGCCCGGTAACGCAATACGGTGACATGCAATTCATGGGTGCCAATCAAGCCATCAAAGACATCAACGCCAAGGGCGGCGTTGACGGCAAGATGCTTGAAGCCAAGGAATACGACGACGCTTGCGATCCTAAACAAGCCGTTGCCGTTGCCAACAAAGTGGTCAACGATGGCGTCAAGTACGTGATCGGCCACCTCTGCTCCAGCTCCACTCAGCCAGCGTCCGATATTTATGAAGACGAAGGCGTGATCATGATCACCCCCGCGGCCACCAGCCCGGACATCACTTCCCGTGGCTACAAACTGGTGTTCCGCACCATTGGCCTGGACAGCGCCCAAGGCCCTGCAGCGGGTAACTACATCGCCGACCACGTGAAGCCAAAAGTCGTTGCGGTCATTCACGACAAGCAGCAGTACGGTGAAGGTATCGCCACCGCCGTTAAACAGACCCTCGAGAAGAAAGGCGTGAAAGTCGCCCTCTTTGAAGGCATCAACGCCGGCGACAAAGACTTCGGCTCGCTGATCCAGAAGCTCAAGCAAGCCAACGTCGACTTCGTTTACTACGGCGGCTACCACCCTGAGCTGGGTCTGATTCTGCGCCAAGCCAAGGAAAAAGGCGTGAACGCCAAGTTCATGGGCCCAGAAGGCGTCGGCAACGACTCCATCTCGCAAATCGCCCAGGGCGCTTCCGAAGGCCTGCTGGTGACCCTGCCGAAATCCTTTGACGCAGACCCAGCGAACAAAGCCATCGTCGACGCCCTCGTAGCCGACAAAAAAGACCCAAGCGGCCCATTCGTGTTCCCGTCCTACTCGGCTGTTGAAGTGATCGCCGGCGGTATCGCTGCCGCGAAGAGCGAAGACACTGCCAAAGTGGCTGCGGCCATCCACGCAGGCACCTTCAAGACCCCGACTGGCGACCTGAGCTTCGACGCCAAGGGCGACCTGAAGGACTTCAAGTTCGTGGTCTACGAATGGCACTTCGGCAAACCTAAAACCGAAGTTTCCCCTCAGTAAGCCAGGCGTTACTGGCCCTACAAGCCCACTGTGAAAGCAGTGGGCTTTGTTTTACGAGGTTTATGGGCCTGTCACCCGCGATCCGGGCGCTGGCTCACCTGAAAATCTTAAAACCGTCACCAGCGGTTCGCTGGCAAACGCGTTGGGCAAATGTGCTCACAGAACACAGCCCAAGGCCGGAACATGACTCCACCAGTGAAATGCGTATCGGGTTTTTAGGAGCGCTGTAATGCCTGAGATCTATCATTTTTTCCAAACGCTGGTTAACGGCATGACCGTTGGCAGCACCTATGCCTTGATAGCCATTGGCTACACAATGGTTTACGGCATCATTGGAATGATCAACTTCGCCCATGGCGAGGTGTACATGATTGGTTCCTACGTGGCCTTTATCGCCCTTGCCGGGCTGGCCATGATGGGGATCCACTCCCTGCCGCTGTTGATGACCGCCGCGTTCCTTGCGTCGATCATCGTGACCAGTGCCTATGGCTACAGTATCGAACGGGTTGCGTATCGCCCCTTGCGCGGCAGCAACCGTCTGATCCCGCTGATTTCCGCCATCGGCATGTCGATTTTCCTGCAAAACACCGTATTGCTGTCCCAGGACTCCAAGGACAAGTCCATTCCCAACCTGATTCCGGGGAGCTTCTCCTTCGGCCCAGGTGGCGCACAAGAAGTGCTGGTTTCGTACATGCAGGTGCTGGTTTTCGTCGTGACCCTGGTGGCCATGCTGGGCCTGACCCTGTTCATCTCCCGCTCCCGTCTGGGGCGCGCCTGCCGGGCTTGCGCCGAAGACATCAAGATGGCCAACCTGCTGGGCATCAACACCAATAACATCATCGCCCTGACCTTCGTGATCGGTGCCGCACTGGCCGCCGTCGCGGCGGTGCTGCTGAGCATGCAGTACGGCGTGATCAACCCCAACGCCGGTTTCCTGGTGGGCCTCAAGGCCTTTACCGCGGCGGTCCTGGGCGGCATCGGCAGTATCCCGGGCGCGATGCTCGGTGGCCTGGTGCTGGGTGTGGCCGAAGCGTTCGGCGCCGATGTGTTCGGCGACCAATACAAGGACGTCGTGGCGTTCGGCCTGTTGGTTCTGGTGCTGTTGTTCCGTCCGACCGGCATCCTGGGCCGTCCGGAGGTTGAGAAAGTATGAGCAGATATCTTAAACCGGCGTTTTTCAGCGCCTTGCTGGTCTGGGCCGTGGCCTTTCCGGTACTCGGCCTCAAGCTGAGCATTGTCGGCATCAACCTGGAAGTGCACGGCACCGGTCCCGTGACCCTGACCGTCATCGCCCTGTGTTCGGTGCTGATGTTCCTGCGCGTGTTGTTCAGCGATCAGTTCAGTGCCTTGCTCAAAAGCAACCGTGGCCCGTTGGTATCGCCCAAGGTCAGCCAATTCCTGACCCTGCCGCGTACCCAGCGCTACATCATCATCGCGTTGATCATCGCTGCGCTGATCTGGCCGTTCTTCGGCTCGCGCGGCGCCGTCGACATCGCCACCCTGATCCTGATCTACGTGTTGCTGGGCCTGGGTCTGAACATCGTGGTGGGCCTGGCCGGTCTGCTCGACCTGGGTTATGTGGGCTTCTATGCGGTGGGTGCCTACACCTACGCGTTGCTCTCGCACTACCTGGGCTGGAGCTTCTGGATCTGCTTGCCGTTGGCGGGTATGGCCGCAGCGACGTTCGGCTTCCTGCTGGGCTTCCCGGTGTTGCGTTTGCGCGGTGACTACCTGGCCATCGTGACCCTGGGCTTCGGTGAAATCATCCGGTTGTTCCTGCGTAACCTCACGGATATCACCGGTGGTCCCAACGGTATCAGCAGCATTCCGAAGCCGACGTTCTTCGGGCTGTCGTTCGACCGCAGCGCCGCAGAAGGTATGCAGACCTTCCACGAATACTTCGGGATCGACTACAACCCGGTGAGCAAAGTGGTGTTCCTGTACCTGGTGGCGCTGTTGCTGGCACTGGCCGCCCTGTTCGTGATCAACCGCCTGCTGCGCATGCCGATTGGCCGTGCATGGGAAGCGCTGCGCGAAGATGAAATCGCGTGCCGCGCCCTGGGCCTGAACCCAACCGTCATCAAGCTCTCCGCGTTCACCCTGGGTGCTGCGTTCGCCGGTTTTGCCGGTAGCTTCTTCGCCGCTCGCCAAGGTTTGGTGACCCCGGAGTCGTTCACCTTTATCGAGTCGGCGATCATCCTCGCCATCGTGGTACTGGGTGGCATGGGCTCGCAATTGGGCGTGATCCTGGCCGCAATCGTGATGATCCTGCTGCCGGAAATGATGCGTGAGTTCAGCGAATACCGCATGTTGATGTTCGGCGCCATGATGGTGCTGATGATGATCTGGCGTCCTCAAGGCCTGCTGCCCATGCAACGTCCACACATGGAGCTGCGCAAATGAGCCGCGAGATCCTGAAAGTCGAAAACTTGAGCATGCGCTTCGGCGGCTTGCTGGCGGTCAACGGCGTGGCCCTGATCGTGAAAGAGAAACAGGTGGTTGCGTTGATCGGCCCTAACGGCGCCGGCAAGACCACGGTGTTCAACTGCCTCACCGGTTTCTACAAGCCGAGCGGTGGCAGCATCCTGCTGGATGGTCAGCCGATCCAAGGCCTGGCCGGTCACGAGATCGCCCGCAAGGGCGTGGTACGGACCTTCCAGAACGTGCGGTTGTTCAAGGACATGACGGCGGTCGAAAACCTGCTGATCGCCCAGCACCGTCACCTGAACACCAACTTCCTGGCCGGTCTGTTCAAGACGCCATCGTTCCGCAAGAGCGAGCGCGAGGCCATGGAATACGCGGCGTACTGGCTGGATAAGGTCAACCTGACCGAGTTTGCCAACCGCCCTGCCGGCACCCTGGCCTACGGTCAGCAACGTCGCCTGGAAATCGCTCGCTGCATGATGACGCGCCCGCGCATTCTCATGCTCGACGAACCGGCCGCCGGCCTGAACCCCAAGGAAACCGAAGACCTCAAGGCGCTGATCAGCGTGCTGCGTGAGGAGCACAACGTCACGGTGCTGCTGATTGAACACGACATGAAACTGGTCATGAGCATTTCCGACCACATCGTGGTGATCAACCAGGGCACGCCGCTGGCCGATGGGTCGCCAGAGCAGATCCGCGACAATCCGGAAGTGATCAAAGCCTATTTGGGGGAAGCGTAAAATGCTGCAATTCGAAAACGTTTCCACTTTCTACGGCAAGATCCAGGCCCTGCACAGCGTCAACGTGGAAGTGCGCCAGGGTGAGATCGTCACGCTGATCGGCGCCAATGGTGCCGGCAAGTCGACCTTGCTGATGACCTTGTGTGGTTCACCGCAAGCCCACAGCGGCAGCATCCGCTACATGGGTGAAGAGCTGGTGGGCCAGCAGTCCTCGCACATCATGCGCAAGAGCATTGCCGTGGTGCCGGAAGGCCGTCGCGTGTTCTCGCGCCTGACCGTGGAAGAAAACCTGGCCATGGGCGGGTTCTTCACCGACAAGGGCGACTTTCAGGAACAGATGGACAAGGTGCTGCACCTGTTCCCTCGCCTCAAGGAACGCTTCAGCCAACGCGGCGGCACCATGTCCGGCGGCGAGCAGCAAATGCTCGCCATCGGCCGGGCGCTGATGAGCAAGCCCAAGCTGTTGTTGCTGGACGAGCCGTCCCTGGGCCTGGCACCGATCATCATCCAGCAGATCTTCGACATCATCGAACAGCTGCGCAAGGACGGTGTGACGGTGTTCCTGGTGGAGCAGAACGCCAACCAGGCGCTGAAAATCGCTGACCGGGCCTATGTGCTGGAAAACGGTCGGGTGGTGATGCAGGGGACTGGCGAGCAGTTGCTGACCGATCCGAAGGTGCGTGAGGCGTACCTGGGCGGTTAAGTAATCTTGCTTGAAAATGTGGGCCCCCGATAGCGTTCGATCAGTCACAGGAATTGAGACTGACACACCGCCATCGGGGGCAAGCCCTAACGCCAGTCAGTTAAGAGATGACAGGAGCAACACCGCCTCTGTAGTGAGCGGGCTTGCCCCGCGCTGGGTGGCGAAGCCGCCCCAAATCCATCCACCGCGGTCTGTCTGAGGCACCGCGGTACCAGGGTTT
>NZ_QUZT01000076.1 GCF_004682045.1 Pseudomonas nabeulensis
TCAACACATAGGCAGCTGACCCACCGCAATCGGGAGCAATGCCGGCGCCGCAGGCTGGGTCGACGCCCAGGTCAAACGGTGCCAAGCCAATGGCTGGACGTTGATCACGTCCCGCACGCCGGATGATCTGCCGGCGTTCAACGAAGCGATCGCAAAAACCCTGGCAGGTTGATTGGCCGTAGAACGCAAACAGGCGCCATTACGGCGCCTGTTTTATTAGCGGTGAGTTAACTTCTGCGATGCTCCGGCATCTCACGTTTAGGCCCGAAGATAGCCCACGCAATCAATCCAAACAGCGGCACAACAATCAGCACCACCAGCCACAATCCCTTGGTCTCCCACTTCCCCGTGCTGCGTAATACGACGTTGATGGCCCACAGTTCCAACAGCAGCAGAATCACCGCCAGTGCGATCCAGATATATTGAATTTCCATGCTTCACCTCCTAGGTCGTATGCATTAGGTCAAGCATCCGCCGCGAGGGTTCATTAAAAATTGCCTGAGGGGCCGCTCGTCGCATCAACGCTTCTGGGTTCAAACTTTGCTGGCGCTGACGTACTTCCAATTACGTAAGGTCAAACCTTCCATGCGATAGGGGATTGCGTCATGAAGACCAGATCGTCCCAACGGATTTTGCTTATCGTCGGCCTGTCAGCCCTGCTTTCCGGCCACGCCCTCGCCGCCTTTGGCGACAACACCGCGCCTGCGGCCAACGCACTGCCGCCGGGGTCTATCCCCAGCAGCCAGTCCGACGGCGAAAAAAAAGCCAAAGACACCGACAAGCAGCCGCCCAAGCCAGCGCGAACCGATAAGGACAGCAAACCCAAGCCGAAAAAAACCGGCAGTTGACCGTCGTTACATCAACGGAATGCTGTAGCTGACGATCAGCCGCGTTTCGTCCTTGTCCGCGCTGTCATTGCCCCGCAGCACGGCACTGCGCCAGGTGAACCCCAGCCCCTTGAAGGTGCCGGCGGGTATCACGTAATCCACGCGCAGGTCGCGCTCCCACTCACTGTTATCGCGACCGGCCGTACGAATATGGCTGCCGTGGATGTAGGTGACGCTGGAACGCAGGCCCGGTACGCCGAGGCTGGCAAAATCGTAGGCATAGCTGCCCACGGTTGCCTGCTCCCCGGCATTGACGAACTTGAGCGACTGCGAATTGGTGATCAGGTAAAGCGAACGCCCCTGCCCCTGGTTGATATGGGGGAAGTCGCTTTCGCCAGTGGTTTTCTGATAACCGAGGCTGACCGAGTGGCCGCTCAGCGCATAGGTAAACAGCGCACTCCACAGGCGATTGTCGACCTTGCCAGCGTTGACCCCAGGCGCGTAGTAACCCGAGCTGACATAGCCTTCGCTTCGCCCGGAAGCGCTTGAGTTCTTGCCGTCGGCGGTGCTGTAGAAATAGCGCAGGTCGCTCTTGAATTGCCCCACAGGCAGCTGCCAGTTATGGACCAGGCCAAGAAAGTGCTGCTGGTAGAAATTCTCCAGGCTGGCGTAGTAGTACTGCAGTTGCAGCTGCTTGCTGACTGTGTAATCCACGCCGCCGTAGTAGAACTGGTTGCTGGACTTGCCCTTGACCGGATCGTTCGCGCCGGCAATCGACATACCCTGGCCATTGCTGGAGTTGCGGTCCACGACTTGCTCAAGCTTACCGGCCACCAGATTGAAGTTCTGGAAGTCCCTGGAATCCAGCTGATAGCCCCGGAACGTCTGGGGCAGCAGGCGGCCGTCCTCGGTGGTCAACACCGGCAGCTTGGGTTGCAGGTTGCCGACTTTCAGCTGGGTCTGTGCAATACGCATCTTGGCGGTGACGCCGGTCTTGCTGAAGTCATGGGCGGCCTTGCCGTCGTTCAACGGGAAGACGCTGCCGGGGGTGTTGTCTTCGCCTGCCTTGCCGGCACGGCCCGAGGCATCCAGGCGCAGGCCGTACATGTGCTGCAAATCCAGGCCCAAACCCACCGTGCCTTCGGTGAACCCGGACTGGTAGTTGAACATGAACGCCTGGCCCCACTCCTTGTCCGACGCGCCTTTGGCGTTGCGTGTGTCCTGGTTGTAATAGAAATTGCGCAGGTCGAGGCTGGCTTTGCTGTCATCGATAAAACCGGATGCAGCTACTTGCTGCGCGGCCCCCAGGGAAACGGCGAGGGCCAGGCAAGTCTTGTGATTCATGAAGGCTCCGAGAAGTAATTGAGGCAACCCCGCCGAAGCCCAGCCCTGTTCTTTGTCAGTCGGGTGGTGCTGTATTCAACGGGTGCGCGCACGGTATAGGGTTGGGCTGCCGGGAAACAGCCGCCTAAACCGGCAATCACTTTTTCAGATTGCGTAACAATCCCGCGCGTCAGGGCACCGGTAACCAGTCGCTGAACTGCCCCCTGGCACTTAATGGGCACCAGGCAAAATCCCAAACGGGATTCGGGAATATCTGCCGTTCCGCATCCACCTTCGGCGCGCCCTTCCAATCAAACACCGTTGCCCCCTTCCAGGCCAGGACCACCCCCTGGGCCTGACTGGCATCCGTGTGGGTCCACCGTGCAGCCGCCGCCGCCATGAACGCCTCGATGGGCTCGTCATCGATTTGCGTGCGGTACACCGAGCCCAGCAGCCAGCGGCACACGTTCAGGTGATAGGTCCAGTCCAATGGCGGCTGGTTGCGATAGGCCCAGGTCATGAAACTGCGAAACAGGTTCAGGCCCTCCGGCGGGTCGAGCTTGAGCAGCGCCGGGCAGATATCGAACAAGGTGTGCCAATACGGCAGCAGGCGTGCATCCAGGTGCACGAAACAGCGGGAGTTGCTCGGGTAATCGGCGCGCAAAGGTTCTGCGCGCAGGCGGCGCGAGGCCTTGCTGACCAGGCGGCTGGCGCCGGCAGGCAATACAGGGTTCATGAAACGCACTCACAGTCGTGACGATAGAACGCCTCCCGTTGGCAGGAGGCCCGGGGCACACGTCAGAGAGCTGGGGAAGCGCGGGGGTTGGCCGAGGGCCAGGCGTAGCGCGGCGGCGCCTTGTTGCGCCGCTCATGGGCCGGGCGCGGGGTTTGCCCAAGGCCCAGTAGCCAGGCCAGGCCGATCAAAAACACCAGGGCGACGGTCAAAGCGTTGCAAACCGGGCAGGCAAAGTAGTTCGAGATGTTGCTGGATGATGGGCTGCCCAACCCTTTGTCGGAAAGTGGCGCCTGGCTTCCGTCCACCGAACAGAACTCGCCACCCAGGCCATTGAGCGCCAGCCCCGTCATCTGCCCATGCCCCAAACCGCAGACGAACAGGTTCATCAGCACGCAGAAGTACAGGGCCCAGGCGATCAGCGAACGGTCGGGATGGCTCAATTTCATGGCGGCGACTCTACCATCACCGGCGCACCGAGATGAAGCACGAGGCGCCCCTGTGGCAGAACGTCGCACATTACGCAGGCCCGCTGGGGTTGGTAGACTTGGCGCCCTCCTCGTTACTCCTTTTCCAGGCCTGCGTGTTTGACCTCGTGCCATGCAGGCGTTTCACAGGATGCACAGTTGATGAGTACGTTATTCACCCGCCGCAAGGTCCTGACCGGCATGGGCCTGTTGGGTCTGGGCCTGCTGGCCGGTTGTGACAACAGCCCCCGGTTGAACTTCAAGTACGGCAAGGACTTGAGCGACAAGATCATGGGCCGCACCTTCAAGCTCAAGAACACCGAAGGCGAGACCGTGACCCTCAGTTCCTACCGTGGCCTGATGCCGGTGGTGTTCTTCGGCTTCACCCAATGCCCGGCGGTGTGCCCAACTACCCTCGCCCGCGCCGCCCAGGCCAAGAAGCTGATGGGCCGCGACGGCAAAATCATGCAGGTGATCTTTATCACCCTGGACCCGGAGCGCGACACGCCAGAGATTCTGGACAAGTACGTCAAGGCCTTCGACCCCAGTTTCCAGGCGCTGTACGGCACCCCGGAAGAAATCGCCGTGGCCGCCAAGGAATTCGGGATCTTCTATGAAAAGATCCCCGCCGGTGACACCTACACCCTGTCCCACACGGCCACCAGCTTCGTGTTCGACACCCGGGGCAACCTGCGCCTGGGCTTGCAAGCATCCCTTACCGCTAAAGAGTGCGCAGAAGACCTGCTCACCGTCATGGAGGTCTGCTAATGACTGCCGTACAACACCTCAAGCGCCTCACCTTCGGCCTCGCCCTGCTGGGCCTCGCGGCACACGCCAGCGCCCAGGTGCACGTGACCGATGCCTGGGTACGCGCCACCGTACCGGGCCAGCCGAGCAGCGGCGCGTTCATGACCGTCACCGCCGACAGCGACAGTAAATTGCTGCGCGTGGCCTCGCCGGTGGCCAAGGACGTGCAGATCCATGAGATGAGCATGAAGGACGACGTGATGCGCATGGGCCCGGTGGACTCGGTCGCCCTGCCTGCGGGCAAGGCCGTGACCCTCGACCCTGACGGCTACCACGTGATGCTGATGGGCCTGACCGGCCAGATCAAGGAAGGCGACCAGGTGCCGCTGACCCTTACGGTGGAAAATGCCAAGGGCGAGCAGCAGTCGATTGAAGTCAAGGCCCCGGCCCGTGGGTTGGATGGGATGGACCATAGCAAGATGCATTAAGACGCTGATGGATGGGTTGGCTGCACTGCCGTCATCGGGGGCAAGCCCCCTCCCACCCTTGATCTTCACCGCTCATATGTGGGAGGGGGCTTGCCCCCGATGGCGGTGCATCAGTCAGTAACGCACAGTGTCAAAACACCCAGGATCTTCATCCAAGTATTTCTTCATACGCCGCCACAACGTGGTGGTGCTGATCTGCAAGCGCTTGGCCGCCTCTTCGCGGTTACCGCGCACACTGCTCAGCACCTCATGCAGCAAGGCCAATTCGCTCTTGATCGGAGTGTTCTGAACACCCACCACATCGGTGGAAAGATCCTCCAGTACCTCCTCCAACCACGGCTGCGCAAACGGCCGGCCCTGGCTCATCACAGCCAAGCGTTCAACGATATTGCCCAACTGGCGAATATTGCCCGGCCACCCATAACCACTCAGGCGCTTCAACAAATCTTCCGAAGGTTCGGCGGTGTCCATGGGCAGGCCAGACAGCAAGTGCCGCACCAGCTCGGGGATATCTGCGCGACGTTCGCTCAGGGCCGGCAAGTGCAGTTTCAACACGCAGATACGGTAGAAGAAATCCTCACGAAACAACCCCTGCGCCACCAACTGCGGCAGGCGCTTGTTGCTGGCCGTGATGATGCGGATATCGATGGGCGTGACCTTGTCGTCGCCAATCCGCACCACTTTGCGTTCCTGCAACGTACGCAGCAGTTTCACCTGGATCTCGGTTGAGGTCTCGTTGATCTCATCGAGAAAAATCGTGCCGGTGTGTGCCAGCTCAAATACCCCCGCCTTGCCTTCGTTGAGCGCACCGGTGAAGGCACCTTTGACGTAGCCGAACAGCTCGCTCTCCAGCACCCCTGGTGCAAACGCCGCGCAGTTGATCGCCACAAACGGGCCGTTTCTGCGGCGCGAGGCATTGTGGATGCTCTGGGCAAACAACTCCTTGCCGGTGCCGGTCTCGCCTTCGATCATCACCGTGCTGTCTACCGCCGCATAGGTCTGCGCCAAACGCTTGGCCTTGGCCAGCGCCGGGCTGCTGCCGATGATGTCGTCGAAGGTTTTTTCGGCCAGGTGCAGGCGCGCCAGTTGGCGGCGCATCTTGCGTTCGATGGCAGTGATTTCGGTCTGGTTTTGCAGGGTGGCCACGGCGCCGATCACTTGGTTGTCCAGGCTGATCGGCGCAATGCTCAAGGTCAGCGACAAGCGCCCCAAGGTGATCAACGCCCCCCGCACCGGGCGGCCCGTGTTGAGCACCTGGCCGAAATAATCCTGGGGCAGCAGACCGTCGATGCTGTCACCGATGCTGAAGCTGCCCAAATAGCCGGTGGCCACGCTATTGAGATTGGTAATGCTGCGCTGGCCGTCGACGCTGAAAATCCCCTCGGACACACAGTTGAGGATCGACTGAATCATCTCGTAACGGCTCTGCAACTCCACACGCTTGCGTCTGCGTTCCTCCTCGATCTGCAACAGGTGCAAGGCTTCGTCGATGGCTTCGCCGGCCGCATCAGGGTCGGCCTCGGACATGATGGAGTGCATGCCGCGCGCCATCACCGCCTGGCTCAACGACAAGCCACCAATCGCCACTTCAACACCTTCGGCCTGCAAGCGATCCAACTGCGCCTCGGTGGCCTGGTGGCTGCCCAATGGGTCGATCAGGCAAATCGACACCTGCGGCATGAACGGGCGGGCCTTTTCCAGGATCGTCGCATAACCCTCGGACGTGGCCAGGAACGCCACCTTGTCCGACACCTGCTGGGCCTTTTGATAGGCATTGATGCAGTCGAAAAACGTGTGCTTGACCTCGACGATGGGCACGCGCAGTTGTTCGCGCAACACACTGGCGGTGCGGCCACGGCTGATGATCACGCTGACACCGTTTTCAATCAGTTGCCGAGCCTTGAGCGCGGCGTCGTGTTGGGCGGCTTCGATCACCACCCAGGACAAACCACGTTGCTGGAGGATGCCGTGCATCACTGAGGTCAGCGTACTGGAAGGAGAAATGACGGCGATGGTGCCTTGCATGGTGGCTCTCGGACTGCCTGGACGGTGATTGCAGATTATTTCAAGATGAAATTATTTGAAAGACTCTGCAACTCATCGCCTCAACCCAATAAATCCAACTCACTGTTTTTATTGATATAACACACGCTGGCACAGCCCTTGCTCTTCCTTCATCAATAACAAAGACAATGAAGGAAACACTGGATGGATATCGTCTTCATCGGGTTTGGCGAAGCCGCCTACCACCTCTGCACCGGCCTGCGCACCACGGGTGACTTAAAGATCGGCGCCTTCGACGCCCACGTCAGCCCCGTGATGCAGCAACGCGCCGATCAACTGCACGTCACCCTCTTCGACTCCCTGAAAAACGCTTGTCGCGGTGCCCGCTTCGTGGTGTGCCTGACCAGCGCCAGCAGCGCGTTGGGTATCGCGCAGAATGTTTTACCTTGGCTCGTCGCCGGGCAAACCTACGTCGACATGAACTCCGCCGCACCCACCGTCAAGCAGGCCATCGAGCAACTGCCCCGCGCCGCTGGCGTCGGTTTTTGCGACAGCGCCGTGATGGGCACCGTGCCCGGCAATAATCACCGCGTGCCAATGTTGCTGGCCGGTGACGGTGCCGCTGCATTTGCCGAGGCCTTTACCCCACGAGGCATGCAATTGACCGTGCTGGACGCCGAAGCCGGCGCTGCCTCGGCAATCAAGATGCTCAAGAGCGTGGTCATGAAAGGCCTGCCGCAATTGCTGCTGGAAGCCTTCCAGGCCGGTGAGAAATTCGGCGTGCTCGACACCCTGGTGGCGTCCCTGGGCGATTCGCTCAACGGCAAGACCATCGAGCAACTGGCCAACACCTTCACCGCCCGCACGCTGATCCATGCCAAGCGCCGCAGTGCGGAAATGGACGATGCGGTCGCCACCCTCGAAGCGGCTGGCGTCGACCCCATCATGACCCGCGCCACCCACGCCCAGCTGGAAAACCTCGCCGCCACCGACTGGGCCAGCTTGCTCGGGCCGAACGGCAGCGACCTGGATTTCCGCACCGCCATCGCCCACCTGACTGCCCACGCCTGAGAGCCTGCCATGAACACTGAACACTACTTCCCCCTGCCCGACCTGATCCCCGATGACCTGCTGGCGCGGTTTCGTCTACTCAGCCCGGCGCAACTGTGCGACGGCATGCAAAGCCTGGGCATCCCGCGCAACGGCTGCATGGACGCCGACCTGATGCCACTGGATGAAAGCAAGGTGATGCTCGGCACCGCCTACACCGTCGATACCGAAGACGGCGATAATTTCCCGATCCACGTCGCGGTGTACCAGGGCCAGCCCGGCTACGTGTTGGTGGTGGCCGGCAAGGCCTATCCGGGCCGCGCCTATATCGGCGACCTGATGGCTGGCGCGGCCCAGGCCGTGGGCCTGGCGGGCATGGTCATCGACGGGTGCGTGCGCGACAAAGTGCCGTTGGCCCAGTTGGACATCCCGATCTACGCCAAGGGCTTTATGCAGCGCAGCCCCGGCAAACAAGGCCCCGGCAAGATCAACGCCAACGTCACCTGTGCCGGTGTCGACGTAGCGCCCGGCGACCTGGTATTCGGCGACTACGACGGCGTCACCGTGGTGCCCCGCGCACGCCTGCTGGAAGTGCTCGAAGCCTCCGAGAAAAAAAGTGCCTACGAAAACCAGCGCCGCGAGGTGATAGACGCCTACACTCGCGCCCGAGACAGCGGCCAGCCCTTGCCGGAACTGGCCCCGACGTGGGTCACCCAACTGCTGCAAGGCCAATAACGTTCACGGCTGTACCCGGGGTGCATGGCGCCCCAACCTGCTGCGCTCACTATAAAAATAAAAGATGGAGACGTTCAGATGCTGACAGTTCTGGGCTATGTATTGATCACCTCGTTTCTGGTGCTGGTCATCAAGCAAAAACTTTCGCCGTTTACCGGCCTGATCGTGGTGTCGCTGGCCGTGGGGGTGCTGGCGTGCCTGGTCAATGGCGTGCCGATGGACACCATTATGAAATGGGTCCGCGAGGGGCTGTTCTACTCGCAGAATGAGGCGGGCAAGGTCTCCCTCGGCACCGTCAACCCGACGGTGATGATCCTGTTTGCCGTGTTGTATTTCAGCCTGATGATGAACGTCGGGTTGTTCGATCCGTTGTGCACCTTCCTGATCCGCAAGGCCAACGGCGACCCGCTGAAAATCATCCTGGTCACCGCCTTCACCTCGGCCGTGGTCACCCTGGACGGCGACGGCACCACCACCATCCTGATCATCACCACCGCCTTCCTGCCGCTGTACAAACAGATGGGCATGAAGCTGTCGAACCTGGCGATGCTGATCATCCTGCCCTGCGGCCTGGGCAACTGCCTGCCCTGGGGCGGCCCGTTGGCGCGGGCGGCGGCGGTGTTGAACGTGGAGGTGAACACTCTGTTTGTGGCGATCCTGCCGATCCTCGGGGTGTCGTTCCTCTACGTGTTCTTCATGGCGTACCTGATGGGTATCAAGGAGCGCAAGCGCCTGGGCTTTGTGCAGGGTGCCAACGGCATCGTCACACCGGCGCAGATCCTGCAAATGGTCAACGTGATCAAGGACCACGACAAGGAACTCAAGCGCCCGCGCCTGTTCCTGTTCAACCTGGCGCTGACCCTGGGCATGTTGGTGGTCCTCATCGCCGGCTGGGCCAGTGGCGCGGTGGTATTCATGCTCGGCACCGCGATTGCGCTGACGGTCAACTACAGCGCCGTGGAACAACGCGAACGCATCACCGCCAACGGTGGCGACGCCGTGGCCGTGGCCTCGATCATCCTCGCCGCCGGGTGCTTCCTGGGCATCTTCAACGGCAGCGGCATGGCCGGCGCCGTGGCCGAACACATGGCCAGCCTGATCCCGGACTCCATGGGCAGCCACACCGCCCTGATCTTCGCCTTCCTCGGCGCCCTGGCCTGCTACGCCCTGCCGGTGGACGCCTACTACTTCGGCATCCTGCCGGTGGTGGCGCCCATCGCCTACAAGTTCGGCATCAGCCCCACCGAGATCGGCGTCGCGTCGTTCATGGGCCAGGCGTTGCGTTACGCCAGCCCGACGGTGGCGTGGTTGTTCTTGCTGATGAACCGTACGGAGATGACGTTTGGGGAGTACCAGAAGGAATTCTTCAAATGGTCGGTGCCGATGTTTTTTATCTTTATTGTGACGGCGATTGTGACCGGGGAGTTGCCGGTGGGCTGAAAAGCTTGTCAAAAGAACCCTGTGGCGAGGGAGCTTGCTCCCGCTGGACTGCGCAGCAGTCCCAGTCTTTTAAACCAAAGAGCTGGGGCCGCTTCGCGCCCCAACGGGAGCAAGCTCCCTCGCCACAGGTGCACCGTTCAGCAATGACCTCACTGTGCCACTAGCACACCTGTGCTAATCGACCCCTCCTCCCTGCGGCGCTATATTCCTCGGCACTTCCAACGCCTCCACCAGCACCGCGCATCCATTGCGCGCGGGCGCTTTGTGCGTTGGAAAAACCATAACAACCCCAAGGAAGAAGCACCATGAAACTGCACTCCCCCGTTACCCGTCTCACCCTGTTGGGCGCCTTGATCATCGGCATGGCCGGCTGCAGCAATATCAAACCCACCGAAGACCATCTCAAGACGCTGTCGGAAACCAACCTGGGCGAACCGGTCAAGCGCATCTCCAATGTGCGCAGCGACTCCATGACCACCTACTACATCGCCAGCGCCGCCTCCGGCGACTACAACTGCTCAGTGCCCAGCGGTGCCAGTGGCGGCATGTTTGCCGTCGCCAGTTTCGGCATGATGAAACCTGCCGCTTACTGCCAACCCAAGGGCGCTAAGGGTAACGGGCTGCCGCCGTTCGCTCAGTAAGCGTTTCCTGGCTCAAGTCGCGCAGTGTGCCGCGCAGTTCTGCGGGGCGCACCGGCTTGGACAGGATAGCGATCTGACGGTCGTGCAAGGCGGCCTGGATGCGCTCCACGTCGTGCCCGGTAAGAATCAGCGCCGGCACCGCCCAACCACGCTGCTCACGCAGGGCGTCGATGCATTCGATGCCGGTGGCGTGGTTGCCCAGGTCATAGTCGGCGACGATGATGTCGCAATCGCTCACCAGGTCACGCCCCGACGACTCCGCCTGCACCTCACACCCCCACCGTTCCAACAGCGCCTGGGTGGCGAGCAATACGTTGTGGTCATCTTCCACCAAACACACTTTCAACCCTGTGAGCAGCCCGGCCTGGCGCGCGTCGTCACGCGGTGCCGGTTGGCGCGGCGCGGTGGCCAGGGTCAAGCCATACAGGCTCACCGAGGTGCCGTGACCCACCCGTGAACGCAGGCTCACCTGCACCCCCATCAACTGCCCCAGGCGCTTGACGATGGACAGCCCCAGGCCCACGCCTTCGACGTCCTTGTCCCGCAGATGGCGCACGCGATAGAACTCTTCGAAGACCTTAGACAGATGCTCCTCCGCAATCCCCCGCCCCCGATCATGAATCTCCACCGCCAGCCCGCCGTCGCGGATACGCACGCCAATCAACACCGGCCGGTGCGCGCCGTACTTGAAGCAATTGGACAGCACGTTTTGCACCATGGTCGCCAACAGCGCCGGGTCCACCAACACCCAGTGCGCACAGGGACGCAAGCGCAACTCCACCCCGGCCCAGCGCGCCGCTTCGGCGTTCTGGCGCACCAGATCGGCGAGAAATTCGCCCAGGTTCACCGCCTGGTATTTGGGCAGCAGGCGACCGTTATCGAGGGTGTAGAGATCGAGGATCGAACGAAACAACTGCGACACGTTGAGCAGCGAACGGTCGATGTTATCCACCAGCCGCCGCTCTTCATCACCGAGATGGGCTTCACGCAGACACGCGGTAAACAGACCGATGGAATGGATGGGCTGGCGCAGGTCATGACTGGCCTGGGCCAGAAAACGCGACTTCTCCAGGTTGGCGGCAATCGCCTCTTCGGAAGCCTTGCGCGTGCGCTCCAACAAGATATGCGCGTACACCGGGATCACCGTACTGGTGATCATCAGCATCAGCACCATAAAGGGTTGCGCCTGCCAGATCGGCGTCAGCCGGTACACGATCAACAGCGCCAACAACGCCAGCGCCGTGGCAATCGCCAGGTAACGCGAGCCATAGCGCATGCCGTTGCCCAGGTTGACCCACACCATTACCGCATACAACGGCAACGCAGCTTCACCGCCCACCACCATGCCGAACGAAGTGCCTGTGTAGTCGTGGATCATGCCGAAAATGCGCCGCGCCGGGTAATGCCCGGGCCAACGGGCGATCACCTGACGAAAGGCAATCGAGACAATCAGGAACAACACGATGTACAGAATCACCGGCAGATACGTGTCCAGCGACTGCCCCGGCAAAAAGCCCAAAACGCTGATGTAGACGATCGCGATAGCGGCCACCACGATGCGCAGGTTGGCCTGATCGAGTTCGGAGTTGGTCTCAATACTCATGGGTTACGTCCTTGTGCGGCAGTCGTCATATCCGTCATCCACCCAAGGCACGCCCCGGATGGGGTGTTAAGGTAGCATGACACCGCCCAACACCGCCCCAGGGAGGAGCACCCCATGACCGGCTGCATCATCATCGCCGACGACCACCCCATGTTCCGCGAAGGCATGCGGCGCACCGTGCAACGCCTGCTGCCCGACGCCGTCGTGCACGAAGCCGGCGACCTGGACGCCGTGCAAGCACTGATCCATGCCGGCGGCGACATCGACACCCTGATCCTCGACCTGCGCTTCCCCGGCCTGACCTGCATGAGCCAACTGGCCGAACTGCGCCAGCACCTGCGGCGCACCACCCTGATCGTGGTGTCGATGGTCGACGACCCGGCGTTGATCGACCAAGTGATGGCACTGGGGGCAGACGGGTTTATCGGCAAGAACATTGCGCCTGACGAGATTGGCCAAGCGTTACTGGCGATTCGCGAGGGCGAGGTACTGGTCAAGTTCGCACCGTCGGGGCTGCTGCCGTTGGATACCCACACACTCACTGCGCGACAGCAGGATGTGCTGCGGTTGATCGCACAGGGGAAGACGAATAAGGAGATTGCCAAGGCGCTGGATATTTCGCCGTTTACGGTGCGGATTCATGTGTCGTCGTTGCTGAGGGTGTTGGATGTGCCGTCGCGGGCGGCGGCGGCGGTTAAGTATTCGGGGGTGGTTTGCTAGCTGCATGTGATGCACCTGGACGTACGTTTTTACGCACTCAGGGCCACTACCTTGGGGCTGACACACTGGCCCCGTCCCGCACGTGCATCAACGCAAAGCCCAGCAGGTTCAAGCCCTTCCAAAGATTTGGATTGTTCACATCCGCGTGGTCCTGCGCGAGCCCTATACCCCAGATGCTATCAACCGGGCTGGCCTCGACAATAACCCGCGAACCGGTGTGTAGCAGGTACTCGTTTAACAGCGGATTCTGAGAAAACTTGGCCTGGTTCGCTCGAACCACGATGTCGTATCGGTGTTGCCGCCAGACCTTTTCATCAAACCCGTGCACCTTGCGGCCAAGTGCTTTGGCGGCATTAGGCGTAGGAGCGTCGAACACCTGCGCACGAATGTCCTGATCGCCAAACAAGGCCGCTTTCTCGGCCATCATGAAGTGTTCGGCCGTCGGGTAATGTTGCCCCTCGACACTAAACCCGGCCTCAAACCATTGGCTGAAACACGACGCCGTGACGCCAGTTTTACTGCGCTGGTGCCCCCAGAAAAACATAAAGCTCAGCTCTTCTCCTGAGTTGAAACGGGCGCACAGTGCTTTCAAATGTTCAGAGTCGTTCAATGAGATACCCTCGATAACTGGAGACCGAAGTTACAGCTACAGGGCTGGCCGAGGCAACCAGGAAGCTTGGCAGGTCAGTGGAGCGCTTCATCCTCTGGCATTGGCAGCATCAGATTGTCCGTTTCCGCAGGGAATGCAGGCATCCATCGGTGCGTCGAAGCAAGCTATTGAAGCCAGGCAAGCGGGCGTCACCAAGGATGAACTGCTCACCAAAATCTCCCCCGCGGCTGATGGGCAGATGTCCAAGATGCTAAAGAGCATCGTCGACGAGGTTTACGATTATCCGGTGTTGCTGCCTGAGGTGTATGCCGCCTTTCGGTTTGAGCGCTGTTTTGTTTCGCAGCAGCATGGGGAACAGGTGGCGGCGATGAAGTTTGCGGATGCTTATCCGTTGCTGAAGAAATGTGAATTGCTTGAAGCGGAAGGGGCGAGACCGCGTTGTGCGATGCGGGTGGTGCATGCGGTGAGCGGGGTTCCGGAGTGATGGCATTGGGTGGTTGGGGGCTGGGATGGAGGACAGGTACCGGCCAAAGGCGGCCGTTTTACGAGCTGCGTTCGACAAAAAGCGGACGTTCGCGTGCGCCACGAAAAACGGAAACTGGTTGGTGAAATGATGTATAGCGATGAACATAGCCTCACAAGCTGAGGGGTATGCATAGCTAATAGCCATCAGTTAGAATCCAGTGTAGGCTGAATTTACTGCGCTTCTTCTCTCTGCAGCGGTAATCCTCTTAAATTACTAATTTAGACAGCCCTTAAGCATCAAACAGCTCATAACAATGCCAAGGATTTGCATGAATAACATCACACTGCAAAGCATGCTTAAAGAGTTCTCAACTAAAAACTCTCTAACTGATAGCGATAGCCTCCGCTTTGAACAATTCGTAGTTTATTCGTTACTAGCCAACGATTACAACGATACATTTGAACCTGACGCCCTAAGTACAGGCAATTGCATAGGCGTTGATTCGATAGCGATTGCAATTAACGATGTCTTGGTTTATAGCGTTAACTCAGCCACCCCGCTTACTACAGGGATATTTGACACAAGCTTCACATTCATCCAAGCTAAAACTTCATCTAGCGTGGACTTAGGTGACTACCTTAAATTCCTGCAAACTGTCAAAATATTTTTCACTGGGAAATTAGAGGATCAGCCAGCAGAGCTTAAAGAAGCTTATGCAATCAAGCAATTCATCTACGATAAAGCCGGAAAGTTTCGTTGTGATCCGACATTAACAATGAAATATGTCTACACCGGCGACGGGAAATTTCCTGACAAGGATTTTCTACCTCAGGTACAAGCCTCGGTCAGCGAGATCGAAAGCCTGAAGTACATGTTCTCATCTGTCGAGAGCAAATTGATTGGGGCTGTCGAATTACAAAATCTTTACAAAGAGACATTAAACAGAATCACTAAGCCCTTGATGTTTCAGCGTCATGTTGCGCTACCTAAGTTATCCTTGGCTACTGCAGCATATTTGGGCGTCTCTAAGTGCAAGGATTACGTAGAGTTCATCAAAAATCAAAGCGGGAGCATTAATAAGGGTGTATTTTACGACAACGTTCGCGACTATCTAGGCAGCGCAAACCAAGTAAACGCGGATATTGCCGAAACAATAAAAAGTGACGCTCAAAGAAATTTGTTTTCTGTTCTTAATAATGGCGTGACAGTTGTCGCAAAAAAAGTAGTACCCTCAGGAGATGTTTTTAAAATATCGGGCTTCCAAATCGTTAACGGATGCCAGACGAGCCACGTTCTTTTTGAAAACAGAGAGCACATAACGGATGACATGTACGTCACGATCAAGCTTATTGAGACTGACGATATTGAGTTATCTAGCAGTGTCATTAAGGCCACCAACAGCCAGTCGGTGGTGATGAAGGAAGCATTCGCAACCATCAAGCCGTACCACAAGCGACTTGAAGACTTCTTCGCAGCTATGAATACGCAAGGGCACCGAATTTTTTATGCTCGGCGACCTCATCAATATGATGAAGATGATACGATACTACTGAACGAAACAGTGTCAGCACCTCTGCTAATCAAATCATTCATATCCATAGCGCTCGAGGAACCTCATAAAGTCCATTTTTATTATGGTCAACTTCTTAGAGACTACAACAACGAAGCAAGCAGCCTTCTTTTCAATGAAAGCCATCACCCAGCTCTTTACTTCGTATCCCATTTGATTTTCTCAAAATCCAAGGAGCATTGCGCAAGACGCCGAATGTCAAAATGGAGTTACCACGTTGCGCTTCTAGTTAAGAAATTACTCCATATCGATCTAAGCCCAGAAAAAAAGACGACTGACGACCATGTCAAGGATATGATCACAAAAATCAATAGCGGCTTCGAACGAGCGATACACACGGCGGAAGCGATAATTAATTCATTTGGTTTCGGTTCAAATGATCATATGGATCCACGTCACACCAGCGCCATTCTTGAAAAATACAAGATCGTTGTTGCAGACTCACACCGTCAAAAATCCAAAGTAGCGCAAGAAGGAAAAAACGTTGACTTGAGCGACACCTTAAAGTTACTGCAACAGCAAGCTCAATTCCTAAAAGGAAACTATAGAGTTCGTCATTATAAAGCATCAAACGGCACTGCGACGTTCAGCTACAACTCCAAAGAGCATAATTATCAATACGACAACCCAAAATTCGACTCCGCCGAAGAGGTTAGCTGCAATATAAGGTTCGAAAACGGAACAATTCACGACGTCGCATTTTAATTGCTGCTTCGATATAACGACATAGCTCTAGCGCGCCACTGTAGTAAAAAATATGCGCTCAAGCCCCGAAATACTGAGGCTTGAGCGCCCTCTAGTATTCTAGCAACAGTATATGTATAGGTATGGATTGGCATAGTAGGTCGCGTAGTTTGCTCAATCATGCTACACAGGGCGCACCATCATCCGATGGCAGACAAAGCTTATGCTTAGACGGCTAGACTAAAGATAGATTTGAACCTTCAAAGCGCCCCTATAAGCGCTTGAGCGGTCGCTATGTGTAGAACGCGAAACTCAGGAAGGCTGCTTCTGACCGATAGGTGCCTGTTATGGGGTGACAGTAAACAGCCAAAAAACGGCATTCCAGATTAGCCAATCTCACAATGCCCCTACCCATCAACCCCGATGAACTTCAATTCGCAACCCCTCCCCCTCATCCGGCTCACAAAAGTAACTGTTGATCACATCAAACTCCGCATCAGTCGCCGCAAACTCATGCTCCCCACGCTGGTTGCGAAGATGCAACCTGGCACGACAGGTGTCATCGTCCACCTCTACGTAGTGAACACAATGGGAAACCTCGGCAGCATCAGCCAGGCCGCGCGACCATTGTCGGTCTTGAGGTGTATTGGCAGGAAAATCCAAGACCACCGTCACACCAGCCCTCAGTAGATCGATAACGAGCGGGCCCACCACCTCGCGGATCTGCCGTGCAAGGCGCACATAGTCGGTGATGGATTTGATCTGATCAGGGTACAGCCGTGAGAGCCACTGATCCTCACTCAGCAGAATGGCCGATTGCTCGGCTGCGAGGCTTTTGGCCAGGGTTGATTTGCCGGAGGCGATTTTGCCTGTCATGAGATGAAGCACGGGGTTGGGCATGGGGACGTCTCCTTGTCGAAGGCTGATGATGCTGATTGCATAGCGTTGAAGCAACCACCGCCCGCGATGTTTGACGCCTTATCGCGGCGTTGAAACATCCTCATGGTTGCACCCCGTTTAAGCCCGTCTTATAGTTCGGCCCGTCGCTGGCATTGGCTGGCGACAGGGTTTCGCAGCCCTACAGAATAGAATCAACCTGCACAGTCATCAGACCCTCAGGCGGAGTTCGCTCGCGTCTTGTTTATGGCGGCTGTGCGTGGGAGACCTTCGGGTCTGCCGGGGGTGATTCTTCCTGGTCTGCGAACCCGCGCACAGTTGCCACCCAAGTCTGTTTCGCAGCAGCAAGGTGGCCATTCTTTTTTCCCAAATAGAATCGAACCTTATGACTACTCAAAACCCGCCCCGCCGCTTCACCCCCATGTCCCAAACCGCAACCGACTACCCCGTCCTGTTGATCGACAGCGACGCCCCACTCAACGAGTTGCATGCGTGCGCCAGCGAGCGCTTGAACGCTGCCCTCGCCTATCTGCATCTGATGGCCTGTTCCAACGTGTCGGACTATGCCGAGCATGATATCAATACCGTCGCCAATACTGCCCGGATCATGGTCCAGGATGTGGCGGATGTGTTTGCGGTGATTGAACGGCGAGGGTTTGGGGCGCCGACTGCGAGTTGAGGGTGTGTGAGCGTTGAGGGAACCCGCTTAGGCGGGTTTTCTGGTTTTTGAAGATGTTGCTCTGCTTTTGATCTTGATCTTGATCTTGATCTGCTTTTGATCTTAGGCGCCCCGTTAAACCACGCTGGCCGAACGCAGGCTTGAATCCGTGGGTAACCCGGCAGGACGCCGGGTTAGCCGTCCTGGGCCAAGGATGGCCCATGACGGCGGCCCACGGATTCAAGCCGGAGTGCGGGCACACCGAGCCTAGGCGAGGTGCCGAGTGGTGGGGCGAAGCGTTTTGCTTACTTTTGCGCTCTTCAAAAGTGAGCCGCCGTAAGGGCGGAACCATAAGCAGCCGTTACCCAAATAACGGATATGTACACCGACAGACCGCCATCGGGGGCAAGCCCCCTCCCACATTAGAGCAATCTACATCCGGTAAAACTCAGTTGCAGGACAGGCCCGCCAACTCAGGCGTAGCCCGGCAACCACAGCTCTTGCTCAAGGGTCGCAACGTCTCCTTCGGCCAATAAGCGCCACAATTCCAGGACCTTGCCCTCTGGAACTTGCTTCATATGGCGAGGCTCGCCGGACTCCAGGTTTTCAAAGGTGGCGGTGCCTGACAGGTTCACCGCGATGCACCACTCTTCGTCGTTGGTCACTGAAACCTCTGCATGTTCCTCATCCTCAGGGCGGGTTTTCAGTTCGGCGAGAAGCTCCGGGAATGTGTGTACGCCAGGATCCGACTCCATGGCACCGTACCTATGACAAACGTGATAACCCATATTGACCTCGTATATTCAACAGGCAGACGAATCTGCATCACAAATCAACGCCACCAACTCAGCTGCCAGGGCGCGTGCTTCTTGTCGATACGCTTCGTTCCAGCAGCATGACCAATCCTCCGGCCGCCCCTGCTCGTCCCATTGCGCCAACGCCAGCCCGTTGATGATCTCCAGTTCAAACCAGACTCGCTGCCAAGCGTCGGCGTCCTCGACCAGACCCTTGTCTTGCCACAGGAACTCCGTTTGCGCGACAAACGCCGCCCAGGCGAACAGGTCTTCCGATGCTCGTTCGCCGAGCCTTAGCCAGTCATTTTTGACACCCATGGATTTATGCTCGCCAGCCACGTTACCTGACATCCATGCCGGGATAGAGGCTCTCGGGTGGATGGTAATCGGGATTCTCGAAGAGGCTATTGTTGTAGCGGGTCTTGGCCGTGGGCCCGTCTCTCTTGTACGTCACGTCGGGGTTTGGCGTGAGGTGCCAGCCGTCGCCGTCTTTGTCGCGCTCGATCAGCGACGGGTACAACGTGCAGGTGCCTGATGAGCCAGAGGTCATCTTGAACTGGTAATAGCGCCCAGCCTGGGGCGTGAACTGGGTGACGACATAACAGCTTTTCGTGCGGGAGCCCTCCCAGTACATCCCCACGTGGGTTTCGATACCGGGGCGGATCTGTGTTTCGTAATAGTCAAACGTGAGGTTTTGCCCGGCTTTGGGCATGCCCTTATCCTGTGTATGAATGAACGGCAACGGCCCGGTGCGGATGACGCCGCCGGTGCGCACACCGTTTTCGTATTGATACAGGTCGTCATGTTGGGTGAAGTTGACGATGCGAATCCAGGCGGGGTTGGGCTCGTTTTCAGGGGCGGTGAAGTAATCGGTGTGGGGCAAATACTGGCAGCCTGCGAACAACGGCAGGGTCAGCAGGCAGAGCGTGGAGCGTAGCGACATGGGGCCTGTCCTTTTGCGGAGTCAGGGTAGGGACCACGGAAAAGGAGGTGCATTGCGTCATGGGTGAAAAAAATCGTTGGGGGGCACAGGTGTCATCTGTAGTGAGCGGGCTTGCCCCGCGCTGGGCTGCGAAGCGGCCCCAACCCAGGCAATGCGGTGTGTCAGATCGGCCGGGGTGTCTGGATTTGGGACGGCTTCGCCACCCAGCGCGGGGCAAGCCCGCTCACTACAAGCGATGTACATCCAATAGAACTTGGTCGCCTGATAGGCCGTCTTCGCAAGCCCCTCCCACAGTTGAGAGCACACCGCTATCATGCTCCACCTCGCTCAACGCCCCAGGAAATCCCCATGCCCACCCTCACCTTCCGCAACGCCCGCCCCGCCGACGCCGTGCGCTGCTTTAAGATCGAAACCAGCGCCTACGAAGGCGACGAAGCCGCCACCCTGGAAAAAATCGCCACGCGTATCGCGCTGTACCCCGAAGGGTTTCTGGTCCTGGAGGCAAATGGCGAAGTCATAGGCTTCATCAACGGCGGTTGCGCCTATGACGTGGTGATGTCGGACGAAGCGTTCAAGGAACTGGTGGGCCACTCGGCCGATGCGCCCAACGTGGTGATCATGTCGGTAGTGGTCGACCCGGCGCATCAGGGCAAGGGCTACTCCACGGCCCTGATGACCGAGTTCGTACAGCGCATGCGCGACATGGGCAAACACACCATTCACCTGATGTGCAAGGACCGCCATGTGCCGCTGTACGAGCGCATGGGCTATCGCTATGTGCAGCCTTCGGCGTCGGATCATGGTGGGATGGCGTGGCATGAGATGGTGATGGAGCTTGATGGTCGTCCCTGAAATACACCCGTTAAACACCAGGGAGGTAGCCCAGCCGTGATCCAGGCCAGACCATTGACGTTCCAACAAGCCTTGAAAAAAAACCTGAAACGGGTGCTGACCTATTGGGCTCCGCTCAGCGTCATTTTTACGGGGCTAGGTACTTTGTTGGGTTTTTATACACTGTCGACCTACGCCACTGCGATAGGACGCCCGGATGTCATGGCCGCCGCGCTTGAAGCCAAATCAGCGCTGATCCCCTGGCTCGCCACAGTGATCGGAATGCTGGCGCTGTACCTGTTGATTCTGCTGTCGACCACAGTGCTGTTCGGGCTCACTGTGTCGCTGTTCAATAACGTGGTTTCCCTGCAGTCTCGATTGGCAGTCATCCTGTTACTACCGACGATGGCAGGCATCGTTGGTTTGCTCTGGCTGATCTTTGGATGGCCTAACCTCAGCCAGGGCTATCGATGGTTCTGGATGATACTGTTCATGTTTGCGGCACCCGGTTCATTGCTTGCCAGCACGACATTCAGACGTGCCGTCGACATCAGTGCAGCTATGCCCGGCCCCGGCAATGCCAAAAGTTGGCCGCTACGTGGCTGGTTCATGTTGATGCTGTCAGCGTTGCTCTTCAGCACAGTGGCTTGCTCAGTGTTCTCAACCAGCCTGATCCTGAAAGCCTACATTGGTGAAGACACACCTGATGCCCTTAATCGGCTGATGCTTATCTCGATGTTCGCAGCAAGCATCACGCTGCTGCCGGTAGTGGTCTTCTATGTCAGCAAGACCGATCTGTTCAAACGCCTGAGCCTGTTCCTGGTGGCAGTGATCGTGACCGGAACGATGGTCATCAGCATTTCACCGGGGGTTTTAGCTGCAATCGTTTATTCAGCAGCGCAAGTCATGAATGTTCGAGACTCGGTGGAAGCGCGGTACATGCTGACAAAAACCTATGCCAAAGAAGACTTCGACACACAGGTTTGGGGGCCCGTCGAGACCGTGCGCAATCAACCACTGGTGTCAGCGTTCCCGCTGTTTTCCTTTGGTGATGTGCTGTTGTTGTGCCCGACCAGTCTGATCAACATGGGGCGAAAGGATTGGCCAGAGCAGTCGGCATATTGCGCGCTCACCCAAAGCAGCAATGCGATTCGTATGCCCAAGAGGCCGGACCTACAGGGCATGCCATAAGCGATGGTTCGCTCGCGTAGAATCACCCTACCAGCTCCCGGAAGCCCCGCCACCGCCGCTGGACCCACCCCCTCCCGAGGAGCTACTGCTGGAACCGGAACTCCCCGACCCCGAACTGGAACCCCCGCCCGACCCCGACCCCGTGCCCACCTTGCCAAAAATAAACAACGCCGCGAACGAGGCGATCGGGAACGCATACAGCCAGCCATAGCGCCCCAGTTCCATCAGCGCTCCCGCCGCTACATACACCGCCCCCGCCGCCAGCAGCCTTGCCGTGAACCCTGTGCGGCTTTTCTGCCAGGCGTCTTTCATGACGATGAACAGGATCAGGTACAAACCCAGCACCACCAACCCCAGCAATGGAAACGCCAGCCAGTGCAGGAAACTCACGTCGGTGTACTGGTTCACCGTGACCAACACGCCGATGTAAACCAGCAACCCCAGCACGCAATAGAAAAACGTACGCGCCTGCCACAGCGCGCCAAATGTGGCGCCGCCGATCAGCATCGTCAGCGGCAGCACCAGCAGGAACGCCCCCCAGTCGCGGCCACCGCCAAAAATCGCCAACAGCACCCCGATGGCCACCGTGGCGATCAGGGCGCGGCGCCAATGCAGTTTGCCGGCGGCGATCAGCACGCCGCCAAGGGCGCCGACGATAAAGGCCAGCAGTACCGTAATGAACTGCGGGTTCAACGAGGGCTCGGCGAGTTTGGGCAGGTCGCCGCCGTCCACCAGCACGATCAGGTCGCTCACGCCCTGACCGATGCCACCGGCAAAATCACCCTGGCGAAACGCCGGGGTGAGGTGTTCTTCGATGATGCGATGGGCGAGCAAGTCGGTGACCGTGCCTTCCAGCCCGTAGCCCACTTCGATACGCACTTTACGATCATGCTTGGCCACCACCAGCAGGATGCCGTCGTTGACGTCCTTGCGCCCCAGTTTCCAGGCGCGGAACAGTTGGTTGGCGAAGTCTTCGAGGGTGGCACCGCCGGTGGTGGGCACCAGCAACACGGCGATTTGCGCGCCTTTGCGTTGTTCCAGGTCGGCGAGCTGGTGTTTCAGACCGGTGGTGGTGTCGGCGTCGAGGGTGTTGGTGAGGTCGATCACCCGCTGGTCGAGGGCGACGCCGATGGGCGAGGTGTCCGCCTGGGCGTGGATAAACAGGCTGGCGACCATCAACACCAGCAGACTCAAGACGGATTGGCGCAACCCACGCAGCATATTTGTTACCTGAAGTTTCTTCCTGAAGGCGCCGACTTTACCCTATCCACGCTATATCGCGTGACCCCGCGTCGTTGACTATCTACACTCCTTCTCGCATAGCAAAACGCCATAAACGGACAACCCATGGACCTACGCCAGCGCAACAACGTCACAGTAATGGGCAACGGGACTTCGACCCTGGTGTTTTCCCATGGGTTCGGCTGCAACCAGGCCATGTGGAATGCATTGGCGCCGCAGTTCTGTGAGCGCTTTCGCGTGGTGATGTACGACCTGGTGGGCGCCGGCCTGTCAGACCTCAACGCCTTCGACAAGGCCAAGTACAGCGCATTGGACGGCTACGCCCGCGACTTGAACGAGATCATCGACGCATTCGCCGTGGGTCCGGTGATCCTGGTGAGCCATTCGGTAAGCGCGATGATCGCCGCCCTCGCCGACCGCCAGGCCCCCGGACGCGTGGCCGCCCATGTGATGATCGGTCCGTCGCCGCGCTATATCGATGCCGACGGCTACGTGGGCGGCTTCAAACTGGCCGACATCGAAGACCTGCTCGACACCCTCGACAGCAACTACCTCGGCTGGTCCAGCGCCATGGCCCCAGTGATCATGGGCGCGCCTGGGCAGCCAGCGCTGAGCGAAACCCTCACCGACAGTTTCTGCCGCACGGAGCCGGAGATCGCCAAGCAATTTGCCCGCGTGACGTTTATGTCGGACAACCGCCAGGACGTGATCGGCCTGGCCACACCGGTGTTGATCCTGCAATCGAGCGACGACCTGATCGCCCCGGTGGCCGTCGGCGAATACCTGCACCGTGTATTGCCCAACAGCACCTACTGCCTGGTAGACAACGTCGGCCATTGCCCGCACATGAGCGCGCCGCAGGCCTGCGCAGCGGCAATGCAAACCTTTCTGGCGCCCTTTGCCCATGCCGGCTGAACTGTTCGACAACGCCGCCTGTGCCCTGGCCGCCACGGCGGAGGACGGCACGATCCTGCAAGCCAATGCACGGTTCGGCGAGTGGCTGGGGTTCAGTAATGCAGAGCTGTGCGGGCGGCGCTTCCAGGATTTGCTGACCATGGGCGGGCGCATCTTCCACCAGACTCACCTGTCGCCGATGCTGCGCATGCACGGGCGTATCACCGAGGTGAAGCTGGACATGCTGCACCGCGACGGCCACAAGGTCACCGTGTTGCTCAACGGCCTCAAGCGTGAACGTGCTGGCGGCACCGTGTACGACCTGGCGCTGTTCGGCACCACCGATCGCGACAAGTACGAGCGCGAACTGCTCAACGCGCGCAACCTGGCCGAAGCCCTGCTCCAGGAAAAAACCGCCACCGAGCTGGCCCTCCAGCAAGCCCAGGCAGAACTGAGCGAGGCCTATGCCATCGCCCAGCGCCGCGCGATGTTTGCCGAGCAGATGGTGGCGATTGTCAGCCATGACCTGAAAAACCCGCTGACAGCGATCCGCATGGCCTCGGACTTTCTCAACCGGGGCGAACGCAGCGCCAAGGAGCGCCAGTTGCTCGGGCATATCGGCCAGTCGTCCGAGCGTGCGCAGCGCATGATCGCCGACCTGCTGGACTTCACCCAGGCGCGGGTCGGCCAGGGCATTACGATCAAGGCGGCGCCCCTGGACCTGCACGCGGTGACACACCAGGCCGTGGACGAACTGCGCGTGGCATTCCCCACAGCGCTCCTGGAACACCACGCCATCGGCAGCGGCGCCGCCACGTTGGACGCCGACCGCGTGCAGCAGATCATCGGCAACCTGGTGGCCAATAGCGTGGCCTATGGCGACTTGCAACGGCCGATCAGCATTACGTCGCGGCTGGGTGACGGCCAGTGCGAGGTGTCGGTACACAACCATGGTGCGGTGATTCCCGAGACGCTGCTGGCCGGACTGTTCGAACCGATGACCCGTGGCACCGAGCAAGGCAGCGATGTGCGCAGTGTGGGTTTGGGCCTGTATATCGTGCGGGAGTTGGCCAGGGCCCATGGCGGTGATGTCGCAGTGAGTTCCACCGCGCAAGCGGGCACGCGGTTTAGCGTGGCGTTTGTGCGGATGTAAGAGTGCCGATGTAAGATCTTGCAATAAATTCTCAATAACGCCACCATTGAGAATCGTTGTCATTCACCAGGTGGCGTCAACCGTGTTGCTCAGTCCTTCTTCCTGCTCGCCATCGCGCAATGCGACCCTGCACCGCCTGTTTGGCGACCACCACCCTTGGCTGCTGGAACGCCTGCGGCTGCGCCTGGGGTGCCGTGAAGACGCGGCCGACCTGGCGGCGGAAACCTTCGCTCAAGTGGTGGCGATGCCCGACCCCCACACCATCCGTGAACCTCGCGCGCTGTTGAGCACCATCGGCAAGCGCCTGGTGTTTGCCCGCTGGCGGCGCAACGATGTGGAACGCGCCTATCTCGACGTGCTGGCCACCCTGCCCGAAGCCGTGGCGCCCTCGCCCCAGGAACACTGGCTGGTGATCGAAGCGCTGATGGAAATCGACCGCCTGCTCGACGGCCTGTCCGCGAAAGCCCGCATGGCGTTCCTGTACAGCCAGCTCGATGGCCGCACCTACGCCTGTATCGCCGGCGAGCTGGGCGTGTCGGTCACGCGGGTGCATCAATACGTGGTACAGGGCCTGACCGCCTGTTACCTGGCCAAGCCGTGAGCGGCCTGCCGCCTGCGGTGGCGCAAGCTATCGAGTGGTATGCGCGGCGCGGTTCGGGCGCATTCGATGGGCCGGCCCAATCGCAGTTCGAGCACTGGCTGAACGCCGACCCCAGCCACCGTGACGCCTGGCACGGGCTTACCCGCCAACTGGACCGCACACTTGTGCCCCTCGCCCAGCAACAAGGCTCGCGCCAGGCGCTCAGCGCCGTCAACCACAGCCGACGGCGCCTGTTACGCGGAGCCTTGGCGGTGGGCGCAGTGACGATGGGCACGCCGCTGCTGACCCTGCGCGGCGGCCCGCTCCACGAACGCTGGGGCGCAGATTTGCGCACCACCACGGCGGAACGTCGACGCTTCACGCTGGAGGATGGTTCCTCCCTGCTGCTCAACGCCCGCAGCGCCGTGGACCTGAATTTCAGCCCCGCCCACCGCACCGTGCAGCTATTGCGTGGCGCCGTGCAGGCCCGGGTGCACAACGACCCGACGCGGCCCTTTGTGTTGCAGTGCCCGTGGGGCGAAGCCCGGCTCAATGGCGGGCGCTGCCTGCTCAGCCTTCAAGCGGGCACGGGCCAAGTGTGGGCGCTGGAGGGCGAGATGGAATGGCGCACGCCGGGCACCCGTCAGCGTTTAGTCGCAGGCCAGGGCCTGGGGTTCGACGGCCAGGCGTGGCAACCGATTGCCCAGGGCTATATCGACGAACGCGCGTGGGCCCATGGTTTGCTGGAGGTGCATGACCAAACGCTGGGCCAGGTGATCGACCACCTGCGGCCCTATCACGCGGGACTGCTGCACGTATCGGCCAGTGCGGCGGCCTTGCGCATTTCCGGGGTGTTCAACCTGGATGACAGCCGCCAGGCGCTTGCCGCGCTCAAAGACGTATTGCCGCTGGCGGTGGTGTCTTACCTGGGCCTGTGGACGCGCATCGACCACGCGTGAATTTATTTTCAAACCGCCCTTAAAAAATCGCGCGCTCACGCTACAGACCAGACAGAAACGCGCGACATGCGCCCTGTCCAGAGCCTTATCGAGTCCACGCCATGCACCCGAACACCTTTTTCCCGCTGTTGCTCGGCGGCTGCCTGCTGAGCTGTGCCGCCCTGGCCGCTGAACCCGCACAAGATTTCGACCTGCCCGCAGGTTCGCTGGCGAATACGTTGATCCAGATCGGCCAGGCCAGCGGGCGCCAGGTGCTGTTTATTCCCGCCGATGTCGACGGGCGCCAGGCCCAAGCGGTGCGTGGTCACTTGAGTGCAGCGCAAGCGGTCAGCAACGCCCTGCAAGACACCGGTTTGCGCGTGCGCATCACCGCCAGCGGCGCCCTGAGCGTGCAGCCGGCCAGTGGTGATGGGGTCACGCTGGAGGCCATCAACATTGACGGCCGCACCCGCGCGCAGGCTGACGAGGACAACCAGAGTTTCGTCGCCCAGCGTTCCAGTGCTGGCACCAAGACCCGCACCGAGCTGGTGAAGATTCCGCAATCGGTGTCGGTGGTGACCCGCGCCGAACTGGACGAACGCAAAAGCGACAACCTGTCGGACTCGCTCAAGTACACGCCGGGGTTCAGCAGCCAGCCCAGCAGTTTCAGCCGTACCGCCGACGACTACACCTTGCGCGGCTTCAACGTGGGCGCCGGCACCGGCGGTATCTTGCGCGACGGCATGAAACTGCAGTCCAACCCCTACGACGGCAGTGTCGAGGCTTATGGCCTGGAGCGTATCGAGGTGCTCAAGGGCGCGTCTTCGGTCCTGTACGGCCAGCTGTCGCCGGGGGGCATGATCAATACCGTGAGCAAACGCCCCACCGACACGCCGTTGCACGAAGTGGGCGTTGAACTGGGCAACTACAACCGCCGCCAGTACACCCTCGACCTCGGCGGCCCACTGGATGACCAGGGCCAGCTCAGCTATCGCCTCACCGGCCTGTGGCGTGACAGTGGCACCCAGGTCGATCACATCGACGACGACCGCCGCTACATCGCGCCGGCCATCACCTGGAAACCCGACGACGATACCGCGTTGACCGTGCTGGCCAGCCATCAGGAAACCTACACCGGTTTCTCACCGCCCATGAGCTACCACATGAGCAGCTACAGCAATACGCCCGGCTACAAGATCGGGCGAAATGATTTCGTCGGCGAGCCGGGTTACGACCACTTCAACAACCGCATGGATACCCTGGGCTATCTGTTCGAACACCAGTTCAGCGATCAACTGAAAGTGAACCACAGCCTGCGCTACTTCCAGGCCAATACCGACTGGAGCTACCTGATCCCGGTGGCCATTTCCGGCACGCAATTGAGCCGCCGCTACAGCGACCGCGAGGAGCGCTCCACCGGCTGGACCACCGACAACAACCTCAGCTACACCGTCGACAGCGGTGCCTGGCGTCATGAACTGCTGGTGGGCGTGGACTACTACCACAAGACCTACGACTCCCATCGCTACATCAGCGCCACCGTGGCACAACTGGCGCCACCGCTGAACCTGGCCACCCTGCAATACACCGGCGTGGGCGCCAACACCGCCGCGGACAGCGGCTCGGATCTGCACAGCACCCAGGCCGGCGTCTACCTGCAAGACCAGATCACCTACAACGATAAGTGGGTCCTGCTGCTGGGCGGGCGCCAGGACTGGGCCGACAGCGTCACCACCACCTTCGCCACCGACGCCCGCGCCACCCGTGGCGACAAGAAAGCCACCGGCCGGGTCGGCCTGGTGTACCTGGCGGATAACGGCCTGGCGCCGTATGTGAGTTACAGCCAGTCCTTCCAGCCGGCCAGCGTGAGCAACCCGGCGTTCGGCAATGCCTTTGCGCCACTGGAAGGCGAACAGTACGAAGTGGGCCTGCGCTACCAACCGCCCGGCAGCGACACGTTGCTCAGCGCGGCGGTGTATCGCCTGGACCAGGACAACTCCCTGAGCCTGGACAGCCTCACCAACACCTACGTGCAATACGGCAAGACCCGCACCAAAGGCGTGGAGCTGGAAGCCAAGAGCAACCTCACCGACAACCTGCAACTGAGCGCCGGCTACGCCTACACCGACACCCATGTGCTGCAAGACCAGACCGCGAGCAACGTCGGCAAACGTATCGAAGGCATTCCCTACAACAGCGCCAGCCTGTGGGCAAGCTACCGCCTGGCCAGCCTGGGCCTGGAGAAAGTCCGCATCGGCGGCGGCGCGCGCTACACCGGCACCACCCGCACCACGCCGAGTGTCTACGACGGCAAGCTACCGGCGTATACGCTGGTGGATGCGCTGATCAGCTACGACCTGGATGCCCATTGGCAAGTGCAAGCCAAGGCGCAAAACCTGTTCGACAAGAAGTACCTGTATTGCAACACCACTTGCCGTTACGGTGATGAACGCAGCTTGTTGGGGTCGGTTACCTATCGTTGGTGATGGACTGGGGCGTGCCTATTTCCTCTGCCTGATGCAGCCCCCTCCCACAGGGATCAGCGGTGTACTC
>NZ_QUZT01000077.1 GCF_004682045.1 Pseudomonas nabeulensis
TAACAATGTCGCCATCCTGAGCCCTGCCCGGTCGCGGAATCCTCACGCAGAGTTAAACAATTCGTGATAACTAAAGGCTTGCAAAACCCGCACAATGCGCGAACCAAAAGCGAAGGTTTCCCTTACATGGATCAGCCCAAACGTGTCCTGGTGGTCGAGGACGACGCCCACATTGCCGACTTGATCTGCCTGCACCTGCGCGACGAACACTTCGACGTGGTGCACAGCGCCGACGGCAGCGAAGGCCTGCGCCTGCTGGAACAAGGCGGCTGGGATGCACTGATCCTCGACCTGATGCTGCCCGGCGTCGACGGCCTGGAGATCTGCCGCCACGCCCGCGCCATGGCGCGCTACACGCCGATCATCATCACCAGCGCCCGCTCCAGCGAAATGCACCGCATCCTCGGCCTGGAACTGGGCGCGGACGATTACCTGGCCAAGCCCTTTTCCATGCCGGAGCTGGTGGCGCGGGTCAAAGCCCTGCTGCGCCGGGTCGACGCGATGGCGCGCAACCTGAAAATGGACGCCGGCAGCCTCGACCTCGGCCAACTGTTCATCAACCCGCTGACCCGGGACGCCACCCTGCAAGGCCAGCGCCTGGACCTCACGCCGCGTGAATTCGACCTGCTGTACTTCTTCGCCCGCCAGCCAGGCAAAGTGTTTTCGCGCATGGACCTGCTCAACGCCGTATGGGGCTACAGCCATGAAGGCTACGAACACACGGTGAATACCCATATCAACCGCCTGCGCGCCAAGGTCGAAGCCGACCCGGCCAGTCCGGCGCTCATCCTGACGGTGTGGGGTCGTGGTTATAAGTTTGCCGAGAGTGCGCCATGAAACTCACCCTGACTCAACGCTTGTCAGTGGTGTTTGCGCTGTTGCTGGTGATTTGCAGCGGCACCTCGGCGTGGCTGCAAATCCGCTCCAATCGCATGCACGAACTGGAGGTCGTCCAAGGTCTATCCCGCGATTTGGCGGCGCACATCGCCCGCGACACCCAGTTGATGGATGCCGATGGCCTCAAGCCCGATGCGGTGCGTAACTTGTTCAGCCAGTTGATGTTGGTCAACCCGAGTGTCGAGGTGTACTTGCTCGATATCGACGGGCGCGTGGTCGGTAACGCTGCCCCCAAAGGCCATCTATTGCGCGACCAGGTAGACCTCGCGCCAATCCGCCGCTTCCTCAGTGGCGCCATGCTGCCGATCCTCGGCGATGACCCGCGCAGCGTTGACGGGCGCAAGGTCTTCAGCGCCGCGCCGCTCAAGGCAGGTGGCCAACAAACCGGTTTCCTGTATGTGGTGCTGCTGGGCGAAGCCCATGATGCCTACGACGCCAAGGACGCCACCGGCATGGCGCTGAAAATCGCCCTGTGGTCCATCGGCCTGGTCGCCCTGCTCTGCCTGCTGGCCGGTCTTATCGCCTTTGCCTGGATCACCCGCCCGCTGCGTCAACTCACCGACAAAGTCGGCCAGTTCGATATCAACGGCGCGCCCAAACCGTCGCAGGCCGTCACGCCGCAGTTGGATAGCAGCGATGAAATCGCCGTACTCGACCACGCCTTTGTGCAAATGGAGAACCGCCTCGGCGAGCAATGGCAGGCCATCACCCATCAGGACCAGGAACGTCGGGAAATGGTGGCGAATATCTCCCACGACCTGCGCACGCCGTTGGCGTCACTGCATGGTTACCTGGAAACCCTGTCGCTCAAGGATGCCAGCCTGAGCCCCGAAGAGCGCCGTCGTTATCTGGGCATTGCTTTGGACCAAAGCCGCAAAGTAGGTGGGCTCGCCCAGTCATTACTGGAACTGGTGCGACTGGAACACGGCTTTGTACAGCCGGTGATCGAAGGGTTCTCACTGCCCGACCTGGTGCAAGACATCTTCCAGAAATTCGAACTGACCGCTGAGGCTCGTTCCATCACCCTCACGGCTACGCTGCCGCCGAAAGTGCCAACGGTGTACGCCGATCTCGGCTTGATTGAACGGGTGCTGACCAACTTGCTGGACAACGCGTTGCGCCATACCCCTGTGAATGGCGAGGTCGAAGTCACCTTGTCTCCTGCTGCAGATGCCGTCAGCGTCACGGTCAGCGACAGCGGTCCAGGCATCGATGCCGAGTTGCGTGAAGGCTTGTTCCTGCGCGCCTTCACCATTGGCGGGGCGCGCCGGGATGGCGGGTTGGGCCTGCGTATCGTGCATCGCATCCTGCAATTGCACGGGCGCAGTATTCAGTTGGTTGAGCGGCCGGGACGCGGCGCTACCTTCGCTTTCTCTCTAGAAAGTCGAGCAACAACGCGTTGACCTGTGCACCCTGCTCGTTCTGGATCCAGTGACCGCAGTCCGTTAAAACGTGCTGTTCCAGATCGGGCACCGCTTCAGGCATACGCTTGAGGGTATGCGCCTCGAACACCCCCACCGGGTCACGGTCACCAATCAGAAACAGCGTGGGTTGCAAGACTTTCCGCCCCGCCAGGAACGCGGTGCGCTGCCAATTGCGTTCGAAGTTGCGATACCAGTTCAACGGCCCGCGAAAGCCGTGCTCGGTGAAGGACTGCACATACACGTCCAGGTCCTGCTGCGTGCACCAATCGGGTAGCTGGCCAGGTGCAGTGAATTCCTCAAGCAGTGTTGCATTGGCCGGTTTGTGCTGCAGGAACACGTCCTGATCCTGCATGAACAACCGCAACGTGCGCTCGATATCGGCTTCCAGCTCGTGCTCAGCCACCCCCGGTTCCTGGAAGTACAGGATGTAGTTGAAGCGCTCGGCGTACAGCTCGCGCATGATGTCAATCACCGGGCTGTGGGCACGCCCCGCGAACGGCACGGACATTGTGCCCAGGCGAGTCACACGTTCGGGCTCCAGCAGCGCCAAATGCCACGCCACTACAGCCCCCCAATCATGGCCGACCATCACCACCTGCGTATGGCCGAAATAGTCCATGGCGTGCTGGATATCGCCGCACAAGATCAGCAAATCGTAGTCGTCGATACCATCGGGTGAGCTGGATCGCCCATAGCCGCGCATTTCCGGCACGAACACCCGGAAGCTGGCGTCTGCCAGTGCGGGGATCTGTTCGCGCCAGGAGTGCCAGCACTCCGGAAAACCATGCAGCAGCCAGATCGGTTCGCCGTCAGCGGGACCTTCGATGTGTACGCTTAGCTCAATACCATTGACAGGAATCGTTTGCTGGCTCATTGGCGTGGCTCTTTGGGTGTTTACCGCAGACTGCGGCATTGGTGGCGCAGCTACCAGCATCATTGATGCCAGGAATAACTCACGTCACGGCCCACCACTTTGGCAGCAACTGCCGTACCCGCGCCTCGCCAAAACGATCATCGATGAGCATTACCACGCCCTTGTCCTGTTGGCTTCGGATCACCCTGCCCGCTGCCTGCACGACCTTTTGGAGCCCAGGATACAGATAGGTGTAGTCGTACCCCGCGCCAAAAATCGCGCCCATCCGCAGCTTCATCTGCTCATTGACCGGGTTCAGTTGCGGCAGCCCCAGCGTGGCAATGAATGCACCAATCAGACGACTGCCGGGCAAGTCGATGCCCTCGCCAAACGCGCCGCCCAACACGGCAAAGCCAATGCCCTGGCTGTGCTGGGTGAATTGATCGAGAAACGCCTGGCGCTCGGCTTCGGCCATGCCACGTGATTGCTGCCACAACGCAATGTGTGGGTGCTTTTCAGCGAACAACTGCGCCACTTGTTGCAGGTAATCAAAGCTGGAAAAGAATGCCAGGTAATTGCCCGGCTGTTGCGCGAACTGCTCGGCGATCAGCTCGACAATAGGCTCCAGCGAAGCCTGGCGATGGGCAAACCGCGTGGAGATTTCATCTACGATCCGCACGTGCAGTTGCTCGGCCTTGAACGGTGATTCCACGTCGACCCATGGGGTGTCCGCCGGCAGCCCCAGCAGGTCGGCGTAGTAGTGCCGTGGGCTCAATGTTGCAGAAAACAGCACGCTGCTGCGGGCGGCGGTCAGGCGTGGGCGGATAAATTCGGCGGGCACCACATTGCGCTGGCACAGGGTGGAACTGCTGCGTTTGCCGCTGAGATGGCGCTTGCTGATGTCGAAGATGAAGTGTTCGTTGAACAGCTCGGCGACCTTGGCGAACTGCAGCGCGTCGAAATAGAAGGTTTGCAGGTCGCCGCTCAGTGCCTCGGGGTGGTCGTTGAAGTAATCGCCCATGGCGCTGGTACACAGGCTCAGGGCTTGCAGCAGTTTTTCCGGGCGGGTGGCATAGGCCTGGTACGGCGCAAGCTGATCCTTGTGCAGGGCGTTCCATTCGCGGTTCAGGCGCTGTAAGGGTTTCTTCAGAGGCTCCGGTGCGGTATCGCGCAAGGTCTTGAGGTGGTACTGGTCGAGGCTGGCGCTGTACATCGAGCGGGCGCGTTCCACCAGGTTGTGGGCTTCGTCCACCAGCACGGCGGCGCGCCACTGGTTGAGTTGGGCCAGGCCGAAGAGCATGGCGCCGAAGTCGAAATAGTAGTTGTAGTCGGCGACCACCAGGTCGGCCCAGCGTGCCATTTCCTGGCTGAGGTAATACGGGCAGACGTCGTGGGCCAGGGCCACCTCCCTTAGCGTGCGTTGGTCCAACAGGCGCACTTGGGAAGCCGCGATTCGCGCGGCGGGCAGACGGTCGTAGAAGCCCTGGGCCAATGGGCAGGAATCGCCGTGGCAGGCTTTATCCAGGTGTTCGCAGGCCTTGTCCCGCGCCACCAGTTCCAGTACGCGTAACGACAGGTCTGGGTTGTTGGCGTACAGCACCTGGGCTGCATCCAGGGCGAGCTTGCGCCCCGGGGTCTTGGCGGTGAGGAAGAACACCTTGTCCAGTTGCTGGGGGGCCAATGCCTTGAGCAACGGAAAGATCGTGCCGATGGTCTTGCCGATGCCCGTGGGCGCTTGGGCCATGAGGCAGCGGCCAGTGCTGACGGCCTTGTACACCGATTCGGCGAGGACGCGCTGGCCGGTGCGGAATTCGGCATGGGGGAATGCCAGGGTTTGCGCGGCGCTGTTGCGGGATTCGCGGTGCTGCATCTCGCGTTGGGCCCAGCCGAGAAACAGCGCGCATTGCTGGTTGAAGAACGGCTCCAATTCAGCGGCCTGGAAGTGTTGGCTTAGCAGCGTTTCGCCTTCACCGACGATATCGAAGTACACCAACGCCAGGTTGATCTCTGCAAGGCCGAGCTTCTGGCACATCAACCAGCCATACACCTTGACCTGGGCCCAGTGCAGTTGCCGGTGGTTGGCGGGCTGCGCGTCGAGGTCGCCGCGATAGGTTTTCACTTCTTCCAGGCGATTGGCGTCCGGGTCGTAGCCGTCCGCCCTGCCCCGCACCTTGAGTTGCTGGTACTCGCCTTCCAGTGCCACTTCATTCTGGTAGTGCTGGCTGCGGCGCGAGGCAACGGTGCGATGGCCGACAATACCTTCCTGGGCGCTGGGGGACGGGGTAAAGCGCACGTCGAGGTCGCCGACCTTGGCCGTGAACTCACACATCGCACGTACGGCTACGGTGTAGCTCAAGCCGGTTGCCCCGCCCAGCGCACGTAGCACACGGTGACCGGCATCTGGTGATCGCCGCAGAACTCCAGCCAGCGCAATTGGTTGTCTTGCAGGCGGTCGCCGGGGCCCTTCACCTCGATCATGCGGTAGGTCTTTTGCGCCGGCCAGAACTGGATCAGGTCGGGCATGCCGGCGCGGTTGGCGCGGATATCCAGCAGCAAGCGTTCGAACCAGTGGCGCAGGTGTTCGGCGGGCAGGCATTCCAGGGCCTGTTCCAGCAGGTCTTCGCTGAGCAGGTTCCAGAACACGAACGGTGATTGGATGCCCCATTTATCGACATAACGTTGGCGGATGGTGGCCTTGTAGCGTTCATCCTGCAGTTGCTCGAAACACGCAGCGAACTGCGGGGCGCGGCGCTGATGGAAGTCTTCACTGTGCAGGTCCGCCGGCCCGCGCTGGAACGGGTGGAAGAATGAGCCCGGCAACGGCGCGAAAATCACTTCCCAACACAACAGGCCGAACAGTGAGTTGATCAGGCCGTTTTCCACGTAATGCACCGGGCCCTCGGGGACACTCAGGTGGGCCTGCACGCAAAACTCCACTGACATCAGCGGGTCCGGCAATGCGAGGTCCAAGTCCAGGCGCGTGACGGGACGGGGTTTGGTCTTGGGTAAGGCAGGCTCACCCAACTTGCGTCGTAGTCGTGGCACTACGCGCAAGAGGTGTTGCTGTTCGGCAGCGCTTTCCGGTGTGTGTTGAGCAACGCTCGCCAGGGCCATGGCCTGAACGTAGTCCTCCTGGCGCTCCAACACGCGGATCAAACGTGAGCGCGCGCCGGGGTACGCACAGGTGCGATAGATCCGTTCTGCCAGGGCCAGCTCGGCGACACGCTCGCAATACTGCCCGACCTGGAACAGCAGCTTGGCGCGACGCTTTTCCAGCCAAGGATTATCGGTCTCCAGCGTGGCGATGTCGGCCAGCACCGTCTCCAACGCCTCACCGCCTTCAAAGGCCTGCTGGCATTGGTGCAAGAATAAAAAGCCGTGCACGTCGGCACGGCTGCGCAAGCCGCGGGACTCGGCGCAGAACTCGACTTTTTCGTAAGTGAAGATACCCAGGTCTGCCAGCACGAACTCGGACCAGTCCTGATACAGGTTGCCAAAGAACATCAATCGCAGTCGGTCACACAACGCCATCACGCCGAGGCTGTAGAGCGTATCCGCGAGGTCAGGGCACCAACCGGCGAAGCTGCGGCTCTCGGTAAATTGCGCCGCCAGCCCATCAAGCCAATCGGTTTTCTTGCCCTTGGGTTGCGCGATCCAGGGCTTGAAAGCGCTGAGCACTTCGCCCTTTTGCAACAACCCGAACAGCTCCTCAAACGCGAGTGGGCATTGGTCCGACACCCAGCCCAATGTCAACAACGGCCCGGCGGCGGAATGGGTGCAACCGATCTCCAGGTAATTGAGCTTGCCCGCACGAAAATGCACACCTTTGCGCATCACCATCCGCACCAATAACGCCTGGGAGGCTTGCGGCAACCTGTCGAATTGCTGAATGAAATGCTGTTCGTCAGCGTCAAGCAAATCGGCATAGCGTTGCCCCAGCCAATGCAGGACCTGGCGGAAGTTATGCAGGTAATAGAGCGGATCGTCGAGGGGATTGGCCATGGCGCACGGGGATCAAATACTGGTTATGCATACAGAGTGCCGTCAGCAAACCCTTGTTGCAATCGGTAATAGATAAATGGCGCACGCAACTTTTCGTATAAAAGTGATCAGATGGGGAAGTCGATGGCGTAAAATTTGTGGCCCGCGGCCTCTGGCGCGGGACTTTTCAGGGTTAAAGGTAAAGGTAATGAACATGAAGAATTTGGGTCTGCCACTGGTTGCACTCACTTTTCTGGTATTGAGCGGCTGCGCAACGCAAACCGTGGTGACATTGCAAAACGGCACACAGTATTTGACCAAGGATTTACCCAAGACCGACAGCGCCGACGGCTTCTATGAATTCACTGACATTGCGGGCAAGCGCGTACGCGTAAAGGCTGCGGATGTGGCCACCGTTATCAAGGAAAAGTGATCGTTACCGGTTCTTCAACCTGTGGGAGGGGGCCTGCCCCCGATGAGCATAGGTATCTACACATCTACCGGACCTGACAAAACCCGAAGCCCTGGCTCTGGCTCTGGCTCTGGCTCTGGCTCTGGCTCTGGCTCTTGATTTGGCTTTTGATCTTGATCTCAGGCGCCCCGTTAAACCACGCTGGCCGAACGCAGGCTTGAATCTGTGGGTAACCCGGCAGGACGCCGGGTTAGCCGTCCTGGGCCAAGGATGGCCCATGACGGCGGCCCACGGATTCAAGCCGGAGTGAGGGAACGCCGAGCCTAAGCGAGGCGCCGAGTGGTGGGGCGAGGACCTTTTGCTTACTTTTGGGTCCTTCCAAAAGTGAGCCGCCGTAAGGGCGGAACCATAAGCCGCCGTTACCTAAATAACGGATATGTACACCGACAGGCCGCTATCGGGGGCAAGCCCCCTCCCACACTTGAACCGATTTACACCCGGTAAAAATAGCCCGACTGCCCGGCCGTCACGGGAGCAAGCTCCCTCGCCACAGGTCCAGCAGCAATGCTCAAAGTTGTGTAGATACCTATGCCCCGATGAGGGAGTGTCAGCTATCTATCAGTTGACTGACACACCGCCATCGGGGGCAAGTCCCCTCCCACATTTGGACTTTCTACATCAGATACATCGGGTTCCACTTGAATGAACCCGTTCAGTACCGGTAGTACGGGTGGTAATACGGGTGATAGTAGGGATGGTAGTAGTACGAGTGGTAATACGGCCGGTAGCAGCACGGCCCCGGATATGCCGGGTACACCGCACACCCGCCCAACCCCAGCAGTACCACGGCGCACAGTAACAATCGAAACCGGGACATGTTCAGTTCCTCTCACGTCGCGCGAAAACCACTCGCAGGTAACCCTTTAACGCGTGAGGTCCCCGTTTTCCGTCGCCACTCTCACTGCCGATCAGCCGATCACCACCCCATCGGCCCACAGGCCGCCGTGGCCGACGCCCACCAACGTGACCGAGTCCGCGCCAAACGTGAGTACCGTGTCTGCGCCGACCACTTTGGCGTGGTCACGCAAGTCGGCGCTGCCGTCTGCGCCCTTGAACACCAGTCTGTCGGTTGGCTGGTAGCCAATGATGCGGTCGTTGCCGAAGTCGCCGCTGAACAGAAAAGTGTTATGGCCACTGTTGTCACGGATCGTGTCATTGCCCTTGCCTCCCTCGATAAAGTCCGCCCCCCTTCCGCCCTGGATCAGGTCGTCGCCCTCGCTGCCGATGATGAACGTGTTGCCCTTGTGGGGATCGGCGTTGCGGTTGAGGTCCTGCACCCAGGTGGTGGCGCGCGCCGGATCGGACAGGTTGGCGACGATCACCGTGGAATCTCGCGTCATCTGCTCGTAAAAACCGGACTCAAGGATCCGCGTCATTCCGTCGCCATAACCGGTCGGCAAATGGGAGATCCAGGTCGACAGGTTGGCGATGGAAAACGGCAGCACATTCCACAGCGTTGACGCGTAGTGGTCGTTGAAGCTGACGATATTGTCGGTGGTCGATTCATGGGGTTTGTCGTGCACGCCCAAGGACGAGAGGGTGAAGGATGAGCCGTCCAACGCGCGGAATACCGGGTCGTTTTCGTAACCGATATTAAGCACCTTGTCGCCGGCGCTCTGGGTTGGCGAGGCATAGGCGACGTATTTAGCGTCGTTGTAGAACCCCGACCACTTGTCGTTGCTCAGGTCGGCCATGCTATTGACTGCCAGGCCGCCCAGGCTGTGGCCGCTGACCACCACATCCTGACCCCTCAGGCCGTGGGCGCCGGCATAGTCGGCGACTGTCTTGAGCAAGCCGCCAAAGGCCTCGCCCGCATAGTTCTTGGCGTAATCCTTGGGGCCCAGTGCCGCCAGCAAGTCGCTGACCAAGTCACCGATGGAGTCGCTGATCAGGCTTTCCCGCGGCCCGGAGGTGCCGCGAAAACCGATGCCAATTTCCAGCAGTGTGCCCGCGTCGTCGTACTTGCCCAGCACCTCGACCTGCGCCGTGGTGTAGCCGGCCTTTTCACCAAAGAAAGTGCCACGGGCATCGACTTTGCCGCCATAACCCAAGGCGGCGGCGCTGATCGGCGCCCACCCGGCCTTTTGGACAACCTCCAGGGCGGCTTTTTCCGAATCAGGGTTCCAGGGGATGCCTGGTATTACGCCTTGGGAGTCAGTGCTACCCAGCAGCGCCCCCACCAGCGTCGCTGGCAAACCCACCCCCAGGCCATTGTGTTGGTAGCCCACGGCAAAGCCGTTATCCAGGTTGTGATAGCTGTACAACGTAATTGCCATGGCATCGGCAAACAACGCTTTGGAGCCCTCGCTGCCAAGGTTTTTATAGTCAAAGATTCCCATGGTAGTGCCTCTCTGATCGTTCCCACGCTCTGCGTGGGAATGCCGCCCAGGACGCTCTGCGTCCGTCATTATCGGTGTACCGCCCCAAACGCCTCATCCACCTTGGCCAAGTCGGTGTCCCGCAGGTTGCCGGCGTAGTAGTGCAATTTGGTCCAGGCCATCAGGTAGTCATAACGCGCCTGTGCCAGGTCGCGGCGGGTGCTGTAGAGCTGCTGCTCGGCGTTGAGCGCATCCAGGTTCACGCGCTCGCCGCCGAGGATGCTTTGCCGGGTCGACACCACCAGCGCTTCGGCCGAGACCAGCGCCTTTTGATAGGCGCGTAACTTGCTCACGCCTGATAGGCAGGCGCTGAACTGGCGACGCAGTTCGATCAGGGTTTCGCGGGTCTTGCCCTCCAACTCGTATTCAGCCTGCTCCATGGCGCGGCTGGCCTGGCGGGTGGAGGCAGAAATACCGCCGCCGGCATACAACGGCAGGCTGACTTCCACGCCGATAGTGTTGGTGTCGTAGCGTTGGTTGTAGGTGTTACCGCTGTCGGACTCCTGCTGGCGTGAGCTGGCATAGGCGGTGACCTTGGGCAAATGCCCGGCGCGGTTGCGCTCCACCTCATAGCGGGCCACTTCCAGGGCTTGGCGCTGTGAGGCCAGCGTGGGGTTATTGCTGATTGCCAGTTCATGCCAGGTGGCGTAGTTGGCCGGGGCCAAGGTGAACGCGGCGAAGCCTGGGTTCAGCGGCGCCAGGTCGTGGATATCTACGCTGGGCACCCCGATCAACGCGCCCAATTCCCTTAACGACGCGTCCTGCTCATCCAGTGCCTGGATCTCTTCGGCCGTGGCCAGTTCGTAGCGTGATTCTGCTTCGAGAATATCCGTACGGGTGCCCTCGCCTTGCTGGAACAGGTGTTGGTTCTGTTGGAACTGTTGCTCAAAGGCTTTCTTCTTGGCGCGGGCAATATCGATTTCGTCCTGGGCAAACAATGCCTGGGTGTAATAGCTCAGCACCCGCACCAACAGTGCCTGGCTCTTGTCGCGAAAGCTTTCATCGGCAAACAGTGCCTGGGCTACGCCCTTGCGGTAATTGGCATAGGCCTCGTAGTCGAACAGCGGTTGTTGCAGGCTGAAGGTGGAGCCGTAGCTGTTGTAATTGCGGTCATCGTGGTAACTGCCGCCGCGCCCGTCGGGCAAGGTGGCCTGGGAATTGTTGCGGCCCTTGTTGTAGCTGTAGGACAGCCTGGGCAGCAGCCCGGCGCGGCCAATGGCGCGGTTTTCCAGGCCAGCGTCGCGTTCCTTGATCGCACCGAGGAACACCGGATCGTTACGCAAGGCCTGCTCGTACACGTCGAACGGGCCCATGGCGGCGTGGGCCTGGGTACAGGTCAACAGCAAGGCGATAAACATCGGTTTCATGTTCATTCCTCGGTCAACGCAGAGCCGGCACGATCCAGCAGCGGCTTGAACAGATAATTGAGTAACGAGCGCTCGCCGGTGCGCACAAACATCTCGGCGGGCATGCCCGGTTTGATCACCAGGCCGTGGAGTGCTTCCAGTGCGGCGTCGCTGACGGTGGTACGCAGCACGTAATACGGCGCGCCGGTTTTCTCATCGAGCAGTTGGTCGGCAGATACCAGGCTGACCTGCCCCGGCACCCGTGGTGTACGGCTCTGGTTGAACGCCGTGAACAGGATGTCCACCGGCAACTGGGTACCGACTTTGTCCACCAGGTGCACCGGCAGGTGCCCTTCCACTTCCAGGCGCGTGCCCTGGGGGACAATCTCCAGCAACGTCTCACCCGCACGCACCACCGCGCCCTCGGTATGCACACTGAGGTTGACCGCAATGCCATCCGCCGGGGCGATGATTTCACTGTGCTGCAAATCAAAACCGGCAGAGGTCAGCTGTTGCTCCAGGGTCAGGCTACGCAGTTGCGCATCCGCCAGTTGGCTGCGCACCTCTTTTTGATACTCCTCGCTGTGTTGCTGCAATTTGAGCCGAGACTCAAGAATTCCCTGCTCCACCCGGCCGCTTTCACCGGTGTTTTGCGCCAGGTCCTGTTGCACTTGGGACAACTGGCGTTGGTACTCCATCAGCCGGTTACGCGGGATGTAACCGTTGTCGGCCAGGGGTTGCAGGCTGCTCAGTTGGTCGCGCAAGGATTGGGCCTGGGCCGTCAGGTCGCTGCGGGCACGGCGCATGCCGCCCAGTTGCGCGGTGGCGCCGTCGATAGTGGCGCGGATGCCCGCCTGTTCGCGGGCAAAGGCCTCGCGACGGCTGCTGAACAATTGGCGCTGGCCTTCCAGCACCAGCGCCAATGCCGGATCAGGATCTGCGCTCAGCGCAGCCGGAAACGTGATGCTGGCCCGGTTGTCACGCTCGCTCTGCCAGCGGGCGACACTGGCCCAGGCCATGCGGTACTGGGCTTGCAACGATTGCACATCGGCCTGGTGCTGGGTTTGGTCAAGGCGAAACAGCGGTTGGCCTTGGATGACGCTTTCACCCTCCTTCACCAGAATACGGCTGACCACGCCGGGGCTGAGGGTTTGTACGGCTTTGCGCTTGCCTGACACCACCACCGTGCCCTGCACCGGAATACCCTGGTCCAACGGCGCCAAGCTGGCCCACAGGAAAAAGCCACCGGCGCCAACCACGGTCAGCAACCAGCCCATGCGCACAAAAAAACGCGCGTCGTGTTGTTCATGAATCATGCTGGCATCCTTTCGCGTTGCCCGGACAACGCTCGTAGTACGTCCTGGCTCGGTCCGAACGCCTGTAAGTGGCCTTCGTTAAGCACCATCAATTTATCGGCCTGGGCCAACGCCGCAGAACGATGGGTCACCAGCACCACCGTGCTGCCCTGGACTTTCATCTGCACGATGGCGCTGGCCAACGCCGCTTCGCCCACGGTGTCGAGGTTGGAATTGGGCTCGTCCAGCACGATCAGGCGCGGGCTGCCATAGAGCGCACGGGCCAGGGCCACCCGTTGTTTCTGCCCACCGGACAGGCCACCGCCGTTGTCGCCCAGTACGGTGTCGTAGCCTTGGGGCAAGCGCAGGATCAGCTCGTGCACGCCCGCCTGTTGCGCCGCCTGCACTACCCAGCCGGGGTCTGCCTCCCTAAAGCGCGCGATGTTGTCGGCGATACTGCCGCTGAACAGTTCGATGTCCTGGGGCAAGTAGCCGATATGCGGGCCGAGGTCATCGCGGTCCCAGCGATGAATATCCGCACCGTCCAGGCGCACGGTGCCGGACAACGTCGGCCATACCCCCACTAGCACGCGGGCCAGGGTGGACTTACCGGAGCCCGATGCGCCAAGTACGCCCAGCACCTCACCCGCACCGAGGCTGAAGCTGACCTGTTGCAAGGTCGCCATACGCTGCCCCGGCGGGCCTGCGCTGACCTGTTCGAAACTGACCTGGCCCTTGGGCGCCGGCAATTTCATCGGCTCGATGGGCGGCGGGCATTCACGCAACAAATTGTCCAACCGCTGATAGGCCAGCTTGGCCGCACTCCACTGCTTCCACACCGCAATCAACTGGTCGATGGGGCTCAACACCCGCCCCATCAGAATGGACCCAGCGATCATCATCCCTGCAGTCATGTCCCCCTTGATCACCAGCAACGCACCCACGCCCAGCACCAGAGATTGCAGGCACAGGCGCAGGGATTTGCTCAGGGCGGTGATCACCGAGCCCGTGTCACTGGCCTTGTTCTGCAACCCGAGGAACTGTGAATGCACGGCAAACCAACGTTTGCGCAGCGCACCGAGCATGCCCATGGCCTGGATGGTCTCGGCGTTGTGCAGATGGCTGGTGGCCATTTGGCTGGATTGCTGGGAATACCCGCCGGCTTCACCCAGGGGCTTTTTGGTCAGGTATTCGTTAAGGCACGCCAGGCCGATCAACAGCCCCGCACCGGCGGTGGCCAGCACGCCCAGCCACACGTTGAACAGGAAAATCACCAGCAGATAGAGGGGAAACCACGGCGCATCAAAAAACGCGAACAGCGCGGGCCCGGTGATGAATTGGCGGATGTGGGTCAAGTCGCCCAGGGATTGCCCCGCATGTCCCTGGCCGCGCTGCAAGTTGCGCTCGAACGCGGCTTTGTACACCTGCAAGTTAAAGCGTCTTTCCAACTGGCTGCCGATGCGGATCACGATAAAACTGCGGATCACTTCCAGCGTGCCAATAAAAGCAAAAAAGCCCACGACCATTAACGTCAACATCACCAGCGTGGTTTCATTCTGGGAGGACAGTACCCGGTCATACACTTGCAGCATGTAAATAGAGGGCACCAGCATCAACAGGTTAATCAGTGCGGTAAAACAGCCAACACTGATCAAGATGCTTTTGTACTCGCCCAACGCTTTGAATAACGGCGGCCTGGCCATAGTGTTCGATCTTCCTTGAACTCAATCACACGCAATAGGGGGCCGCACCCCGAACAAGGGGCGACCCACTCAATAATCAAGTTATAACGAGCAACTAAGGTGCGCGTTGCAATACCACGACAGCACCAGAGGGCGTACGCCCCTGGTATTCACCGCTTTTCTGGCGATTGAGGTGTGTGATACCGGTGCCTTCGGCGTTCATCAGCCAGATCCCATCCGGGGTCGGCGACCAACTCAAGGGTTTGTCCCCCAGCCATTGCGCCGCGCAGGCCACATCGCCGCCAAGGGCGTTGGCCTGTTCCAGCAGGTCGAGGTCGCACACCTGATCCTGCTGGTGTAACTGCCAGTGCCCGGCCAATTGGGCACTGGTGGGTAAAACAAGACTGCTCGCCATAACGTGGGCTCCTGCCGACACACCTATCACCAGCGCAATGCAGGCGATCATACGGGGAAAATGCTTCATCTCTTTTAGACTCCAGCCTGGAAGCGCGGCGCCGAGACGCCGCGCCTTTACATCACGCCACGATGTCGCTGACCGCTGCCTGGCCGACGGTGGTGACGAGGAAATCCGCCACGCCGTGCCCGGAGAAGTCTACCGCCAAGGTGCCCAGATTGGTGCCCGCGGCGTAGGTCAGGACCGCATCGCCCGCATGCCCGGTGAAGGCATTGACGAAGGTCAGGCCTGCGCCTTGGGTGATGCCGGACAGGTCGATCTTGTCGGAACCGGAGGTGAAGTCAAAGATCTTGTCCGCCGCCCCTGGCGCGGAGTCGGAACTGGCACCGAACACAAAGGTGTCGTTGCCCGCGCCGCCCCACAGTTGGTCCGCACCGCCACCACCGTAGATGATGTCGTTACCGGCACCGCCCTTGATCACATTGGCGGCGTTGTTGCCGATGATCAGGTCGTTGCCCGCGCCGCCGAACGCGTTCTCGACGGTCACGCCCTTGGCGATGGACACGTTGCCCACCAGGCCGCCAACGTCGGAGAACGAGGCCTCATTGAGGTTGATCTTCTGGTTTTGGGTAAAACCGGAGAAGTCTAGCGTGTCATTGCCACCGCCGTCCCATACCGAAAACACCAGCTTGTCGGCATTGGAGGTGGCGCTGTAGAAATCCCGCCCGGTGTTGGAGTTGAAACCATAAGTGGTGTCGCCGGACCGGGTGTTGTAGTTGGCACCGTAGAGCTTCTGGATCGCGGCGATGTCGTCGATCAGCGGGCCGGATGCGTAGGCCTCGACCCCACCTTTGCTGAAATTCTGCTGGGTGTTGCTCTCGCTCCAGTAACTCATGACGCTGTAGCCACGCGTGTCCTGTCCATAGGTCGCGTCGTTGTAGGTCGGGTTGCCGTTGCCGGCGTTGTAGTCGCCAGGGTGAGCCAGGCCCAGGGTGTGGCCGATTTCGTGGGTGAGGGTTTGCCGGCCATAGTTGTTCAGGTCCGGGGTTTTGTTCGGCGTGTAGCTGCTGTTGGTCAGGTACCACGAGGTGCCGTCGTAGCCCGCACCAGTGCCGGGCAAGTAGGCGAACGCCGCCGCGCCGTCCTGGCCGCCGCTGTAGTTGCCGAAGGTCATGTGGGCATCACCGCCGCTAGCCTTTTCGGTGAAGGTCACGTTAGCGACATCCGCCCATGACTGCATGGCCAATACCGCCTGTGCCTTCTGCTGTGCGCTGAACTGGCTGAACCCCGAAATACCGTGTTTGTACAGGGTGCTCGAGGAAGCCGAGGTCAGGAACGTGTAGGTCAGGTCGATCTTGCCGTTGCCATCAACGTCCCGGTAAGCCGCACCGTCGCGCAGCAGCTGGGTCGCGGCCTGGTCGACGGAGTAGGACGGTTTGCCATTGACCGTGAGGTTGCCGCCACGGTCATACAGATGGCTGAAGCTATCGATTTGCGAGTAAGCGGTGCTGGCCTGTGCCGCCGATACAATAGCCTGGTCTTTTACTTTTGACATAAACGTACTTCCTTGTTTGCAAGTGCATCAGTCTTAGATCGATAGGAACCCCGCGGGCGAGATCGTCCTATCACTCGCCTCTTTTGAAGGCGTAAGAAAACTGACACAACTTTAAATCTTTCGTCTACATCTTTCCGGCGCACAAATCTGATAAGCAAACTAACTATTCAAGTATTCAGCTGTATTTGTTGGGCGCACTTAACATTGTCCGACAAAAACAACCGCTACTTATTTAAATATTAAATCTTGCAGGTATAAAACGGCATGTCCCCTATTACCGGGACACCTGCCAACCACTCTTGTGCAATGCCTCCACTAATACTTCACTTTTAAGGCCGGGCACTTGCACGCCGTCATCCGTAACCATGTCCTCGCCGGCCACGATGGCGTTGATAATCGCCTCTTCCACTGCCTCTGCGGCAGCACTGAACAGCGGGGAGATGTGATCGTTGTTGACCATCTGCAACGCACTGCTGAACGGCAGCCCTTCGCGGCCATAGTCCGCCGGCGGCAAATCCTGGTTGCCCGTGGCGAAAGCCAGGAACAGATCGCCACTGGAGTCCTCGGTGCCGCCACCGGTGCGGGCAATGCCGATGGACGCCCGTTGCGCCAACCGCTTGCATTGATGGGGCAGCAACGGCGCGTCCGTGGCAATGATCACCACGATAGAACCCATGCCCGGCGTACCGCGCTGGGCAAATGGCGACGGGATGTCCATCAACTGCCGTCCTACCGGGTAGCCATCCACCCGCAGCTCCTGGCGCTTGCCATGGTTGGCTTGCACCAGCACACCGACGGTCCAACCGCCCTGCTCCGCCGACAAACGCCGCGATGCCGTGCCGATGCCGCCTTTGAATTCATGACAGATCATGCCGGTGCCACCGCCCACCGCGCCTTCCTGCACCGGACCGGATTCGGCGCTGTCCAGGGCTTCGCGCACATGCTCGGGCCCCACGTGCTGGCCCCAGATATCGTTGAGCAAGCCATCGTAGGTTTCCATCACCACCGGCATGCACCAATACACTGCCGGGTCCGCCAGACGCTCACGTTCCAGGGCAATCAGGGTGTCGCGCACAATGCCGATGCTGTGGGTGTTGGTGATCGCCAATGGCGTGGTCAACAGGCCCGCTTCGCTGATCCACTCAAGCCCGGTGGCGTCACCGTTGCCATTGAGCACGTGATACCCGGCAAAGCACGGCTGCTGCCGCGCCTCTCCGGCACGGGGCTGGATCACACTGACGCCAGTACGTACCTGCTTGCCATTGATGCGTGTCTTGAGCGTGCTGTGCCCAACCCGCACGCCCGGTACATCGGTGATGGCATTCAATTCACCCGGCGTACCCAGCCCCAACGTGATGCCCAATAGACGTGCGCGCATAACCACTCCTTACAATTTCTGGAAGACCGGACTCAACCGGCCACTGATGCAATACAGAATCACCGACAGGGCCAGCAAGCCGATGATGATCATGATGTCCCTGATCGACGCGGCCGCCACCAGGGTCATCAGCAAATAGCCCGCCCCCAGTACCGCGACCAACGCCGGCAATGGCCACAGCGGCATGCGATACGGATGCTCACGCTCACGCAGCAACACCCGGCTCATCAACGCGCTCATGGCCACCATCAGGTACACCAGCATGATCAGCAACACGCTGAACGAGGTGAGATCGGCCAGGTTGGAGCTGAAACTCAGCAGCGCCGAAGGGATCGCCAGAAACAGCGTGGCCAGCCACGGCGAATCCCAGCGCGGATGAATACGCGTGAACAGCTTGTTGATGCGTGGAGTCCACAGCGCATCGCGGCCACTGCTGAATACCACGCGGCCAATCTGGATCACGATGGCCACGATCGCGTTGAACACCGACAGGAAGATCCCGGCGCTGACCAGGCGTGACAGGGTTTCGTTGCCATGACTGGTCAGCAGATAACCAATGGGGTCGGGGCTGGCAATCATCTCGCTCAGGGACGGCGCGCCGATCAACAGCGCCGTGATCGGCACCAATTCGATGATTACCACCAACCCCAGAGACCACAGCACCGCCTTGTGCACACCTTTGCCGCCGCATTTCATGTCTTCGGCCAGCAGTACCGCCGGGCCATAACCATTGTAGGAAAACAGGCCGATCCCCACTGCACCAATCACCAATGCCCACGGCGCCAGGTGCAGCACGCCGTTTTCGACGATTTGCGGTTCGAACAGCACACTGGCAGGTTGCACCGGATTGCCAAAGCCCAGGTACACAATCACCAACAACGCGGCGACTTCCAGCAACAAGCACGTGCCGGTGATCCAGGCATTGAGCTTGATATTGAGAATGCCCAGGGCGTAGCTGCACACCACGATCACCAGGGCGACGGTTTGTGAATCGAATTTTGTGCCGAGGGCGTTGTTCAGGTACGTCGCTGCACCGGTGGCCAACACCGGCGGGATAAACAGCAACATCACCAGCACGGTCAGGAACGTCGCATAACCGGCCATGCCGCCAAATACCCGCTTGGCATACACATATTCGCCGCCGGCACTGTTATGGGCGCGGCCCAGTTCGGCGTAGCAAAACGCGAACATCAGCGCGAGCAACCCGGCCATCACAAACGCCAGGAACACGCCGCTGCCCGCCTGCTGGATAGCAAACGGTGCAATCACAAACACGGAACTGGCCGGGGTCACTGCGGAAACGGTGATGGCCACTACATCGAAGACGCTCAGGGTGGGTTTCAATACGCCGTCGGGCGTGGGCGAAGCACTCATATCGTTATCCTCTGTCGTTGTTCTTGGTGTGAGGCAGAAACGAAATCTGATTTTTGCGAGATATGTTTCTCGCTCAATAGTTGCAACAGTAGGCACTGTGCATCTGCCAGCCAATTCCCCTATTGGCGTACTCCCCTTGACGGCACCCGGCAAACACCGAACCCTTGGCCGATCTTCAACTAACGGAAGCCTGTCCTATGAGCCTGTTCCGCGAAGTCGGCATGCACGCAGGCCTGGGCCGCACCGTGGCGCACATCGGCACCGAGCGGTTCTGGAAGCAACTGGTGCTGTTGCTGCACCAGTGCCTGCCCTTCGATAACGCCCTGGCGATTTATTACCCGCGGGAAGGCCCGCCCCTGGCCCTGGAAGAATACGACGCCCAGCCCAGCAGCAAACCGGCGTCGATGCTGGTGTACCTCAATGGCCTGTATTTGCTTGATCCGTTTTTCCAGGCCTGTCGCGAAGGTTACGTGAGCGGTGTATACCGCCTGGAGGAAGTCGCACCCGACCACTTTCGCCAGAGTGAGTACTTCCTCAACTACTTCCACGACAACGTGCTGGAGGACGAGGTGCAGTTCATCCTGCAAGTGCCGGCAGCGGGCACCCTATCGCTGTCACTGGGCATGCAGCGACCGTTCAGCGCTGATGAAACCGGGTTGATGACCACGCTGGGGGCCTGGGTGCTGCCGCTGATGCAGCAGCATTGGCAGCAAAGTACCCGGCGTGTACCGGCCATGGACACGCAGATACGCGATGCCTTGAGCCATTTTGGGTGTGGTGTGCTGTCGGAGCGCGAACTGGAAGTGGCGCGCCTGGTTTTGCGCGGGTTCTCGTCCAAGGCCATGGCCGAGCGTTTGAATATCTCGCCGGACACGGTGAAGGTTCATCGTCGGCATTTGTACGCGAAGTTGGATATTTCGTCACAGCCGGAGCTGTTTTCGCTGTTTATCCAGTCGTTGGGGCATGATCTGGAAAATCCCTGAAGCCTGAGGCCTTCACACAGTGCAAATGTGGGAGGGGGCTTGCCCCCGATTGCAGTGTGTCAGCTACAGATTAGCTGACTGATACACCGCTATCGGGGGCAAGCCCCCTCCCACATTTTGATCACCTACAGCAGTAGACTTCAGCGACCGGTACGAATGGTGTTCCACACCCGCGTGCGAACCCGGTCAATGTTCAACGGCATCGCTTCCAGCGCAAACAACTTGCCCATCATTTCCTCGCTCGGGTAGATCTTGGTATCGGCCTTGATCTCAGGGTCCACCAGGCTATCCGCCGCGCTATTGCCGTTGGCGTAGTGCACCGAGTTGGTGATATCCGCCATTACCTTGGGTTCCAGCAGGTAGTTCATGAACGCATAACCGGCCTTTTCATCCGGGGCATCAGCGGGCATGGCCACCATGTCGAACCAGATTGCAGCGCCTTCCTTGGGAATCTGGTAGCCGATCTTCACGCCGTTCTTGGCTTCTTTGGCGCGGCTTTCCGCTTGCAATACGTCGCCGGAGAAGCCGACCGCCACGCAGATGTCGCCATTGGCCAGGTCGCCGGTGTATTTGGAGGAATGGAAGTACGCCACATACGGCCGCACCTTCATCAGCAACGCCTCGGCTTTCTTGTAGTCCTCAGGCTTTTTGCTGTGGGGCGGCAAACCCAGGTAATTCAGGGCTATTGGCAGCAACTCCGGGCCGTTGTCGAGGATGGCCACGCCACACTTGCTGAGTTTTTCCATGTATTCGGGCTTGAAGATCAAATCCCAGGAATCCACGGGCGCGTTGTCCCCCAGCACGGCCTTGACCTTGTCGATGTTGTAGCCGATGCCGGTACTGCCCCACAGGTACGGGAAGCCGTGTTCGTTGCCGGGGTCGTTGTTTTCCAGGGCCTTGAGCAGCACCGGGTTGAGGTTTTTCCAGTTAGGCAACTGGCTCTTGTCGAGTTTCTTCAAAGCGCCGCCCTGGATCTGCCGGGCCATAAAGTGGTTGGACGGAAATACTACGTCGTACCCGGAGTTACCGGTCATCAACTTGCCATCGAGGGTTTCGTTGCTGTCGTACACGTCGTAGCTAAAACCAATGCCGGTCTGCTTCTGGAAGTTTTTCGTGGTGTCCGGCGCGATGTAGCTGGACCAGTTGTAGATCTTCACCGTCTCGGCGGCCTGGCTGATAGAGGCCACCAACATCAAGGGCAACAGGGCAATGGCTTTCATGGTTCGATTTCCTGGCGGTTTTAGGGCTGTTTTTATGGCAGGCGATCAAGGATCAAAGCGTTACAAAATCAATACGTAGGTCTTGCGCACGGTTTCCTGGATATCCCAGATGCCAGTGCTGTTGACCGGCAACATCAGTGCGTCACCGGCTTCTATGTGGACGGTTTCACCGTTGTCGGGGGTGAAGGTGCAGCGGCCCTGGATAAAGTGGCAAAACTCCTGGGATTTGATCTGGCGACGCCAGCGGCCTGGGGTGCACTGCCAAATGCCGGTTTCGATGCCATCGCTGCGTTCAACGCTCAAGGTCGACGCCACGGCGATGGGCTCGCCCAAGGGCACGGCCACCGGTGACGAATCCGGCAGATGGGCATTCAAGGTGTCTTTGAATTGGGTGATGCTCATGGGTTTTCCCGTGTGAGTGAAACGACTTAGTGCATGAAACTTTCCATAAACCCGGCCACGCCGGTCGCCAGCTTGCGGCGCCAAGGGGCGGTATTGGGGTTGGCCAACACCTGGTCTTCATGGACAAAACTGCGAATGATCGCGTTGTAGCCCAGCCAACGGCAGGGTTCGGGTTCCCAGGGCTTGAGCGCATCGAGGCCTCGCTCGCGGATCACCCAGGGTTGATGGGTAAGCGGTGTATCGCGGCCCAGGATCAAGTCGGCCAGGGTGCGTCCGCCCAAGTGGGTGGCGCCGACGCCCTCCCCGCCATAACCACCGGACAGTGCGATGCCGGTCTTGTGGTCACACAGCATGTGCGGGCGAAAATGCCGCGCCATGCCGAGGTTGCCGCCCCAGGAATGGGTAATCTTCACGTGCTTGAGCTGTGGGAACAGTTCGCCAAACAGATAGCGACGCAGGGCCACTTCGCTGTCGGTCAAATCGAAGTCATGCCGCAGTTTGCCGGCAAATTGATAACCACCCCGGGCGCCAAATACCAGGCGGTTATCCGCCGTACGCTGGCCGTAAGTGACCTGGCGGCTGCTTTCGCCGAACGCCTGGCCGTGGCTCAAGCCAATTTCATCCCAGGTGCTGGCAGGTAATGGCTCGGTGGCGACGATCAGGCTTTGCACCGGCAATTGGTAGCGCCCCAGGGGCGGCAAGGTGTTGGCGTAGCCTTCCACCGCTGGCACAACCCACACGGCGCGAACACTGGCCTTGGCGGTACGCACGCTGCCGGACTGCCAGTGAGTGGCCGGGGAGTTTTCGTAGATTTTCACCCCCATGCGTTCCACCACCTGCGCCAGGCCGCGCACCAGCTTGGCCGGGTGAATGGTCGCGACGTGGGGTACATAGATACCGCCATAGGGCTTGGCAATGCGGATCTGTTCAGCCAACTGCTCCGGGGCCAGCCAGCGGTAATCGGCTTCGGTGAGGCCCTGGGCGTAGAGTTTGTCCAGGTAGCTGCGCAGGCTGCCTGCCTGCTCCGGGTAGCGCGCCGCACAGTACAGGGCGCCGCCTTTGCGGTAATCGCAGTCGATGCCTTCACGGGCCAGTACCTGCGCGACTTCATCGGGGATGCCATGCAACAGGTCATAGGAGGCGCGGCGCTGCTCGGGATCGAGGCCTGCCAACAAGCGATCTTCCCCCAACAGGTTGCCCATCAGCCAACCGCCATTGCGGCCCGACGCGCCGAAACCGGCGGTTTGCGCTTCGATGATCGCGATGTTCAGCTCGGGCGCCTGGCGTTTCAGGTAATACGCCGTCCACAACCCGGTGTAGCCGGCGCCGATAATGGCCACGTTGACGTCCAGGTCATGCTCCAGGGACGGCCGCGCCACCAGCGGATCGTCCAACTGGTCCATCCATAAGCTGATGTTGCGCCATGCTGGCATGCCCGGTCCCCTACCTCGTTGCGATGGGGTTGATCCTAGGGCGCGGTGTCAGGGGTTGTCTTGCGCGCGTGCACGCAAAGAAATTTGTTTGACGTAGGCCTTGGGCGACTGGCCGGTGTGCTGGCGAAATGCGCTGTAGAACGCCGACAGCGAATTGAAGCCGGCCGCAAACGCCAGGTCATCCACCTTGATCGGCGGCGTGGCCTTGTCCAGCGCTGCCAGCAAATGCTGGAGCCGCGCCTGGTTGACGTAGCGGTAGAAACTTTGCCCCAACACCTGGTTCAGCAGGTAGGAAATCTGGTTGCGGCTGTAGCCACACTCTTTGGCGACCCGTTGCAGGTCCAACTCCGGGTCCAGATACGGCTGCTTGCGCTCGAAGTACTGCTGCAAATCATTGGCCATATGCCCCAGTTGCTGGGGCGACAGGCCCAGGCGGCTGACCGTCGGGCGCGCTTGGGCAGGTTGCTCATGCACTAAAGACGCGTATTCGTTGACCCGCCAGATCAACCCATCGCGCACGGTGATGGCCTCGCTGGTGCGAAACGACACCAGCCCCTGGCCACCACGCAAGGTGATGCGGTACTGGATAAACGCCGTGTCGCCATCGGCGCGGATACGGTCGGTGTGTTCGATTGCCTCGTCCGCTTCGCGGGGCATGCTGGCTTGCAGGTACTCACGCAATTCGGCGTAACCGATCACGCGGTTCTGGAAAAAGTCGTGGTATTGGATATCCGGGTGGTAGTAGGACATCACCCCTTCAAGGTCGCGATGCCGCCAGCACAGGTGATGGCGCAGCACCAGCTCGGCCGTGGCTTGGGTGTGCAGGTGTGCATCGTCTGGGGCGATGTCGGGCATGAACGGCTCTGCGGCGGGTAAATCGTGGAGAGTGCCGAATTTCAATGGCGACGACAATGGCCATTTGGGGCCTTTGCGCTAATGGCACATCGCCCAGCTTTTTAGTAGGACATGACCTACATCAAACTTATGGAAAACAACCGCCGAACGGAGCGAAAAAACTCCACGTGTTGTTGCGAACCGATGCTATTTTTAAGGTCTCCAACGCCACGACCAGTGAAGGTCATGGCCCCCTGCCGCGAGCTAAAGGAAGCGCTCAATGAACAAGGTGGGCAACATGAACAAAGTGACGTTCCCCAACGCGTGCCAGCTGATGCGCTGGCATTTTCATCCGATGGGCTTCGAGGGCAGCATGGACGCGCCCGGCAGCATGGTCGCCCGCCTGTTCGACCGTGCCAGCGGTGAGACGCTGATCGCCATCGCTGGCATTCCCTGTGCCACGGTGATGAATGCGGCGGATGTGGAGCGGATTATCGAGGCCGTGGAGGATGAGTTGGAGGCGTTTGTGCCGCCGGTGTCACTCAGGGCCTAAGCCTGCCCCACTGACTGATGGAGATCCAAATGTGGGAGGGGGCTTGCTCCCGATGAGGGAGTATCAGTTGAAACATCTGCAACTGACACACCGCCATCGGGGGCAAGCCCCCTCCCACATTTGGACTGCACTGGCTGGCTAATTGCGCTCATCATCAAAAAACGCTTTTTTGCCATCCACCCGCTCCGACGCCTTGGGCACATTCACCGCTTGGCCTTCCGGTTTCTCCACATACCAATAGCAATGGCTGACCGCACGGGTAATGCCGACATAGGCCAACCGCAACACTTCATCCTTTTGCGCCGTATCATACGGCTCACTGTCACCGTCCTTGCCCAGACCCGCCATGCGGTACACCTGGTTCTTATAGGGCGAGCGAGTGACGTGCTGGCAATCCCCCAGCAGGAACACCGCATCGGCTTGCAGGCCCTTGGCGCTGTGGTAGGTCAGCTGTTTCAGCCGGCGATCCGGTGGCGGCAAGCTAGAATCCACATTAACTACAGACTGAATATGCTCCTGTATCAATAACTTATCGCTACTTTTTCGATACAGCATTAACACGCTTTCGCCTTTCTGGTAGTGCTCCAACAATTGCCGTCCGAGCGCTGCATCGTCCCTTCCCAACACCTTCACCGGCACCAGCGCCTTGGGTGCACCACTGGCCTTGGCCTTTTTGCCGGTGATCGCCGGGGCGCTACGCACGATATGTTCGGCGGCATCGATGATGTGTTGGTGGCTGCGGTAGTTCTCCCCCAGCATCACACGGGTGGTACTCGGCGACGGGAACTCCTTGTTGAACTCCATGAAGTATTTGGGCGAACTGCCGCGCCAGCCGTAGATCGACTGCCAGTCATCGCCCACGCAAAGCAGTGAGGAATGCTGGGCACCGCGCCCCACATGCATGGCCGGGCCACGGCTGCGGATCTCCCGCAGGCTGGCACGCAACCATGAGACGATCTGCGGCGAAACGTCCTGGAACTCGTCGATCATCAGGTGCGACAGCGGGCGCAATAATGGGTCGCTGAGGAGCTTGAGGTTTTCCGGCGTGTTTTCACCGAACAGCGAGAACATGCGGTTGTAGGTCATGATCGGTGGCGACTGGTCCAACAGGTGATCTTCCAGGGCCTTCCAGAAAATACTCAGGGCTTCGAAGAAGAACCGGTCCGGGTCGTCCTTGGCGAAACTCATCTGGCCAACGGCCGTGGGTACGTCGAGGCCGAGGTTCTCGATAAATCCGGCAGCCGCGACAAAGCTGTCCAGCAATGGCGCTGAAGCCAGCTCGCCCTGCACCTTGTAATCGAAGCCAGGGCCCGCACTGGCATCACCGGCCAGACTGCTCAAGATTCGCTTGGAAGATTCATAACTATCCAACCAAATCAAAGGTTTGCGACAGAAAGCTTGAAACAGTGTTCGCTTTACCGCCCACTCAGCGCGGACTGAAAGCTTCGAATTTGGCCGACTGACCTGAGCGTTTTCCCGCGGATCAAAGCCCAGCACCACCCAAGCATCCAGCTCGGGGACATAGCCATGGCAATGGAACTGCGCGCCGTTGATCTCAACCGTTTGCCGGTTGGGCTCGATGCCCTTGATCGGCCAGGCACCCGCGCGGAACCACAGGTCTTCGATCACATCGCAGAGTTCTTCATCGCGCTTGGCGGCCAATTCAGTGACGGCCATGCGTTTTTGCACATCCGGATGATCACGCTCCAGCTCCTTGAGTTGAAGGCCATGACGGGCCAATGGCCCAATCAACTCGCGAAAGCGCGCATGCTGACCGTGCAAACGGTGATAGCAGGCGTTCATCTGCTGGCGCTGAGCGTCATTGATACGCAGGTCGAAGGGGTTGCTGTCGGCGTCTTCAAAACCCGAACTCAGGTTCTCGAATGCCTGCAGGCGTTCAAAACCCGGCAGGCTGCGCACCATCGGCAGGATCCGCGAATGGAAGGTACGCACGACGGCCTGAGCCTCTTTGATACCCAGGGGTTGGCCCCACAGGTTGAGAATCTCCATCAACTTGTTGATGAAGTCTTTGCGCGACTCACGCGTAAAAGTGACCACGGTCATTGAGCCAAGCTCAAAGCCAAGGTAATGGGTGAGCAATAGAATGCGCAGCACCAGCGAGGTGGACTTACCCGCGCCGGCGCCGGCAATCACCGAGGTGGACGGCGTATCACTGAAAATCATCTTCCATTGCGCTGCACTGGGCTGCGCATGGGCAGGCAGTAAACGCGCTACGTCGGCCTTCATGCGCTTCTTGAGCTCGGCGGTCAGCGGCAATCGCCAGTCATCGAACAGGCTGTCGTCTACGCTGGGCGCGCAGTGCTCATCCGGACGGAAGTCACGAATCAGCAGGACCTGGCGACCCTCTTCGATACCATCCGCCTTGCCCTCGCGGTAGCCATATTCCACGCCGGCCTCGTGACCACTGCGAAAGCCATCCGCTTGCCCATGCAGCCAGGAAAACCGATGTTGCGCGCGCAAACGCGTCAGGCCATGACCGAACAAGCGCGCAGCCAAGCGTTTCAATAAGGGCATTTCTGCCAGTGGACGCAGTTCGGGAGGCAGATCAGGCTGTTGTTGCGACACGCGGACTCCTGCGGTGTGCTGGATTTTGATGAGTGCGCCATGGTCGCCGGAATCGCTGTTCAGTGCCAGCCAATTGCTTTGCTGTCATGCAGTTAGGCGATGAAGTGAAAGTCAAAGCGCCAGCAACCAATCTAATTTATAGATTGGAATCCGGCATTTTTTACGCTTTTTATCGATCATCGGCTGGCGGATCATTAGCACCATCAACAGGAGACGATCATGCTTGAACTTCGACCTTTCAACTCCCTGGGTGGCGCCCATCACGGCTGGCTTGACGCCCATCATCACTTTTCATTTGCCGAGTACCACGACCCCAAGCGTATGCACTGGGGCAACCTGCGGGTATGGAACGACGACATCATCGCGCCCGGCACGGGTTTCCCGCAGCACCCGCACCGCGACATGGAAATCATCACCTACGTGCGTGAAGGCGCGATCAGCCATGCCGACAACCTGGGCAACAAAGGCCGCACCGAAGCCGGTGATGTCCAGGTGATGAGCGCAGGCACCGGGATCGCCCATAGCGAATACAACCTGGAAGACACACCCACCAAGATCTTCCAGATCTGGATCATCCCCAATGAGAGCGGCCTGCCACCGTCGTGGGGCGCCAAGCCGTTTCCGAAGGACGGCCGTGACGGGTTTGTCACCCTGGCCAGCGGCAAGGCCGGTGACAGTGAAAGCCTGCGTATTCGTGCCGATGCACGGCTGGTGGCGGCGACGCTCAAGGCTGGGGAACGTGCGGAGTATCGGCTGGACGGTGGGCGTCGTGCCTACCTCGTGCCGGCGACTGGCGTGATTGAGGTCAATGGCGTGCGCGCGCAGGCGCGGGATGGTGTGGCGGTTGAGGATGAGCAGGTGCTTGAGGTGACGGCGATCGAGGACAGCGAAATCGTTCTCGTAGACCTGGCCTGACGTCTGCCATCACTCAATACACTGTGGGAGCGGGCTTGCTCGCGAAGGCGGTGGGTCAACTTGCAGATGTGCCGGCTGACACACCGCCATCGGGGGCAAGCCCTAA
>NZ_QUZT01000078.1 GCF_004682045.1 Pseudomonas nabeulensis
CAAGCCCCCTCCCACATTGGCCTGTGGAGCTACACATTGACGGGTGTGTTACTTGGATTTCGCGTCAATCCAATAAGCACCCTGCAACGGCATCCCCAGGAACTGCGCGTTGATCTGTTCCATGGTCGCCTTCGGGTCCAGCTTGGCGAACAACTCCGGGTGCACCCACTTGGCCAGCGCTTCAATCGCCAGCAGGTTGTACGGCGAGTTGTAGAAGTCGTGCCACAGGCCGTGGGCATTGCCCTCGCGGATCGCACGAAGATTCGCGAACTCTGGCCGCGCCAACACGCGGTCAAACGCTTCGCGGGCTTCATCGGTGCTCACGCCGGCGCCCAGGACCAGCCCCGGTTTGTGGTTGCCGGTGGCGACATACACATCCGGATCCGCTTTCAACGCGTACTCCACGCTGATATCCCCCAGTGCACCCGGCACCACATCGGCGGCGATATTGCGTCCGCCCACCAGCTTGATCACTTCACCCATGCCGCTTTTGCCGGTGGTGTGCCCCGGTGCTTGCCAGGCGCCGGCCAGCAGTTCGAGGAACACGCTTGGACGCGGCCCGGCGGGCAGGGTGGCGACCGCGTCGGTGATGACCTTGATGCGCTGGTCGTAGAAGTCCAGGAAGGCTTTCGTCTGGGCTTCGCGACCCAGTGCCTGGCCCAGCGCATTCATGCTGGTGTGGGTGCCTTGCACCGGGTTGATACGGAAGTCGACGAACACCACCGGGATGCCGGCTTTCTCCAGTACATCCGCCACCGGGCTGTGCTCGGTAGGGCCGTGACCGGAAATACTGAACACCGCCAGGTCCGGTTTAAGCGACAGAATTTCCTCGGCGCTGACGCTTTGTTCCGAGGCCTGGCCGATCAGTGGGATGTCTTTCACCGTCGGAAATTTCGCCACATAGGCGTTGTAGGTGTGCTGATCCAACAGCTTCAAATCGTTCTGCCAGCCCACGATGCGCTGGAACGGCGCGTCCTTGTCCAGCAGGGCGAATGCCGAAATCAGCCGGCCTTCGCCGAGCACCACGCGTTTGACGTGATCGGTGACTTCGACCTTGCGGCCCAGCACATCGGTGACTTGCTGGGCGGCAGCGGTTTCGGCGTGGCCCAGGACCAGCGCAGCGAACAACACGCCGAACTTGAGCAGTTGACGGGGTTTGGACACGGCAAGGCCTCCGGATACGGGAACATTAGAATTCATAATCGACGCTCGCAGTCAGGGTGCGTCCGGCGCCCGGAATGCCGTACAGCTGGAAGCCGTCGAGGGACGCGCCGACCTGGCTGTAATAGAACTTGTTGAACACGTTGTTGAGGTTCAGGTTGACCGTGGTGTCTTTGTTCACCTTGTATTGCGCGGCCAGGTTGCTCAGCCAGTAGCCGGGGGCTTTTTCGTGGTCGCGGGTGTAGATCGCGTACACGCCGGAGGTGCCGCTGGCGTAGCTGCTGTTGTTGTTCAGACCGCCGACATATTTGTTGTCGCTGTAGCGGCGGCGGCCGACGTATTGCTCGCCGTAGCTCAGGCTCAATTGGTCGGTGACGGCGTAGGTGGTCCACAGGTTGGCAGTCAGGTCGGGGACGTTCTTGGCTTCGGCGCCTTTGTTGGCGCCTTTGGTTTGCACGCTCTTGAGCGCCGAGAATCCGCTATAGGCCGTCCAGCGCGGGGTGATGTTGCCTTGCAGGCCCAGCTCGATACCGTCGACACGCTTGGCGGGCAGGGCACGGACCGGGGCGGATTCGCCGTCCTGGTATTCCCAGGAGTTTTCCAGCTCGGTGCGGAAGATCGCTGCCGTGACGTTGAGCATGTCGTGGGCGATGTCCCATTTGGTGCCCAGTTCATAGGTCTTGGATTTGGCCGGGCTGTAGTTGCTGGTGCTGGCCGCGCCGTAGATCTGGTTGTTGGTGGACGCGCCAAGTGCCGACGGCTGCGCCGCTTCACTGTAGGACACATAGATGCTGCCGTTGGGCAACGGCTTGAACACTGCGCCGACCCGGCCGCTGACGGCACCGTCGCTGCTGCTGGTGGTGGCCTGGCCGCGTTGCTTGGTTTCGGCCTCCCAATGGTCGTAGCGCAAGGAGCCGAGCACTTGCCATTGGTCGTTGAGGGTGACGGTGTCGCCCAGGTAGATACCGGCGTTGTCGATCACCGAGCGCGGTTCGCCGACGCCTTTGGTCACGTAGGTGCTGGCGAAGCTATGGCTGGGGTTGCTCATGTCGAAGAGCATGTCGCCGGCCGGCACTTCGGCGTTGCGTTTCAGGCCGCCGTAGGTCTCGTGGTAGAACTCCAGGCCCGAGACCACCGCGTGTTGCAGGCTGCCGGTGTTGAACTTGAAGCTGAAGTCGGTCTGGTTATCCAGGATGGTGTAGCGCTTGGACAAACCAAAGTCGCTGCCCCGCAGGATGCCGTAGGCGGTGTTGCTGTTATTCACGTAGTCCGTGTAGGCATTCACCGTGCTGCCTGGCACTTGGCTGATCGGGCCTACACCGGTGTAGCCCAGCGTCGCACAGCGGGTGCCGGTGCAGGTTTTACCGCCGCTGGCGTCGGCGGCGAAAAAGCGCGCCGGGGACAGCACCGCAAAGTTGTCACTGCGTTCCCAGCGCGTCTGGTTGCGCAGGTTGGCGTCGTTCCAGTCGAAGTCATGTTCGAAGCGCGCGGTCAGCGAGGTGGTTTTGTTTTCCTGGGTGTACAGGCTGGAGTCGCCGTACCAGTTGGAGCGCTTCACGCCGGGCATGCGATGACCGTTGGTGCCGCGCTGGATCGGTACGCCGCCGTCCGGGGTGTTGGTGTCTTTCTGGTAGAAGGTGTCGACGAAGAACCGCGTGTCGGTGCCCAGGCCAAAGCCGAAGGACGTGGCGATGCCCCAGCGGTCGTAGTCCACGTCGTCGCGCTCGGACACCTGGTTGTAGTGCTTCATCAGGTTGACGCGCACGGCGGTGGTGTCGTTCAGCTGTTTATTGAGGTCGGCAGTGAGGCGGCGGTAGGCATCGGTGCCGATACCAGCGGACACGCGGTTGGCGTCGCCCAGGTGCGCTTCTTTGCTCACCAGGTTGACGCTGCCGCCCACGGCGGAAACCCCGGACTCGATGGACCCGGTGCCCTTGAACACTTCGGCCTGCTGCAGGTTGAATGTGTCGGTACGCGTGGACATGCCCGCATCGCGCACGCCGTCGACGGTCAGGCTCTGTTCGGACGAGAAACCACGAATCGAGAACAGATCACCCCACCCCAGGTTGCCCTCGCCGGACATAAAGGTGATGCCCGGCACGTTGCGCAGCACTTCCTGCAAGGTTTGCGCGTTCTGCTCCTTGAGCACTTGCTGCGGCACGATGGTCACGCTTTGCGGCGCATCCAGCAGCGGTTGGCTGATCTTTGCCGAGGTCACCCGGTCCACTTTGAACGTGGAAGTGGCTTCACCGTCGACCTTGATTTCCGGCAGGCTCAGCACTGAGTTTTCGCTGGTGGTGGCGGTATCGGCCAGGGCAACCGGGGTCACGCTGCCGGCAGCCAGCAGCCCGAACATCGGCGCCAGGGTGGTGTGCAGCGAGTGGCTGCGAGGAGTGGGCAATGTCATATAGGTAGTGATCCGAGTCTAAATTACAATTACTCTCATTTAGGTTCGGTAGTCTAAAGAGCGATTTCCCCTGCCATGCCCGGGTTTTGTATCGCTGATGCGTGATTATCGTTTCCCACAACATTCCATTACATTTGCGTACACGGCTGGCTGAACTTTCGGCTATTTGCTGCGTTTTATAGTTTTTCGGATTAACTGCCCATGGCCAAGCAAGACCACTTGTTGATCGTCGATGACGACCCGCAGATCCGCCAACTGCTGTGTGATTACCTGAGCGACGCCGGTTTCCAGGTGTCCACCGCCGCCGATGGCAAGGAAATGCGCCGGCGCCTGGAGCTGAACGTCATCGACCTGATCGTCCTCGACCTGATGCTGCCCGGCGAAGACGGCCTGAGCCTGTGCCGCGAACTGCGGGTGAGTTCCAACACGCCGGTGGTGATGCTCACGGCCAAGGGCTCGTTGATCGACCGTATCGTCGGCCTGGAAATTGGCGCCGACGACTACTTGCCCAAGCCGTTCGACCCGCGTGAGTTGCTGGTGCGCATCAAGGTGGTATTGCGCCGGGTCCAAAGTTTTCCGGACCGTGCCCGTTTGGATGAAGCACCGAGCATTGGCTTTGCCGGCTGGCAACTGGATACCCGCGCGCGGCAATTGTTGTCGCCGGAGGGTGTGGTGGTGAGCCTGGGCAACTCGGACTACCGCGTGCTGCGCCTGCTGCTGCAGCACCCCAACCGGCCATTGAGCCGCGACTTTCTGCTCAACCATGTGTTCGACAAGGACAGCACGCCGTTCGACCGCTCCATCGACGTGTGCGTCAGTCGCCTGCGCTCGCAGTTGCCCGCGGGGCTGATCAAGACCGTGCGCAACGAGGGCTACATGCTCACCGCCGACGACGTGGCGCTGCACTCGTGAGGCTACTGCCGCGTTCGCTGTTCGGCCGGCTGGTGCTGATCCTGGTCAGCGGCATGCTCGCGGCCCAGGCCCTGACCAGCAGCATTTGGTACGACCGGCGCCATGGGCAAGTGCTGGAAATCCCGGCACGGCTGATCGCCACGCGGCTGGCGGATGTGGTGCGGTTGGTGCACAGCGACCCGCAACAGGCCGACCTGCTGATCAAGATGCTCGACACCCCGAACTTTCGCCTGACCCTCAGCGACCAGGCCAGCAACATCCCCAGCGATCTGCAAGACAACGACCGGCCCACCGAGCGCCTGATCAAGAAAGTGTTGTCCGAGAAAACCGGTTATGCCCAGACCTTGATCCTGCTGCGCCTGTCGCTGGTCGATGGCGAAGGGCGCAAGGCCGGGCTGTCGACCCTGCTGGAGTCCAAGCCGGTGGTGGGGCAATTCCTGATCGACCTGCGCTTGCCGGATGGGCGTTGGCTGGAGGTGGACGCACGAGAGGAACAGGGCTGGACCAGCACCTCGCCGCTGGACCTGTTGTTCGATTACGTGATGCGCATTTATCTGCTGCGGGTGCTGGTGCTGGTGGTGATCGCCCTGGTGGCGGTGCGTCTGGCCATTCGCCCGCTTAATGCCTTGGCCGAGGCCGCCGAGGCCTTGGGCCGGGATATCCAGCGGCCGCCGTTATCGGTGGATGGGCCTACCGAAGTACGCCGCGCCGCCCAGGCATTTAATGCCATGCAGCAGCGGCTGATCGCCAATATCGCCGAGCGCACGCGCTTTCTCGCGGCGATTTCCCACGACCTGCGTTCACCGATCACACGCCTGCGCCTGCGTACGGAGATGCTTGAAGACACCCGCACCCGTGAGCGTTTTCGCAGTGACCTGGAGGAGATGGAGCACATGGTCTCCAGCACCCTGGATTTTGTCAGCAGCGGCGAGATCAACGAGGCCCGCCAGAACATCGACATCAATGCCTTGCTGCAAAGCCTGCAAGCGGACCTGGAAGATGTGGGCGAGAGCGTGCGCATCGAAGGCCGCGCGAAACAACCGCTGCCGGGGTATGCCCGTAGCCTCAAGCGTTGCGTGCAGAACCTGCTGGAAAACGCTGTGCGTTACGGCAGTGACGTGGTGGTGCGGGTCGAGGACCAGGTGGACAGTTTGAAGATCATCATCAGCGACCGCGGGCCGGGGATTCCCCAGGAACAGCTGGAGCAGGTGATGGAACCGTTTTATCGGGTCGAGGGCTCACGCAATGCCGAGACCGGCGGGTATGGGTTGGGGTTGAGCATTGCGCATACCATTGCGCGGGCGCATGAGGGGCGGTTGAGCTTGAGGAATCGAGAGGGCGGCGGTTTGGAAGTGGAGTTGCAGTTCCAGCGCAAATCCTGAACTTGAAATAGGGCCCAATGTGGGAGGGGGCTTGCCCCCGATGGCGGTGTGTCAGCCACCAGATGCGGTGACTGATGCCCAGTCATCGGGGGCAAGCCCCCTCCCACATGAGATCTTCAGTGTTGCATGGCCAGGGGTAGACTTAAGCCCCGTGGCACTTCTTGAATTTCTTCTCACTGCCGCACGGGCAAGGATCGTTGCGACCAACGTCCTTCAACGCATTGCGCACTGGCTCCTGGTGAGCGTGGCCGCAGTTCGGGCCGTGGACATGGCCGTGGTCGTGATCATGGTGATCGTGATCGTGGTTGCAGTCAGGACCATGGACATGGGGTTGCTGAGTCATTGATGTCGCTCCGGAATAAAATCGCCGGGGATTATCTCGCCATTGTGGGCGACCTGCACGTCATAACCGATGAATAATCCGGTTTTGAGCTCGCCTTCCAAGCGATACGGCACGGGCCGGTCAGGATTTTTCAGCATCTGCACCACATCGCGAATCTGCGGCCAAAGGTTGGTGCGTACCGACACCCGGAAAAATTTGTGGCTGCGCGGCGGTACGGTCAGCCATTCGTTGGACTCGCCCTCGGTCAGCACAAAGTCCCCCAACGTTACCTTGTAGACCAGGCCGCGCACCGTCAGGTCCGCGTCATCGCGGTTGTCCACGCGAAAGAACAGCTTGAACTTCTGCTCCAGCAGCTTAGCTCGCACCACCTCGACTTTGACCAGCGACACGTGAGGTGGCGGCGAGTCATCTTCGAACCAGGACGCACATCCTGTCAGGCCGAAGGTCAACGCCAGCATCAAGCTGCAAATCCGGAGCATGGCGTCAGTCCTGTGAGGGTTAGAGGTAGCTGGAACAACACTTCTTGAATTTCTGCCCACTGCCGCACAAACACGCATCGTTGCGCCCGGCCTTCACCTCCACCGTTGGATCGATGAAGTACCAGCGCCCGTCGTTCTGTACGAAAGAAGACTGTTCGCGGTGGCTGTGTTCGCCAGTGCTGTCATGCCAGCGTGCAGTGAAGGTCACGAACGCATGTTCTGGCTGGCCGCCGAACACCTCGGAGCTTTCCACCTCCAGGCCCAGCCAGGTGCTCTGGGCACTCCACGCGCCGATGGCGTCGCGGTCCAGTCCGGCCTGCTGCGCGGGCAGGGTGGTCGCCACCAGATAATCCACCAATCCCAGTACATAGGCGCTGTAGCGCGAACGCATCAGCGCACTGGCGCAGGGTGCCGGGTGGCCGGCGTGATAATGGCCGCAGCAGGCATCCAGCAGGTTGCCGCTGCCGCAGGGGCAAATGGATGTGCTCATTGGGTCACCACCAATACTTTCCGAAGTTTTCCGGGTTGGCCCAGAAGCGGGCGTTGAGCCAGTCTGGCACCTGTTTATAGTCAAGCAGATCGTAGGTGAACAGGGTCAAAACCTGTTCGTCACGCTGGAAGCGCTCGCCGGCCTGCAGGGCCAGGGAGTAGAAGTCCGTGTCTTTCCAGTCGCAGGCGCCCAGGTCCACCAGCACCGCAATACGGCTGGCGTTGAGGTTGCGGATGCCGCCGAGCAAGGTCAGGCCTTGGGGTTTTGACAGGTGCTCCAGGCAATCGACCACCAGCGCCAGGTCAAACCGTTGCGCCGCGAATTGCGCCGGCAGCGGGCCGGGCGGGGCGATGGCGACCTGGGTGTCCGGGTGCGCCGCTTGAAAAGCCTCCAGCGCCGGGAACTGGCTGGCGCCCAATAACAGCAGGCGTTTGGGCTGGTGTTGGTCGAGCAAGGCGGCCAGGGCTTGCTGGGGAGTACGGGCGGAAATACCAGCGGTCATCAGAAATCCTCACATCAGGACCGTAGAGACTAGCGCGGCTGAGCCTGCGGGCCTAGAGCGGGCGATTGCGAAAAGCCAGCTGGTTACGGGGATCCCCAATGAATACGGGGGCTCGGCGTAGTGGCGCAGATGAAAAGAGCCGTCTTTACTCCACTCGTCGGCCCCCGCCGATCCCCTCAGGAGAAATCAGATGAGCATCATGCGGACAGCTCTACCCTTGGTTCTGCTAACCGGAGTGTTGACGGGTTGCGCAGGCTTGCAAAAAACCGATTGGCCCACCTGCGCCGCCGTGGGTGGCGTGACGGGTGCGGCGATTGGCGCCACCGAAAGCTCAGCCTACGCGGGTTATGGCGCGTTGCTGGTGGGCGGTATGGCTGGCGCCTATTGCTGGGTGCACGGCGATGGTGACGAGGACGGTGATGGTGTGCCGGACAGCCGCGACAAGTGCCCGGGTACGCCAAAAGGCATGCCGGTCGATGCCAATGGCTGCCCGCCGGTGCCGGTCGCGGCGGTGGTTGAGGAGGTTGTGGTGGTCAAGGAAGAAACCATCGTGATTCGCGATGTGCACTTCCAGTTCGACTCGGCCAAATTGACCGCAGCGGATAAAACCAAACTCGACACCATCGCCACCCGCCTGAAAACAGAAGCCCCGAGCGCCCAACTGCGAGTCAGTGGCCACACCGACAGCGTCGGCAATGACGCCTACAACCAAAAACTCTCGGAAAAACGCGCCCACTCGGTCACCGATTACCTGATCGGCGCCGGCGTGCCGCGCAGCAACTTTGTGTCTGTGACCGGTGCCGGCGAAAGCCATCCGGTGGCTGACAACAAAACTGCCGAAGGCCGTGCCTTGAACCGTCGCGTGGAAATCCAGATCAACCGCTGACGGCCCTTGCCCCTGTGGACTCCACAGGGGCATTGCGGGTCATCCTCCCTCTTTGATTAACTTTTTTGATCCTTCACTGGCAAAGCGCCGGTGGAAGTCGTTACTGTGCGTCCAAAGAAAAAACCAGAAACAACTCAGGAGCCCCACGATGCATAAGGTTTTACTGTTGGCCCTCTTGGTCAGCCCCGTTGCCCTGGCCCAGAGCGTCAGTGTTGAACCCAACTCGTTGATGCGCCTGCCCAGCAGCACCAGCGTGCTGCAATTGGAGCGCCTGGACGTGGCGGACTACGGCACGTTGCTGATTCCGGCGAACCTCAGCCAGGTCACCGTGGATGAACTGCATCTGGGCCGTGAGGCCCGTATCACCATCGCTCCAGGCTCAACCGGGCTGCAATTGCAGGTGCGCAATGCGCAGTTGGAGCACGGCAGCCAGATCACCTCGCGGGGCGCTCCCGGTACCCATGAAAAACCTGCCAAGGCTGGGCGCGACCTGACGTTGCGCATCAATGCCCTGACGGCCGAAGAATTGTTGATAGATGCCCGTGGCGGTGCCGGTGCCCAGGGTTACGCCGGGCTGGATGGCGCCAATGGCGTGGACCCGGGTTGCACCTGGGGTTCGGCGGGGCGCGGCCACAATGGCGATAACGGCGGCGACGGCCTGCCAGGCGGGGCAGGGGCGTTGGTGCGGGTGGAGTTGCCGCAGAGCTTCCCGGCCGAGCAGATCAAGGTCTGGGTGGACGGCGGTGCCGGCGGTTTGGCCGGCACGGCGGGTAAGCCCGGGCGCGGTGGGCAGTCCAAGGGTTGCCTGGTGTACCAGGCGGATGGCGGCGAGAAGGGCCGTCCTGGGTTGGAAGGGCAGCCGGGGCCTGCGGGGCCTGCGGGCTCTGTCACCATTCAAAGGCTCTGAGTCGGCTGGGCTGACGCTATCGGGGGCAAGCCCCCTCCCACCCTTGATTTGTGAATACAGTCAAATGTGGGAGGGGGCTTGCCCCCGATAGCGGTGTAACAGTCAATTCAAAACATCGGCCGAGCCGAAGCAATCGCCACCACCACCAACCCGACAATCAGGTTGATCCCCACCAACCGGCGAATCTGCCCCAGCACCGCAGCCCCCACCGGCCAATCCTCAACCTCCACCGCTTTGCGCAACTCCGGGAACTTCAAGGCCTGGATGCGGATAAACAACGCCGTCATCACCAGATACAACCCCATCATCACCTGCACATAACGCGGCGCGGTCTCAAACCCGTTGAAGCGCAGCTGCAACAAGCCAATGCCGCTGATCGGCAAAATCGCCACCGCGACCCACACCCACACAAAAAAACGTTGAAACACATTCGCCCATAACCTGAGCCGGGCAGGCCCCTCAAGTGCCGCCCCGGCGGCGGGACGCAGGATCATCCAGGCGAAAAACATACCGCCGACCCAGATCAGGGCGGCCAAAACATGCAGGGTGTAGGCGAGGCTAAACACGGTCATTGAAGTACTCCGTTCTGCGCGGGATTAATTAGCGGGGTATGATAGCGGCCGATCCGAACCACTGAAAATTTATCCAGCGTTTTTTGCGCCCGACTATCCATGATCAGCACTGAACTCAAAACCACGATCCAGGGCGCCTATTCGCGTTTTCTCGAAGCCAAGAGCTTGAAACCGCGCTACGGCCAACGCCTGATGATCGCCGAAGTGGCCAAGGTCCTCGGGGATATCGACACCGATGACGAAGGCCGCCGCGAAGGTGAGCCCGCCGTCGTGGCCGTCGAGGCCGGCACCGGTACGGGCAAGACCGTGGCCTACAGCCTGGCCGCGATCCCCACGGCCAAGGCCGCCGGCAAGCGCCTGGTGATCGCCACCGCCACTGTCGCCCTGCAAGAGCAGATCGTCTACAAAGACCTGCCCGACCTGATGCGCAACAGCGGCCTGAACTTCTCCTTCGCCCTGGCCAAGGGCCGTGGCCGCTACATGTGCCTGTCCAAGCTCGACGTGTTGTTGCAGGAAGGCCACGCGCAAACGGCCACGGCCCAACTGTTCGAAGAGGAAGGCTTCAGGATCGAAGTCGATGAAGCCAGCCAGAAGCTGTTCACCAGCATGATCGAAAAACTGGCCGGCAATAAATGGGACGGCGACCGCGACAGTTGGCCCACCGCCCTGGAAGACTCCGACTGGGCGCGCCTGACCACCGACCATAGCCAGTGCACCAACCGCCATTGCCCCAACTTCGGCCAGTGCGCTTTCTACAAGGCCCGCGAAGGCATGGGCAAGGTCGACGTGATCGTCACCAACCACGACATGGTGCTGGCCGACCTGGCCCTGGGCGGCGGCGCCGTACTGCCCGACCCACGCGACACCCTGTATGTGTTCGACGAAGGCCATCACCTGCCGGACAAGGCCATTGGCCATTTTGCCCACTACACCCGGTTGCGCTCCACCGCTGATTGGCTGGAGTCCACCGCCAAGAACCTCACCAAACTGCTGGCCCAGCACCCGCTGCCGGGCGATCTGGGCAAGCTGATCGAACAAGTGCCGGAGCTGGCGCGGGAGATCAAGACCCAGCAGCAGTTCATGTTCAGCGCCTGCGAGCAGGTCGCCGACTTCAAGCCCGGCGAAGACGTGGAAGGCCGCGAACGGCCGCGTCACCGGTTTGTGGGCGGCTTGATTCCCGAGCATATGCGCGAAATGGGCATCGAGTTGAAGAAGGGCTTTTCACGCCTCACCGACCTGTTCACGCGCCTCACCGACTTGCTTAAAGAGGGCATGGACGGCGAAGTCAACATCGGTATTGCCAGCAACCAGGCCGAAGAGTGGTATCCGCTGTTCGGTAGCCTGCTGTCTCGTGCCCAGGGCAACTGGGAGTTGTGGACCGCCTTCACCGTCGAAGACCCGGAAGACAACCCGCCCATGGCCCGCTGGCTGACCCTGGCCGAAAGCGGTGCGCTGTTCGATATCGAGGTCAACGCCAGCCCCATTCTTGCTGCCGAAATGCTGCGCCGTAACCTGTGGAACGTCGCGTACGGCTGCCTGGTGACCTCGGCCACGCTCACGGCCCTGGGCACCTTCGACCGCTTCCGCATGCGCGCCGGGCTGCCGAAGAAAGCCGTCACCGCCGTGGTGCCAAGCCCATTCCATCATGCTGACGCCGGTGTACTGCGAGTGCCGGATCTCAAGGCCGATCCTCGTGATGCAGCGGCGCACACGGCGGCGATCATCCGCGACCTGCCGGACCTGGTCGAGGGTTCCAAAGGCACCCTGGTGTTGTTCTCCTCGCGTAAACAGATGCAGGACGTGTTCGACGGCCTTGATCGCGATTGGCGCAAGCAGGTGTTTATCCAGGGCAACCTGTCCAAGCAGGAAACCCTCAACAAGCACAAGGCGCGCGTCGACGGCGGTGATTCCAGCGTGCTGTTCGGCCTGGCGAGTTTCGCCGAAGGTGTGGACTTGCCCGGCGCCTACTGCGAACACGTGGTGATCGCCAAGATCCCGTTCTCGGTGCCGGATGATCCGGTCGAGGCGGCCCTGGCTGAATGGATCGAAGCGCGGGGCGGCAATCCGTTCATGGAAATCTCGGTGCCGGATGCGTCCTTGAAGCTCGTCCAGGCCTGCGGTCGCTTGCTGCGCACCGAGCAAGACCGGGGCACCATCACCTTGCTCGACCGCCGTCTGGTCACCCAGCGCTACGGCAAAGCTATCCTTAATGCTCTGCCGCCATTCCGGCGCGAAATTTCTTAAGCCACTGTGGGCGAATTCGCCCACTTCGTGGTCTATCTATCGATTTATGTCATCAGGCCATTCACCGGCCGTCTGGGAGAACCTTGTTCGTATGATTCGCACGCTGCCTGCTCTTTTTGCCCTGTTGTTCGCTGCGCCCTTGATGGCCGCGCCTGCGGGGCAACAGACATTGTTCAACTTCGTCCGGCCTGCCGATGTGGTCAAGGTGGCGACCCAGGACGCCAGCCTGCCGCAATACAACGCCGAACAAACCCCCGAGGGCGAAGTGCTGCGGCGCATCACCTTCAACCCGGCCGCCGAGCCGAGCCTGGTCCTCAGCCCGCAAACCGGCACCTGGGACTGGTCCCAATCCAGCGCCATGAGCCTGCGTATCCAAAGCGCGATGGACTGGGCGCTGACCCTCTACGTCAAGGTGCAGAGCGCTGACGGCAAGACGTTGCTCAGTCGCATCGACCTGCCGGCCGGTCCCGCCCAGACGTTGTTGATTCCGCTGCAAGCCAATTCACCGCTGAGCCAGGGCATGAAGGCGGGCCCGCCGATGCCGATCACCGTGGACGGTCAGCGCGTCATGTTGGGCAGCAGCGCGGGTGAAATCGACCGCAGCCAAGTGGTCTCTGTGACCCTTTCGATGATCAAGCCCAACGCTGCCCAGAGCATCTTGCTGGAGCGCTTCGGCGTGCAGGACAGCGATCCGGTACTCAAGGCCGCCTACAGCGACCTGGTGGATGCCTATGGCCAATCCACGCGTGCGCGCTGGCCGGAGAAAGTCGCCAGCGACGAACAACTCAAGGCCGCTGCCGCCAAGGAGCAGCAACAGCTCCAGGGCTGGCTGGCCACGCGGGACAAGTCCGCCCTGGACCAATACGGCGGCTGGAACAAAGGCCCCGCGTTCAAGACCACCGGTTTTTTTCACACCGAGAAGCGCGACGGCCGCTGGTATTTGGTGACGCCGGAAGGCCATCCGTTCTACTCGCTGGGCGTCAACACCGTGGCTCCAGATAACAGCCAAACGTACGTGGGCGGCCGTGAATGGATGTTTGCGGCGCTGCCCAAGCCGGGCGAGTCTTTCGACAAATACTACGGTCGCGGCGACAACCGCACCGGCAACGGTTCGGATGAAGGTCGCGGTTTTGGGGCCGGGCGGTGGTATGACTTCTACGCCGCCAACCTGCAACGCACGTATGGCGGTGAGGGGTTTGACCAGAAACGCTGGGTGACTCACACCCTCGACCGCCTGCAAGCCTGGGGCTTCAATACGGTGGGCAACTGGAGCGACGAAGACTTGGCCACCGCCGATCGTGTGCCTTACACCTTGCCGCTGTCGATTGTCGGTGACTACGCCAGCATCAGCACCGGCACCGACTGGTGGGGCGGCATGCCTGACCCGTTCGACCCGCGCTTTGCCATGGCCACCGAACGCGCCGTGGCGATTGCCGCCCGCGACCATCGCGATGACCCTTGGTTGATCGGCTTCTTCGCCGATAACGAACTGGCCTGGGCCGGCCCGGGTGATGATCCGAAATCGCGCTACGCCTTGGCCTACGGCACGTTGCGGATGACCACCGACGTGCCGGCCAAACGCGCATTCCTCAAGCAACTGCGCGACAAATACCGCAACGAAGAGGGCCTGTCGAAAGCCTGGGGCATCCAGCTGGCAGGCTGGGAACTGATGGAAGACCCGGGGTTTGAACCGCCGATGCCGAATGCCGAGCACCCGGAAATCGAAGCCGACTTCAAATACTTCCAGAAGACCTTCGCCGACGCCTACTTCAAGACCATTTCCGACTCGCTCAAATGGCACGCCCCCAACCAACTGCTGCTGGGCGGGCGTTATGCGGTGAGCACCCCGGAAGCCGTGGCGTCCTGCGCCCAGTATTGCGATGTGCTGAGCTTCAACATGTACACCCTCAAGCCTCAGGACGGTTACGACTTCGCTGCCCTGCGTGCGCTGGACAAGCCGGTGCTGATCACCGAGTTCAACTTTGGTTCGAGCGATCGAGGCCCGTTCTGGGGCGGCGTGACGCAGTTGGCCAAGGAAGAAGAGCGCGGCGTGGCTTATGGCAACTTCCTCAAGCAAGCCATGGCCGAACCCTCGATTGTCGGGGTGCATTGGTTCCAGTACCTCGACCAGCCGGTAACCGGTCGCTTGCTGGACGGCGAAAATGGTCACTTCGGCCTGGTGGGCATCACCGATGTACCGTTCCAGGGCTTTGTCGACAGCGTGCGCAAAAGCAACCTCGCAGCCGTCGACCAACTGGGCAAGGAAGCCGAAAAGGCCAAGGCCGCGAGCATTGTTCACGAGCGCGAAAGCGGTAACGGTGGGCATGCGGGCAAAGGCGCAGGGCAGGGCGGTGGACATGCCGGCGGGCACGGCGGCAATGGCCATTGATTGAGGAGTGACGGGTTCACAAATCCCACAAGGACTGGAACAATGTCGACCACTTTTTAGCGTGTTTTCCGAGGGTGTTCAGGTGCAGATTCAGGGTCATTACGAACTCCAGTTCGAAGCGGTACGCGAAGGCTTTGCCGCGTTGTTCGATGACCCACAGGAGCGTGGTGCCGGGCTGTGCATCCAGATCGGCGGCGAAACCGTGGTCGACCTTTGGGCCGGTACCGCCGACAAGGACGGTGCCGAGGCCTGGCACAGCGACACCATCGTCAACCTGTTCTCCTGTACCAAGACCTTTACCGCTGTGACGGCGCTGCAACTGGTCGCCGAAGGCAAGTTGCAATTGGACGCCCCTGTCGCCAAGTACTGGCCGGAATTTGCCGCCGCCGGGAAGGAAACCATCACCCTGCGCCAGTTGCTCTGCCATCAGGCCGGGTTGCCGGCGATCCGTGAGATGCTGCCCACCGAAGCCCTGTACGACTGGCAGTTGATGGTCGACACCCTGGCCGCCGAAGCCCCGTGGTGGACGCCAGGTCAAGGCCACGGCTACGAGGCGATCACGTATGGCTGGCTGGTCGGTGAATTGCTGCGCCGCGCCGATGGGCGTGGTCCGGGTGAGTCCATCGTGGCGCGAGTGGCGCGGCCATTGGGCCTGGACTTTCATGTAGGCCTGGCGGATGAAGAGTTTTATCGCGTCGCACATATCGCTCGCAGCAAAGGCAATATGGGCGATGAAGCCGCACAACGGTTATTGCAAGTAATGATGCGTGAACCGACGGCAATGACGACGCGGGCATTTGCCAACCCGCCGTCTATTCTGACCAGCACTAATAAACCGGAATGGCGGCGCATGCAGCAGCCGGCGGCAAATGGTCACGGTAATGCGCGCAGTCTGGCGGGGTTTTATAGCGGTTTGTTGGACGGAAGTTTGCTCGAAGCCGACATGCTTGAACAACTGACCCGCGAACACAGTATCGGTCCGGATAAAACATTATTGACGCAGACCCGCTTCGGTCTAGGCTGCATGTTGGACCAACCGCAACTGCCCAATGCCACATTCGGCTTGGGTCCGCGTGCATTTGGCCATCCAGGTGCCGGCGGTTCGGTGGGGTTTGCCGACCCTGAACATGATGTAGCGTTTGGTTTCGTGACCAATACATTGGGACCTTATGTACTTATGGACCCGCGAGCACAGAAGTTGGTCGGAATATTAGCCGGTTGTCTGTAAACCCCTTGCCGTTTCACATTTTTTTGTTACAAAGGCAACTATAAGAAGGCGCTGTAGGAAATTATGTAACTTTAATCTTCTGCAAGCGTCTGTTTAACGGGTCATCCAGACCCCCGTATCTTTTCTCATTTTGTGGATATCTCATGTTATCGAACAAGTCCTTGGCGCTGGCGCTATGCCTCACTATTACTGGCTGTGCACAAACTCCACAAAATGATGCCGAAGGTGGGCATTGGTGGTCATTTGGATCTGACAAGGCCGCTACCAAGGACGCAGTGACCCAAACCGAGGCCAAGCCAGCCGCGGGCGCCAAACCGGCTGCACCGGTTGCCGCCGCAGCTGCTCCTGCTGCCAAGGCGGACACCGGCGCCAGTTGGTGGCCGTTCTCTTCCAAGAGCGCAGACGACAAAGCCGCCGAGGCCAAGGCTGATTTGAAGGCTGACCTCAAGGCCGCTACCCCGGCGCCTGATGCTGCTCCAGCCGTCGCCAAGACCGACAGCGAGACTCACTGGTGGTGGCCATTTGAAAGCAAGCCAAAGCCATTGGCCAAGGTCGACGTGACCAACGTGCCGATGCCTGACCCGAAAATCACCCAAGCCTGGCTGGATGACTACGAACCGCGCCTGCGTACCGCGATCAAGGACAGCAACCTGCAACTGGAGCGCCGTGACAACGTACTGGTCGTGATCGCACCGGTCGACGGTTCCTACAACCCGAAACGCCCGGCGATGTTGCTGCCGGTCACCTTAGGGCCGTTCACTCGGGTTGCCAAGGCCGTTGAAGCCGATCCAAAGACCGCCGTATTGGTACTGGGGCACGTGGATGCCACCGGCACCGCTCCGGCGAGTCAGGCGCTGAGTAAAGAGCGTGCACAGTCCATTGCGTCGATCTTCAGCCTCAGCGGCTTGAAGCAGGATCGCCTGATGCTGCGTGGCATGGGCGACCTGATGCCACGTGCCGCCAACGACAGCAACCAGGGGCGTGCGCTGAACCGTCGCATGGAAATTATGTTCACTCAGCGTACAACTATGTTGGCGCTGCTGAGCAAGTACAACTCGCCCAACCCACCTAAGGCGGAGATGCTAGCGGTCCAGACTGCTCCAGCGCCGGCTGCTGCCCCGGCTGCCAAAGCCCCGGCGAAAAAGGCGCCTGCGAAGAAAGCCGCTGCCAAGCCCGTTGCCAAGAAAGCTGCGGCCAAGCCAGCAGCGAAGAAACCCGCTCCGGCCAAGGCCAAGGCGGCTGCACCGGCTTCGAACGAACAGGCGAAAAACTGATCCGTTGAACCAGAAGGAAAACCCTGCATGACCCAGGCACTGGCCGATATGCGCCGTGACTACACACGGGATGGTTTAAGCGAGGCCCAGGCCCCGAGCGAACCGTTTGCCTTGTTCCATCAGTGGTTTGGCGATGCGGTGAAAACCGAGCAGCCTCCGGTGGAGGCCAATGCAATGACGCTGGCGACGGTCGACCAGGACGGTCGGCCACACTGTCGCATCCTGTTGCTCAAGGGCTTGGATGCGCAGGGTTTTACCTTCTTCACCAACTATCAGAGCGCCAAGGGTGAACAACTCGCGGCGCGGCCCTTTGCGGCGATGACTTTTTTCTGGCCGACCCTGGAGCGCCAGGTGCGCATCGAAGGTCGGGTGGTCAAGGTCACGCCGGAGGAGTCGGACGCTTACTATCAGGTCCGCCCGTTGGGCAGCCGCCTTGGCGCGTGGGCGTCTCCGCAGAGCAAGGTCATTCGTGACCGTGAAGAACTGCAGGACTTGCTCAAGGCCACCGAGCAACGCTTCAGCGATACCCAGCCTGATTGCCCCGAGCACTGGGGGGGCTATCGTTTGCTGCCTGAACGCATCGAGTTCTGGCAAGGCCGCGCCAGCCGCCTGCATGACCGCCTGAACTACCGCCTGCAAGGGACCGAATGGACCCGTGAGCGCTTGGCACCCTGAGCTGCACCTTTCGTCGTTTAACCTGAATGTTGCCGACTGCGCCGACGTCTCTACTCAAGAGGTCTCGGTTGCGGACGGCTGCGCGGCTACAATGAGGAAACAGTCGCGACATCTCTTGGCACAAAGGTCGAGATACCGTTGGTCGACTTTTCTGGTACTGGCAGTCTGTACTAAGGCTGAATGAAAGCAGTTTTCTGCCGTGCTTGCCGTGACAGGCGCCAAGCTGCAGCGTTTAATGAACCCCTGTCCTTTGGAGTTGATGCTATGCGTAAGTCCGTTTTACTGGTTGCCTGCTTTACCACCCTGTCGTTGCTGTTGGGTGGCTGCGCCTCGAGTCTGACCGGCGACTCGTATTCCCGTGATGAAGCGCGGCGTGTTCAGACCGTACGCATGGGGACCATTGAATCCCTGCGTCCGGTGAAAATCGAAGGGACCAAGACCCCAATCGGCGGCGCTGCTGGCGCAGTCATCGGTGGCGTTGGCGGCAGCGCCATTGGCGGCGGCCGTGGCAGTATCGTCACTGCTGTGATCGGCGCCGTCGCTGGCGGCCTGCTGGGTTCGGCCACCGAAGAAGGCCTGACCCGTACCCAAGGCGTGGAAATCACCGTTCGCGAAGACGACGGCAGCATGCGCGCCTACGTACAAGCCGTGCAGGAAAATGAAATCTTCCGCATTGGTGACCGCGTGCGCATCATGACCGTTGATGGTACCAGCCGCGTTACGCGCTAAGCGCGGGTTGTAGAAATACAAAACCCCAGCCGGGTGACCGGTTGGGGTTTTTTGTTGCAACTCTAGTTTGCGGCTAGGGGTGCATGTTCACAGGAAACAATGACCTGAGCGCGATACTACTGTCGCTGGGGACATGAAGCCAGAGTGATTGTGCTCAGTCGGACATCTTCAGGCTTTCTTCCGACTCGCCATCGCCGTCACCGCATACCCCACACACGCCGCCACTATCGACCCCGTCAAAATCCCCATGCGGTCTTCACCTGCAAACTCGCTGGCGCCCGGCACAAAGGCCAGGGAGCCGACAAACAGGCTCATGGTGAAACCGATCCCGCACAGGATCGCCACGCCAAATACCTGGCCCCAGTTGGCGCCCGTGGGCAGTGCCGCGAGGCCGGTCTTGATGGCCAGCCAGGTGAGGCCGAACACGCCGACGGTCTTGCCGATCAACAGGCCGGCAGCAATGCCCATCGGCACATGGTGGGTAAAGCTTTCCAGGCTCACACCGGCCAGGGAGACGCCCGCATTGGCGAAGGCGAACAATGGCAGGATGCCGTAGGCCACCCACGGATGCAGCGCGTGTTCCAGGGTCATCAGCGGCGAGGGTTCGGCATTCTTGGTGCGCAGCGGGATGCAGAACGCCAGGGTCACACCGGCCATGGTGGCGTGCACACCGCTTTTGAGTACGCAGACCCACAGGATCAGGCCCACAATCAAGTACGGCCCTAGCTTGATTACCCCCATGCGATTCATCGCGGTGAGTGCGAGCAGGCAAAGGCCTGCGCCAGCCAGGGAAGCGCCCGACAGGTCGGCGGAGTAAAACAGCGCAATCACGATGATCGCACCCAGGTCGTCAATGATCGCCAGGGTCATCAGGAACAGCTTCAACGACACCGGTACACGCTTACCGAGCAGTGCCAGCACGCCGAGGGCGAAGGCAATGTCGGTGGCCATCGGGATTGCCCAGCCGGAAAGCGCCGCCGGGTAGTCCTTGTTGATCGCCCAGTAGATCAGCGCCGGCACCACCATGCCGCCGATGGCCGCAGCCCCCGGCAGCACCACTTGCGAAGGCTTGGACAGGTGGCCGTCGAGCAGTTCGCGCTTGACCTCCAGGCCGATCAGCAGGAAGAACAAGGCCATCAGGCCATCGTTGATCCACAGCAGGGCCGGCTTGGCGATTTTAAGCGCGCCCACCTGTGCCACCACCGGCACGTCGAGGAAGGCGTTGTACAGGTGCGACAACGGTGAGTTGTTGATGATCAGCGCCAGGGCGGCAGCCGCGATCAACAACAGACCACTGGCGGCTTCCAGCTGGAAAAAACGGGTGAACGTGCTACGCAGAGGCAAGGGATGCTCTCCAATCAAGGGTCAATAGGTGGGTACCCTAACCCGTACCGTTAGTTGTTAAAACAAAAGTTATATTCTTATTTGTTATAAGCGGAGGGTCCCGCCGACGTCGCCTTTACGGCAGGTAATTGTGTGTCCAATTGAGTCGTTACTGTATCTGTGTGGAGTGTAGGAAAGGTCCTAAGATTGTGGGTGAAAACTCTTAGAGACTCCCCATATGAGCGACCATCGTCCCTGGGCCCGCGAAGCCGTTCGCATCATTGAGGCGGACTTTCAGCGCAGTGCCGATACGCACCTGATCCCCTTGCCGCTGCCGGGGTTTCCGGGAATCGAGTTGTACTTCAAGGATGAATCAAGTCATCCCACCGGCAGCCTCAAACACCGACTTGCCCGGTCATTGTTCCTGTATGCCTTGTGCAATGGCTGGCTTAAACCGGGTGCGCCGGTCATTGAAGCCTCCAGCGGTTCCACGGCTATTTCCGAGGCCTACTTTGCGCGCCTGCTCGGGGTGCCTTTTATCGCGGTGATGCCAGCCACTACTTCCCAAGAGAAAATCGCGCAGATTGCCTTCTACGGCGGCAAGAGCCACTTGGTACAGGATCCGACGCAGATCTACGCCGAATCCGAACGCCTGGCCCAGGAAAGCAGCGGTCACTTCATGGACCAGTTCACCTACGCCGAACGGGCTACCGACTGGCGGGCGAACAACAATATTGCCGAGTCGATCTTCCAGCAGATGCGTTTTGAACAGCATCCCGAGCCCAGTTGGCTGATCTCCAGCCCTGGCACGGGTGGCACCACGGCGACCCTGGGCCGTTATGTGCGCTATCGCCAGCATTGCACCCGTGTGCTGTGCGCTGATGCCGAACGCTCAGTGTTTTTCGATTTTTACCAGAGTGGCGATGCCAACTTGCGGTTGGACTGCGGCTCGCGCATCGAAGGCATTGGCCGGCCACGGGTGGAGGCGTCATTTTTACCCAAGGTGATTGATGCGATGGTCAAGGTGCCGGACGCGCTGTCGCTGGCGGCCATGCATTATTTGGCTGAGCGCTTGGGGCGTCGGGTAGGTGGTTCCAGCGGGACTAACCTGGTGGGCGCGCTGGTGGCGGCACAGCAGATGAAAGCAGCAGGGGAGTCAGGGTCGATCGTGGCGATCTTGTGTGATGGGGGAGAGCGGTATGCGACAACCTATTACGATCAGGCTTGGCTTAGCGCGCAGGGGTACGAACTGGACGGTTTGATCGCTGTGGTTGCTGCGAGTGTAGAGCGCGGCGAGCCGCTGCCGGATAGCATCTTGCGCGCCAATATCTGACTCGACATAAAACAAAATGTGGGAGGGGGCAAGTCGAATCGTCGCACCGCCCCTCCCACATTTGGATCGAGGTGTGTTTAGGCGTTGAGGCCGAGCATATCCCGCACCACAGCCTCGGCAATCCGAATCCCGTCCACACCCGCCGACAGGATCCCACCGGCATACCCCGCGCCTTCACCGGCGGGGAACAGGCCTTTCACGTTCAAACTCTGCATCGATTCGTTACGGGTAATCCGCAGCGGCGACGAGGTGCGTGTCTCGATCCCGGTCAACACTGCGTCGTGCAACGAATAGCCCTTGATCTGCTTCTCGAAGGCCGGCAGCGCTTCACGGATCGCCTCGATGGCGAAATCCGGTAACGCGAGGGCCAGGTCACCCAGGGACACGCCGGGTTTGTAGGACGGCTCCACAGTGCCGATGGCGGTGGATGGCTTGCCCGCGATGAAATCGCCCACCAGTTGCGCCGGGGCCTCGTAGTTGCTGCCGCCGAGGACATAGGCGTGGGACTCCAGGCGCTCCTGCAATTCGATACCCGCCAGTGGGCCACCTGGGTAATCCACTTCAGGGGTGATACCGACCACGATGCCGGAGTTGGCATTGCGCTCGTTACGCGAGTATTGGCTCATGCCGTTGGTCACGACCCGATTTGGCTCTGAAGTAGCCGCCACCACCGTACCGCCCGGGCACATGCAGAAGCTGTAGACCGAGCGACCGTTCTTGGCGTGGTGCACCAGTTTGTAGTCGGCCGCACCGAGTTTCGGGTGCCCGGCGTACTTGCCCAGGCGCGCCGCGTCGATCAGCGATTGCGGGTGTTCGATACGGAAACCCACCGAAAACGGCTTGGCTTCCATGTACACGCCACGGCCGTGGAGCATGCGGAACGTGTCACGGGCGCTGTGGCCCAGGGCCAGGATCACGTGCCTGGACAGGATCTGCTCGCCGCCATCCACCACCACACCGTTAAGTTGGCCATCTTCGATCAGCACATCCGTGACGCGCTGTTCGAAGCGCACTTCACCGCCCAGGGCGATGATCTGCTCGCGCATGTTTTCCACCACGCCGGTCAGGCGGAAGGTGCCAATGTGCGGTTTGCTGACGTAGAGGATTTCTTCCGGCGCGCCAGCCTTGACGAACTCGTGCAGCACCTTGCGGCCGTGGAATTTCGGGTCCTTGATCTGGCTGTACAGCTTGCCGTCGGAAAAAGTACCGGCGCCGCCTTCACCGAACTGCACGTTGGACTCGGGGTTGAGCACGCTTTTGCGCCACAGGCCCCAGGTGTCCTTGGTGCGCTGGCGCACTTCCTTGCCGCGCTCGAGGATGATCGGCTTGAAGCCCATCTGTGCCAGCAGCAGGCCGGCAAAAATGCCGCAGGGGCCAAAACCGACCACGACAGGGCGTTCGGCCAACCCCTCCGGCGCCTGGCCCACTACGTGGTAGCTGACGTCCGGCGCCGGGTTGACGTTGCGGTCATCGGCGAACTTGAGCAGCAGGGCGGTTTCGCCCTTCACGTTCAAGTCGATGGTGTAGATGAAGCACAGCTCCGACGATTTCTTGCGTGCGTCATAGCTGCGTTTGAACAGGGTGAAATCGAGCAAGTCATCGCTGGCGATGCCCAGGCGCTGCACGATGGCAGGCCGCAGGTCTTCTTCGGGATGGTCGATGGGCAGCTTGAGTTCGGTGATTCGTAACATGACAGGATCCGGTAGGCGGCGGGCAAAAAGGCCGGCTGTTTTGCAAACCGGCGATTATAAGCCCCAATGGCGGTTTAACGTCAGGTTAAAACAGCGCCGGGCGCAGTCAGTCGTCGCGCGAGCCGCCGAACGATGCACAACCGCGCTGCACCTGACCATTGACGCGCAGTTCGGCGGTCATGTGTTGCAGGCTGCCGCTGGCGCTGTCCACACAGCGTTGCGGGGCCACCCACAACTCGACGTGCTGGTTGTTGGCTTCGGTCATCAGGTTGAAGCGACCGTCACCGATTTGCTCCTCTACGTACGGCACGGCCAATGGCGGCTGGCCTTCACGTTCCAGCACCATGCCCTTGGCAGTGACGTTCATCGCCCAGGCCGGCTTGTGGCCGTTGGCCCGCAGGATCATGCGCTTGAAGTCCGGATCGTCGCAGGCCGCGGTCGAGCGTTCTACGCGATAGAGTTGTTGCAGCTCTACGCTGCCCTGGGTGCCGGTGGCGACGCCGGAGAACTTGCCGCGCAGGTCCGCAAACAGCGCCCCTTGCTGACCGGCCAGGGAGGCAGCTTCCTGAAGGATATTGGTCCCACCGGTGTCGTTGACTACGTAGTTGCGTTGGTCATTGCAGGGCTTGAACAACAGCTTGTCACCGACTGCCGTGAGTTCGCCTTGCATCCGGGTCAGCCCGGCGAGGGAGGGTTTGGCCGGCTCGCTTTCGAACATCTGGCAAGCGGCGAACAATGGGAGCAAGGCAAACAGGGCGACGGTACGGGCGGCACGCATAGAGGGTCTCCAGACAAGTGCCGCCACGTTACGCAGGCTGGCGATGCATCACAACCCCGCCGATCAGCTTCAGGTATTTCTTACGGAATCCTGATTTAGCCGACGATAAAGGTCTGACCGGTCTGTAAGCCCTCGACGCTTTTGGCGTAGGCCAACGCTACATCGGCGCCCGGTGCCGGTTTGTAGCCGCGGAAGTACGGCGCGTAGCTGTCCATCGCCTCTAACAAAACCGTAGGACTTACGGAGTTAACGCGTAGGCCCCGTGGTAACTCGATGGCTGCGGCTTTGACGAATGCATCCAACGCACCATTGACCAGTGCGGCCGACGCGCCGGTGCGGATTGGGTCGCGATTAAGAATGCCGCTGGTGAAAGTGAATGAGGCACCGTCGTTGGCGTACTCACGACCGATCAACAGCAGGTTGACCTGGCCCATCAGTTTGTCACGCAGGCCCAGGTCGAAATCGGCTTCGCTCATCTCACCGAGTGCCGCGAACTTCACACTGCCGGCCGCGCAGATCAGGGCATCGAATTTACCCGTTTGTTCGAACAGTTTGCGAATCGAGGCGCTATCGCTGATATCCACTTGGAAGTCACCGCTGTTGCGACCGATGCTGATCACGTCATGACGCTGCGCCAACTCTGCCTTGACCGCTGAACCGACGGTGCCGCTGGCGCCAATCAATAGGATTTTCATGAGGCTGTTCCTCCAGGGGGTAAGTGAGAGTTAAGTCTAGAGTGGCTTTTTAAGCGGATAAACGCGCTAATAGGCAACCTTTGGTTTTCAAATGGAAACAATCCATGAGCGAGATGGATGACCTGGCGGCGTTTGCGGTGCTGATCGAGGCCGGTAGTTTTACCGTGGCGGCGGAACAACTGGGCTGTAGCAAGGGCCAGTTGTCCAAACGCATCAGCCAGTTGGAGGCACAGTTTTCCGTGGTGTTGCTGCACCGTACCACCCGCAAGCTCAGCCTCACGGCGGCTGGCGCGGCGTTGTTGCCCCAGGCTCAGGCGTTGGTGATGCAGGTGGAGCGCGCCCGTCAGGCATTGGCCCGGCTCAAGGACGATCTGGCCGGACCGGTGCGTATGACGGTTCCGGTATCGCTGGGCGAAACGTTCTTTGATGGCTTGCTGCTGGAGTTTTCCCAGCAGTACCCGCAGGTGCAGATCGAATTGGAGCTCAACAACAGCTACCGCGACCTGGCGCGGGATGGTTTTGATCTTGGGGTGCGCTCCGGTGCAATCGAAAATGAGCGTCTGGTGGCCAAACCGTTGCTGGCCTGGCACGAAATGACCTGCGCCAGCCCGGCTTACCTTGAGCAACACGGCGAGCCCCAGACCCCTGCCGAACTGGCCACCCATGTTTGCCTGCTCAACAGCCACTACAGCGGCCGTGAAGAATGGTTGTACCACCAGCAACATGAGTTGCTGCGGGTGCGGGTCAGCGGCACCTTCGCCTCCAACCACTACAACCTGTTGAAAAAGGCCGCGCTGGTCGGCGCCGGTATCGCCCGTTTGCCGTCCTACGTGCTGCCGGCGGAATTGGCTGACGGCCGATTGCGCTGGCTCCTGCGCGATTATCAGACGCGGAGCCAGCCCATGTATCTGGTTCATCCCTACCAAGGGGGGTTGCCACGTCGTACCCAGGTCTTGGCCGATTACCTGGTGGACTGGTTCAAGCGCAGCGGCGAGGCCCTCGACCGGCTTTAACGGTAGCGCCGGGCGATCAAGTGGTCGATGGACAGCCGTCCAGGCCCCTTGGCCACCAGCAACAGCAACACCGCAAGCCAGGTGCCATGGGTGGGGTAGGCGTCCGGGTAGACGAACAGTTGAATCACCAGGGTCATGCCGATCAGCGCCAGGGCCGAGAAGCGCGTGGCGAACCCCACCAGGATCAGCACCGGGAAAAGATGCTCGGCGAACGCAGCCAGATGCGCCGCCACCTCCGGCGATAACAACGGCACGTGGTATTCGCTACGAAACAGCGGCAGGGTCGAGGCGGCGAGGCGCGGCTCACCCAGCTCGAAGGTGCCGTTGACCAGATCCACGGCAAAGCCCTGGACTTTGGTTTGCCCGGATTTCCAGAACACGGCAGCAATGGAAAACCGAGCGACAAAGGCGATCAGGCTGTAGGGAATGTGTTCGAAAAGCTGAATGGCCCGTTTGATCAGGCAGGGTGAGGACGTGTTCATGACGACACCTTTTGTTTGATATGCACGTGAGTGATGGCGTTGTGGTTGATCAGCAGCGTGAGGCATTGGTGCAGGTCGAATTCGGTTGAAGCGGCCAGGGCATGCTCCACTGCGTTTTCCAGGGGCGTGCCGTGGGCCAGGCTCTCGATAAACGCGACTGAGCCAGGGTCGATGGCGAACACCTTGACCTGCAGGCCCTGGCGTAAAACCAGCGCACTTTGGGCATGCCAGGGATTCAAGGTGGCTACGCCGCCCTCGGTTTGATGCGCCGCCCACACCGCGACCACAGCGTATGCAGAGTCCAGCGTGCCCAAGGACGGGTCCAGTTGCAGGCGCAACCCACCCAGGTCCGCTTGCCCTTGCAGTGCCTGGATTACCGCGGGGGCGTCCAGCGGTTGGCAGTCGGCGGCGTGATACGCCTGGACCCGCAAGCGCTCCAAGCGCGCGATATCCGCGAGGTAAGGCACGCTGGCGGCGGGTTCAAAACCTTGGATAAACTCGGCAAGCGTGCTGCCGTACTCATTCATCAACGGGCTGATCGGCGGATGTGCCTGCACGTAGAGGCCGGCCATGGCGCTGAAAAATGCATCGCCCACCAGTTGCAGGGTCACGGGATAAGCCGTGGACAACGCATTGATCAATGAGCTGTGCACGTTATTGCGGTACACCGCAAAACGGCTGGCCGGATCGGCACCGTTGCGGCTGAACAAGCCTTCTGGGCAAGACAGTTCAGGCGCCAGTAGCGCGCGGGAAAACGCGTCATGAACGCTCATGGGCGCACCTGCCTCAAGTGCCAGTCGGCGCGTTCAGCTTCTGCTTGCAGCACAGGGAACGCGGGCAGCCGGTTATCCCGTTCGATCAGCGTCGCCACTGGCCCGATACGCGACAGTACCTGTTCATACAGTTGCCATACGGCGTTATCGATGGGCGCGCCGTGGTCATCGATCAGCAGGCGGTCACCGAGGCTGTCGGTGTCTTCGGCAAACCCGGCCAGATGAATCTCACCAACGGCTTGCAGCGGCAGGGCGTCGAGGTAGGAGCGCGGATCACGCTGGTGGTTGATGCACGACACGTAGACGTTGTTCACATCCAACAACAGGCCACAGCCGGTACGGCGGATGATGTCGCTGATGAAGTCGGCCTCGTCGAGTGTGGAGCGCTGAAATTGCAGGTAGGTCGATGGGTTCTCCAGCAGCATTGTCCGCTTGAGGGTGCTTTGCACCTGGTCGACGTGTTCGCACACCCGTTGCAGGGTGGCGCTGTCGTAGGCCAGGGGCAGCAGGTCATTCAGGAACACGGGGCCGTGGCTGGACCAGGCCAGGTGTTCGGAAAACGAGTGGGGTTGATAGCGTTCGATCAGCGTGGCCAAGCGCGCCAGATGCTCGCGGTCCAGCGGGCCTTCGCCGCCGATGGACAGGCCCACGCCGTGCACCGACAGTGGGTAGCGCTCGCGGATCAACCCCAGGTAATGATGAAACGGGCCGCCGGCCACCATGTAGTTTTCGGCGTGCACCTCAAAAAAACCGATATCGGGCAAAGTATCGAGCACTTCGACGAAGTGCTCGTGCTTGAGCCCAAGCCCGGCCCGGCAGGGGAGGGATGAATGCGTCATCATCAATACTCAGGCTCTGGGCGGATTCAGGACTTGGCGGTGAAGGCCGCTTCCTGGCCGAAACCGGTCGGCGAGGTGGAGCTTGGGGTTTGGGTGCAGGTGCCGGCCGGGACCAGTTTCCAGGCGTTGGCCTGGTCTTTGGTTTTCGAGGTGCCGGCGCAGGAAGTGCCAGCGCCGGCGGCGCAATCGTTCTTGCCGGCTTCAGCGACGCCGAAACACTTTTGCATGTCGTCGGCAGCGTGGGCGGTGGTGGTCAGGGTGGACAGGCTCAGGGCGGAACCCAGGGCCAGGATGAGGGAGGCGGCGGACAGTTTAGTGGTCATGGTGTATCTCCTGCAGTGGTTGAGTCAGCGGGCTTGAGTGCCGGCTTGTACCACTAGAGGAAGTTGGTTGGGATTCGTTACACGCCCTTCAAAAAAATATCAGGCTCCGCAAAACCTAAGGAAACAGCAGATGAGCGGCTTTC
>NZ_QUZT01000079.1 GCF_004682045.1 Pseudomonas nabeulensis
GGTGACGCGAGCAGCGCGGTAATCCACTGAATCTGCTGGGCAAGTTCGTGCCGTTTTGCGGACGGCAATGTCTGTCGGGCCTGTTCGAGGCTGGCCAGGGTTTTCTGTTTCTGGCGCAACAGGCGTTGCCATTTGGCCAGGAACACCGGGCTGCGCGCCTGCAGGTGCAGGGGGCCGAAGTACAACTCTTCGGCGCTGTACTGCACCGGATCGGTGCGCTCGGCGACGATGATTTCGTAATAGAAGCGGTTTTCGTGCAGCAACTCTTCGCTGAGGATGGCGTAGCCGTTGTCCATCAACCACAGACGCAGCGGTTGCTCGCCGCCGTTGGGTTGCAGGATCAAGCGTTCCCGGCCGCTCAAGTGCGCCTTGCCGCTGTCGAGGATATCGCGGATGGTCTCGCCGCCCATGCCGCACAGGCTGATCGCGGTGATGCCGTCGTCGGGCTGTATCGCCGCCAAGCCATTGGCCAGGCGCACGGTGATGTGTTGCTCCAAGCCGTTGTCCCGCACGGTGCGTTGCGCTGCGTGGAACGGGGTGGTCGCCACCTCCCCCGCCACCGCCGCCGTTATCGCGCCGCGCCGCAGCAAGGCCACGGGCAGGTAGCCGTGGTCGGAGCCGATATCAGCCAGGTGCGCACCCGCCGGCACGTTCGCTGCCACGCGCTCCAGGCGCCTGGATAAAGTGTGTTCGTTCAACGCGCTTACTCTCCGGAAAAACGGTCGCGACTGTTGGTCAGGTGCAGCACCATCGCGGCGCGGGCGGCGTCGGGGTCCTGGCGCTTGATCGCGTTGAAGATCGCTTCATGCTCCAGGTTCGCCAACTGGCCCAGTTGGGCGAAGTCCGCACCACCCCGCTCGGCGCCTTTGACCTGGGTGCGCGGAATCATCGCATTGCCCAGGTGCAGCATGATTTCGGTGAAGAAGGTGTTGCCGGTGGCTTCGGCGATCAGCTGGTGGAAGCGCTTGTCTTCTTCCACACAGCTGTCGTTGTTGGCCAGGGAGGCTTGGTAGTCGGTGAGCGCCGCGCGCATGCGGGCGAGTTGTTCGTCACTCCTGCGCAGCGCCGCCAGTGCCACGGCCTGCACCTCCAGGCCCAGGCGCAGCTCAAGCATGCTGCGCACGCTGGCCACCGTGTCGACATTAAGGCGCAAACCGGATTGCGCCTGTGGCGCCAATACAAAGGTGCCGATGCCGTGGCGGGTTTCCACCAGCCCTGAGGCCTGCAACTTGGACAACGCCTCACGCACCACCGTACGGCTGACGCCATGCTCGGCCACGATGGTGGATTCGGACGGCAGTTTTTCACCAGGCTTCAACTGCCCCAGCAGGATGCGCTGGGTCAGCGCTTCGACCACGCCTTGGGCCAGGTTGGTGGAGCGTTTACGCGGGGGAGTTCCGCTTGGGTTGGGCATTGCGACAGGTCCACGGGGTTGGGCTGGGTGGGAGCTTAACATCCCGTCCGGACGTGAGAGGAGGCGGATTGAAAAAACGCACCACTTGTATGACAACCAATATATAAACCCCAACACCACAACGCTTTACCGCCTGCTTTCCGACCGTAAATCCTAGCCATTCAAGCAGTAAAAAACCCAATAAACACTGACAAATAACCAAATCAACGGGTCGATTCATGGCCTTATAAGAACAAAATCACCCCCCCCGGATTGCGATCCACCAAAACCTACTTGTATGATGTCTATCAACAAGACACGCAAACCCGCATAAAAACAAATCAGGGGGAGTTTTGAATTGTGACTAATTCAAGCCATGCATCTGCCGCTTCAGAAAGTGATCCCGTTCTCGCCCGCGCCGTGCGCAAAGTGAAGAGCCATGTGCTCCCACTGTTCGTGATCATGTTCATCCTCAACTACATCGACCGGGTCAATATCGGCTTTGTGCGCACGCACATGGAGCATGACCTGGGCATCGGCGCGGCCGCCTACGGGTTTGGCGCCGGGCTGTTCTTTATCGGCTATGCGCTCTTCGAAGTGCCGTCGAACATGCTGCTGCAAAAGGTCGGTGCGCGAATCTGGCTGACCCGCATCATGTTCACCTGGGGCATCGTCGCCACGCTGATGGCGTTCATCCAGAACGAAACCCACTTCTACATCCTGCGGTTTTTGCTGGGTGTGGCCGAAGCGGGCTTCTTCCCTGGGGTGATCTACTACTTCACCCGCTGGTTGCCGGGGGTGGAGCGCGGTAAAGCCATCGCGATTTTCCTCAGTGGTTCGGCGGTTGCCTCGCTGATTTCCGGCCCGCTGTCGGGGGCGCTGTTGCAGATAGAGGGCTTTGGTTTCCATGGCTGGCAATGGATGTTCGCCATCGAAGGCCTGGCCTCGGTGGTGATCGGTTTCTTTGTGTGGTTCTGGCTGGACTCCAAGCCCCACGACGCCAAGTGGATGACCCGCGAAGAACAAGATGCCCTGGTGGGCGCCATCGACGAGGAACAGCGCCAGCGTGAGGCGTTGACCACGGTGAAACCCACCATCGGCAGGTTGCTCAAGGACCGCCAGATCCTGCTGTTCTGCGCCCTGTATTTCTGCATCCAACTGACGATCTACGCCGCCACGTTCTGGCTGCCGAGCATCATCAAGAAGATGGGCGACTTGAGCGATGTGCAGGTCGGTTTTTTTAACTCGATCCCGTGGCTGATCTCGATCATCGCCATGTACGCCTTCGCCGCGCTGTCGGGCAAGTTCAAGTTCCAGCAGGCGTGGGTGGCTGCGGCACTGTTGATTGCCGCCGCAGGCATGTTCATGTCCACCACGGGCGGGCCGATCTTTGCCTTTGTGGCGATCTGCTTTGCGGCCATCGGTTTCAAGTCGGCGTCGTCGCTGTTCTGGCCGATCCCCCAGGGCTATCTGGATGTGCGCATCGCCGCGGCGGTGATCGCGTTGATCAACTCCATCGGCAACCTGGGCGGCTTCGTCGCGCCGACTACCTTTGGCTTCCTGGAACAGACCACCGGCTCGATCCAGGGCGGTCTCTACGGGTTGGCCGGTACTTCGGTGCTCGCTGCGATCCTGGTGTTTTTTGCCAAGACGTCCCCTGCCCCGGTGTTGACGTCACCCAGCGCCGTGCCTGCGGGCGCCGCCATCAGCAAACCTCTTTGAACCTGCTCAGGAACCTGCCATGAATACGCCCGTCGTTACCCACTTCCAGGTCATCCCCGTCGCCGGCCACGACAGCATGTTGCTCAATTTGAGCGGCGCCCACGGCCCTTATTTCACGCGCAATATCGTCATTCTCAAGGACAGCAGCGGCAACACCGGCGTGGGCGAAGTACCCGGCGGCGAACGCATTCGCGAAACCCTCGAAGATGCGCGCAGCCTGGTGATCGGCCAACCCATCGGCCAGTACCAGCGCATCCTCAATCAGATGCGCACCACCTTTGCCTCCAGGGACAGTGCCGGTCGTGGCCTGCAGACGTTTGACCTGCGTATCACCATTCATGCCGTCACGGCCATGGAAGCCGCCTTGCTCGATTTGCTGGGTCAGTTCCTCGAAGTGCCGGTGGCCGCCTTGCTCGGCGAAGGCCAGCAACGCGACGCGGTGAAGATGCTCGGTTACCTGTTTTATGTCGGCGACCGCACGGCGACCGACCTGGCCTATCGCAACGAGGCCGACGCTGATAATGAATGGTTTCGCCTGCGCCATGAAAAGGCCCTGACCCCCGACGCGGTGGTGCGCCTGGCCGAAGCGGCCAAGGCCAAATACGGTTTCAATGACTTCAAGCTCAAGGGTGGCGTGTTGAGCGGCGATGCTGAAATCGAAGCGGTGACCGCCCTGGCCGAACGCTTCCCCGATGCACGTATCACCCTCGACCCGAACGGCGCCTGGTCACTCAAGGAAGCCATTCGACTCTGCCGTGACCAACACAACGTCCTCGCCTACGCCGAAGACCCGTGCGGCGCCGAAAACGGCTACTCGGGCCGTGAAGTCATGGCCGAATTCCGCCGTGCCACCGGGCTTAAAACCGCCACCAATATGATCGCCACCGACTGGCGCGAGATGGGCCACGCGATCCAGCTGCAATCGGTGGATATTCCGCTGGCCGACCCGCACTTCTGGACGATGCAAGGTTCGGTGCGCGTGGCGCAGATGTGCAATGACTGGGGGCTGACCTGGGGTTCGCACTCCAACAACCATTTCGACATTTCCCTGGCGATGTTTACCCAAGTTGCCGCCGCCGCACCGGGCGATATCACCGCCATCGACACCCACTGGATCTGGCAGGACGGCCAGCGCCTGACCAAAGAGCCGCTGAAGATCGAAGGGGGTTACGTGAAGGTGCCGGCCAAACCGGGCCTGGGCGTGGATATCGACATGGATGCCGTGGCCAAGGCCCATGAACTGTACAAAGGCATGGGGCTCGGGGCGCGGGATGACAGCGTGGCGATGCAGTTTTTGATTCCAGGGTGGCGCTATAACAACAAGCAGCCGTGCCTGGTTCGGTGAGCTAAGCGCTGTCATCCCCAGGATTGCCTCTGTAGTGAGCGGGCTTGCCCCGCGCTGGGTGGCGAAGCCGCCCTAAACCCAGACAACTCGGTGGTTCAGTTAGACCGAGGCACATGGATTTGGGGCGGCTTCGCCACCCAGCGCGGGGCAAGCCCGCTCACTACAAGGATACGGTTGTCATGTTTAAGTCAGTGTCTTGCGCGCCGCAATCGGCTGCACCGTCAGCTCCACACCCAGCGCCAACATCAGCTTCTGAACCGTTTCATAACGGGTTTTCGAGCTGCCTTTCAGGGTTTTTTACAGGCTTTCGCGATTAACCCCCGCAGCTTCGGCTACCTTGTTCACCCTCAGCTTTTTTGATTCAACAGCCAACAGATAAAAAAGCTGCCCGCTGCACCTGCGGTGTCGCACTAGAGATGCCTGCGCTTTAGTGTGATCATGCTCAACACCAGAATAAAGAGCCCACGGTATTCCATGCTGACGGTCCAAGACCTCCTCAACATCGACCTGCTGAAACTCACCGCCGTCGCCGGCCTTGCAGCCACCAGCCGGCCGATCACCTGGGCCCATGCGGTGGACTTGCCCGACCCGTGGCGCTGGATCTCACCCGGCGACCTGGTGATGACCACCGGTGTCGGCATGCCCCATGCGCCGCAGGAGCAAGTAACCTGGCTGGAGCAACTGGTGCAAGGCAATGCCTGTGCGCTGGTGGTCGCGCCCAGGCAGGATGCGCCGAAGCTGTCGCGGCAGATGCTCAAGGCGGCGGATCGCCTGTTGTTTCCGATCTTGCAGGCCAGCTTCGAGTTGGCGTTCGTCAAGCTCTCCCACTATGTGATCGAAAGCGTGCTGCAAGCCCAGCGCGAGCGCTTCAATGCCAGTGAGCGGCTGTTCCAGACCTACGCCGAAGCGCTGCGCAAAGCGCCTGATATGGCGGGGCGGTTGGCGATACTGGCGGGGACACTGGCGCTGGATCTGGCGATTGAAGATCAGGTCAGCGGGACGAATATCGTCGAGGCCCACGCGAACGCCGGGCACCCGGCGGAACAGGTTGAGCGCATCCCCATTGCAGGTCGCAGCCGCACCAACCTGGTCATGGGCCGCAAAGGCAATGACGCCACGCTGGTGCGCTCGCTGGTAGGCCTGCTCGGCGTGGAGCTTGAGCGCCTGATGATCCACCGCGACCTGCAACGCGATGAGGGCACGGCGCTGTTGCGCAACCTGTTGGACAGCGAAACCCAACTGCCCCTCGCCCGCCCGCTGCTGGAGCGCCGAGGCTTGAACGGCACGCTGGTGAGCCTGGCGATCCAGCCTGCGCATGAAGGCCCGTGGAGCATGGATGAAGTTCACCACGCCCCGGCCCTGCATCGGATAACCCCGCTGTTACTCAGCGAACAAGGCCTGCTCCTGGCCCTCAGCCCTGACGATAACGAGGTGTTGGAAGCCCTGCGCCACAACCTCGGCGAGGGCACCGTGATCGGTATCAGCGGCCCGATTGCGGTGGCCACGGGCTTTCGTGAAAGTGTGCGGCAGGCACGGTTGGCGCTGTCCCAGGCACAGGAGTTGGACACGGCACTGTTGCGCTACGGCGAAGCCGAGTCCGGGTTGATCATGGCGCCCAAATCCCTGGCCGAAGCCCGTGCGCTGGTCGGGCGCTACCTCGGCCCGCTGATCGAACACGACCGCACCCAGAACGCCGCGCTGCTGGCCACGCTGGTCGCGTTTCTGGACAACGACGGCAACTGGAAAGCCACCGCCTTCGACCTCAATGTGCACCGGCAAACCCTGGTCTATCGGCTCAAGCTGGTGGAACAGCTCACCGGCCTCAAACCCACCACGACCCAGGGTATCGCGCGTTTCTGGATTGCGATTCAGGCGGCTAAAAATACCGACCTGCTTCAAACCGCGCCCTGAATGCAAAAAGGCCCCGCAAGCGGGGTAACACGAACTCTGTGGTGAGCGGGCTTGTTCTAATGCCAGTCAGTTAAGAGGTCGGAAGGATAAAAAGTAACCTGTGGCGAGGGAGCTTGCTCCCGCTGGACTGCGCAGCAGTCCCCGTCTTTTAAAACAAAGAACTGGGGCCGCTTCGCGGCCCAGCGGGAGCTTGCTCCCTCGCCACAGATGCGGTTTCCACTCTCAACTGACAGGCATTACCCGCAAGCGGGGCTGGTGTTGCAGGGTCAATAGATCGCGTAAACCTTCCTGACCGTCTTGAGCACATCCCAGCGCCCGCTCCAGCCTGGCGGCAAAACCACCAGGTCGCCGCCGGTGATTTCCACCACCTCGCCACTGGCATCATCCGTCAACAACGCCTGCCCGGAAATGATGTAGGTGAACTCGGTATCGGCGCGGTTGACCACCGGCCAGCCGCCCGGCGCGCACTCCCACACACCGAGGTTGCCCGTGGCCGCAAGCGCCAGCGGCTGCGTGGCGATTTGCGGGTCGCCCTTGTCGGCCCCCGCACGCTGGCCGCCGGGGTTGAGCGGCAATGCCTGGATATCGGCGGATTTGATGATGGTAAATGAAGTCACGGTGTTCTCCTGTTAGTGCGCGCCGGTGAGTTTTTCCAACAGCATCGCGGTGCGTGAGGGACGATGGGTGATGCGTTCTTCGATGTCGCTGAGTGAGGCAGCGGCCAAGCCGCTATTGATGCCCAGCCAGCGCAAGGGCTCGGGCTCCCAGGCCGGGGACTGGTGGTTGACCAGGGGCAGTTGGTTGATGTCCTCGTCCTGCTCAAGAATCAAGTTGCGCAAGATGCGCCCGGCGAGGTTGCTGGTGGCCACGCCGTCGCCCACGTAGTTGCCCGCCCACGCCAGGCGTTGTGCACGGTCGATGCTCACGGTGGGGCACCAGTCCCGTGACACGCCGAGCGCTCCGCCCCAGCGATGGGTGATGCGGGCATCGCTCAGGTCCGGGAAGAACTCCAGCAGGGTTTGGTGGATCTTGGCGTGTACGGTGTCCACCAAGTCCGCATCGCCCGACATGCGCGAGCCCCAGTGATAGGGCGCACCTCGCCCACCGAACACCAGCCGGCCTTCGGCGGTGACTTGCCCGTAGACGCGCAAATGGCGCATGTCGTTGAAGGCCAGGCGGTGATCGAGGTTGAGTTTCGCCAGCACATCGCGCTGCAACGGTTCGGTGGCCAGGACCAGCGAATACAACGGAATAACGAATCGCGAATAACCCGGTTGCTGCGACGTGAATGCTTCCGTGGCCCGCACCGTGAAGCCTGCCGTGACCTGCCCACAAGCCGTCTGCACAGAGCCGGGCTGCATGGCCGTGACCTCGCTGCTTTCGTAAATGCGCGCGCCCATGTGCTCCACCAACCGCGCCAGACCGCGTACCAGTTTGCCGGGATGAATCAACGCGCAGTGTTCGGTGTAGAGCCCGCCCAACACCCCGTCAGCACCGACCTTTGCATAGGCTTGTGAACCATCGAAGACCTGCCATTGGTTAGGCAAGCCAAAACGCGCCGATGCCTCCACCGCTGCCCTTGCCCGCGCCATCTGCGGTGCGCTGCGCGCCAGGGATAGAAAGCCCTGTTTGGCGTAGTCCGCCTCCACCCCTTCAAGGGCCAGCACGCGGCCGATTTCATCGACGGTTTCGTTCATCGCCGTTTGCAAGTTCAGTGCTGCGGCATGGGAATACAACTCGGCCACCCGCGTCAGCGAGATCGGAAAAATCGCCGAGGCCCAGCCGCCATTACGCCCCGAGGCACCGAAGCCGACCTGATGTTTTTCCAGCAGCACCACCCGCAGCGAGGGATCACTCTTGAGCAGGTAATACGCAGTCCACAACCCGGTGTAGCCGGCGCCGATGATGACCACATCGGCCTGTACCACACCGTCCAGCGGCTCGCGGGCCTGGCCGGGTTCAAACCAGAGCGGCCGGTTGGGTAGATGATTCAATTCGATCTTTGCTGACATGCTGTTGGCTTCCCGATAACAAGGGGTGGCGGATAACTAAGCGTTGCTGGCCTGCACATCGCCCGCCCGTGACCAGCGCAGGGTCAGGTAGGAGGCTGCGATGGCAACCATTGCAATCAGGCATTGGGCGAGGCTGATACGCAGGGTGGGGTCAAACGCCATGTTCACCAGCACCGCCAAAATCGAGCCGGTCACCAGCAGCGGTAGCCACGGATGGCCCCACATTGCGAACTTGAGCGAACCTTCCTGCACCCAGCGCCGACGCAACTTGAGCTGGGACAGGCAGATCATCAGGTAGACAAACAAGAACACCGTGCCGGAGGAGTTGATCAGGAACTGGAACACGGTGTCGGGCCACAACGCCGCGATCACCACGCAGCCATAACCCACCAGCGTCGAGGCAATCACCCCCCGCACCGGCACACCTTTTTCGTTGACCGCCGCCATCCAGCGTGGGGCTTCGTCGTTGGAGGCCAGCACATACAGCAGGCGGGACGAGGTGTAGAGCCCAGCATTGAGCACAGACAACACCGCCACCAAAATCACCACGGTCAGCATGTCGCCGGCACCCGGAATGCCGATGTGTTCAAAGGTGGTCACAAACGGCGATTTGCCGGGGGTGATATCGGTCCACGGCTGCGCGACCACAATAAAGAACGTCGCCAGCACGAAGAACACCAGAATGCGCACCATCACGGTATTCACGGCCTTGCGGATATTACGCGAAGGGTCTTCCGACTCGGCGGCGGCCAGCGTCGCGACCTCCACGCCGGTCATGGAGAAAATCACCACCACCACACCGGTGAACAACGACGTCACGCCATGGGGCAGGAAGCCGCCATGGGCGGTCAGGTGGCTGAAACTCGCGTTGGAGCCCGGCCACAGCTTGAACACATACAGGCCGACCACCACCAGGAACACCACAATGGCCGCCACCTTGATCCCGGCAAACCAGTACTCGGCCTCGCCAAAGGAGTGCACCGACATCAGGTTCAACAGGGTCATGCTCACCATCAACCCAAGGGCGATGACCCACACCGGAATCTCCGGCAACCAGCCGTGAATAATCTGCCCACCCACCACGGCTTCGAAGCCCACCACGATCACCCAGAAGTACCAATACAACCAACCGGTCATATAGCCGGCGGGCTTACCGAAGGCCATGCGGGCGTAGTCGACAAAGGAGCCTTTGGACGGATGCGCCGCGGCCATTTCACCGAGCATGCGCATCACCAGCGCGACGATCAAACCGGTGATGGCGTAGGTGATGAATGCACCGGGCCCGGTCGACGCGATCACGGCGCTGGAGCCCACAAACAACCCGGCGCCGATCACACCGCCCAGGGCCAACATACTGATGTGGCGTGTTTTGAGTGCACGCTTTAAACGCGGGTCATGTTCGCTTTGAATGGGCATGGGTCGTCTCCTCTTATTGTTGTGATCAACGCTGCCTTGGCCCGAAGGTTAGGCAGCACAACAAGGGAGGACCATCGATAAAATCAACGGTGTACGACGCACGCCTATACAAATGTATGAACGGTATTCAATAGTCCCAAAACGCAGCCACCCAGCGAAACGCATCCCCCTCCACCACCACTCGCCCCACGGATGGAAACGGCAGGTGCGTGGCCACGAACAACTCACCACTGGCCGCCGCTTCGTTCATCAAACGCACGCGCACGCGCACGGATTCTTCGGGGTCGTGTTCGAAGCCGTTGTGCCACTCGGGATGTTCGAAGGCCACTGGAAACAGCGCATCGCCGGCAAACGTCAGCCGCTCGCCACCCGACGTCACATAGACCACGCTGTGTCCTGGTGTGTGACCGCCGGTGAGCTTGGCGACAACGCCGGGCGCTACTTCGCGCTCATCGTCAAAGGTGTGCAGATTGTCCTGATATAACGCCATGAATTGCTGGGCCGTGGCCTTCAATACATCGGGCACCGGGGCGGGCATGTCGGTGTAGGTGAAGTCGGGCGACGCCCAGAAATCGACCTCTATGGCCGCCACGTGGATGCGCACATCGGGGCGCAGTTTGCGCTTGACCTCATCGACCAGCAGGCCGCCGATATGGTCCATGTGCATGTGGGTGATCACGATGTCAGTCACTGAGGACAAGGCAATACCGGCAGCTTCAAGACGCTTGGGAAACTGCCCGGCCCGCGGGAACCCCGGAAATTGTCCGCCCAGGCCGGCGTCCACCAGGATCACCTGTTCGCCGCTGCGCACCACCAGCACATTCAGCGCCCAGTCGAACGCATCCGGCCCCAGGAACATCTCCTTGGACCACGCCGCGCGTGCGGCGGGGCTGGCGTTGGTGGACATGGTCTGGGTGGGCAGCGGCAGCACGCCGTCGCTGATCACCAGTACGTCAATGTCACCGACGCGCACGGCGTAGCGGGATGGCACCAGTTCTTCGGTTGGGAATTTCAGTTGGGTGGTCATGGTCGCTCTCCTGTGGTTTGCGGCGAGTGGATCGCCTGCAAAACAGTGTGCGACGGGGCAACGGGGCTCGGAACCATACATGGGTATAGCGTGGGCACACCTTGGGGTGGGGAGAGTGCTGCCACCCGGCGTAAAGGCGCATACCGTTATTCGGCAACCGCGTGCTCAGCATGCGGTTGCCAACGTTTCAGGGTTTGTAGTTTTTTATCAACTTGAAGAGATGACCGGGCCAGATGCGGCGCGTGGCGAGCTCATCGCGGTTGCCGGCAACGGCGTCCAGGAGGTAACGCCTGGGGGCGTTGCGGAGGATGTCGTCGAGGGTTGAGCGCTTAGGCTGCTCGTCAGCCCGCGCGATGGGCTTGCTCAATTGCCCCGTCACTTTGTCCAGCACGTAGCCCTGGGCCTTGCCCAGCTCGGTAAGGGTCCAGACGCCGTTGTCATTGTTAATCAGCGCTTTGGAGGGAGGGAGCCTGATGTCCTGGTGCGTGGTTTTAACGATATGGTCTTCGTACCTGACCTTTCTGTATTTAGCGAACTCGCTGCCGAGGGGTGGTTGATCTGCACCTTCATTGGAGAATTTTTTTACCATCCGTTCCAGGAAGGGTATACCGCCAACATTTGAGAACGCGCCGTGATCCGGATTCAGGGTATAGCGCACAAAGCCCTGGTCGAGACGGGTACTGTTGATCGCCGAACCGTTAAGGATGCTTGCGGCGAGTGCGGCGCCTTCAGGTTTGTAATCGAACGTCACGCGGTATCCTTCGATGTCATAGCCGGTATTACCCCCTCCGTTTTGGCGACCGTCACTGTAATGCCGATAGTCGCCCAGCGTCGCGGCCAATACTGTGACAAACGTAAGATCAGCACCTTGCTCCTGTGCATAAGCGTACATATCCGCAACCACGGCTCGATCCTCGAGGTTGAGGAAATCGGCAGCGTTTTGAGCACCGTTCTCTGAAGTGGCGGGAGGCCTGGCCACCGGTGGTTCGGTTCCGTTGAACAGGATAGAAATCATGAGTTCACGGCCGTTGACAGGTGCCTGTTTCGGGCTGGTCGCCACCGTGGGTGCCGTTGACTGGAGTTCTTCCCAGGCGGCGCGGCGCTCATTGATGGTGAAGGTCCCACCGTCGTCCCGTGCAATAAGGCTGAGTTGATCGCGGGCCAGCCCTTTAAAAGGGTTGCTGTCGGCACCGTTGATAAAGCCGGTGGCTTGGCGAGCCCGCGCGAGGTGCTCCGGGTTATCGGTATCAGGAAGTTCTACATCGTGTTGCGCTTTGTTGGCGAGGTAGGTGTCACCGGTTATCGCATTCAGCGGGTCGGCGCTCTGCTTGCCGGCACGCGTTGCGACTTCGCTCAATTGACGGGCCAGGATTGAGACGGTGCTGTCGGCAACCTCGCGTCGCGCAGATGTCATCGCTTCCATTTCGGTCTTATCAGATGAAGTCGAAGGCATGGCGGGTGCACTGGCAGTACTGTCTGTCGTCAATCGGCTATAAGACGGTCCATGTGGATTGATAGTGTTCATGGGCATTCTCCCAAGCAGGAGAGCAGCAACGCTGCCACATAATAAAAAATATTTAAAATCAAAGAAGTGCCCGACACCAAACCAGTTTCAGGCACCGTTACCGCCTTAATATCTATACCTAATTACTACTGAATCAACACCCGCAGGTCGGGAGGTGGGTGGTTTGCCACCTAACACTTTATGATAGATTTTAACCCGTGAAATATAGTTAAAATACTCACCATTAAAGTCAGATAGAAGCCCAACGGAATTTGGACGAATTTCTCTACAGTCCTCTGGAGCGCTCAAGACGCGTTGATAGCACAAACTAACAATCTCATTGATGCTATCTGGATAATAAGTCGTACTCCACTGAATATCTACTAACCGCTTAGAATCGAGGGCTGTACCAGACGGAAAGTCTGAGTTGCGAATACTAAAAATCACGAACCCAGTACGACGCACGGTGTTGGAGTCAGACAAAACAAGCACCGCATTAGGTGTTTCGCTCTTGTTAATAACCCCTTCTGCGGCATACACACCCGCATTAACGGACACCACCAAAGCAACCAGCAACGCAAACTTGCTTTTTTTCGAATTAACGCCACATCCAAACTCAATCAAGCTTTTCATAATCTTCACCATAACGTCAGAAACAACACTTAAGGTTTCAATCAAGCCAATTGCAAGAATCACACAGGAAAAGCCTGCACTACCTAAAAGTCAGGATTACGCAAGTTACTTTCCACATGCCCACCTTTTACTTAAATCCAAAAATCCAAACATAATACGAGCCTTCACGGCCCCCCGGAGTTGCGCAGCGCCTTCAACAAACTCGTCAACCAATGAGGCAGATCGCGGCTGCGCGAAAGCGCTTCCAAAAAGGCGCGTTCTTGCGCCCGGAGGTTGCGCGCCTCCACCGTTTTACGAACCCGGGCTTGCCCTTCGGGAATCGGCGCAGGCGCTCTTGGCCGGCCTGCTTTGTCCATCGTGTAGCCCGCCGCCCAGCCTTTTTCGGTGATAGTCCACACACCGTTGTGTCTGATGTGATTAGGCTCCGGAAGGGTGAACATGACCTCTTTGGAGCGGGTGATCACGATTTTGTCTTTAACGTCCTTGGGGACGTAGGTGGCAAACTCGCTGCCGAGCACAGATAGCTCGGCGTCTTCATTGGAGAACTTCGATACCATCTTTTCAAGGAAGCCGAGGGAGTCACCCATACCGGCCAGTGCGCCGTAACCTGGGTCAAGAATGTGGCGCAAGAAGCCTTGATCGAAACGGGTGGTGTTAATGGCCATGCCATTAAGAATGCGCGTGGCGGCGGCGGCGTCTTTTTCCAGATAGTCATACCTGAGCTGATGCCCTTGCTTGTCGTAGTGATGACCGCTATTGGAATTAAAGATCCGACGCCCGTCGTCAAAATAGCGATAGGTGCCAAGGGCAAAGGCCACCCTATCAACATAAGCCAGATCAGCACCTTGTGATTGCGCATAGGCGTACATCTGCGAGACCAGGGCACGGTCCTCATAGTTAAGGTAGTTGTATTGGCTTTCGATGTTGAACATGTCGACACGGGAGCCAGAAGAAACGGGGGGCTCATGCCCGCGAAAAATACGTGCGAGCATCAATTCACGGCCAGCAATGGATATCGGTAACGGGCTGGTGCCCGCCACTAATGTCGACGTGACGTCCGGTTGATCAATCGAACGGGTGTGCGCTTCGCTCAGTTGAAGAGCCAAGGCTGACAGGTGACTGACAGTAGCAGTGTCACCTTTGAACAAGGTGGCATCCACTTCGCTTGCCGAGGGTTGAGGCGAGGCAGTGCCCAAACTGTTTGACACGCGGCCATTGGATAGCGATGGACTAGCAGTGAGATTGATCATGAGTATTCACCCTGTAATGTGCACACGCCAACACTCGGGTCGATTATTAATCAGTCCGCATAACGAAAAGTTACCGAGTCACTTCCAGCTGGATAACCAATCCGCGCACCACCGCCTTGGACGTTATGATAAATAATAACGCCAGCACCGTTCCCAAACTTCTGATCATTAAACGTGAAAGTTGTACCAGATGAATTTGGCTGTATCCAGTCACACGTCTGCTGAGCAGTATTGTACGGCCGGTAGTAACACAACTTAACTTGCTCATTGAGGTTCTGGGGATAGGATGTTGTCGTCCACTCTATACCCAGTAGCTTTTTAAGACCGCCTGACTTGCCGGAGGGAAAGTCCGAACTAACAATCCCAAGCGTAGCGACACCCACCCCACCTTCCGACAAAACATTGATATTGCTCGGCCTTTTCGACAACGAAATACTGGCTGCATAAGCCGAGCCATAATCCAATACCACCGAAACAACCATCACCCCAGCAACACACACAATCAAGCTTTTCATAATCTTCACCATAACGTCAGGAAACAACACTTAAGGTTCAAATCAAGCCAACTGTAAGAATCACACCCACACCATTGCACGATTTATTAACCAATCAAACCCAACCACTTCCTAAAATCACGCAGGACAACTCCGACATACTTAAAAGTAGGACTACGTAAGTAACTTCCTAGTCCCGCCTCCCCTCTACCCAAAACGCCGTTTTACGCGCATGCTGCGGCCCTCACTTCAAGGACGATAAAAACAATGAGAACCACCCTCGCCGCCCTGTGCCTGACTTTTCTCGCCACGCCCGCCTTCGCCGACAACTCCGTCATTGGTTTCCAGAACACCACCCTCCCCGACCCGCAGAACAACCGTGCGCTGCAGATGGTCGTCTGGTACCCCGCAAACACCAGCGCCACGCCTGAGCTGATCCGCGATGACGCGGTGTTCTACGGCGCCCTCGCCGTACCGGATGCGCCACCGGCCAGTGGCGCGCACCCGTTGGTGGTGATCTCCCACGGCAACGGTGGCAATTGGGGCAACCAGTTGTGGCTGGCGAGCGCGTTGGCGCATCGGGGCTATATCGTTGCGGCGGTCAACCATCCCGGCACCACCAGCAAGGATCGCACCCCCTCGACCGCCGCGCAGTTGTGGCAGCGGCCCAAGGACTTGAGCCGGGCGATTGATGCGGTACTCGCGCAGCCGCAGCAATTCGGTGCGGTGGCGAACGGTAAGATTGCCGCCGTGGGCCATTCCCTCGGCGGCTGGACGGTGATGGAAATCGGTGGGGCGCGCTTTGACCCCGACGTGTTCACCCAGGACTGCAAAGCCCACCCACAGCTGTCTGGCTGCACCGCCTACCAGAAGGTCAACACCGCCAGCACCGCCGCGTCCAAGGCCGAGCTGGCCGCAGACTTGCGCGACAAACGCGTCACCGCCGTGGTGTCCCTGGACCTGGGCCTGTCGCGCGGCATGACCGATGCCAGCCTGGCGGCGATGCCCCTGCCGGTGCTGGTACTAGCAGCGGGTGTCACGGCGCCGGAATTGCCGGCGGAGCTTGAGTCCGCCGATCTGGCCCGGCGCCTGCCGAAAGCCTCGACCCAGTATTTGAAGATCCACGACGCCACCCATTTCAGCTTCATGGCGATCTGCAAACCAACGGGTGAGGCGTTGATCGAAGAGAACTCCCCGGGGGACGGGATGATTTGCCACGATGGCGAAGGGGCGCGGCCGCGGGAGATGATCCAGCAGCAGGTTGTAATGTTGATCACTGATTTTCTGCGGCGATAAGCGCTTAGGTAAAATAAAGCTATTCAATAAAAAACGTATCAAATACGATGCATAAATACGAAAACCATCTAAATGCACCGTATAGGATGCAAAACGGTATGGAAGATCTAGGTCTACTCATCAAAACCCTGCGTAAAGCAGCCGGCCTATCACAAAGTCAGCTCGCACAACGCCATGGTATGAGTCGCGCCACTATTTCGGGGATCGAGAACAACACGATCCCCGAAGTGGGGATTCGCAAGGTTGCGGCGATCCTCGAGGGGTTGGGGTACGAATTGACCGCGACGCCCAAGCGTCGCCGCAGGACGCTCGATGAACTGAAAACGGAAAACCTCCATGACTAGATCAAGCGAGCGGTTGTACATCGGCGTCGGCGGTAAGCCCGCCGGAATACTCGGGCGCAGCGAGGAGAGCCCGCGCGATTCGGTGTTTTCGTATAACCCTGCAGTCGACGAAAAGGACGCCGTGTCCTTGACCATGCCCGTGCGCCTGGAGAGCTACAACTGGGCGTATGGCATCCATCCTTTGTTTGAGATGCACCTCCCCGAAGGGCACCTGAAAGCGGAACTTGTGCGGCGCTTCAGCAAATCCGTGCGCGGTTTCGACGACTTCGCCTTATTGAGTATCGTCGGTCCGCATCAGTTAGGCCGCATCAACGTCACCCACACGCATGACGAATCGCCGCCTGAAATCAGGCTCTCTGATCTGCTGGTGTATGACGGCGCCAACCACCTGTTCGACGACCTGATGAAGACCTACGCAGCCTACTCTGGGGTTTCGGGCGTTCAACCTAAGGTGTTGGTGCGCGACGCTGGCGACACGAATGCTGACGTTGCACGCCTGACCCATCGTGGCGCCACGCACCTGGTCAAAGCCTTCAACGACTCAGAATTCGCACAACTTGCCGCCAATGAGTTTTTCTGTATGCGTGCGGCTTTTCACACAGGGCTTGAAGTGCCTGAATGCCAGCTTAGCCAGCACGGTAGGTTTCTGGTGGTAAAGCGCTTTGATATCGGCGATAGCGCCTACCTTGGCTTCGAGGATATGTGCGTGCTGTCCGGCTGGGGAACCCACAAGAAGTACGACGGCAGCTACCAGGGTTGTGCGAAGTTGATCAAGACCTACGTCTCCCCTTCTCACGTGACCAAGGCCCTGGAAGACTTTTTCATGATGGTCGCGCTGTCGGCTGGCATCCAAAACGGTGACGGCCACTTGAAGAATTTCGGACTGCTTTATGAGCACTGTGCGGAGGATGCCGATATCTGGCTCGCGCCAGCTTACGACCTGGTGACGACCACCGTGTATCAGGTGAACGACATTATGGGCCTGTTGCTGGGTGGTTCGAAGGCCTGGCCCAAGCGCAAGATGCTGGTCCAGTTCGGGCGTAGCGCGTGCAACTTGAGCGAGGCCCGCTGCAATGAATTGCTCGCCAACGTGAACAACGGCATGAGCCGCGCGATGCTTGAGTTATCGGAGTATCGACGTACACATCCCGAGTTCGATGCGGTCGGCGAAAAGATGAGCGACGCGTGGGAGGCGGGGCGGCTCAGGAGTATTGCGCCGTGAGGTTATTCATCGCCCGGCCGTGCTTTTCAAGCTGGTATCATCCCGGCCAGTCCGAACCAGGAAAAACCCCATGAACCGCCAGAAAAAACTCCAGCAGCTCTTCAAGGCCAAGGCCAAAAAAGCCAACGCCAAATTGGCGCCGAAGAAAAAGAACACCTACATCAGCAAGGCCGATCGGGAAAAGCTGGCGGCTGAAGCCGCTCAGGCGCCGAGCCCTTCCCCGGAGAGCTGACTCAGCAACCGCTCAACGCCACCTGCCGACGTTCACCCTCAAAGAAAAACGGTCGCAACCGCACACCCACGCTGTTGCCGATAAACGCCGCCACCAGCCACACCCAGCCATGCAGGCTGCCCGAGGCGATGCCGCTGAAGTACGCGCCGATGTTGCAGCCGTACGCCAGGCGCGAGCCGTAGCCAAGCAGCAGGCCACCGATCACGGCGGCCACCAGCGAGCGCGCGGGGATTTTCAGGCTGGGGGCGAAACGACCGGCCAGGCCCGCGGCCAACAGCGCGCCGAGGACGATACCGATGTCCATGACGCTGGTGATGTCTTCCCACACCGGCGCGGCCAGGGCTTTTGCGTTCGCCGGCACTTGCCAGAATGCCCAGGTACTCACATCCACACCCAGGCCAGTCGCGACCTTGGCGCCCCACAACGCGAACGCCGAGGTGATGCCCCACGGGCGACCGGCCAACGCCAGGGTCGCGTAGTTGAGCAGCGCCAGGCCAATCGCGCCCCACACCAGCGGCCACGGCCCGCGCAAGAAGCGGCGCAAACCGGTGTGTTCGCTGGTCACGCCCTCTTCCAAGTGACCATGCCGACGTTTTTCCAGGTGAACGGTCACCAGTGCAATCAGTGCGAACGCCACCAGGCTCAAGCCCATGGCCGGGCCCACGCCGAAGCTCTTGACGATGGACACCGCCGGGAATGACGGCAGGGCAAACCACCAATCCACATGGTGGGTGGCGATCAACGAGCCGCAGATGAAGAAAAACAGCGTCACCAGCATGCGCGCATTACCACCGCCCACGGTGAACAGCGTGCCCGACGCACAACCGCCGCCCAACTGCATGCCGATGCCAAAGATAAACGCACCAAACACCACCGACACACCCGCCGGTGCGACCAGGCCGACCACCGGCTGCCCGAACAACGAGCCCGCCCCCAGCGCCGGGAAGAACAGCAACACGGCCAACGCCAGCATCACCATCTGCGCACGCAAACCGGCGCCGCGACGCTCGTTGATAAACACGCGCCAGGCCGACGTGAAACCGAAGGCCGCGTGGTAAAGGGTCAAGCCCAGTGCAGCGCCGACCACCAGCAACAGCACCTGTGAGGAACCCACGCTGTTTTGCAGGAACAAGGCGCCAAGCACCAGGAGGATAAACGCCACCAGTGGCGCAACAGGCTTGCGCTCGGGGTTCATGGGGAGAGAGCTGCTCATGGGGTATCTCGGTTTATTTGAATGTGAAGGGTTGCGAGGGGCGCGAGTATAAACCGTTAAGTCATTGTATAGGGGGGTGGGGTATGCAATGATCCGCCCCATTATAGGTAGGGGGGGTATCCGAATGGGCCACGTAAGCGCCAACAAAGACAGCCTGATCAAGCGGGTGAAACGCATCGCCGGGCAGATCCAGGCCGTGGAAAAAGCCCTGGAGTCGGACGCCGATTGCGCCAAGACCCTGCACTTGGTGGCCGCCACACGCGGTGCCATCAATGGCTTGATGGAAGAGATTATCGAAGACCACGCCAGGGCCCACGTCGCCGATCCGTCCCTGAGCGAAGAACAGCGCAACCAAGGCGTCGAAGAATTGCTCGAAGCCATTCGGCGGTACTCCAAATGACCACGCAGACGCACGACCACGTGTTCCTCGGCGCTTCCCACGATGAAAACGCCAGGCGCACCCTGTGGGTGGTGATGCTCACCCTGGTCATGATGGTGGCGGAAATCGTCGCGGGCGTGATCACCGGCTCCATGGCCCTGCTCGCCGACGGTTTTCACATGGCCACCCATGCCGGCGCCCTGGGCATTGCCGCTGCGGCTTATGCCTATGCCAAGCGTCATGCCAACAACCCGCGCTACAGCTTTGGCACGGGCAAGGTGGGCGACCTCGGCGGCTTCGCCTCGGCGTTGATCCTGGCGCTGGTGTCATTGGGCATTGGGGTTGAATCGGTGATGCGCTTGCTGGAGCCCACTGCGGTGCAATTCGGCACGGCGACGCTGATCGCGGTGGTGGGCCTGGTGGTGAATATCATCAGCGCGCTATTGCTGGGTCACGGCCATAGCCACGATCACGAACATGACCACCACGGCCACGACAACAACCTCAGGTCCGCCTACATTCATGTCATCGCCGATGCACTGACCTCCGTGCTCGCCATCGTCGCCCTGCTCGCGGGACGCTATCTGGGCTGGGTGTGGCTGGACCCGCTGATGGGCCTGGTCGGCGCCATCGTGATCGCACGTTGGGCCTGGACGCTGATGGGCACCACCGCCGGTGTGCTGCTGGACCAGACCGACGCACACGTCGCCGAAGAGATCCGGGAATTGGTCGAGCAACCTGGCGATGCGCGGATCACCGACCTGCACGTGTGGCGCGTCGGGCCAGACGCCCACGCGGCGATTGTCAGTGTGGTGGGAGGCGCCACGATAAATGCCGAGTGCATTCGCGAACGCCTCAAGCCTGTCCATGAAGTGAGCCATCTCACCGTTGAATTTCACGCGGCATAACCGCCGCGCATTCCTGACCCAGGTGCCCCTTGGCCAAAGACATTGAAAACCCGTGCATTTCCATCTGCCAGCTCAGCGGCGACCTGTGCGTCAGCTGCGGGCGCAGCAAGGAAGACATCCGCAAATGGAAACGCATGAAACGCCCCGAGAAGATGGCCGCCGTGCAGCGCGCAACCCAGCGACTCAAGGCGCTGAAAAAGTCCAAGTGACGCTCAACCGCGCCCTACCGAACCCGACACCGGAAGATTACCGAGCAACTTGAGCCCGGTGCTTTTCACGAAGGTGTCGTAGTCCATGGGCTTCTGGATGCGGGTTTCAGCGTTGGGCAGCACATAGGCCCAGGCGCGTTTCGACGAGGCGTCGTACACCAGCTTGAACAGGCGCGTCGGCACCCAGACCTTATTGTCGCCAATGGTGCCGTAGCCTGCGTCAAACAACGGCCCGGTGAACACATACACATCGCCGCCGGCACGCACGGCGAACTTGCGCACATCGGCCTCGACCTTGCTCCAGATCTTGCGGTTGTTGGTGGGGTCTTGCGGCACCATGTTCGACAGCGCGAACGACTGGGCCATGGCGTTGGCATTCGGCGCGTCGGCGGCCGGGGATTGATGGCCACGGTCCATGTGCTGGGCGCGGTAGTCACTCAGCTCGGCGCGCCCGCTCTTGGGGATGCGCGGGTCGGCGTAGAACTGGTTGGTGCGCTCCTCGCCCTTGGCGTCTTTCAGCTTCGCGGCATTCAGACGCTCGACCACCACCAACGGGGTCTTGCTGGTTTGTGAATAGAGCACCGCAAAGTGATCGGAACACAGGGCCAGGGGTTTCATGGTGGCCGGTACGGTGGCGGTCTTGATGGGGGTGGCGGCGGGAAACAGTTCGGCGCAGCTGTCGAAAGAGAGCTGTCGTTCCTGTTTGGAGTAAAGGTCGGCGACAGCCCGGGCGTGGGCGCCGGCAGAAAACAAAACAAGGGCCGACAGCCCCACTGCAAGTTTGCGAAGGTGCATGCATTGATTCTTTGAAAGGAAGTAAGGCGGCAGGCTCCGACGGGCGGAGCCAAGTGGATGATATTGCGGGGATTATTGACTGACAGTTGTCAGATTAGTGCCCAACCGCCGCAGGTTTTTCCGCACTCCGGGCACCAGGCTTGAACCCATGCCGGTGCGCGCCCCAGGCAATCGCAAACGACACCGCGATCAACACCACCATCGCCCACGGAAACGACGCCACGCCCCAGGTCTCCAGCAACACGCCGCCCACCACGCCACTGCCGGCAATCGCGCTGTTCCATGCCACCACATTCAGCGACAGCGCCACGTCGGCGCCATCGCCTGCCGCATCGGCCAGGGCGGTTTGCAGCAAGGTGGCGGCGCCGCCGAAGGTCAGGCCCCAAACCGCCACGCCGAGGTAGATCACCGAAGGCTGGTTGCCCAACAAACCAAACACCAGGCTGACCAGGGCAAAAGTCGCCAGGCTCACCAACACGGTTTTGCGCAGCAGCGGTTCAACCAATCGAGCCGTGATCCAGATGCCCGCCAACGCCGCGATGCCGAATACCAGCAGCACCAGGTCCACCCGCTCCGCCAGCCCCGCCGGGGCCACGAACGGCGCGATATAGGTGTAGAGAATGTTGTGGGCCAACATCCAGCTGATCACGACCGCCAGCACCGGCCGCACGCCCGGCGTGGTCAGTACCTTGCCCAGGGACACACGCTGGTGCGCCGCTTGCGGGGGATAGTCCGGGACTTTCACCAGCACCCACACAATCAGCACCAAGGTCATCGCCGACATCAGGCCAAACGTGGTGCGCCAGCCCACCAGGCCACCCAGCCATGTACCCAGCGGTACACCCAGCGACAGCGCAATCGGCGTGCCGACCATCGCCAGCGCCAGCGCCTTGCCCTGTTGATGCGGTGCCACCATGCGCCGGGCGTAACCGGCCAACAAGCTCCAGGCCAACCCCGCCGCTACACCGGCAAAAAATCGTGCGACCAGGGTCACGCCATAGTGGGACGACAGCGCGGTGATGGAGTTGAACAGCAGGAAGCCGACGATGGTCAGCAACAGCACGTTGCGCCGACGCCAGCCACGGGTGGCGATGGTCATCGGGATCACGGCCAATACCGAACCCAACGCGTAGGCCGTGACCATCTGCCCGGCCATCGACGGTGAAATCGCCAAGCCCTCGCTGATTAATGGCAGCAGGCCCGCCGGCAGGGTTTCGGTCACGATGCAGATGAAACCGGTCATGGCCAGGGCGAGCAAGGCGCCGATGGGTAGGCGCTCGGATGACGCCGATAAGCTGAGTGAAGGTGTCACGGGGAAACTCCTTGAGAGGGACTTAAATACCGATCGATACAAATGTTGCGTGCGACCTTGCTACGTTGTCAACGACTTTTGTATCGACTAGTATTTATCTCGCTTTCCCCACCGGAGACCTGACATGGCACAAATGGGCCGCCCCCGAAATTTTGATCGTGACCACGCCGTAGACCAGGCCTTGCACCTGTTCTGGCAACACGGTTACGACGCCACGTCCCTGGCCCAGCTCAAGGCCGGCCTGGGTGGCGGCATCTCCGCGCCGAGTTTTTACGCAGCGTTCGGTTCCAAAGAAGCGCTGTTCGACGAATGTGTGCAACGCTACCTGGCGACCTACGCCCAGGTCACCGAATGCCTGTGGGACGAAACCCTGGCGCCACGCCAAGCCATCGAAACCGCGCTGCGCCAGTCGGCACGCATGCAGTGCGAAGACGGGCACCCCAAGGGCTGCATGGTGGCCCTCGGCGTGATGAGCGCGCCGAGCCCGGAAAATGCCCGAGTCGCCGATACGTTGACCCAGTCCCGCCTGCGCACCCGCGCCGGAATGGTGGCGTGTGTGGAACGAGCGATGCGGGACGGGCAATTGCCGGACAGCGTTGACCCGGCGGTGATGGCGACGGTGTTCGACAGTTTCCTGCAAGGCGTTTCGATACTGGCGCGGGATAATGTGCCCCACAGCGTCATCGACGCTGCCATTACGCAGGTGCTGATGACCTGGGATGGAGCGGCTTCCATCGTGGCGCCTCGCGCTCACCTGAAACACACCCGCGACTGATGTGTTATCGGTCCAGCCGATAAGCCCCTGCGAATTATCGATTTGAGCCTTTGTTGAAGGGCCCCGACTATGGGGCCGCTTCCTACAACAAAAACAAAGGACCCGCCATGACAGATCGATTCCACAACCCCGTAGACACGCGTTTCGGCTGGGGCAGCCTCGCCCAGCTCGCCGAACTTACCGAACACCAGACCGTTGCCCTGGTGACCTTTCCCGAAGCGCGCAGCCTGGGGTTGGTGGATCGCATTCAAGCGCTGCTGGGTGAGCGCCTGGTGTATATCGTCGACGATGTGCAGCCCAACCCCGACGTTGCGCAATTGCGCGGCACCTACGAGCGGTTCTGGCAGCAGGCCGGCGAATGTCACACCGTGATCGCCGTGGGCGGTGGCAGTGCAATCGATACCGCCAAGGCCTTGATCGTCGGTACTGCGTCGGGGACGTTTGACGAACTGCTGGGGCTGCTGGCATCGGGAAAACCCTTTGTGCCGGCGCGCAGCAAGGTTCTGATCGCGGCCCCCACCACCGCAGGCACTGGCAGTGAAGTGACGCCCTGGGCAACTATCTGGGATTGCGCCAGCCTGAAAAAGTACTCGTTGCACCTGGAGTGCACCTGGCCAACGGTAGCCATCATCGATCCGCAGTTGATGCTCACCGTGCCAGGCAGCGTCACCATTTCAACCGGGCTGGACGCTTTGTCCCATGCGCTGGAATCGGTGTGGAACATCAACGCCAACCCGATTTCCGATACGTTTGCGATCTCGGCCATCGAGGACATCCTCGAATGCCTGCCGCGGCTGCATCAGAACCTGTCCGACCCGCAACTGCGTTCGCGCATGGCCCTGGCTGCGCTGAAAGCCGGGCTGGCCTTCTCCAATACCAAGACCGCCCTCGCCCACTCCATCTCCTATGAAATGACCCTGCATTACGGCTTGCCCCATGGCATCGCCTGTTCTTTCACCTTGCCCTTGGTGCTGGGCCTGGCCTGGGGCCGCGATGCGGCGCGGGATCAAACCCTGCAACGCATCTTCGGCAACGACCTGCTGCAAGCCCAAGCAAAGCTGCGTGGATTCCTGCACAGCCTGCAAGTGAAGACGGAGTTTACCGACTACGGTGTCAGCCCTTCCAACGCCGAAGCCATGATCCAGTTTGCGATGCAAGGCGCGCGAGGCAAAAACTTCATCGGCACGCAAGCAGCCTGAAACCTGCGCGCCGCGACGATTTCCTGCTGCACCGACACACGAGTGCACTCGCCAATGCCACCCGGCGGGAACGAACAATAAAAAGGAAAAGATCATGAACCGTGCCCAAACCCTGCCCGGTCTCGCAGTGCAGACCGCGTCGTTTCGTGTCGCCCAGTGGCGGATGCTGCTGGCCGCGATGTTCTGCTACTTGTTTTTCTACACCGGTCGGCAAACCTTCGGCTTTGCCATTCCCGGCATCCAGGCCGAGTTTGGCCTGACCAAGGAAACCCTCGGCTGGGCCTCGGCCGCCATGCTGTGGGCCTACGCCATCGGCCAGGCTATCAACGGCAACCTGGCTGATAAGTTTGGTGGTCGGCGCATCATGACCCTTGGCGCGGTACTGTCATGTGCGGCCAATTGGGTGACCAGCTTTGCCGGCGGCTTCGCCAGCCTGATCCTGCCGTGGGGTCTCAATGGCTACTTCCAGGCTCTGGGCTGGGCACCGGGCAGTCGGTTGATATCCAACTGGTGGAGTGCCGGCGAGCGCGGCAAGGTCTATGGCTTTTATGTATTTGCCGCAGGTTGCGCCTCGGTACTGTCCTACGTCACCTCGATTGTCGTGCTCGAAGTGCTGCAGCTGGAGTGGCGCTGGATCTTCCGGCTGCCGGTGCTGTTGATGCTCGCTGGCGGGATTATCTTTTATCTGGTGGCTCGGGAACGCCCGCAGGACATGGGCTTCGCTCCCCTGTCCGACACCGGCGTGGCGAATGCCGAAGACAAGAGCCATGAAGTCGCCCACGGTGAAGTCGAGACATCGGTACAACGTTATAAAGCCGTTTTGAAAAACGTTCGCCTGATCATCGCCGCCGTATCCCTGGGGTTCCAGAACGCTGCGCGCTACGGTCTGATCGTGTGGGTGCCGGTGCACTTCCTGGGCGCCGACTGGAAAAGCGGTGACAGCCTGGTCGACCCCAAGTGGATCACGGTGGCGCTGCCAGTGGGCATGGCGATTGGTGCCCTGAGCAACGGGTGGGTATCGGACAAGCTGTTCGGTTCTAAGCGCTACCTGGCGATCATGCTTTACATGGTCCTCGGCGCAGCCACCAGCCTGTGGATGTGGGTATTGCCGCCACACAGCGCGATTGGCCTGGTGGCATTGTTCCTGTGCGGTTTCTTCGTGTACGGCCCGGCATCAAGTTTTTGGGCGCTCTGCCCGGACCTGGTGGGGGCCAAGCGCGCCGGCACGGCAACCGGTGTGATGAACTTCTCGTCGTATCTGTTTGCCGGCCTGGCGGAACCGCTGATCGGCAGTATGCTCGACAGCACGGGCAACACGTCGCTGATCTTCATCGTCGTGACCACGGCGTGCCTGAGCAGTGCGGTGGTCGCGCTGTTCATCAGACGCTGAATCCGCAACAGGACCCTGACATGTACCAGTACCACAAGTGGCTGCGCTCCTTTCATGCGGTGGCGAAGACCGGCAGTTTCACCCTGGCCGCCGAGTTCCTGAGCGTGGGCCAGCCGACGATCAGCGAGCAGGTCAATGCCCTGGAGAAAAGGTTCTCGGTGGAACTGTTCCACCGGCGCGGCCGCTTTATCGAAATGAGTTCGGCAGGCCACCAGCTATATGCAATCACCCAGGGTCTGTTCGGCCAGGAGGATGAAGCCGTGCAACTGCTGCAGAGCTTTAAACAACGCAAGACCGGCCTACTGCGCCTGGGGGCTGTTTCGCCGCCGATTGCGATGAACCTGACCTATGAATTGATGCAGCGCCACCCGGATATCGAACTGGAGACCTCGTTTTCCCCCGAGAAGGAAACCCTGGACCGGCTGTTCAATTTCGATATCGACGTGGCGATCCTGGCGCTTTCCGAGTTCGACCAACGCTTCGACACCCAGCTGTACCACCGCTACCCGATCATTGCCGTGGTACGTGATGACCATCCGTGGGCGAGCCAGGACGAGGTGCATGTGGAGCAAATCAGCCAGGAGAGATGGGTCATGCGCGAAAAAAGCTCGCGCACCCGCCAACTGGTGGAAGAGCGCTGCAAGCACCTGGGGGTTTCCTTGAACTGCGTGATGCAACTCAACAGCCGCGAAGCCATCGTGCACGCCATCGCCAAAGGTATCGGCATCGGCTTCGTCTCGGCGGTCGAATATGCCGAAACCCCAGGCACGACCCCCATCACCTTTGTGAACCATCCGTTTTCCATCGACTACCACCTGTGCTGCCTGGGTATTCGCCGCAACCGACCGATGATCGCGGAACTGTTCGACTCAAGCCCAACACCCGGCACCTGACCCACACAAGCGCTTCACCCATTGACCGGCCTACCTTCTGCACACGGAAGGGACGGCCTCCCCGTACCCAAAACTGGAGATTGACCATGCACTACCAACAACCGACTCAACTGCAAGCGGTGGTCCTGGACTGGGCTGGCACTGTCGTCGACTTTGGCTCGTTTGCCCCCACCCAGATCTTCGTCGAGGCGTTCGCCGAATTCGGCGTGGCCGTGTCGCTCGAAGAAGCCCGCGGCCCGATGGGCATGGGCAAGTGGGACCACATCCGCACCCTGTGCAACCACCCCCCTATCGCCGAGCGTTACCGCACTGTGTTCGGCCGGCTGCCTACCGATGAGGACGTAACGGCGTTGTACGAGCGTTTCATGCCGTTGCAGATCGAGAAAATCGCCCTGCATTCGGCAGTGATCCCCGGCGCACTGGAGGCCATCGCAGCACTGCGCGACAACGGCTTGAAAATCGGTTCGTGCTCCGGTTACCCAGCGGTGGTCATGGCCAAAGTCGTGGAGTTGGCACGGCAGAATGGCTATGTCGCCGACCATGTAGTGGCCACCGACGAAGTGCCCAATGGCCGCCCACACCCGGCGCAAGCGTTGGCCAACGTAATCGCGCTGGGTATCAGCGATGTCGCGGCATGCGTCAAGGTGGACGACACCTGGCCCGGCATCCTCGAAGGCCGCAGCGCCGGTATGTGGACGGTGGCCCTCACCTGCTCGGGCAACGCATTGGGCCTGACCTATGAACAATTCAAGGCACTGCCAGCGGTCGAACTCGCGGCGCAGCGGGCACGCATCAGCCAACTGTTCGAGGGTTCAAGACCGCACTACCTGATCGACACGATCGTGGAGTTGCCGGCAGTGATCGAAGACATCAATGCACGTCTCAAACGCGGCGAGACGCCCCAGGGTTGCTGAGGAGGACGGGACAACACAA
>NZ_QUZT01000080.1 GCF_004682045.1 Pseudomonas nabeulensis
TTAACAAATTTGTAGCTGACACACTGTAATCGGGGGCAAGCCCCCTCCCACATTTACCTCTCATACATCAGGTAGATGGTGGTTTGCTCTGGCTTTTGATCTTGATTTTGATCTTAGGCGCCCCGTTAACCACGCTGGCCGAACGCAGGCTTGCTGGCGTTTTGTCATGGTTTGTAAAAGGCCAGCAAGGCGTGTCCCTTTAAATTGCAGGACGTTTCCTAGACAATCTCCGCCGCCTTGTGCCTGCTGGAATCGGTGGCTAGTCTGCGGTCCGTCACTGCCTATTCAGTGATCGGGTTTAGTCGCCCGGATTCGAAGCTGGCGCATGGTCCCATGAAGCTCTAATGGTGGCTGTGCGCAGGGCGCCTTCGGGCGCGCCGGGTAGCTCCGACCGGTCGACTAACCTGCGTACAGCCGCCACCTTCGTTTAGTCGCGACCGGTTCGGCTCCTTACTCAGCATTCGGAGTTGCACAATGAACAAAGACGTACAAGACCCCGCAAAAGACCGCGCCGCCTTCAACCGCGCCATCGACCACTATCTGCCCACCCAAGGTTTCCACGCCATCAACGAAGACCTGAGCTTCGAAGATGCCCTGCTCTATACCGCCAGTTTGCTCGACAGTGCTTCGGCAACCGCATTGGATTGAGGTGAGTTGTTGGAGAGCCCGGAGCGGGCGAAGATTCTGGCGGTGTGGCATTTGCTGGAAATTGCCAAGACTACGGTGGATCGCTCCATCGACTGTCTGAAACACGGTTAGAAATGTGGGAGGGGGCTTGCTCCCGATGGCGGTGGGTCAGCCACTTAGTACTGAGACTGACACACTGCAATCGGGGGCAAGCCCCCTCCCACATTGACTGCATTTCAAGGGTTAATAATCGGCGTTGGATTAACTCTTGCGGAAATCTGCGGCATTCAGGCCGAACCGGCCCATCTTGTTGTACAGCCCACCACGGGACACGTTGAGTTGTCGCGCAGCCAGGCGGATGTTTCCGCCGGCGGCTTGCAGTGCCGCGACAATCGCGTTCATTTCATGACTGCTCAGGTCCTGCGCCGGTTGCGCTTCATGCAGGCGCGCCGGGGCGCGATGCCGGGTGTCCAACGGCAGGTCGGACGGTTGGATCAGTTCGCCCATGGCCAGGTTGGTCGCCCGTTCGATGCTGTTTTCCAACTCGCGCACATTCCCCGGCCAGCCGTAGGCCGAGAGCAACGCCAGCGCATCCGGCGAAAAACCCTGCACCGATTTACGCAACGAGCGGGCAAAGCGCGCCAAAAAATGCCGCGCCAGCAGCGGGATATCTTCGCGGCGCATGCGCAGTGGCGGCACGGTCAAATTCAACACGTTGAGGCGGTAATACAAGTCTTCGCGGAACGCGCCCTCCGCCACCGCCTGGCTGAGGTTGCGGTGGGTGGCCGCGATGATGCGCACGTCCACGCGCCGTGAGTTCTTCGCGCCGACGCGGGTCACTTCACCTTCCTGCAATACCCGCAACAAACTGACCTGGGCGTCGAAGGACATGTCGCCAATTTCATCCAGGAAAATCGTACCGCCGTCGGCCAATTCGAACTTGCCCGCCGAGCCGCCGCGCGTGGCGCCGGTGAACGCGCCTTCGACGTGGCCGAACAATTCGCTTTGCACCAAGTCCCGGGGGATCGCGCCGCAGTTGACCGCCACGAACGGGCCGTTATGCCGGTCGCTGCCGTTATGGATCGCCTGGGCGAACAGCTCTTTGCCGGTGCCGCTTTCGCCGAGGATCAAGGTGGTGGAATCGCTGCGGCTGGCGATGCGCCCCAGGTGCAGCGCGTCCTGGATCGCCCGCGAGGTGCCCTGGATGGTGTCGAAGGTGTAGCTGGCCTGGGTGCCGATCAGGCGTCGGGTGATTTCGCGGATACGCCGGTTCTCGCGCAGGGACACAATCACCCCGCCCTGCTCCAGCGGGCACACCGAGACCAGGCAGGCGAGCTGGCTGCGGTCGTGCAGGTGAAAGGTGCAGTCGAGGTCGCGCACGGGCTCGCCCAGCACGTCGCTCAATTCGCTGCGGCCCAGGCGTTGGAAGGGACTGCCGAGCAGTTCCAGCCCCACGCCGAACAACTGCCGGGCATAGCGGTTAAGTGCCTTGATGCAACCACGCTCGTCCAGCACCACCAAACCTTCATTGAGCACTTCGAGCACGGCTTGTTGTTCTTCCAGCAACGCCTGCAACGCCATTTGCCGCGACACTGCTTCGGCCGCCGCCTGCACGGTGCCGAGGGTGTGGAAGTGAAACCAGCCGGGCTCGGCGGTCAGGGTCAGCATGGCCACGGTCTCGCCCTGGGCATTCTTGATCGGTGCGGCGGCGCAGTGCATGCGGCGTTGGCGCAGCCCACTGCCAAAGTTTTCTTCGGCGAGTACATACACCAGATGATCTTCGGCCAGGGCCAGGCCGGTGCAGTTGGTGCCTTGCACCGACTCCAGCAGGCGACTGCCCACCGGCGTGATATCCAGCCCGCAGAAATACAGGGTGGTGCCCTCGGTGTCGGTGAGGTTGATATGCCCGCGAGGGTTATAGGCCAGCAGGCCATGCATGACTTGGGCGGCGGCCGCGATCAGCACGCGGTGGCGGGCCAGGATGGCGGCCAGCGCTTCAGGGGCGACAAAGCGGTAGTGATTGTCTGCGGGATCGATCCCGGCTTCGACACTGCGCCGCCATGAATCCCAGATCACTTGGCGGACTTCGGCGGGACGCTCGACCTGCCCGTCCAGGCAGGCCTGCCACGCCTGCTCCAGCGCTGGGACGGGGCCGTCATTCAAGGCGTCAGGCCCCAGGGCGGTCAGGTAATCGAGGTCTTGTACGCTGAAGGCCATGCTCATTGGCGGGTATCCGTGTTCATGTTTTTGACATGTCAGTATAGACATGTCACCTAAATGAACACTTTTTGTTTATAGATTTTCATAACCCTTTATTTATCAGTACGTTATGAATTGGCACAGGCTTTGCTCCTACTCCTTTGCCCATCAGGACTGTCCTGAGGCCAACAATAAAAAAGGGGTTATTTCATGAGTACACAGAACATCCGCCTGGGTTTGATCGGTGCTGGCCGCATGGGCAGCTTCCACGGCTTGACCGCTGCACGGCATATCCCCGGTGCCAGCCTGGCGGCGATTGCCGACCCGACGCCGGGCCAAGCCGCGCGCCTCGCCACAGAGCTGGGGGTGGACAAGGTCTACACCGACCCACAGCAACTGCTCGACGACCCAGACATCGACGGCGTGATCATCGCCGCCCCTGCCCGCAGCCACGCCGAACTGGTGATCAGCGCCGCCCGCGCCGGCAAGGGGATCTTCTGCGAAAAACCCATGGCCATCACCCTCGATGAAGCCGACCGCGCCATCGCGGCCGCCGCCGACGCCCGTGTGCCGTTGCAAGTCGGTTTCAACCGGCGCTTCGCCAAGAGCTTTCGCACCGCACACCTCGACGTTGCCGCTGGCCGTATCGGCACCCCGCAGTTGCTGCGTTCGCTGACCCGTGACCCGGCGCTGAACAATCCCGCCGCATCGCCGCAATGGGTGATCTTCCTGGAAACCCTGATCCACGACTTCGACACCCTGCGCTACCTCAACCCCGGCGCCGAGGCGGTGCAGGTCTACGTGATGGCCGACGCGCTGATCGCCCCGGCATACAAAAGCAAAGGCTTCCTCGACACCGCTGTGGTCGCGATCCGCTTCGACAACGGCGCCATCGCCACCGCCGAGGCCAACTTCCAGGCCGTGTATGGCTACGACGTGCGCGGCGAAGTGTTCGGCAGCGAAGGCATGCTGAGCATGGGCAGCCTCAACGATTCCGACCTGGTGCGCTACCTGGCCCAGGGCATCCAGGCCGACACCCAGCGTATGGACACGGACCTGCTGCGCGATGCGTATATCGCTGAGCTCAACCACTTTGTCGATTGCCTGCGCACCGGTGCCAAGCCGATGGCCAGCGGTGAAGACGCCCGCGCCGCCCTGGCGATTGCCCGTGCGTGCATCGAGTCGTTCCAGCAAGGCAAGGCGGTGGCTGTATGAGCCCGTTCAAGCTGGCGATCAGCGCCGAGATGGTGTTTCTCGAGCTGCCGTTTATCGAGCGGGTCAAGCGCATTCATGCACTGGGCTTCAGCGCCGAAATCTGGAACTGGACCGACAAGGACATCGGCGCCCTGGCCGCCACCGGTGCTGATTTCACTTCGATGACCGGCTACATCAGCGGCACCCTCACCGACCCGGACGGCATTCGCCAGTTGCTCGACAGCGCCCGCGAGTCCATCGGCATTGCCGAGCAACTCAACTGCCCCAGTCTCAACCTGCACGGCACCGGCCTGGGCGAAGGCGGCCTGCCGGTGCAACCGGTCAGCCAGACCACGGGCCGCATGTGGCTCAGCGCCTGCAAGACCCTGGAAAAAATCGCCCGTTTGGGGGAGGACGCCGGCCGCGTGTTCCTGCTGGAAAACCTCAACACCGAGGTCGACCACCCCGGCACCCCGTTCGCCCGCGCCGACGACACCCTGGCGCTGATCGAAGCCGTGGGCAGCCCGCATGTGAAGATGAACCTGGACCTGTACCACGCGCAGATCGGCGAAGGCAATTTGATCGAGCTGATCCAACGTGCCGGCAGCGCCATCGGTGAAATCCAGGTGGCCGATGTGCCGGGCCGCAAGGAACCGGGCACCGGTGAAATCCACTACCCTGCCATTGCCAGGGCCTTGCATGCCATGGGCTACAGCGGCGTGGTCGGCCTTGAAGGCTGGGCCAGCGGCGACAGCGAACTGGCCCTGGAGCGATTCCGTCAAGCGTTCACCCTATAACAATAAAAGGACCACCCTTATGAACCGCTATGCATTGATTGTTGCTTCGCTGTTACTGCTGGTCAGCCCTTGGTCATTTGCCGATTACCGCATCGGCGTGAGCATTGCCCGGGTTGACGATAACTTCATGACCTACGTGCGCAACGGCCTGCAAGACGCCGCCCGGCAACAGGGCGTGCAGATCCAGTTCGAAGACGCCCAGGGTGATGTGGTGCGCCAGCTCAACCAGGTCGAAGGCTTCCTGAACCAAAAGGTCGACGCGGTGATCGTGCTGCCGGTGGACACCTCCGCCACCGCCAACATGACCCGCGCCGCCGTGGCGGCCAACAAGCCGCTGGTGTACGTCAACCGCCACCCGGATGAGCGCACCCTGCCCAAGGGCGTGGTCACCGTGGCCTCCAATGACATCGAGGCCGGGCAGTTGCAGATGCGCTTTCTCGCGGAAAAACTCGGCGGCAAGGGCAACGTGGCGATCATCATGGGCGACCTGGCGCAGAACGCCACCCACGACCGCACCGAAGGCGCCAAGCAGGTGCTCAAGGACTATCCCGGTATCAAGGTGGTGGAACAGCAAAGCGCCGAATGGCAGCGCAACAAGGGCATGGACCTGACCAGTAACTGGCTGCTGGCGGGCACGCAGTTCGATGCGGTGATTGCCAACAACGATGAAATGGCGATTGGCGCGGGGATGGCGTTGCAACAGGCGGGCAAGGCCAAGGGCGAAGTGGCGATTGTCGGTATCGACGGGTTGCCGGATGGGTTGGCAGCGGTCAAGCGTGGGTTGCTCGCGGCGTCGGTGTTCCAGGACCCCAAGGCGCAGGCGGCCAAGGCGGTGGGATCGGCGATCAAGATGATCAAGGGTGAGCCGATCGAGTCGGAGGTGTGGGTGCCGTTTGAGTTGATCAAACCGGAGCAGGTGGCGGTTTACGAGCAGCGCTACAAATAGTCAGTCATACACAAAACCAATGTGGGAGGGGGCTTGCCCCCGATAGCAGTGGGTCAGCTAAAAATCAGTTGGCTGACACACCGCCATCGGGGGCAAGCCCCCTCCCACATTTGATCTCACCAGACCATTAGTCCAGGTCGCTGGCAGAATGGCGTTCGGCCAGTTGCTCATGAGGCTCACCGGAAACCCGATTCACCCGCCGCCCCCGCTGCACCGCCGGCCGCGCATCAATCGCATCCGCCCAACGCAACACATGCTTGTACTCATGCACCGACAAAAATTCCGCCGCACCATACAACCGGCCTTTGACCAAGCCACCGTACCAAGGCCAGATGGCAATATCGGCGATGGTGTACTCATCCCCCGCGATGTATTCGCTCACCGCCAAGCGCTGATCCAACACATCAAGTTGACGCTTGGCCTCCATGGCAAAGCGGTTGATCGCATATTCCATCTTGCTCGGCGCATACGCATAAAAATGCCCGAAGCCGCCGCCCAGGTACGGCGCGCTGCCCATCTGCCAGAACAGCCATGACAGGCACTCGGCACGGGCCGCAGGCTCGGTGGGGAAGAACGCGCCGAACTTTTCCGCCAGGTACTGGAGGATTGCGCCCGACTCGAATACGCGAATCGGCGTGGCGCCGCTGCGGTCCTGCAAGGCCGGGATCTTGGAGTTCGGGTTGATCCCGACAAAGCCGCTGCCAAACTGGTCGCCATCGCCGATCTTGATCAGCCAGGCATCGTATTCCGCACCGCTGTGACCGAGGGCCAACAGTTCTTCCAACAGGATGGTGACCTTCTGGCCATTGGGCGTAGCCAGGGAATACAACTGCAACGGGTGCTTGCCGATGGGCAGTTCTTTCTCATGGGTGGCGCCGGCGATGGGCCGGTTGATGCTGGCGAAGGTGCCGCCGCTTTCGGTGTCCCAGGTCCAGACTTTCGGGGGTACGTAATCGGTCATGCTTACTGCTCCAGTGGCGATAGCGATCAGCGAATTCGATGCCCATCTTACCGACTGTGTCCAAATATTGCGCACCTCGCTCAAGTACCCTTACTCTCTTGGGCCAATGACGTTCAAAGCAATGGAGGCTGCATGAAACTGATCGGTATGCTGGACTCGCCTTACGTACGCCGCGTGGCCATTTCCCTGGAGCTCTACGGGATCCCGTTTGAGCATCAATCGCTGTCGGTGTTCAGCACCTTCAGCGAGTTCTCCCAGATCAACCCGGTGGTCAAGGCCCCGACCCTGGTGCTGGACGATGGCACGGTGCTGATGGATTCGAGCCTGATCCTCGACTACCTGGAAACCCTCGCCCCGGCGGACAAAAAGCTGCTGCCCCCGGCTCCCGCCGCCCGTGCCCACGATTTGCAAGTGCTGGGCCTGGCCCTGGCGGCGTGCGAGAAGAGCGTGCAGATCGTGTATGAACACAACCTGCGCCCGGCCGAGAAGCTGCATGCGCCGTGGCTTGACCGCATCAGTGGGCAGTTGCTGGCGGCCTATTCGTTGCTGGAGAAGCAGTTGGGCGACAGTGACGCGCTGAACCAGGCCACCCTCACCGCAGCCGTGGCGTGGTCCTTTAGCCAATACACCGTGGCGTCGGTGGTGAACGCTGAGGCGTTTCCCCAGTTGAAACGCCTGACCGAGCGCCTGGAACAACATCCGGCCTTCAAGAAGTACCCGATTGAATAAACACCACCCATCACCTGTTGGAATGGGCTTGTGTGGGAGGGGGCTTGCCCCCGATAGCAGTGGGTCAGCTAAAAATCAGTTGGCTGACACACCGCCATCGGGGGCAAGCCCCCTCCCACATTTAACCGGTGTTGGCTGAAGGATTGGGACCGCCTCAGACCCACCCCCCATCCACAATAAAGTTCTGCGCCGAGCACATCGCCGAGGCATCCGAGGCCAGGAACAGCGCCATGTTGGCGATGTGTTCCGGCAACACACTGCCCGGCAGGCACTGGCTACGGCTGATCAGTTCCCTGGCGGCATCGTCGACCCACATCGCCAGTTGTTTTTCGGTCATCACCCACCCCGGCACCAGCGTGTTCACGCGGATATGGCTCGGCCCCAGTTCCCGGGCCAGGGCGCGGGTCATGCCGTGTGCGGCGGCCTTGCTGGCGGCATACACCGGGTAACCGGCCGAGGCCATCATCCAGCCCACCGAACCCAGGTTGATGATCGACCCGCCGCCCGCGCTTTTCATCATCGGCACCACGGCTTTGGCGGCGAAGAACGCGTGCTTGAGGTTGACCGAGATAAGCCTGTCGAAGGTTTCCGAGTCGACTTCTTCCAAGGTATGGCGCACGTCGTTGGCGGCGTTGTTCACCAACACGGTGATCGGCCCGAGGGAATGTTCGAAACGGCCTATGGCGGCCTTGTAGGCGATCTCATCGGTGATGTCGCAATTGACGAACTCCACGGTGTGCCCACGGGAACTCAACAACGCCGCCAGGCGCTCGCCCTGGCTTTGGGCGCGGTCGACAAAACCGACCTTGGCGCCCTGGGCGGCAAACGCGCGCACCATGAACTCACCGATGCCCGAGGCGCCGCCGGAGATCAGGATGGTCTTGCCTTCAAGGTCGGGGTAAACGGCATGCTGGGTGGTCATGAAAGTGTGCCTCGCTTAATTAGTCTTATTTTATTTTGCAAAAACGACGTTAACGGCTATAAATTCGCTGTCCAATCGACAAAATATCGCACATTAGTAGAACTATTCCAGTCAAAACAACAAAAGGAAGTTCGACCATGAAGCACCCTCGATACCTGCTCTCGGGCCTCGCCATGTCCATGCTCATCGCCAGCGGCGGCGCCCAGGCTGCCGGGCTCAGCAGCGAACACAAACCCTTCGGTAAAACCAATGACGGCACCGCCGTCGAACAGTACATCCTGCGTAACAGCCATGGCATGCAAGCCACGGTGATCACCTACGGCGGCGTGTTGCAGTCGCTCAAGGTGCCGGACAAACACGGTAAGGTCGAAGACGTGGTACTCGGCTTCGACGACGTGCAGGGCTACCAGGCCGGTACGGCGTTTTTCGGCGCGACCATCGGGCGCTTCGGCAACCGCCTGGCGGGCGGTGCCTTTGAACTCGACGGCAAGCGCTACCAGGTGCCGCTCAATGACGGCCCCAACTCGCTGCATGGCGGCGCCCAGGGCTTCGACAAGCACGTGTGGACCGCCACCCCCGTCACGGCCAAGGACTCGGTGGGCGTGACCCTCACCTACTTGTCCAAGGACGGTGAAATGGGCTTTCCCGGCAACCTGAAAACCGAAGTCACCTACCGCCTCAACGACAACAACGAACTGCACATCGACTACAAGGCCACCACCGACAAACCCACGGTGCTCAACCTCACCAACCACAGCTACTTCAACCTGGCCGGCGCGGGTAACGGCGACATTCTCAAGCACGTCGCCACCTTGCACGCCAGCCATTACACACCGGTGAATGCCACGTTGATTCCCACCGGCGAACTGGCACCGGTGAAAGGCACGCCGATGGATTTTCTCAAGCCGACGCCGATCGGCCAGCACATCAAGGAGGATCATCCGCAGCTCAAATTTGCCGAGCCCAAGCAAGGCGGGTTTGATTTCAACTGGGCGCTCGACACCAAGGGTGATGTGAAACAATTGGCGGCTGAGGTACATGATCCCGAGTCGGGGCGGCGCTTGCAGCTGTTTACCACGGAGCCTGGGGTGCAGTTTTATACCAGTAACTTCCTGGATGGGACGATAAAGGGCAAGGCTGGGAAGGCGTATCGGCATTGGAGTGGGTTTACGTTGGAGACTCAGCATTTTCCGGATGCGCCGAATCAGCCCAAGTTTGCCTCGACTCGCTTGAATCCCGGCCAGACCTATACCCAGAACACCCTTTTCAAATTCACCACCGATTAAACTGTGGGAGGGGGCTTGCCCCCGATGAGGGAGTGTCAGTTGATACATTTTTAACTGACCCACCGCTATCGGGGGCAAGCCCCCTCCCACATTAGCCCTCTCTCACATTTGGATCGTCATAAGGCAGGGCTTCAGCGTTGTTTCATGCGGTCGATGACCACGGCCAACAGCAGGATCGAACCGCGGATCACGTACTGGTAGAACGTGTCGATGTTCTTCAGGTTCATCGCATTCTCAATGATCGCCAGAATCAACACCCCGGCAATCACATGCCGAATCATGCCAATCCCGCCGCTCAACGACACCCCGCCCAGCACACACGCCGAGATCACTGTCAGCTCAAAGCCCTGCCCGATCATCGGCTGGCCAGAGGTCATGCGCGACGCGAGGATCACCCCCGCCAACGCACCAATCACCCCATGCACGGCAAAGATCAGAATCTTGGTACGGTCCACGTTTACCCCGGCCAGCAACGCCGCTTCCGGGTTGCCGCCGATGGCCATGGTGTTGCGCCCGTAGGTGGTGTAGTTGAGCAACCAGCCGAAGAACAGGAAGCACAGGATCGTGATCAGGATCGGCACCGGCACGCCCAGCAACTGGCCGTTGCCGAAGATAAAAAACTCATCCTGGGACACACCCACCGCCTTGCCGTTGGCAAAGATATAGGCCAGGCCGCGTACGATCTGCATGGTCGCCAAGGTGGTGATCAACGCATTGACCCGCAGCTTGGCGATGACGATGCCGTTGATCAGCCCGACGATCAGGCCCATCAACAACGCCGCGCCAATGCCGAGCATCACGCTATCGGTATCGCGCATCACAATCGCCGCCACCACCCCGGCGCAGGCAATCACCGAGCCGACTGACAAATCGAAATGCCCTGACGCCAGGCAAAACAACATGGTGCAGGCAGCAATGCCCACCGTAGAAATCGCCAGGCCCAGGCCGCGCATGTTCAGCGGGGAAAGGAAATTGTCGATGAGCAAGGCGCACAGCACAAAGATACTCACTGCCGCAATCAGCATCGCCCAGTTGTCGAGCAGGGCACGCACATCCAGGGGTTTGCGTGCCGTGGGCAGCGCGTTTTGTTGAGTGGTCATAGTCGTCTCTCAGTTCGCCACGCTGCGTGGCAAAGCCAGTTGCAGCAGGTTGGATTCGGTGGCGTGTTCGCGGGTTTGTTCGCCGCGCAATGCGCCTTCGCACAGCACCAGGATGCGGTCGCTGATGCCCATCACTTCCATCAGGTCGCTGGACACCACGATCACTGCAATGCCCTGGGCCGCGAGGTTATGGATGATCTGGTAGATCTCGGCCTTGGCGCCGATATCGATGCCACGGGTGGGTTCGTCCAGCAGCAGGACTTTCATCGGCATCGACAGCCAGCGCCCAAGAATGGCCTTCTGCTGATTACCGCCGGAGAGGTACATGATCTTCTGCGCCGCATTCGGCGTTTTGACTTTCATGGCCTTGATCTGCTGGTCGGCGTTGCCTTTTTCCCAGCCCTCGCGCAGCAGCCAGCCGAATGCCGAGTGCGCGCCCCGTGCACTGATGTTGATGTTCTCGGCAACGCTGGAGAGCGGGATGATGCCCTCCTTCTTGCGGTCCTCCGGGCACAGCAACACGCCGGCGGCGATGGCGTCGCGGGGTGATTGCAGGTGCAGGGCTTCGCCGCACAGGTGCAGGGTGCCGGCTGTGCTGCGGGTCAGGCCGCTTAACAGTCGGAACAGTTCGGTACGCCCTGCCCCCACCAAGCCAAACAGGCCGAGGATCTCGCCTTTGCGCACCGCGAAGCTGACGGGTTCACGCAGGCCGGGGCCCAACAGACCGTCGACCTTGAGCGCCACCTCGCCGTGTTCGCGCGGGCGGTAATCGTAGATATCCTCGATATCCCGACCCACCATGCAGGTCACCAGTTGGTCATGGGTCAGGGCGCTCATATCCTCGAAAGTGCGCACATAGCGCCCGTCCTTGAACACCGTCACCGCATTGCAGATACGGAACACCTCTTCCATGCGATGGGACACATAGAGCACCACTTTGCCCTCATCCCGCAGGCGCGTGATGATCGCCATCAAGCGATCGATCTCCCGCGCCGACAGGCTGCTGGTGGGTTCGTCGAAGGCGATCACATGGGCCCCCCGGGACAGCGCCTTGGCGATTTCCACCAGTTGGCGCTGGCCCAGCGACAAGCGGCCAAGCTTCTCGGCCGGGTCGATTTCATCCGCCAGGCCCTTGAGACAGGCCAATGCCTGCTTGCGCAATTGACCTCGGTCCACCACCCCAAAGCGCGACGGCAAGTGCCCGAGAAACAGGTTCTCGGCCACCGTCATTTCCGGCACCAGGTGCAACTCTTGGTGGATCACTGCCACGCCGCTGGCGATGCTGTCGGCGGCGCTTTTGAAGGCCATGACCTGCTCGCCAATCCGTAACGTGCCGCTATTGGGGATGTAGGCGCCGCCGAGGATCTTCAGCAGCGTGGACTTGCCCGCACCGTTCTCGCCCATCAAGGCATGCACCTGCCCCGGCTGGGCACTGAAGCTGATGCCGTCCAGCGCCTTGACCCCGGGAAAGGTTTTGCCGATGCCGTCAAACCGTAAGGCAGCGGTCATTGCCACAGCCCGATCTTGGTCAGTTCGTCTTTAAAGTTCTCACGGGTGATCAGGGTCACTTCGTCCATGGCGGTGTACTTCGCCGGTTCAGTGCCTTTGGTGACCCACTCGTACATCATCAGCGCGGTGTTGTAGCCCTCGATATGTGGGCTGGGCAACATCGAGCCGAAGAAGCCGCTGTTGGGCTTTTTCAGTTCGCCGATGGCGTCGGTGCCATTGATGCCGATGCCGATCACATTGGCCGCCTTGAAGCCGGCGCTTTCGGTGGCGCGCACGCCGCCGAGGACGGTGTTGTCGTTCATGCCGCCGATGATCAGGTTTTTCGCGGCGCTGGGCAGTTTCACCAGGGCCGAGTTGGTGGCGTCCATGCTGCCGGGGACGTCGAGGGTCTTGGCGGCCGTGAAGAGGATGTGGTCCTTGGGCATGCCGGCCTCTTCCAGGGATTTGACCGAGCCGTCGGTGCGCTTTTTGCCGGTGTCGAGTTCGTTGAAGGTGTTGATCACCGCATAGGTGTCCTTCCAGTCCCAGCCGCGATTCTTCGCTTCGGCGGCCATGGCGGCGCCTTGCTTCTGGCCCACCTCAAAGGCGGCCATGCCCAGGTACGGCACGTCTTCCATAAAGGCGCCCTTGGCATCGACGAAACGGTCATCCACGGCGATCACTTTGAGGCCGTTGGCCTTGGCCTTGGCGACGATGGCCGGGCCCAGGGACACGTCCGGCGGGCAAATCACAAAGCCCTTGGCACCGTTGGCCGCCAGGCTGTCGATGGCCGACAGGGTTTTTTCGCCATCGGGCACGGCGATCTTGATCACGGTAAAGCCGTGTTCCTTACCGGCTTTTTCGGCGAAGGCCCACTCGGTCTGGAACCACGGTTCCTCGGCCTGCTTGACCAGGAAGCCGATCTTCACTTCCTCGGCGGCCAGCAACAGCCCGCTCAGGCTCATGGCCGAGACCGCCACAGCGGCGCAGGCCAGGGAACGCAAACCACGACGACGATTCATGCGGTGACTCCTTGTTGTTGTTTTTAGGACAGAACTGTAAGCACAAACTTATCGTGGCGAGGGAGCTTGCTCCCGCTGGACTGCGCAGCAGGCCCCTGCTTTTTTGGGGGCGCTTCGCACCCCAGCGGGAGCAAGCTCCCTCGCCACAGTTAACTCCTCGTTATCCGGCGAAACGAGTACAGGGTTTTCCAGGGACATCCACTTCCATCGCCAACACGGCGCCGTCCAACGGATGATCCAATGGGCTGGCAGCGCTGGTGATAAACAGCGTGGTGAGGTTCGGCCCACCGAATACGCAACTGGTCGGACGGCTGACAGGCAACTCGATGATGCGATCCACACGGCCATCCGGTGCGATCCGCAGCAGACAACTGCCATCCCAACGGGCATTCCAGATATAGCCTTCGACGTCCATCGCCGAACCGTCCGGCCCGCCACGCGCATGGGGGCCGAACCACACGTGGGCGGGCTCGAGTTGGCCGTTGGGCTGGATCGAATGGCGGTACAGCGTGCCATCCAGGCTGTCGCCAAAATGCACGTGGCTGACGTCGTCATTCCACAGCAAGGTATTGGGGATACCCAAACCGCTGAGCAACGGCGTGACCTGCCCGTCGGCGTCGATGCGGAACAGGCCACCGGAACGCCGGGTGATCGGCAGGTCTTCGCCGTGTTCGCCAATGTTGTTCTGCATGGTGCCCAGCCACAGGCGGCCCTGGGCGTCGCAGCGTGCTTCATTGCCCCGGTTGCCCGCGTGCGGGTCGGCCACGCACAGCAAGGTCAAGGCCTCGGTGGCCAGGTCCAGCCGGTACACGCCGCTGCTCAAGGTCACCAAGGCATCGCCGCTTTCACACGGGATAAACGCCGAGACATGCTCTGGCAACTGCCACACCTGCAACTGCCCGCCCATCAGGCGCAACGCCTGTTTGCCGGCGATATTGACCCAGTACAGCGCCTGGGTCGGCCCATCCCAGAACGGCCCCTCACCCAATTGCGCACGGTGCGGGGTTACGGCGATACACGACATGTTGCCTCCTGGATTTTTATTGTTCTCAGGTGTGCGTTTTTTACAGCGGGTCTCGCGATGGCGTGCCATCCACCAGGCGCTGGATACGCAACGGGTTGGCGTTTTTCAACGCGTCGGGCAGCAGGCTATCAGGGTAGTTCTGGAAGCACACGGGGCGCAGGAACCGGTCGATGGCCAAGGTGCCCACCGACGTGCCCCGGGCATCCGAGGTGGCCGGGTACGGACCACCGTGCACCATCGAATCGCAGACCTCCACGCCAGTGGGGTAGCCGTTGAGCAGGATGCGCCCGACTTTCTGTTCCAGCAGCGGTGTGAGTTCGGCGAAGTGTTGCAGGTCGTTCGACTCGCCGATGATGGTCGCGGTGAGTTGGCCGTGCAGGCCGCGCAACGCGGCGCTGAGTTGGGTCTGGTCGGCGACTTCGACAAACACCGTGGTGGGGCCGAAGACTTCCTCTTGCAGCACTTCATCGCCGTCGATCAGCAAGCGCACATCGGCCTTGAACAACTGCGGCTGGGCTTGGTTGCCCGCCTGGGCGTTGCCTGCCAGGTGCTGGATGCCAGGGTGTGCCAGGAGTTTGTGCAGGCCCTTGCCATAGCTGCTCAAGGTGCCGGCGTTGAGCATGGTTTGTGCCGGTTGGTCGCCGATCAATTGCGCGACCTGTTGGGTGAATGCGGTAAAGGCCTGCGACGCAATACCGATCACCAAACCAGGGTTGGTGCAGAACTGGCCGCAGCCCTGGACCACTGATGCCGTGAGGTCCTGGGCAATTTTTTCGGCCCGTGCGGCCAGCGCCTGGGGCAGCACGATCACCGGGTTGATGCTCGACATTTCGGCAAACACCGGGATCGGCTGCGGGCGCGCGGCCGCCATGTCGCACAAGGCGCGGCCGCCCTTGAGCGACCCGGTAAAGCCGACGGCCTGGATAGCCGGATGCTTGACCAACGCTTCACCGACGCCGCCGCCGAAGATCATATTGAACACACCGGCGGGCATCTCGGTGGCTTGCGCGGCGCGAATGATCGCATCGGCCACCCGCTCGGCCGTCGCCATGTGCCCGCTGTGGGCCTTGAATACCACCGGGCAGCCTGCCGCCAGCGCAGCGGCGGTGTCGCCGCCCGCCGTGGAGAACGCCAGGGGAAAGTTGCTCGCACCGAACACCGCCACCGGGCCCAGGCCGATGCGGTATTGGCGCAGGTCCGGGCGTGGCAGGGGTTGGCGATCAGGCAAGGCCTTGTCAATGCGCGCGCCATAGAAGTCGCCGCGACGCAGCACCGTGGCGAACAGGCGCATCTGGCCGCTGGTGCGTCCGCGTTCGCCCTTGATGCGTGCCGCCGGCAGCGCGGTTTCACGGCACACCAGTTCGACGAAATCATCACCCAGTGCGTCCAGCTCATCGGCCACCGCATCAAGGAATTGCGCACGCCGCGCCGCGCTCAAGGCGCGGTAGGCCGGATAAGCGCTGGCGGCAGCGTTCGCGGCGGCATCCACTTCCTGCGGCGTGGCCTGGTAGAAATCCTGGGGCAAGGCTTCGCCCGTGCTGGCGTCGATGCTGTGCAGTTTGACGCTGCCGTTGGCGCTGCGCTGGCCGCCGATATAGTTGTGGCCGAGAAACTGGGTCATAAGGGGCTCCTTAAAGGGTGATGACGTGGCCGGGTTCGAAGGCGGTATCGCTACGGCCAATCGGGTTCACCAGCGGCGCGCCGAATTCAGCCTGGCTGATCTCGAACACATCCCCCGGTTGGGTACGTATACCGTCGGCGAATGACAGCGTTGCGGTGCCAAAGAAATGAATGTGCACATCCCCCGGCTTGAGGAATTGGCGGTATTTGAAGTGGTGGTATTCGAGGTTGTCCAGGCTGTGGCACATATTGGCCTCGCCACTGAGGAACTCGTTCTGCCAGATCACATCACCGTTGCGCAGGATGCGGCTGCTGCCCGACAGGTGCTGGGGCAAATTGCCCACGCGCAGTTCGGGGCCGTAGCTGCAACTGCGCAGCTTGGAATGGGCCAGGTACAGGTAGTTCTTGCGCTCCATCACGTGGTCGGAGAACTCGTTGCCCACGGCAAAGCCGACGCGATAGGGCTGGCTGTCCGGGCCGATCACATAGAGGCCGCCGATTTCCGGTTCTTCACCGGCATCTTCGGCAAAGGGTGGCACCGGGAAGGCTGCGCCGGGACGCACTACAATGCTGCCGTCGCCCTTGTAGAACCACTCCGGTTGCACGCCCGCCTGGCCCGCCGGAGGCTTGCCGCCCTCCACGCCCCATTTGAAGATGCGCATGGTGTCGGTCAGTGCGCTGTCATCACCGGCCTGGTGCATCTTGTCCCGCGCCGAGGCGCTGCCCAGGTGGGTCAGGCCGGTGCCGCTGATCAGCATATGGGCCGGGTCCGGATGGTCCAGCGGCGGCAGGATTTTCAGCTCGGCCAGCAACGCGGCGTAGTCATGGGTGGCGCCCAGACCCAGGCTATCGACCTGCTGCGCCAGGCCGACGCCGGCCTCGATGGCCGCCAGGGCCAACTCGCGCACGCTGTGGGCGCCCTGCACTTCGCGCACCTGGTTGCCATCCACCACACCGACACGGCGCTCGCCGTTGTGCACTTCGAACTGAACTAAACGCATGCAACTTCTCCCAGATTAAGTACGTGTAGCGCCACGGGCGCTGGCGGCGAATTGGTCGGCGGGCAGTACGTGCTTGCGTTCCAGCACGCGGTACACCACGCCGGTAAGCAGCAGCCCGACCAGCATCACGGCGGACAAAAAGTACAGGCCCGAAGCCAGGTTGCCGGTGTATTCCTTGAGCGCGCCGATCACGAACGGGCCGATATAGCCGCCGAGGTTGCCCACCGAGTTGATCAAGGCAATACCCGCCGCCGCACTGGCACCGGCAAAGAAACGCCCCGGCAAGGTCCAGAACACGGCGGTGCAGGAAAACAACGCGAACGCCGCCAGGCACAGCGCGGCGATTTGCAGGACCGGTGCATTGAGCCAGGCGCTGCAGAACAGGCCGATGGCACCCAGCACATAAAGCACGGCGAGGTGGCCGTAACGGTCGTTCAAACGGTCGGAGCTGCGCGGGATGATCAGCAGGCCGATGATGCCGAAAATGTACGGCACGGCCGAGATGAAGCCGGTGGTGAGGTCACTGCCGCCGAACTGCTTGATCAGGGTCGGCAGCCACAGGCCGAGGCCGTAGATGCTCAGGGTCACCGGCAGGTAGAACAGCGCCAGCAGCAACACGCGCTTGTCTTTCAGGGCATGCAACGGGTTGCCGTGGCGGGTCTGGCCGTAGGCTTGCAGGTCTTTGGCGAGTTCGCCGGTGAGCCAGGTTTTTTCCGCGTCGCTCATCCAGTTGACCTGCTGGGGGCCGTCCGGCAAGTAGCGCAGCACCGGCCAGGTGAGCAGGATCGCCGGGGTGCCGATCACGATAAACAGCCACTGCCAGCCGTGCAGGCCGAGAATGCCGTCCATGCCCAGCAGACCGCCGGACACGGGACCTGTGATCATCATCGCAATAGGTTGGGAGAGGATAAACAGCCCGAGGATCTTGCCGCGATGGCGCACGGGGAACCACTGGGTGATGTAGTACAGCACACCCGGAAAGAACCCCGCCTCCGCTGCGCCGAGCAGAAAGCGCATCACATAGAAGCTGTGAGGCCCCTGCACAAAGGCCATGCCAATGGTGATGGCGCCCCAGGTGATCATGATCCGCGCAAACCAGCGGCGTGCGCCGAAGCGGTCGAGCATCAGGTTGCTGGGGATCTCGAAGAGGAAGTAGCCGATGAAGAACAGACCCGCGCCCAAACCATAGGCGGCGTCGCCGATGCCGACGTCGGCACCCATGTGCAATTTGGCGAAGCCCACGGCGGAACGGTCTACGTAGGCGATCAGGTACAGCAGGATCAGGAAGGGAATCAGTTTCAGCGTGATGCGCCGAATAAGCCGCAGCTCCTGGCTCATGGGGTCGATCTCCGGATTGTTGTTCTTATAGAAGCTCGGGGCACGCCTCTCGCGAAAATCCGCCAGGGCCACGCCTCAGTTGGATCGACTATATAGTATGACTATTTGCAAAACAACTCTTCCAAAGTGTCGATTTTGCGCTTATGTTTAACCACGCATAGAACATATAGTCATACAATAAGAGAATCGATCATGTCTGATAAAAAGCCCGGCCTACGCTCCGCCCAGTGGTTTGGTACCGCCGACAAGAACGGCTTCATGTACCGCAGCTGGATGAAGAACCAGGGCATTGCCGACCATCAGTTCCATGGCAAGCCAATCATTGGCATCTGCAACACCTGGTCGGAGCTGACCCCGTGCAACGCGCATTTCCGTCAGATCGCCGAGCACGTCAAACGCGGCGTGATCGAGGCCGGTGGCTTTCCGGTGGAGTTCCCGGTGTTCTCCAACGGCGAATCCAACCTGCGCCCCACCGCCATGCTCACCCGCAACCTGGCGAGCATGGACGTGGAAGAAGCCATTCGCGGCAACCCGATTGACGGCGTGGTGCTGTTGACCGGCTGCGACAAGACCACTCCGGCCCTGCTGATGGGCGCCGCCAGCTGTGACGTGCCGGCCATCGTGGTGACCGGCGGGCCGATGCTCAATGGCAAGCACAAGGGCCAGGACATTGGCTCGGGCACCGTGGTGTGGCAACTCAGCGAACAGGTAAAAGCCGGCACCATCACGCTGGACGATTTCCTTGCGGCCGAGGCCGGCATGTCCCGTTCGGCGGGCACCTGCAACACCATGGGCACCGCGTCGACCATGGCCTGCATGGCCGAGGCGCTGGGCACGTCCCTGCCCCACAACGCGGCGATTCCGGCGGTGGATGCGCGGCGTTATGTGCTGGCGCATATGTCTGGTATGCGTGCGGTGGAGATGGTGCGGGAAGACTTGAAGCTGTCGAAGATCCTGACGAAAGAGGCGTTTGAAAACGCGATCCGGGTGAATGCGGCCATCGGTGGCTCGACCAACGCCGTGATCCACCTCAAAGCCATCGCCGGGCGCATTGGCGTCGAACTCGACCTGGACGACTGGACCCGCATGGGCCGTGGCATGCCGACCATCGTTGACCTGCAACCTTCCGGGCGCTTCCTGATGGAAGAGTTCTACTACGCTGGCGGCCTGCCGGCGGTGCTGCGCCGCCTCGGTGAGGCCAACCTGATTCCCCATCCGAATGCGTTGACCGTCAACGGCAAGTCCCTCGGCGAAAACACCCAGGACTCGCCGATCTACGGTCAGGACGAAGTGATCCGCACCCTCGACAACCCGATCCGCGCCGACGGTGGCATCTGCGTATTGCGCGGCAACCTGGCGCCGCTGGGTGCGGTGCTCAAGCCCTCCGCCGCCAGCCCGGAACTGATGCAGCATCGCGGCCGTGCGGTGGTGTTCGAGAACTTCGACATGTACAAGGCGCGCATCAACGACCCGGAACTGGACGTGGATGCCAACTCGATCCTGGTCATGAAGAACTGCGGGCCCAAGGGTTACCCAGGCATGGCCGAGGTCGGCAATATGGGCCTGCCGGCCAAGCTGCTGGCCCAGGGCGTGACCGATATGGTGCGCATCTCCGATGCACGCATGAGCGGCACCGCGTATGGCACGGTGGTGCTGCACGTCGCCCCGGAAGCCGCTGCCGGCGGGCCGCTGGCCACGGTGAAGGAAGGTGACTGGATCGAGCTGGACTGCGCCAATGGCCGCCTGCACCTGGACATCCCCGACGCAGAGCTGGCGGCGCGCATGGCCGACCTGGCACCGCCACAAAACCTCATCGTCGGTGGCTATCGCCAGCTGTATATCGACCACGTGCTGCAGGCCGACCAAGGCTGCGACTTCGACTTCCTGGTGGGTTGCCGAGGGGCGGAAGTCCCACGGCATTCCCACTAATTGGGATGCTATGATGCCGCGTCTTTAAGCCAGAGCCTTCCCGTCGTCATGGATCACCAGCCGCCCAAGCCGCGCAAGAGCCAGCATGCCCAGATCGTCCAGGACTTGGGCATGCACATCGTTTCCGGTCGCTTCAAGCCGGAAGAAAAGCTGCCTTTGGAAGCCACGCTCTGCGAGGAATACCAGGTCAGCCGCTCGGTGTTGCGTGAGGCCACGCGGGTGCTCAGCGCCAAGGGCCTGGTGTACTCCAAGCCACGGGTTGGCGCGGTGGTGCGGCCTCGGTTGAAGTGGCATTTGCTCGACCCGGACGTGTTGTCCTGGCTGATGCAGTCCACGCCCCACAGCGAGTTTTTCAATACCTTGGCCGGTGTGCGGCGCATCCTCGAACCGGAGATCGCCGCCATGGCCGCGACCACCGCCACCGACGAAGACATCGCCACCATCGAAAAAGCCTACGCAGGCATGGAAACCGCCCAGACCCACGAGCAATTGCTGCAGGCCGACCTGGACTTCCACCGCGCGATTGCCGATGCCACGCGCAACGATCTGTTGGCGTACATGTGCAACATGCTGTCGTTGCCGCTGCGCGAGTCGATCAACATCACCAACCGGCGTCCGGATATCCAGGGGCTGAGCTTGCCTCGGCACAAGGCGATCCTCACCGCGATCCAGAACCGTGATGCGCTGGGCGCGCGGCACGCGTCGCTGGTGCAGTTGGATGACACGCGGGTGGCGCTCGATACGGTGATGAACGTACTCACCCCGCTTTAACTCCCCCCTCATACTCTGTAGTGAGCGGGCTTGCCCCGCGCTGGGGGGCGAAGCAGCCCCAAACCCAGACACCTCGGTCTCTATGGAATACCGCGCCGACCTTGTTGGGGCTGCTGCGCAGCCCAGCGCGGGGCAAGCCCGCTCACTACAGGAATTCTGGCAGTCAGTATCAGCTATCCTGATACTGTCAAGGCACCTGCTGATTTCGTGAAGTTACCGCCCTAGACTCGCTCTCAACGGTGCCGATGCACCGCACCCCACAACTATAAAAATGCACGTGGAGAGACGAATGAATGGTCAAGTTGCGTTCGAAGACCTTCCGCTGAGCCGCTTCCATATCCGCACGGTGTTCAGCGGTACGGGTGGTCAGTTCAGTGATGGTTTTGTGCTGGGCATTATCGGCATCGCCGTGAGTATGGCGGCGGGCCCCTTGCAATTGACGGCGTTGTGGATGGGCTTGCTGGGCGCCGCCTCGCTGGCGGGGCTGTTCCTTGGCAGCCTGTTTGCCGGTCCTATCGCCGACAAGTTCGGCCGCCGAACGATTTTCGCCTGGGATATGCTTCTGTTTGCCGTGATCAGCGCCTCGCAGTTTTTTGTCACCTCCCCCGAACAATTATTGGCCCTGCGCCTGTTGCTGGGCCTGGTCCTGGGCTTCGACTACGTGGTGAGCAAGTCGCTGGTCACCGAGTTTGCCCCCCGCCGCTACCGCGGGCGTTTGCTCAGTGTGTTGGCAGCCGCCTGGGCAGCCGGTTATGTGGCGGCCTACCTGGTGGGCTTCGCCATCCGTGATATCGGCCCGGATGCCTGGCGCGTGATGCTGGCCCTCAGTGGCATACCCGCCTTGTTGATTTTGCCGTTGCGCATGGGCGTACCCGAGTCGCCCATCTGGCTGATGGCACGTGGACGCAGCCAGGAAGCGCTGGCGATTGTGCACAGCAAGTTCGGCCCGCACGTGTTCCTGCCCGCACCGGTGGCCCAGGCAGTTGCGCAAAAACGGCGAGGCAGCTGGAGCGAACTGTTCAGCCCACGCTGGCGCAAAAACACCTGGGTCGGTTGTGTGTTTTATACCTGCCAGGTGATCCCGTTCTTCGCCCTGGGCACCTTCGCGCCCAAGGTCCTGGAAGCACTGAATGTGCAGGACAAGTTTGTCGGCGGCCTGGTCTACAACGTGTTGCTGTTTCTCGGCGCACTGCTGGGTCTGCTGGTGATCGACCGCATCTCCCGCCGCGCCTTCCTGGTGGGCACCTTCTACTTGAGCGCGGCGGGCCTGGCCGTATTGGCCTATGCCGGGTTCGGCCCCGTGGGCACCATCCTCGCCTTCGGCTTTTTTGCCTGCGTGATGGCGGCTGCGGTGAACCTGGAATTTGTCTACCCACCCGAACTGTTTCCCACCCACTTACGGGCCTCGGGCATCGGCCTGGCCGTGGCGGCGAGCCGGTTTGGCTCGGCGGTGGCGACCTTTCTGTTGCCGGTAGCGGTGCAGCAAGTGGGAGTGCATGCCGCGCTGGGCGTATGTGTCGGCGTGCTGGTGGTGGGCGGTGTGTTCTGCCATCTGTTCGCCCCGGAAACCAGCAAGGAAGACTTGTCGGGTGTCACCCCTGAGACTACGACGACACAGGCGACAGTCGCCATCGAATAACAGCATCAAGCGAGGATGAACATGCCAGCGAACAAGCTGATCGACATGTATGCGGTCCAGGTGTTTATCGCGGTTGCCGAGGAAGGCAGCATGTCGGGGGCCGCCGCGCGCATGGGCATCTCCCAGTCCGGCGTGTCGCAGATGGTGCGTCAGCTGGAGGACGATCTGGGTGTGGTGCTGGTGGACCGCACCACCCGGCCCATGGCGCTGACCCCGTTCGGGGTGGCGTTGCGCAATCGGGGGTCGGTGTTGAGTGAGGAGTTGTCCCACCTCAAGGCCCAGGTGATCGACGCCGGACGCGGCGTGAAGCCCGACCTGCGCATCGGCCTGGTGGACTCGTTCGCGGCGACCTGCGGTTCGGTGTTCACCAAGCAGTTGCTGGGTAAGGTGGCGCAGCTGTCCATCCGCACGGGACTCAGCCCGCAACAGGGCGAATCCCTGCTGCGCCGTGACCTGGACCTGATCGTCACCAGCGACCCGTTGATGGACGCCAATGATGTGATTCGCTACCGGCTGTTCTCAGAGAAATACTTTGTGATCACGCCCAAGCACCTGCACAGCGAACTCAGCAGTCTCGACGACGTGCGCGCGCTGGCCAATGTGCTGCCGGTGGTGCGTTTCAACCGTTTGTCCCAGGTGGGCCTGCAGATCGAGCGCCATCTGCGCAGCCTGAATGTGCGGGTGCCCAACCGCCTGGAACTGGATAACGCCGACGCCCTGACCTCGATGGTCGCCGAGGGCATCGGCTGGGCCGTGACCAGCCCGATGTGTTTTTTGCAGGCCAGTGCCTGGGTCGACAACGTGACCCCGCACCTCACCCCCGACCTGGGCCTGGAGCGCTCGCTGTACCTGGTTGCACGACGCAATGAATACAGCGCCTTTTTCGCCGATGCCTGCGAAACGGCGCGTGATGTGATCCGCCACGCCTTCCTGCCCAGGCTCACGGCCCTGGGCACGGGCGTGGAGGCATTAATTCAATTTGAGAAGGGAGAGACCCGTGAATACTTTTGATGCTGGCGCAATACGGCAGGAAACCGACTACGTCGGTGAGGTACAGATTCCGGCCAACAAGCTGTACGGGGTGAATTCGGTGCGTGGGTTCGACAACCTGAGCATTTCACCGTTGACCATTGCACACTACCCCGCCTTTCGTGACGCCTTCGCCCAGTGCAAGTGGGCCGCTGCACTGGCCAACCGCACGTGCGGTGTGCTCGCCGAGCCCCAGTGTGACGCCATTGTGCAGGCCTGCGCCGAGGTGATCGCCGGGCACTGCGACGACTCGTTGATCGTCGATCTGCTGGAAGGCTCCGGCGGCACGTCCACCAACATGAACTTCAACGAAGTCATCGCCAACCGCGCCCAACAGTTGATGGGCCACACGGCAGGTTCGTACGAGGTGGTGCACCCCAATGACCATGTGAATGCCTCGCAGTCGACCAATGATGTGTACCCGGCGGCCTTGAAGATCGCCACCTACGCGATGCTCGGCCCGTTGATCGATGAAGTGCAGCAACTCGCCGCCAGCTTCGAGCAAAAAACCGCGCAGTTCGCCGATATCCTGCACCTGGGCCGCACCTGCCTGCAGGACGCCCAACCGATGCGCCTGGGCCAGCTGTTTTCCGGTTACGCCGCCCTCACCCATCGCCTGGCCGCCGAACTGGTGCGGGTGCGCGACACCCTGCGCACTCTGCCCTTGGGCGGCACCGCCATCGGCACCGGCTTTGGCGCGCCAGCGGCGTATCGGGCGTCGGTGTATCAGCACCTGGTGCAGATCACCGGCATTGAGTATCAGGCGCCGTCGAATGCGTTCGACGCCATGCAGAACATGGATGTGTTTTCCCGGGTATCCGCCGAATTGCGCACCACGTCGGCAGCCTTGGCGAAGATCGCCACGGACCTGACCTTGCTCTCGTCCGGCCCGGTCGGCGGGATCGGCGAACTGAAATTGCCCGAAGCCCAGGCGGGTTCGTCGATCATGCCGGGCAAGGTCAACCCGGTGTTGCCAATGGCGATGATTCAACTGAGCTTTGCGGTGATCGGCAACGATACGGCGGTGGCGCAAGCCGTGCAGGCCGGTCAGTTGGAGATCAACCACTTCGAACCGGTGGTGGCGTCGCGGGTATTCGACAGCCTTGCGCTGCTGACCCAGGGTATCCAACGTTTCCGTGAGAAGTGCATCGACGGGATCACCGCCAATGCCGAGCGCAATGAGCAGCACCTGACCCAGTCCATGGCCGTGGCCACCGCGCTGGTGCCGCAGCTGGGCTACGCCCGCGTGAGCAAGCTGGCCCGCCAGTCGGTGGCGCAGGGGCGTTCGTTGTTGTCGATTCTGGAAGAGTCCGGCCTGATGGGCCAGGCGGACGCCATGGCGGCGATAGAAACGTCGTCGCGCCCAGTGTTCGAGGGCTGACGGCGACCGTGGTGTGTACTCGGTTCCTGGGCCTGGCACACATCCAAATGTGGGAGGGGGCTTGCCCCCTCCCACATGGGTTGGATTACAGCGTGTAGGAGATGCCCATTTGCACGGTGCGGGGGGCGCCCGGGTAGGCGTAGATATTGCCGAATGCACCCTCTTCATACTCGCGATTGAACAGGTTCTTCACGTCCAGATTCAGCCGCACTTTTTCGTTGACCTTGTAGTAACCCAGCAGGTCGACCACGGTGTAGGCGTCCATCGTAAACGGGGTGTTGGAGGTCTGGCCGACACGCTCATCCACGTATTTCACGCCCGCGCCCAGCCCAAGCCCTTTGAGGCTGCCATCCTGGAATTCGTAGACGTTCAGCAGGCTGAAGCTGTTGCGCGGGATATTGGCCAAGCGCGAACCGACACGGATCGTATTGTCCTTGGTGACTTCGGCGTCCACGTAGGCATAGCCGCCGATAACGCGCCATTCAGGCGTCAGGTTGCCGGCGACGTTCAAGTCAAAACCACGGCTGCGAACCTGGCCCGCTGCGACCTTGAAGGTAGCGGTGGGGTCCGCAGGATCAGTGGTCAGCACATTCTTTTTGTCGATCTGGTAAATCGCCGCGTCGACACTCAATTGGTGATCCAGCGCTTCCCACTTGATGCCCATTTCATACGACTTGCCTTTCTCCGGTTCAAAGCCTTCGCCGGTGCGGGCCGCGCCCGTATTGGGCTTGAATGAGCGCGCGCCATCGGCGTATACGGCAAGCGAGTCAGTCAGGTCGTAGGTCACGCCAACCCGTGGTGTCACGGCGTTATCGCTGGCCTCCCAGTTTTTCGTGCCAGGTACGTAGCTCTCGTACTGGTGCTCAAAACGCTCGAAACGCGCGCCCGCCAGCACTTTCAAACGCTCGGTCAGGGCGACCTGATCCTGGACGAAGGCGGCGTAGGTCTTGAGGTTTTCCTTGTCATGCGTCGGCGTGCTGACCAATGCAGGGCGCGGCTTGCCGTAGACCGGGTTGAAGATATCGCTGGTGTAGGCGGCGGCGGAACGCTGGATGATCGACTTGTAGTCGTAGTCTTCGAACTCCACCCCCGTCAGCAAAGTGTGCTCAAAGCCGCCGGTGGCAAAATGCCCGGTGAGGTTGAGCTGGGTGTCCTTGTCGGTCCACTCCAACTTGCGATAGTTGAAGTTACGGTTGAGGGTATGCCCATCGGCGGCCAGGCTGTTGGCTTCGATGGCATTGCCTTTGAGGGTGCCATCCAGCCATTGGAAACCGCCGCCCAAGGTCCAGTTGTCGTTGAGCAAGTGCTCGAAACGCAACTGGGCCATGTTGTTGTCGTTGTGCAGTTTGCCGACGTCTTTATCGCCCCAGAAGGTGTCGCGGGAGGCGGTGCCTTTTTGAGTGGCGAAGCGCGTCAGGCCGCGATCCAACGGGTGGTTGTTGCGCATGAAGTCGCCTTCGAAAATCACCTTGGTGGCATCGGTGGCCTGCCAGGTGATCACCGGGGTCACGCCGTAGCGTTCGGTTTCGACGTGGTCGCGGAAGGTGTCGCCACCCTCGCCCACTACGTTCAGGCGATAAGCCAGGCGGCCTTCCTCATCCAGCGGGCCGGAGGCGTCCAGGGTACCGCGCTTCATGCCTTGGTCATTCAGCTGACTGCCTAATGTCACGGTGCTTTCGGGCAACGGCTGTTTGGATACCACGTTGAAGGTGCCGCCAGGGTCGCCACGACCATAGAGCATGGTGGCCGGGCCACGCAGCACTTCCAGGCGTTCGATGGTGTTGGCGTCCGGCATGTTCGGGTAGCCACGGTTGATCGGGAAACCGTTGCGGTAGAACTCGCCGGTGGTGAAACCACGCACGGTAAAGGTGGTCAGGCCCTGACCGCCGAAGTTGTTGGCGCGACCAACGCCGCCGGCGTAGTCCAGCGCATCCTGCAGGCGGGTGGCGCCGATGTCTTCGACGGCGTCCTTGGTGACCACACTGATGGACTGCGGGGTTTCGTGAATGGAGGTATCGGTGCGCGTCGCACTGGCTGAGCGTGTCGCCCGGTAGCCCTGGACCGGCCCCTGGGCCGTCTCGTAATCGGCTGTGCCGGTGATATTGGTGGCCTGCAACTCAATACCGGTTTTTTCAACCGGCTCGACTTCTGCCCAACTCAAAGGGGAAAACGCCTGAAGCACACAAATGGAAACCAGGGTACGACGCATGAATGATGAACCTAGTGAATGAGCCAGATGGGGCGGCATACCTGCCAGATTTTCGCGGCGCGATGGTATACCAACCACCTAACGATTGATATGTATTCTCATTCACTATTTTTGGGGTAACAGCTTTGTATCGGAATTGATACGGACCAATCCCCTGCCCTAAAGCCAGTCCACTCCATTCTTGTGGTGAGCGGGCTTG
>NZ_QUZT01000081.1 GCF_004682045.1 Pseudomonas nabeulensis
GAAAGCCGCTCATTTGCTGTTTCCTTAACTGACAGGCATTAGGGCAAGCCCCCTCCCACATTAAGTTCCCATTCTGCCCTAGAGATCTCTAGCGCTTGAGTTTGCGCTTGTTGCGATATTGGTCGATCACCACCGCCACCACGATGATCAGGCCCTTGATGATGTCCTGGATATACGCATCCACGCCGACGAAGGTAAACCCGCTGGCCATCACGCCGAGGATCAGCGCACCGATCACCGTGCCGGTAATGCGCCCTACCCCGCCCGCCAGGCTGGTGCCGCCGATCACGGCGGCGGCAATCGCATCCAGCTCATAGGACATGCCCATGCCGGCCTGGCCAGTGGCGGCACGTGCCGAGGCCACTACGCCGGCCAACCCTGCGAGCAAGCCCGCGATGCTGTAGACGATGATCAGGTGGCGCTTGACGTTGATCCCCGAGGTGCGCGCCGCCTGCATATTGCCGCCGATGGCGTAGGTGTACTTACCGTACTTGGTATAGCGCAGGGCGATATGGAAGATCACCGCCACCACCAGAAAGATAATCACCGGCATCGCGCCATGGCCGATGGCCGTGTACGAATCCGAGAGCATGCTCACCGGCTGGCCTTCGGTGTAATAACGCGCCAGGCCACGGGCCGAGACCATCATGCCGAGGGTGGCAATGAACGGCGGGATACCGGTGACGGCGATAATGCTGCCGTTGATCGCCCCCGCCAGCAGCCCTACACCCAGCCCCATCGCCACCGGGATCCACACAGGCAAGTCGGTGAGACTCGGGAACACCGCCCGGGAAAAGTCAGAGGTTTGCGCCAAACTCGCGGCGATCATCGCCGACAGCGCCAGCACCGAGCCCGACGACAAGTCGATGCCCGTGGTGATAATCACCTGGGTCACACCGATGGCCAGCAAGCCGATGATCGACACTTGCAGAATCATCAGCACCAAGCGCTGGGAGTTCATCAAGAAGCTCTGGTCGCGCACGATCCAGCCGAACAGCTCAAACACCAGACCGATGCCAATCAACACCAGGAAGATGCTTAACTCGGTTGGCATGCGTCGGCGGGTTTTGGTTGGCGCCACGGCCGGTTTGTTATCGGTTATTGCGTTCATAGCCCATCACCTTTTTTTATTCTGTACGTCAGTGAACTGCCGTCATACCGGAAGCCAACTGCATGACTTTTTCCTGGGTCGCTTCATCGCGGTCCAGGGTGCCCATCAATTCGCCTTCGTGCATCACCATCACCCGATCGCTCATGCCCAGCACTTCGGGCAGCTCCGAGGAAATCATGATCACCGCCATGCCTTCGCTGGCGAGGAAGGAAATCAAGCGATAAATCTCGGCTTTCGCGCCGACGTCGATGCCACGGGTCGGCTCATCGAGAATCAGCAGGCGCGGGTTGGTCATCAGCCAGCGCGCCAGCAGGGCTTTCTGCTGGTTGCCGCCGGACAAGGTGTCGATGCACTGCTCAAGGGACGGGGTTTTTACCCGCAGCTTCTTGCACATGTCCTCGCACAATGCGCGCAGGGCTTTCTGCTGGATAAAGCCATTGCCGGTGTAGTGCGGCAGCACGGCCATTTCCATGTTTTCCAGTACCGACAGGCAGGGGAACAGGCCGCTGAGCTTGCGGTCCTCGGTGAGCAGAGCAAAGCCTTTCTCGATGGCCATGTGCGGGTCGGTGATACGCAGCGCTTTGCCGTCGAGGGTCAACTGGCCGCTGCTGCTAGGGGTGATGCCGAAAATCGTTTCGGCCACATTGGTGCGGCCCGAGCCCATCAACCCGGCGATGCCGAGGATCTCGCCAGCGTGCAGGTCGAACGACACATCCTTGAACACACCGTCCAGGGTCAGGTCGCGCACCGACAACAGTAGGTCGCCGATAGGTGTCTCGCGCACTGGGAACAACTGGCTCAGCTCACGCCCCACCATCATCGAGATCAGGCTGTCGCTGTTCATGCTGTCGGCGCGTTGCAGACCGATGTAGTGACCGTCGCGAAACACCGCCACTTCATCGGCAATGGCGAACACTTCATTCATTTTATGGGTGATGTAGACGATGCCTTTGCCCTGGGATTTCAGGTCGGCAATGATCGAAAACAGGTGCGCCACTTCCTTGTCGGTAATGGCCGAGGTCGGTTCATCCATGATCAGGATGTCGGAGTCGTAGGACACGGCCTTGGCAATCTCGACCATCTGCCGCTCGGCGATGCTCAGGTTGCCCACGTGTTCCTCGGGGTCCAGGTTGATGCGCAGGCGTTCGAGCAACTCGGCGGTGGCGCGGTGCATCTCGCGGTGGTTGACCATGTGCAGGCTGTTGAGCTGCTCGCGGCCGATCCAGATGTTCTCGGCGATGCTCATATGGGGCATCAGGTTGAGCTCCTGGTGGATCATCGCGATCCCGGCCTTCTGGGCCGCCAGGGGGGTTTCAAACACAATGGGCTTGCCGCGCAGGCGGATTTCACCAGCGTCGGGCTGGTAGATGCCGGCGATGATCTTCATCAACGTCGACTTGCCCGCACCGTTCTCGCCCATCAGCGCCAGCACGGAGCCGGGGCGTACCCGCAGTTGCACATCGGCCAGGGCCACGACGCCGGGAAAGCCTTTGCTGATATTGGTGATTTCCAACAGGTAGGGTTCTTCCAACTCGATAGGCTGGAGACCGGGAGGCTGCGAGACAGTGGCTTGAGCAAGCATAGGGAGGTACTCCATCTGCAGGGCGGCGCAAGCCGCCCTGCCGGCTTATTGTTGTTATTTAAAGTCTTTGACGTTGTCCGGGGTGATCAGTTGGAACGGGATGACGATGTTCTGTTCGGTCGGCTCGTTCTTCGCCAACTTCTGCGCCGCTTCCACCGCGCCAACCCCCTGGCCCTTGGCGTCCTGGAACACCGACAGGGTCATGACGCCCTTTTCAATCGCATTCAAGCCATCGCGCGTGCCGTCCACACCGGCAATCAACACGCTGCCCGGCTTGCTCCCGGCGGACTTGAGGGCCATTGCCGCGCCAATCGCCATTTCATCGTTGTTGGACAGCACCGCCTGGAATTCGCGGCCCTGGGTCAGCCAGTCATTGGTCAGGGTCATGCCACGGTCACGCAACCAGAGGCCGGTCTGCTCCTGTTCGATCTTGATGTCAGGGTACTTGGTCAGCACTTCCTTGACGCCCTTGGTGCGATTGGTGGTGGAGTTGTTCGCCAGATCGCCCAGCAGGATCACGATATTGCCTTTGCCGCCCATTTTCTCAGCGATGTACTGCATTTGCAGGCGACCGGCCTCTTCGTCATCGGAGGTCACCGCAGCCACACCTTTGGGCAAGTCTTTCTGGTCTGGCCGGCGGTTGACGTAGACCAGTGGAATACCGGCCTCGGTCGCGGCCTTGCTGATGCGGGCCGTGGAGGCGGTGTCCACTGGCGTGACGATAATCGCATCGACCTTCTGGCTGATGAAACTCTCGACCTGGCTCAGTTGCTTGACCACATCGGTGCGGGCGTCTTCGAACTGCAACTGCACACCGTCGCCCTTGGGCAGCGTCTTGACGTACTGCTCCATGTAGCCGCGGACGCTGGTGAGGTAATTGTCATCGAAACTTGAAAAGGTCACGCCAACCTTCAGGTCGGCCGCCATGGCAGCACCACTGGCCAACAGCATGGACAAGGCCAGGGCGGTAAAACGGATCGGGGTCTTCATGAACGGTCTGTCTCCACTTTTCTTGTTGGTTTTGTTGGACGTTGCGTTTTTCAGCGGTCGGCGGGCAGTCGTACGACCGGTGCACCGGGAATGCAGCAGACCAGCGCGCCTTTGTTTTCGACGCACAGCACATTAAGGAAGGAGAAGTAGAACGGCCGGGTGCGGCGCGTCTGGGCGGGGCGTAAAACTCGCAGTACAGCGTTGAAGATTTTCATCTGACGGTACCTGGTTGTTTTCGATCTTGTTTTTGTTTGAGCCGTGCGGGTCGAGCCCGAACGTACTTTATTGCAACCTGGAAAAGACTTTATTGGAAAATAATTTCCATATCAACCTGTTTTAGAATTTTATTCTATTTTTATTGAAACCACCTGCTGGCGCTCGGCGCTCAGGCGTGCGGCGTCCAATATACGCGTGGTGTGTAGCGCGTCCTGAGCGTCCACTGGCAACGCGCCCTGCCCTTGCACGGCCACGTGCAATTGTTGATAGAACTGGGTCCAACAGCCTTTTTCCGAGGGCACGCGTTCGCGTTCCTCGCCTTGCTCGAACCAGCCCCAGCGTCGATGCTCCTCGGCGCCCCAGTGCTCGCCCTCGGTTTTCGGTGACTTGCCGGCCATCAATGCGTCTTCCTGGCCATCGAGGCCGTCGACGGTGTAACAGCCCAAGGTGCCACTGACGCGAAAGCGCGGTGCCTGGCTGTTCTGCAACGCGCTGCCCCAGAGGTGGGAAATCACGCCGTTGGCGTGGGTCAGCGAGACAAAGAAGCCATGGTCGAGGGTGGGAAATTCGGGACTGAACTGCAATTGCGCGAATACCCGATCCACTGGGCCAAACAGTTGCAGCGCCTGGTCCACCAGATGGCTGCCCAAGTCCCGCAGCCACCCGCCGCCACTGGCATTGCCCACCGCCTCTGGCGTGTAGCGCTCCACACGGGATTCAAACCGGGTGATGGTGCCCAGGGCGCCGGCGTCGATAAGTTTGCGCAGGGTCAGGTAATCCGAGTCCCAGCGCCGGTTCTGGTAGACCGTAAGCTGCGAGCCCTGGCGTTCGGCGGCGGTAATCAGCGCCTGGGCCTGCTCGGCATTGGCGGCGAAGGGTTTGTCGCTGACCACGGCAACGCCGTGTTCGATCGCTTCCAGCACCAGGGCCGGGCGGCCCTTGAGGGTGGTGGAGATAACCAGCGCGTCGACGCCGGCTTCGACGATCTGGCCGATGGAGTCGAAGGCTTTTACGCCGGGATGGTCGGTGTTCAATTGCTGGCGGCGCTCGGCGGAGCGTGTGACAACGCCGACAAAGGTGGCGCCTTGCAGCGTGGCAATCAGCGGCGCATGAAAGTGGCGCCCTCCGTGGCCGTAGCCGACTAGTCCGATTCTCATATTCAACTCCCAATTTAAACTGGAAACCCAATCAAATGTGGGAGGGGGCTTGCCCCCGATAGCGGTGTGCCAGATAAAAATTTATTGCCTGACACACTGCAATCGGGGGCAAGCCCCCTCCCACACTGACTGCATTTCAACGTGGAATTGTGGTCAGCCGTAGAAGCGCGGACGCTCCGGCAAGCTCACCTTCACAATCTGCTCGCTGTTCTGCGCTTCGATACAAGCATCCGCTGCAACGGCCGCCGCAAACCCGTCCCATGCCGACGGCCCACCGACTTGCCCGGCACGCACGCTGTCGATAAACGCCTGCAGCTCCACGTCATAGGCACCGATAAACCGATCCTTCCAATCCATCAGAATCGCATTCGACAGCTTGGCGCCACTGCGCATTTGCACCTGGGACGGTTCCGGCAGCTTGGCGATGCCGGTCTCCCCCACCACTTCGCACTGGATGTCGTAGCCGTATTGGCAGTTCACAAACACTTCCACATCGATACGCGTGCCCTTGGCGGTTTCCAGCAGCACGATCTGTGGGTCACGCAGATGGGCCAACGCCTTGCTCGATTTGCGCGGGAACACCACTTGCACCGACACGTAGTCGTCGTTGAGCAACCAGCGCAACACGTCCAGCTCGTGGATCAGGGTGTCGGTAATGGCCATGTCGGTCTTGTAGTTCTCACCCACTGTCGGGTTGCGGTGCGCGCAATGCAGCATCAGCGGCTCACCAATCTGCCCGCTGTCGATCACGGCCTTGAGCGCACGATAACCTTCGTCATACGGGCGCATGAAACCGACTTGCACCAGACGCTTGCCGTAGGCCACTTCGGCGTCGACGATCTTGCGGCAGCCTTCGGCGGTGACCGCCAGGGGTTTTTCGCAGAACACCGGTTTGCCGGCGGCGATGGCGGCGAGCACAAATTCTTCGTGGCTCGGCCCCCAGGACGTGACCAGCACCGCTTCAACCTGCGGCGAGTTGATCAGCGCGTGGCCGTCGGCATACACCTCGGCACTGATCGTCAAATCAGCCACCACCTTGGCGGCCTGCTCCAGATTGATGTCGGTCACCGCCACCACTTCACTATTGAGCAACGTCTGGCTGCAACGACGGATATGGTCCCGGCCAATGGCGCCCGTACCGATGACTCCAAGCTTCAACGACATACAAAACCCTCTTGTTATTAGTACTGCCGGGCTTTCGCCAGCTGTTCATTGAGTTTTTTTGCAGCGGCATTCGTGCGTTCGCTGGTGGACACCTGCGCCACGCCCACCCGCCACCACGACAGATAGCCGTGGATCATGGTCTTGGGCAGCACCTTGATATCGATCAGCGTCGAAACCGTTTGGGTACGCGCATCGGCCAGCGCCGCTTGCAGTTGCTCCACCGTGCTGACCTTGTAGGTCTTGCAGCCGTAGGCCGCCGCGCTCATGGCGAAGTCCACCGGCACCAGGCCACCGTCGAGCTTGCCGCTCTCCGGGTTGCGGTAGCGGAACTCGGTGCCGAAGCTGTCCATGCCGTTGCCGATCTGCAAGTTGTTGATGCAACCGAAAGCCATGTTGTCCAGCAGCACCACGTTGATCTTGCGGCGCTCCTGGATCGAGGTGGCCAGTTCCGAGTGCAGCATCATGTAGGAACCGTCGCCGACCAGGGCATAGACCTCTTTGCTCGGTTCGGCGAGCTTCACCCCCAGGGCGGCGTTGATCTCGTAGCCCATGCACGAATAGCCGTACTCGACGTGGTAAGTGTTCACGCCCTTGCTGCGCCAGGCGCGTTGCAAGTCACCGGGCAGGCTGCCGGCGGCGGCGACGATGATCGCGTCGTCGGCCAGGGTTTCGTTGAGTACGCCGAGTACACGGCTCTGGGTCAGGCAGGAACCGGTCAGCTCGATAAATTCGCGCAGTACGCCGCGGTCCAGAAGGTCATCGACCTCGGGCACAAAGCCGTCGCCGTCGTATTCCACCTGGTGCACACGGTCGACCTCGGCCTCCAGTTGCGCCTTGGCGTCACGCACTTGCCCGCCCCAGCCGGAGCGGTAATCACCCAGGGCGTCGGCCAGCGCGTCGATGGCCACTTGAGCGTCGCCCAGCACTTGCACGGCGTCGAGTTTCAACACGTCGGCAGGGCTGATATTCAGGTTGAGAAACTTCACCTGCGGGTGCTTGAACAGCGACTTGGATGAGGTGGTGAAGTCGGTATAACGGGTGCCGATGCCAATGATCAGGTCAGCCTCTGGTGCCAGCAGGTTGGCCGCCAGGCAGCCGGTTTCGCCGATGCCGCCGATATTCAATGGGTGGCTGGAGACCACTGCACTTTTACCCGCCTGGGTTTCGGCGAAGGGAATGTCGAAACGCTCGGCAAACGCCTGCAACGCCGCATTCGCACCGGAGTACTTGACCCCGCCCCCGCAGATGATCAACGGCTTGCGCTTGCCCTGAAACGCGGCCAGTGCATCGCCAATCATGGCGCGGGTGGCCGGGCGACGGTCGATACGGTGCACGCGTTTTTGCAGGAAATAGTCGGGATAGTCCCAGGCTTCGGCCTGCACATCCTGAGGCAGCGCCAAGGTGACCGCGCCGGTTTCAGCAGGGTCCGTCAGCACGCGCATGGCGTGGATCGCGGCGGTCATCAACTGCTCGGGGCGGTTGATGCGGTCCCAATATTTGCTCACCGAACGGAACGCATCGTTGGTGCTGATGCTCAGGTCGTGGAACTGCTCGATCTGTTGCAGCACTGGGTCCGGCTGGCGACTGGCGTAGACATCGCCGGGCAAGAGCAACAAGGGGATACGGTTGGCGGTGGCGGTCGCAGCGGCCGTCAGCATATTGGCGGCGCCAGGGCCCACCGAAGCCGTGCACGCGTAGATCTTGCGGCGCAGGTGTTGCTTGGCGAAACCGATGGCGGCGTGGGCCATGCCCTGTTCGTTGCGACCCTGGTGCACCACCAGATCGCCGGCGTCCTGCTCCAGCGCCTGGCCCAGGCCCAGCACGTTGCCGTGGCCAAAAATGGTGAAGACACCGGCGACAAACTTGCTCTCTACGCCGTCGACTTCGATGTATTGGTTGTCCAGGAACTTCACCAGGGCCTGGGCCATGGTCAGTCGGGTTGTGGTCATGTCGCGCCCCTTAAAGGTCCAGTAGCCAGCTGTGCTGCGGGTCGTTATGGAAATGCCAGGCGCGCTTGGGGCCGGCCATCACGTTCAAATAGTAGGACTCGTAGCCATACGGCACGCTGACCGGGTGATAGCCCTTGGGCACCACCACCAGGTCGCTGTTTTCCACGGCCATGGCCTGGTCGATGCTGCGATCGTCGGTGTACACGCGCTGGAACACGAAGCCCTGGGGCGGGTTGATCTGGTGGTAGTAGGTTTCTTCCAGAAAGCTCTGGTGCGGCAGGTCGTCGGTGTCGTGCTTGTGCGGCGGGTAGCTGGACGAATGCCCGGACGGCGTGCGTACTTCCACCACCAGCAGCGAATGGGCCGGCTCGGTGTCCGGCAGGATGTCGCAGACATAACGGGTGTTGGCGCCCTTGCCGCGCACACTGCGCTTGCAGTTTTCCGGGCGGATCAAGCGTGGCTCGTAGCCTGCGGTGCCAGGGGCGGCGCACACGGCGATCTGCACATCGCTGAGCGCAGTCACCTGGGCGACCGTGCTGGGTGGCAAGTACGCGGCAAACGGTGATTTATCCTCGAATACCGACTGGCGATCACCGAGGTTCTGCCAGTTGAAACCCTCGCCTTCGATATTCACCCGGCCACTGAGCAGCACCAGGCAGAGTTCCTTGTCACCCGCGCTGACCGGCAGGGTCTCCCCCAGGCTCAGGCGGTAGGCTTTGAAGCCGACGTACTCCAGTCGCCCGTCTTCCAGGGCGACCATGGTTTGCCCGCGTGTATTGCTCTTGACCAACAGGCTCATGCTTTAGTCCTCTCGGTCAGCAGTGCACGCAGGGTGTCATAGCCCTTTTTCGCATACACGTAGCTCGGCGCCACGGCCGGGTCCTGCTCGGCTTCCACCACCAGCCAGCCTGCGTATTTCGCGGCCAACAGCACGTCGAGTAATTCGGCAAAGTCGATATCGCCATCGCCGGGCACGGTAAAGGTGCCGTTGACGATGCAGTCGGGAAAGCTCCACATCTGGTTGCGCGCCAGTTGCACCACCGGTTTGCGCACGTCCTTGAAGTGCACGTGACAGACGCGGTCGATGTGTTTTTTCAGTACTTCAAGGGGTTCGCCGCCGCCCATGTAGCAGTGGCCCGAATCGAACAGCAGGCCGACTTCCGGGCCGGTGCGCTGCATCAGTTGGTCGATGTCTTCCGGGGATTCGACGTAGGCGCCCATATGGTGGTGGTACGCCAGGCGCACGCCTTGGGACAGGGTGAAACGCGCCAGTTCGGTGAGCTTGTCGGCGTATTCCTGCCACGCCTTTTCGCTGTGGAAACGTGGACGCTCGATCAGGCGGATGCGCGAACCCTGGATGGCGTCGGCGACTTCGCCGTACACCAGCACGCTGGCGCCGTTTTGCTTGAGCAGCTCGACGTGGCCGGCGATGGCCTCGATTTCTTCGGCCACCGAGCGTCGTGCCAGGCGGCTCGAGTACCAGCCGGAGACCAGCGCCAGGTCATAGGGACGCAAGACGTCGCCGACGCCCTTGGCGTCCTTGGGGAACTTGCCGTTGAGTTCAAACCCTTCGTAGCCGATTTCCTTGCCTTCGCTGAGGGCGGTGCTCAGGGGCGTTTCACCGCCCAGGGCCGGCAGGTCGTCGTTGCTCCAGGAAATCGGGTTGATGCCAATTCGGATTGCGGGCATGGCTGCACCTTTTATTGTTTTCAGCTAACACTGATATCTGCTTTATGTGGGAGGTGGCTTGTCCCCTCCCACATTTGACCGGTTTTATGTTCTAGAGCTGCGCCAGGCATTAATGAGCTGTTCGAACGTCGCCTGCACCTGCTGGATCAACGTCTCATCATCAATCTCCCCCGCCAGCCACGCACGGCTTGGCTCCTGGAAGATCGTGCGGCCCACCGCAAAGCCACGACAGGTAGTGCTCTGGCTGGCTTGCTGGAAGCCATCGGCGAGAAATTCGGCCGACGCATTCAGCCCCAACAACACCACGCCACGGCAGTACGGATCGCGCTCCTGGATCAGCTCGTCGAGCTTTTTCCAATCCTCGGCCGGTTGTGCCTCGATCTTCCACCACGCCGGGTAAATGCCCAGGTTGTACAGGCGCTTGAGGCTGCGATACAGCACATCCGGGTAAGTGGACGGGTGATCCTTGGGCGGGATGACTTCCAGCAGCAGCTCATGACCGCTGATCAGGGAGGCGTCGTACACCGCCTTGAGCTGGGCTTCCTGTTCCAGGCGCAGCAGTGGCTCGTCGTCCGGGTGGAATTGCACCAGGCACTTGATGATTTGCTCCTGCGGCCAGGCGATCAGGTTGCTGCCAATCGAGCGACCGTGTTCGAACGCCAACGGGCGTGAGTTCTGCACTTCCACCGGGCGGGCGATCCACCAGCCGCGACCGCTGGCAGCGTTGAGGGCATCCTGGCCGAAGCGTTGGTCGGCCAGCAGGCCCACATCGGCAGCGATGCCTTGCTCAGCGAGTTTTTTCTCGACGCGTTCGATGGCCTGGATAAACAGTTGCTTGGCCGCGCTGATGCGCGTGGTGTCCTGGCCGCCGCGTTGGGCCAGGTCCACCAATTGCCAGCGGTGGTCGAAGGCAAAGATGAACAGTTGCTTCCACTGCTTGCGCGGCACCGACACGCGGTGCAGGCGTTGCAGGGTCACATCCTGGTCCGGCCGGGTGATCGGCACTGGGCTGTTGAACAGGTATTCCAGTTCGGCCGGTGTGGGCATGGCCGGCGCGCACGCGTGGCGCGAGACCACCAGGCCGCCACAGGCATTGGCCAATTGGCTGCAACGCTCATCGCTGGCGTCGTTGATCCAGCCACTGAGGAAGCCCGACATAAAGGCATCGCCCGCACCCAGCACGTTGAGTACTTCTACCCGTACGCCAGGGTAAATCGCACCGTCTTCCAGGCGGGCTGGGATGGCGCCGTGAATCACTGTGCAACCCTGCGGGCCGAGCTTGACCACCAGAGTCGCCGGTGTCAGTTCACGGACTTTACGCAGGGCGGTGAGCAGGTCTTCACTGCCGCCGGCAATCAGGAATTCTTCTTCGGTGCCGACGATCAGGTCGAAGCGCGGCAGGATCTTCTGCACATGCGCACTGACATTCTGATCGGCAACAAACCGGGTTTCACCGTCAGCCTTGCCCGCCAGGCCCCACAGCACCGGGCGGTAGTCGATATCCAGCACGCGCTTCACATTGTGCTTGGCCGCGTAGTCCAGCGCCTGGATGCTGGCCTTGTACACGCTGTCGGTGGAGAAATGCGTGCCAGTGATCAGCAGTGCCTTGCTGGAGGCAATAAAGGCTTCGCTGATGTCTTCGGCGCGCAGGGCCATGTCGGCGCAGTTTTCGCGGTAGAACACCAGGGGGAAGGTTTCGCGGTCCTTGAGGCCCAGCAGCACCAGGGCGGTGAGGCGTTCAGGGTCGACCTTGATCCCGCTGACATCGCAGCCTTCACGGGCCAGGGATTCCACCAGGAAGCGACCCATATGGTCGTCCCCTACCCGGCTCAACATCGCCGACTTGAGCCCAAGCCGTGCAGTGCCGAAGGCGATATTGGCGGAGGAACCGCCGAGGTACTTGGCGAAGCTGGACACGTCCTCAAGCCGCGCACCCACTTGCTGCGCATAGAGGTCGACGCCCAGGCGCCCGAGGCAAATCAGATCCAATTGACGCCCACTGGCAAAACGAGTCTGGCCCATGCTGGCTCCTGTTATTTTTATCAGCCTGCGTTGTTCCGCCGTGGGGGCGGTAAACGCTCTTGGTGGGTGCAGACTAGAACGTCCGGCGACGGCAATCAATATTTATTCCATATTTATTTTTTGTGGAATATTTTTTCCAATACGTCAGCATAGGGGCACACCAGCCACCGTGCATCGTTTCAGCAAGCCACGCGGGCCGTGATGCCGGGGTATTTTTTTGCGCCTACCCTGTAGACTTGCGCCACCCATCAGCGCAACAGACGAACAAGACAGAAGGATTGCCCATGCCCGAGACCCCTTCACAAGACGCTCTCGCCAGCCCCCCGATCAATGCCGAGCGCCTGTTGCAGCTGATTACCGAGGAATACGAAAGCCTGCCGCGCCAGCTCAAGCGCATCGCCAGCTACATGAGCCAGCAGAGCGACCGCATCATGGTCGACCGCATCAGCGACATTGCCCGTGAATGCGAAGTGCACCCCTCGGCCATCGTGCGCTTCTCCCAGCGCTTTGGCTTCAGCGGGTTCAGTGAAATGCAGGCGCTGTTTCGCGAGGCGTATACCCACAAGACCACGCCGGTGCAGAACTACCAGCAACGCATCCGCAGCATGATCGCCAACAAGTCGCAAAAGGCCAGTGGCGGCGACCTGGCCCGCGAGTGCGTAAATGCGACCCTGTCCGGCATCGAGCGCCTGGGGCTTGAGTTGGACGACGCGATGTTCGAGAAAGCCGTCGACCTGGTGGTGAACGCCGACAATATCTACGTGGTCGGCGTGCGCCGTTCCTTCGCGGTGGCCGACTACCTGGTCTACAACCTGCAGCACACCAACAAGCGCATCCACCTCATCTCCGGCCTGGGCGGCAGCTACCGCGAGCAGATGCGCAGCGTGCGCGCCAATGACCTGGTGATCGCCATCAGCTTCACGCCCTACGGCAAAGAGACCCAGCACTGCCTGCGCATTGCCCAACATCACCAGGCCAAGACCCTGATCATCACCGACAGCAACCTGTCACCGCTGGCCAAGCGGGCGAATGCGGTGTTGCTGGTGAACGAGGGCTCGTCGTTTGCCTTTCGTTCGTTGAGCGCCACGTTGTGTTTGTGCCAGGCGTTGTTTATTGCGGTGGCCTACAGGCTGGAGTTGAAAGTGGATGAGATCCACGAGCAAGTCGGGTTTGATGACTAACCCTTGCAGCGACGCAGATCAAATGTGGGAGGGGGCTTGCCCCCGATTGCGGCGGGTCAGATACAGGTTTATTGGCTGACACACTGCAATCGGGGGCAAGCCCCCTCCCACATTTTGAATAGCGCACGACCGTGAAAACGGATTTGTGCCAAGGTCAGCGCGGTATAGCCGATGATCACCGCCGGCGGCAACGCCACCCCATGGCAGAACTTGCCCAACGCTTGCAGCGTCAGCCCAACAGCGGCAGCGCGTTCGCAAAACCCGGTTTCATCGGTCCCCGCCGGCAACCACAATACAAAGTGCAAACCACCCTGCTCACCGCTGACCGGGCAACCCGGCAGGCAGGCGAGCAACGCATCACGCCGCGCCTGATACGCCTGGCGTGACGCCCGCAAATGCCGCACAAACGCACCGTTGCGCAAAAACTCCACCAACCCCAACTGATCCGTAACCCCCACCGAGTGTCCGGTCAGTTGCAACGTGCGCAACAGCGACCGGCGCAGCACCTTGGGCACCACCATGAAACCCACACGCAAACCGGGGAACAGGTTCTTGTTGAAACTGCCGCAGTAGATCACCCGGTCGGCGTTATCCAGGGACTTGAGCGCCGCCAACGGCGCGGTGTTGTAGTTGTATTCACTGTCGTAGTCATCCTCGACCACCCAGGCCTCGGCGCGGGCGGCCCAGTCCAGCAGCGCCAGACGACGCGAGACTGACAGCGTCATGCCCAGCGGCGCCTGGTGCGCCGGAGTGACGTAGGCCAGGCGCGCAGTAGTCGGAAGTTGGGCGGTATCGAGACCTTCGGCAGTGACGGAGATCGCGTGGATATGCGCACCTGCCAGATTGAACAGACGGCGCGCCGGAGCGTATCCAGGGTCTTCCACACAGGCGGTGTCGCCCGGATTGATCAGGGTATGTGCGATCAGATTGAGAGCATGACGAATACCCGTGGTGATGATGACCTCATCCGCCTCGCACCGCATACCCCGATAGCTGCGCAGGTAATCGGCAATCTGCTCGCGCAAATCCGGCAGGCCCGCGGGATGGTTCGCTTCCAGAACACCTGGCCCCACGGCCAGCAGTCCGCGGGAAATGCAGCGCGCCCAGGCTTTAAGGTCAAACAGGCTGGCGTCCGGCCGCCGTGCCACGAAGGGCACATGACTTTGCACACCGGCAGACGACCGGTCTGGTTCCACCGCACGCCGCGCCGTAACCGTGGCCACCGGCGCGGCGATGAATTGCTCAGGGATGACTGCACACACCCGTGTGCCGGAACCCGCCACACGCTGCACATAACCTTCACTGTGCAGGCGGTCGAACGCTGCTTCCAGCGTGCCACGGGACACCGACCAGCGCTCGGCCAGGCTGCGGGTGGATGGCAAGCGACTGCCCGCCGGTAACTGCCGATTGAGAATGGCGGCGCGCAACGCTTCATAGGCGCCTTGCTGTTTGCCCGCGTCCAGGCTGTCGGGACGCGGCAGGTCCAGGGCGGATGAGGCTTTTCCTCGGCTCATAGTGGTCCAGTCAAATTAGGCTTAAATGGCCCTCAGGATTAAACCACAACGCCGCTAGAGTTCGAGCCCTACCCCTTGCGAAGAAACGTCCCATGACTCAACGCGCCCTTTCCACCGGGTTCTGGCTGGTGCTGCTGACCCTGCTGATCGCCCTGCCGCGCATCACCCTGGACATGCACCTGCCCGCCCTGCCGGCCATGGCCGACGACTTCCATAGCAGCGACAGCCAACTGCAACTGACCCTCACGCTGTACACCCTCGGCTCGGCGATATCCCTGCTGGTGGCCGGTCCGCTCACCGACCGCTTCGGCCGGCGCCCGGTGTTGCTGGCCGGGCTGTTGCTGTATGTCGTGGCAACGGTGGCCTGCGCCCTGGCCGACAGCCTCTTGATGCTGATCATCGCCCGTCTGATCCAGGCCCTGGGTGGTTGCTGCACCACGGTGATTGGCCGGGTGATCGTGCGCGACTACTTCGACCGTCACGAACAGGCACGCTTGCTGGGGTTGATCTCCATGGCCATGGCCGTGTCGCCGATGGCCGCGCCGGTGCTGGGCAGCCTGATGTTGCCGCTCATCAACTGGCGCGGGTTGTTTGGGGTGCTCGGTGTGATCGGCGCCGGGCTTTATCTGGTGGTGTATCGCCGCCTGCCTGAAACCCGCCCGCCGCAAGCGGCTGACGCGCCACCGAGCCATTTGCTGCGCCTCTACGGGCAACTGCTGCGGGACCGGTATTTCCTGCGCTATTCCTTGGCAATCGGATGCGTGTACAGCACGTACTTTCCGTTTATCGCTGAATCATCGGCCTTGTTGCAGCGCGGCTTTCATCTCTCGGCGACGACCTACGCACTGGTGTTCGCCGCGACCATCAGCGGCTATATGCTCGGCGCCAACCTGTTTCGTCGCTTGGTACTGCGCTTTGAGCCGGACCGGTTGATTGCAGGTGCCACAGGGCTGAATGTGCTGGGCAGCCTGGTTCTTGCAGCCGCTACCGTCGCGCTGCCGAGTGTATGGCTGGCAATTGTGCTGCCGATGGTGGTGATCATGGTGTCAGTGGGAATGGTGATTCCGGCGTGTCAGCTGGCGGTGTTGCAGCCGTATGGCGCGATAGCGGGCACGGCGTCGGGGTTGTTCTTTTTTACCCAGATGTTTTTGACGGCGGTGAGTAGTTGGGCGACGGGGCTGTTGTCGGATGGGACGTCTGGACCTTTGGTGATCATGACCGCAGTAGCGACTGCGCTGCTAGTGACCAGTTGGCTGGCACTCCACAAAACCCAATGTGGGAGCGAGCCCGCTCCCACATTTTGAGCCGAGTCCGGCTTAGGTTTAGTGCATGAAAATGGCAATCAGGATGATGACCGGGATAGGCACACCGAGGAAGAAAAGCAGTATTGAGCGCATGGTGTTCTCCTTGAATTAACGGACGAAGTGTTCGGTTTCGACATACACCACCGCATCCCGACGACGACCGCCGTAGGTTGCAGCGAAGCTGGCAAAGAACGCGCCGATCAGCAGGGCGATAAAGGTCCACAGCGCGGTATAGGCGGCGACCTTCGCAGCTGTGTCGGCAGCTTGTTTGGCTTTGAGCTTGGCGTCTTCCACCGCTTTACGGGCATCGCCGTAGACCTTGTCGATACGCGCCTCGGCGTCGGCCTGGCTGAGGTTGGTACGTTGGCTGATCAACTGGGCCAGGTAGGCGCGGTCCTCAGGTGCCAGTTGGCCGTCGTTGCTCAAGGTACGGGCGAAAATACGCGCGACCACACCGTGGGCCGCGTCATCGCTGACGGCAACCGGGCGGTCATCGCGGAACAGGCTGTCGACGTAGTAGCCAAAATCGTCGCCCTTCACACCTTGAGCGGCACTGCCGACGGCTTGAGCTGCGCCCGAAGCCACGCTGGCGCCGGCCTGCACGCCGCCACCGACCACGCTGCTCACCGAACCCACCACCAGCATCGCTGTGACCAGAGTGGCTACCGCCCAGGCAAGGAAGCCGTGGGCCGTGTCGCGAAAATACACCTCATCGCCATGCATATTGGCCCACTTCACCCGCAACCGACCGGCGATGTAACCGCCCAGGCCCGACGCGACGATCTGGGTAAACGCCAGCCAGATAATCGTGGAAATGCCAAGTCCTTTGGCGCTGACGCCGCTGTCGGCCCACGGCGACACCGCTGAAAAGCCCAGGCCGACGCCCAGCAGTACCAAAATCAGGGACAACGCAGCCGCCGCAGCGGCCCCGGCAAAAATCGCCCCCCAGGAAACCCCGGAGAGCGTGCTCGACTCTTGCAGCGTGGATGAGGATGTGATCATTGTTGTTTTGCTCCCGGCAGGAAAAATGGTGTTACATGTCTCGGAAGGGACAGTGCAGGCACCATGCCAGTCGCCATGAAACTAAATAGCTAGCAATTTCAACAGGTTAGGTAATTTGAACTTCCCAAGACCATGCAACTTGCAAGAAAGGGGCAGCCCGAGCGGGCGTTATGCAACCTCTCACATTGACCGATGACAGCCCAACGAAAACCTGTTGGTTTCGCCAACATGAAGTTTAATTTAGGAAGCATTCAGGCATTTCTTGGCAAAATGCCCCCACTTTCAGTGTGAATCGCTCACCAGGTAATCCTATGACCCGTATTTTGACCATCGAGGATGACGCCGTTACAGCCCGCGAGATCGTCGCCGAGCTGAGTAGCCATGGACTGGACGTGGATTGGGTAGACAACGGCCGCGAAGGCCTGGTCCGCGCCGTCAGCGGCGATTACGACCTGATCACCCTCGACCGCATGCTCCCCGAACTGGATGGCCTGGCCATCGTCACCACCTTGCGCACTATTGGCGTCTCCACGCCGATCCTGATGATCAGCGCCCTCTCCGACGTCGACGAGCGCGTACGCGGCCTGCGCGCCGGCGGTGATGACTACCTCACCAAGCCCTTCGCCTCCGATGAAATGGCCGCCCGCGTCGAAGTGCTGCTGCGCCGCAAAAGCACGGTCAAGGAGTTCGAAACCGCCCTGCGCGTGGCCGACCTGGAGCTGAACCTGATCAGCCGCGAAGCCAGCCGGGCGGAACAACCCCTGAGCCTGCTGCCCACCGAATACAAACTGCTGGAATTCCTGATGCGCAACACCGGGCAGATCCTGTCGCGGATGATGATCTTCGAGGAAGTCTGGGGTTACCACTTCGACCCCGGCACCAACCTGATTGACGTGCACATCGGCCGTCTGCGCAAGAAAATCGATCCACCGGGCCTCACGCCGCTGATCCGCACGGTACGAGGTTCCGGCTATGTCATTGCTGAACCCCTCTAAGGGCTGGCGCTCTTCCAGCAGTCGCTTGCTGGCGTTGTACAGTTCGTTGTTCGTGGCATGGAGCTGCATCCTGATGGGGGTGTTGTACTTCGAGGTGTCCGGTTACCTCGGCGATCTGTCGCGCCACTCGTTGATGCAGCGCCAGCACCTGTTCCAGCGCTTTGACGGTGAGGAACTGGTGGAAGCCCTGACCACCAGCATGACCTTCGACATGAAAGGCGTGGACGCCTACGGCCTGTTCGATGAACAGTTCAAGCCGCTGAGCGGGCCGATCCGTGCGATCCCGCCAGACCTGCCGCTGGACGGCAAGATCCACGCGCTGGCCAATTGCGTCGACTCCGACGACCCCAAGTTACCCAAGGACAGCTGCGACGCCGTCGCCACCCACACCGACGACGGGCGCTGGCTGGTGCTGGTGCGCGCCAACGGTTCGCTGTTTGGCGTGACCCGCATCATCTGGCATGCGCTGTTGTGGGCACTGTCGTTGACTATCATCCCCGGCGCCGCCGGCTGGCATTTGCTGCGTCGCCGCCCGTTACGGCGGATTCGCGGAATCCAGGCCAGTGCCGAAGCCATCGTCGCCGGCGACCTCACCCATCGCTTGCCGCTGTCGAACCGGCGCGATGAACTGGACATGCTCGCGGCCATCGTCAACGCCATGCTCGACCGTATCGAGAAGCTGATGAACGAGGTCAAGGGTGTATGCGACAACATCGCCCACGACCTGCGTACACCGCTGACCCGCCTTCGGGCGCAGTTGTACCGCATCAAGCAAGAGGCGGAACACGACTCGGGCTACGCGGTAAAACTCGATGATGCGATTGCAGAAACCGACACCCTGATGGCGCGCTTTCGCGGCCTGTTGCGCATCTCGGAACTGGAAGACCACCAACGCCGCTCGGGCTTTTTGGTGATGGACCCGTTGCCGTTATTGCGTGAACTGCATGACTTCTACCTGCCACTGGCCGAAGAAGGCGAATTGCAGCTGGTACTGGAAACACCAGAATCCTTGCCGTGGATCACCGGTGACCGTGCCCTGCTGTTCGAAGCCCTGGCGAACTTGCTGAGCAACTCGATCAAGTTTTCCCCGCCGGGTGGCGAGGTGATCCTCCGGGCGGTGAATGATGCTGGCAGTACGCGCATCGAAGTGCATGACTCCGGGCCTGGCATACCGATTGCCGAACGCAACGCGGTGTTCCAACGCTTCTATCGCGTGGATGAAAGCGACCAGCAAGGAGGGTTTGGGTTGGGCCTGTCGATTGTGGCGGCGATCATCAACCTGCATGGGTTCAAGTTGGACGTGGGGACCAGCGAGCGCGGGGGGGCGCGGTTAGTCCTGGAGTGCCGACAGCAGCTGATGCCCGAAGCCTGAAGTCTCAAGCCAATGAGGTCCAAATGTGGGAGGGGGCTTGCCCCCGATTGCAGTGTGTCAGTCAAAACTTTTGTGACTGATGTACCGCTATCGGGGGCAAGCCCCCTCCCACATTCGAAGTGCACAGCCTGCGAGGGGTGGGTTAGAAATTAGCCCGCAGCGCCTCTACCCCACCGCTGTAGACGCCGGCAAACAATTCTTCCACCGCCTCATCCGTCACGCCCGCCACCGGGGTGAACACACCGGACCAGGTCACCTTCGCCGACGAATCCGTCAGTGCCTCAACCTGCAACGTCGCCAGGTAGGCACTCACCGGAAACGGCGATTCCTCAATGGTGTAGCTGTAAGTGCGCGCCACGTTATCAAACGTCTGCAACCGCTCCACCACCACGCCACCATCGGCGGTGGCCAGGTGACGTACGCGACCGCCTTCGCTTGGCTCGCTCTTGACGATCAACGGCAACCATTTGGGCAGGTCATTGAAGCCGCCTACCAATTGCCAGACCTGATCGGCCGAGGCCGGGATTTCAATGACTGCGGATGCTTTGGGCACGACAAGACTCCTGAATGCTAGAAAACAATCGGCCCACTATGCACGCCTGGCCAGCCGCGTGGCAATGCCGGTGGAGTTGACGAACAGTGCGATGCCGATAAACACCAGCGCGATCGCGACGCCCTGCCCACTGCCCAACCGTTCGTCAAAAAACAGGTACGCCGTGAGCAACCCGGATACCGGCACCATCAAAGACAACGGTGCAACCAGCGAAGCCGGATATTTCTTCATCAGGTTGTTCCAGATCCGGTAGCCCACGATGGTCGTGACATAGCACTGGAACACAATCGAAAACCCCGCCCCCCAGGTAAAGTCCGCGACCAGGTTCCGCAACGGTGCAGCCCCTTCGAACCAGTACGTCATCAGCAGCAATACCGGAATGGAAAACAGGCTGGACCAGACGATAAAGGCCACCATGTCCTCGGGTTGCTTGACCTTGATGATCAGGTTGCACAACGACCACGACAGCGCGGCCAGCAATACCAACAGTATCCCGAGGCTGGTCGAGACCTCATCCGTCAGTTGCAGGATGATCAGCAAGCCAATCGCGCAAAACACCATGCCCGCCCCTTGAATTCGGTTGATCGGCTCATTAAGGAACCATCGGCTCATCAAGATGGTGAAAAAAGCGCTGAACTGTAGGAACACCGAGGCCATTCCAGGCGATAGCCCGTGGTACATGGCGACGTTCACCACCCCCCACAGCCCGGCGCCGAACAACACGCCATAGGTCATCAGCGTGGCGTACGAAACGCCTGGCGGGCGCTTGATGAAAAAGACCAGGGGCACTGCGCAGAAGGTAAAGCGCAACAACGTCAACACAAACGGGTTGAGGGATTGGAGGCCCAGGCCGATCACCGAGAAGTTGGCGCCCCAGATGATCGTCACCGCCAGCCCTGCGCACAAATCCATTTTGCTCAATCGCATGCCGCCCTCCTCAAGCCAACGTCTTCGGCTGGATGCCGTAGTAGACGAAGTTATCGAAGTCTTCGTGGCGATAGGTGTCGTGGCGCTCGTAGTAGTTGTACACCACCGACAGCTTCTGTTCAGTCACCGTCGGTTCGCTGTCATGCAACGTCTTTCGACCTTGCATGATCAACAGCGAACCTTTGGTGGCAAAGATCCTGCGGTGTTCGATCCAGGGCTCTTTCTGCCGGGGGTGGGAGCGCTCGATCTGCATACGCAGCGGCGCTTCCTGGTTGGTGGTAAGAAATAGCAAGACGGTGATGCCGTTGGTGTCGTAATGCAGCCCGAGTGTGCCACCACCGGGAGGGTACGCCTTGATATTGATATCGGAGAGCGGGTACGGCGACACCACGGTGTCGGTATGGGTGACCAGGCTGACCAGCGGAACCAGGCTGTGGTAGATCGCCGTAAGCTCCGGCAAGTGACGGCGGATGTCATCACCTTTGAAGATATGGTGATTGTAGGCGCCTCCCAGGTCTGACACGGCATCGGTGCCCAGGCTCTGGTGCCTGACCCAGTCGACGCCCTGCGCCGCGATGATGCTGTTGACTCGGGCACTCAGTGCATCACAGAGATCGTCGGGGATCAGGCCCTTGATCACCGTTGCGAGGTTGTAGAAGTAGTCGTGCCGGTGTTGATTGACGTCGAACATGTGCTTCCTCCCTTGGTTGAATTTCAAGCGGGGGGGAATTTACAAAAAGGTCTCAGCGGCGGTAACTACCCGTTCAGTCAGTAGCGGTCCAACGAAAAAAGTGCCTTGAAAAAGGCACTTCATCTTTTCTACAGAGCGCACCGCCGGGTTAAACGCGACGTGCTTTGTGCAGACTGGCAGTGATGGCAACCCTGCCCCAATGGAACTCAATGGCAGGGGCCGCCTGTTGCGCAAAATCCTTCAGTATTTTCGTGTGCATGGGGGTAGTAGTACTCACCGCCCTTCCCACAATGCATTGCATTTCAAGGTTGCGATTTGAGGAACGTCGCTATCAGTGGGTTGACCTGCTCCGCCGCCTCCAACTGCACCATATGCCCCTGCCCCGGCAGCACCTCCACCTGCGCCTCCAGCCCCTGTGCATGCCGCACCGGGATGATTGCGTCGTCACTGCCCCAGATCACCAGGCTCGGCTGGCGACCGACGATATGGCGCAGGTCCTGCTTTTGCTGTCCGCCTTCGAATAGCGCGGTATTAAGCTGCCGCAACGCCTGATCCACCCCTTCCAGGCGCTTGAACTTGAGCATGTCCTCCAGCATCTGCCGCGTCACCAGCGCAGGATCGCTGAACAGTTGGGTCAGTTGCGGCTTGAGGGCGTTGCGGTTATTGGCCTCGGCAAAGCCTTGCAGGTAATCACCGTTGATATCCGCCCCCAGACCGGCGCTGGCGATCAGGGTCAGCGACGCGACACGGGTGGGCGCTTGGTCGGCAAGCGTCAGGGAAACCAGTCCGCCCATGGAATGCCCGGCCAGGTGCACACGGTCCAGCTTGAGGTGATCGAGCAGGCCCAACACGGCCTGGCTCAACTCGGCAGCATCGCCGCTGTGCAATGGCTTGCCCGATTCGCCATGCCCCGGCAGGTCCAGGGCGATTACCCGGCGGTCGGCGGCCAGTACCGGTTGATTGAACAGCCAGTTGTTCAAGTCGCCGCCAAAGCCATGCACCAGCACCAGCGGTGTACCGCCCTCGCCCAAATCCAGATAGCGCAGCAGGCGCCCGCCGATCTCGACCTTTTGTGCACTGGGGCCGGAGGCTTCGGCCTCGGCAGCACTGGAGACAAACCCGGCGTTGAAACTGTCGATCACCGCGTCGATCTCCTCCTCAGAGGCATCGCCTTCCACGACAACCCCCAACAACGCGCCCACCGGCAAGGTCTCATCACTCAACGCCAACACCCGCCGCAACACACCGCTGAACGGCGCTTCCACACTGCTGGAGATCTTGTCGGTTTCCACATCGACGATTTCCTCGCCCTTCTCCACCCGGTCGCCGGGTTGCTTGAGCCAGACATCGATGCGCCCCTCGGTCATCGACAGGCCCCACTTGGGCATGGTCAAGGTATGGATCATGCGGCATTCCTCTTGTCGGCGATCTTCAGCACGGCGGCCTCGATCTTCGCGGCATTGGGGATATACAGGTCTTCCAGCGCATCGGAGAACGGCACCGGTGTGTGCGGCGCAGTGACCATCTCAATCGGCGCACGCAGGGACGAAAACGCCTGCTGCGCTACCAGTGCACTGATATCGGTGGCGATAGAGCAACGCGGGTTGGACTCGTCGATCACCACCAGGCGCCCGGTTTTCTCCACACTTTCGAGGATGCTGTCTGCGTCCAGCGGGCTGGTGGTACGCAGGTCCAGCACTTCGCAGTCGATGCCCTGGCGCGCCAGGTTGGTCGCCGCTTCCAGGGCGATATGCACCATGCGCCCGTAGGTCACCAGGGTCACGTCCTTGCCTTCGCGTACAAAGTTGGCTTCGCCGAACGGCACGGTGTAGAGCTCTTCCGGCACTTCGCCTTGCAGGCTGTAGAGCATTTTGTGCTCGAGGAAGATCACCGGGTCGTTGTCGCGGATCGCCTGGATCAGCATGCCCTTGGCGTCATAGGGTGTGGCCGGGCACACCACCTTGAGGCCGGGGATATGGGTCCACATCGACGTGAGCATCTGCGAATGCTGGGCCGCCGCGCGCAGGCCGGCGCCGTACATGGCGCGGATCACCAGCGGCGTGGTGGTCTTGCCGCCGAACATATAGCGGAACTTGGCGGCCTGGTTGAGCAGTTGGTCGAGGCAACAGCCGATAAAGTCGACGAACATCAATTCGCACACGGGGCGCATGCCGCGGGTGGCGGCGCCGACCGCCATGCCGACGTAACCGACTTCGGATAACGGCGCATCCAGTACGCGGTCGGGAAATTGCGGGGACAGGCCCTTGGTGACGCCAAGCACGCCGCCCCAGGCATCTTGCTCGCCAGGAGAACCGGTGCCGCCGGAGACATCCTGGCCGATGATGAACACGCTCTGGTCACGGTGCATTTCCTGGGCCAGGGCTTCGTTGATCGCTTGCTGATAGCTGATTTTGCGAGCCATAAAATGCTCTCCACATAGTTGTTGTTATGAGTGGTAGGCGACGTAGACATCACTGAGCAGGTCGACGGCCTGGGGCTTGGGATCGGACTTGGCGCGGCGCACGGCGTCGTCGATCAGTTGCGCGACTTCGTTATCGATACGTTCGAACTGCGCCGCCTCCAGCCAGCCTTCGGCGTTGCAACGCTGACGAAACAGCGCCAGGCAGTCGGCGCTTTCGCGCAGGTTTTTCACCTCATCGGGACCGCGATAGGTTTGTGCGTCACCTTCAAAGTGGCCATAGAAGCGGCTCAGCTTGACCTCGACCAAAGTCGGGCCATCGCCTTGGCGCGCCCTCTGGACAGCGACGCCCAGGGCTTCGTGAACGGCAAAAAAGTCATTGCCATCAACAATCACCCCCGGCATGCCAAAACCCACGGCGCGCTCGGCGATGTCCTTGCACGCCACTGACCAGCCGGACCCGGTGGCCTCGGCATAGCCGTTGTTTTCAGCGACAAACAGGCACGGCAGTTTCATGATCGACGCCAGGTTCATTGCTTCGAACACCGCGCCCTCGTTGGAGCCGCCGTCGCCAAAAAACGCCACGGCCACGCCCTGGCTGCCCTTGAGCTTGGACGCCAATGCCGCCCCCGCCGCCAGCGGCGCGCCGGCACCGACGATACCGTTGGCGCCGAGCATGCCCTTCTCCTGGTCGGCAATGTGCATGGAACCGCCCTTGCCGCCGCACACGCCGGTTTTCTTGCCGTAGATCTCGGCCATCATGCCGAACACATCCACGCCCTTGGCGATGCAATGGCCGTGGCCACGGTGGTTGGAGGCAATGCAATCTTCATCGTTGAGGTGGGCCATGACCCCGGCGGCACTTGCCTCTTGGCCCGCATAAAGATGCACAAAACCGGGGATCTCACCGGTGGCGAATTCCACGTGCAGGCGTTCTTCAAAGTCACGGATGGTGCGCATCACGGTGTAGGCATGCAGCAATTGATCGGTGGACAGGTGAGTGGACATCTTGTTGTTCTCCAGGTTGTCTCGACACACAAAAGGCTGATCGTGTTCAGCTGATATCCCTTCAGCACAGCCTGTGCCAAGGCCTTAAAAAACCTGGCAAAACCTTGATCCAGAGCGGTTGTTGCACGGGAGCGGGCATCGCAGAATGAGACGGGACATTGCAACGCGCAGGCCGCGTCTCAGGCGGTGTGAGACGCGGCGTCTCAGGCCCGGCAGTTGGTCAGGCCGCGCTTGTCCCTCCCGACGCATGCGCGCTTAATGGCGGGCATAACAACAAAGATCGAGAACCGGAGGCCTTATGCTCGCCGCGAACTCCAGGGAACACGTCGACTGCGTCAGTCGCGTGGTCCGCAATGCCGATCGCCTGCCCCAGGCGCCGGTGCCGTCGCTGATCTTCGATTCGTGGCGGCGCTCCATGGAACAACATCACCTGGACCCAGGTTCCTTGCAGGGGCCGCGCATCCTTAGCGAACCCTTGCTAAAGGAATGTCGCGAGCGCGCGGAGCTATTTATGCGCATCGCCAGTGAGGCCGTCGGGCAACTGCACCATCGCGTGCGCCAGGCCGACTACTGCGTGATGCTCACCGACGCCCTGGGCCAGACCATCGATCACCGCGTCGACACCGCCATTCGCACCGACTGCCGCAAGGCCGGCCTGTACCTCGGCACCTGCTGGTCGGAGGCCGAAGAAGGCACCTGCGGTGTGGCCACCGTGCTCACCAGCAAAGCCGCCGTGACCGTGCACAAGCGCGATCACTTTCGGGCGGCGTTCATTGGCCTCACCTGTTCCGCCGCACCGATCTTCGACCCCCAGGGCAACTTGCTGGGGGTGATGGACGCCTCGGCGCTCCAGTCGCCGGATGACCGGCGCAGCCAGCACCTGGTACGGCAGATGGTGGCGCAGAGCGCCGAGGCCATCGAAAACGCCTTCTTCATGCACAGCGCCCGCCAGCATTGGGTGCTGCAAGCCCATGGCACGCCGGGGTATGTCGACAGCCAGCCGGACCTGTTGCTGGCCTGGGACCAGGACGGTCGCCTGCAAGCCCTGAACAGCAAGGCACGCCAGGCCCTGCGCCTGCGTTTTGGCCAGGTGCCGACGCATATCGGCGAGGTGTTTGACCTGGATGCGTTGCGCGCGGTCACCGACCAGTCCGCCCAGCAACTGCATTGGCGGGGAGAATCGGGCGCCCTGCACGTGCGTGTCAACGCGCCCAAGCGCAAGCCTGCCCGCGCAGCGGCGATCCCTTTGTTGGATGCGCGGGTGGAAGAGCATCTGCGCCTGGCCGTGCGGGTCAAGGACCGTAACCTGCCGGTGCTGGTGCAAGGCGAAACCGGCGCCGGCAAGGAAGTGTTTGCCCGCCAACTGCATGAGCGCAGCACTCGTCGCACGGGGCCATTTGTGGCGGTGAACTGCGCGGCAATCCCCGAGAACCTGATTGAGAGCGAACTGTTCGGCTACGTGGCCGGGGCGTTTACCGGGGCTTCCAGCAAAGGCCTGCCGGGATTGCTGGTGCAGGCCGATGGCGGCACCTTGTTCCTCGATGAAATCGGCGACATGCCGCTGGCCTTGCAGACCCGCCTGCTGCGGGTGATGGCCGAGGGCGAAGTGGCGCCGTTGGGCTCGGCGAAAACCCGCACAGTGGATATCCAGGTGATCGGCGCCAGCCATCGGGATTTGGCAGTGTTGGTCAGTGAGGGGCGCTTTCGTGAAGACCTGTACTTTCGCCTCGGCTGTGCGCGTTTTTGCCTGCCGCCGTTGCGTGAGCGCACAGACAAACTGACCTTGATCAATCGGCTACTGGAACAGGAAGCACGCCATAGCGGGGTTTCCGTCGGCATTGGCCAGGCGGCGCTGGAACGGCTGTTGGGCTACGCGTGGCCGGGGAATGTGCGGCAGCTGCGGCATGTGTTGGCGTACGCCTGTGCGGTGTGTGAGGGTGATACGCTGCAGCTGGCGGATTTGCCGGTGGAGGTGCGTGGGGAGCAGGTGGAGGCGTTGGTTGAAGCGAGCGTCAGCCCGCAACGCCAGGTGGTGCTGGATGCGCTGATTCGGCATCGCTGGAAGCCATTGCCGACGGCAAGGGCGCTGGGCATCTCCAGGGCAACCTTGTATCGCCGGGTCAACCAGCTGGGCATCGACATGCCCAACAAAACCACCTGACATCGTGGGATCAAAATGTGGGAGGGGCGGTGCGACGATTCGACTTGCCCCCGATGGCGGTGTATCAGTCACTGATTTTTCAATTGATACTCCCTCATCGGGGCATAGGCATCTACACAACTTTGAGCATTGCTGCTGGACCTGTGGCGAGGGAGCTTGCTCCCGTGACGGCCTATCATGCGACCGAGTCTTACCGGATGTACACCGCCCTGATGTGGGAGGGGGCTTGCCCCGATGGCGGTGTGTCGGTGTACATATCCGTTATTTGGGTAACGGCGGC
>NZ_QUZT01000082.1 GCF_004682045.1 Pseudomonas nabeulensis
GATTGGTTAAGAGCTTTCGTCCCAACCGAGGCGCGCATTCTACAGCAGCCTCATTTGCTGTCAAGTGATTATTTTCAGAAGCTTTCGAAGATTTCTTCAACAACTTCAACCACTTGCGCTTCCGATCTCTCGTCAGCGGGAGGCGAATTCTACAGCGTTACACGCTGCTGTCAACACCTCTTTTTCAACTTCCTGCTGACTTCGATAAACTGAAGCAACTGACTGTCGAAAACTGCGTAACTCATTGTTTACCAAGGAGTTTTCCGTTTCGACTGCGCCGGAAGTGGGGCGAATTATAGGCCTCCAGAATCTGCCGTCAACCTTTAATTCAGGTTTTCTATCAAACAACCTGAAATCTGCGAACCCCCTCTATATAAAGAGCAGCGCATGCCGACCACTGAGCAATATATTGCTCATTTCAGAGTTGTTAAGCATCATAGCGTCAGACTCGCCCCTCTTATAAGATCTCGGACCCCCCCCAATGAGCACCTCCCCCCGCAGCCTGGCTACTGCATTGTTCCCCATCGGCCTACTGTTGATCGCCATGGCCTCGGTCCAGTCCGGCGCCTCGCTGGCAAAAAGCATGTTTCCTATCGTCGGCGCGCAAGGCACGACCGCACTGCGCCTGATCTTCGCCAGCGTGATCATGCTGCTCCTGCTACGACCCTGGCGTGCCAAGCTGACAGCCAAATCCCTGCGCACCGTCATCGTCTACGGTATGGCATTGGGTGGCATGAACTTTCTCTTCTATATGTCGTTACGCAGTGTGCCCTTGGGTATTGCCGTTGCCCTTGAATTCACCGGGCCGCTCGCCGTAGCCATCTACGCCTCGCGTCGTGCGGTGGACTTCCTGTGGATTGCTCTCGCCATCATTGGCCTGCTTCTCCTGATTCCGACGGGAGAAACCAGCAACGGCATCGACCTACTCGGTGCGGCCTACGCATTGGGAGCTGGCGTCTGCTGGGCGCTGTATATCCTGTTCGGTCAAAAGGCCGGTAACGACAACGGTGTTCAAACCGCCGCCCTTGGGGTGATGATCGCCGCGTTATTTGTTGCACCCTTCGGAATCATCCACGCGGGCTCGGCATTACTCACCCCTGCATTGATCCCCGTTGCCCTGGGCGTCGCCGTTCTATCCACCGCCCTGCCCTACACCTTGGAAATGGTCGCGCTGACACGCCTGCCCGCCCGCACTTTCAGTACGCTCATGAGCATCGAACCGGCATTCGGTGCACTTTCCGGCCTGCTCTTCCTGCAAGAACACCTGTCACTATCACAATGGCTTGCGATCACTTGCATTATCCTCGCCTCTGCAGGGGCAACATTGACGATGCACAACGAGTCAAAGCCGCTGGTTCCGGCGGATTGACGCCTCTTTGAATGTAGCTCTGGTATTTACCGATCATTTAGGCCATGTTTAAGCCGTAAACGAATGTCATTCATGGAGAATTTCGACAAGGACAGCACGAACGCTACACTCGAGCGCGAGTAAAGCCTGCTTCAAAGCATTGTTGCGAAGCGGCTATTAAGGATTGGAATGAAACGAATTTTGATACTGTTAATGGTCGTGGCCATTGCTGGCTGTGCCGCGACCACCAAGACAGAAGTAAAACGGGGAAAAAAAGGGCTGCACATCAACTGTTCCGGCCTGTCGTCTTCTTGGGACCAGTGCTACACCAGTGCAACCAATTCGTGCGGTGCAAAGGGTTATCGAGTTATCGCCAAATCCGGTGACAACTCCGAAGAGCCAGGGGACTACCCTTTCGGGCTCAATCCTGCCGGTTACACCAGCCGCAGCATGATTGTCATCTGCAAATAGCCGACTGAGCAGTCACCCTCTGACTGCTCACCTGCCTCTCACTCCAGTCAAATAGCGGTCGTACGTTCCCGCAACCACTCAAGCCCTGCGCCGCTGAGCAATGGGCTCAAGCGCTCACGCACCTCGGCGTGGTAAGCGTTGAACCACTCTCGCTCGTCGGCCGTCAGCAACGACGGCTCCAGGCAACGGGTATCGATAGGGCACAAGGTCAAGGTCTCGAACTTGAGGAACTCCCCGAATTCGGTCTTGCCCGTTTCGCGGTTCAACACCAGGTTCTCGATACGTACACCCCAACGGCCTGGACGATAAGTCCCAGGCTCGATAGAGGTGATCATCCCTGGCTGCATCGCCGTTTGCGGCGCAGCCACAGCCTGATAGGCAATCACTTGCGGGCCTTCGTGCACATTGAGGAAATAGCCTACGCCATGACCGGTACCATGGCCGTAGTCCACGCCTTCGGCCCAGATTGGCGCACGGGCTATCGCGTCCAACAGCGGCGACAGGATGCCTTTAGGGAAATGTGCGCGTGATAGCGCAATCACCCCCTTGAGTACACGCGTGCAGTCACGCTTCTGCTCCTCACTCGGCGTGCCGATTGGAACCATCCGCGTGATATCCGTTGTACCGCCCAGGTACTGGCCGCCGGAGTCGATCAGCAGCAAGCCGTCGCCTTCGATCAGCGCATGCTCTTCCTCGGTGGCGTGGTAGTGGGGCATCGCTCCGTTGGCGTTGTAGGCGGCGATCGTGTTGAAACTCAGCGACACATACCCCGGGCGACGTGCACGCGCAGCCGTCAGGTGTTCGTCGATGGTGAGTTCGGTAATACGCTCACGCCCCAGCGCGCTATCCAGCCAGGCGAAGAACTCGCACAAGGCCGCACCGTCCTGCTCCATGGCTTGGCGGATATGTTCGGCGTCCGCCAGACTTTTGCGCGACTTGGCCAATGTGGTCGGGTTCAACCCTTCGATCAGCTTCACGCCGGCGTCCAGGTTTTCCAGCAAACCGGCGGTAACGCGCGCCGGGTCAACCTGCAGGCTGGCCCCCGACGGCACAGCACGCAAGGCCTGGGCCACTTCGCTGTAGTCGCGCAGGGTGACACCCTCCTGTTCCAACACAGCACGCAGCGCTGCATCGACCTTGCTCAGCGCCACAAACAACGTGGCCTGCTGTTGATTGATCAAAGCAAAAGACACAAACACCGGATTGAACGAGACATCACCGCCGCGCAAGTTAAACAGCCAGGCGATGTCATCCAGGGTGGCGATAAAGTGCCAATCGGCGCTCTTCTCTTTCAGGCTGGCGCGCAGCGTTGCGAGTTTCTCACCACGACTGACGGTCGCCTGCGGCGGCAAGTGTTGATAGATCGGCTGGTTCGGCAAACCGGGACGGTCTTGCCACACTTCGTCCAGCAGATCGATATCGGTACGCAGGTGCGCACCACGTTCCGCCAACTTGCTGCCCAGCGTACGTGCCGAGGCCACAGCCATCACCGCGCCATCTACCGCGACGACAGCACCTTCCGGCGTTTGCTCGGCCAGCCATTCCAGCGGCCCCGGTTGTCCCGGCTGCAGCTTCACCAGTTCGATACCGCTGCCCTTGAGTTCCTTGGTCGCCTGCTCCCAGTAACGGCTATCCGCCCAAACACCGGCGAAATCCGCGGTGACAATCAGCGTCCCCACCGAACCGTGGAAACCCGACAACCACTGGCGCCCCTGCCAGTAACCCGGCAAGTACTCGGACAAATGCGGGTCGGCCGACGGCACCAGCAAGGCGTGGATGCCTTCGCGGCTCATCAGCTCGCGGGTCTGCGCCAGGCGCTGGGGAACCGTTCCATGGGTCAAGGGCTGTGTGCTCATAGTGTCTCCTGCTAACCACGAATAATTATTATGTGTTGCGATGTTTGAATCAGACCGCCCAGAAAGCCGGGGCACTGGCCAGGGCGGACTTGATCAGTTGTACAGCCTGGTCGATATCCTGCTCGGTGGTAAACCGGCCCAGGCTCAGGCGGATGGTGCGTCCGGCACTGCGTGCATCATGGCCCAGTGCCAGAAGAACGTGGGACGGCGCATTGCTCGCCGAGTTGCAGGCAGAGGTCGCGGAAAATGCGATACCTGCGCTCAACGCCGTGGCGTTGAATTCACCCTCGCCAAAAGTGAGGCTCAGAGTGTGAGGTATACGCTGCGTGGCGCTGCCATTGAGGCGCACGCCGGCCACCGACTCCAGCTGATCCAGCAAGCGCTGGCGCAAGGCCACGATCACTGCTTTTTCTTCATTGAAAGACGCCGCCGCCAGCGCGAATGAGGTGCCCATGCCGGCAATCTGATGGGTCGCCAGGGTGCCGGAGCGCAGGCCGCCTTCATGACCGCCGCCGTGGATCTGTGCCAATACTTTCTGCTGTGCCCGAGGCCCGACGTACAACGCGCCGATGCCTTTGGGGCCATACAGCTTGTGGGCCGAAAACGACATCAAGTCTACCGGCCATTCGGCCAGATCAATCGCGACCTTGCCCGCACCTTGCGCGGCATCCACATGCAGCAACGCGCCGTGTTCACGCACCCGTGCACCGATGGCTGGAATGTCGTTTAGGGTGCCCAACTCGTTATTCACCAACATCAGCGATACCAGGAAGGTGTCTTCGCGCAACGCTGCGCTGACCGCCTGGGCGCTGATCAAGCCATCGGCATCCGGCACCAGATAGGTCACAGCCACGCCGGCTTCCTGCAGTTGCCGCGCGGTATCCAGCGTCGCCTTGTGTTCGATCTGGCTGGTGATGATGTGCCCACCCGCCACACCGCGTGCCTGGGCCACGCCCTTGATCGCGAGGTTGTTGGATTCGGTGGCGCCAGAGGTCCAGACGATTTGCTCAGCCTGTGCACCGACCAAGTCGGCGACCTGACGACGCGCCTGTTCAACCGTGTGCCGGGCGGCTTGGCCAAACGCGTGGGAACTGGAGGCAGGGTTACCGAAATTGGCGTTGTAGCCCAGACACTCGACCATTACCTGAATGACTCGCTCATCCACGGGGGTCGTGGCGGCGTAGTCGAAATACAGCGGACGTTTATTCATGACGTTAAAGACTCGCAGAGCAGGTTCCCAAGAGCAGCGTCTCAGGGGCATCGACCGGGACAGAGGTCGTCAGGTTTAACCGATCGAATGCCATTAAAAAAGGACCACGTGATGTAAATGTGCGTAGGAACGCTCCTGGAATTGAGCTTAACAGGCTGACGTCGCGCCATGGAAAACAAAAAGCCCGAGGTTCCTTAAGGAAAGCCTCGGGCTTTTTGCCGCTGGGCGCGAACTCAACTTGGACGACCATGCAGCGCCACGCTGCGTTCGGCGTTCATTTCGCCCTGGTTATCGAAGCTGTAGGACTTTTGTGGCTGGCCCATCAATGCCGCACGCTGCTGTTGGTAGTCATCAAATGACAGCCCACGACGCCCCAGCGCCTCCAATGCCAGTTGCTTGGTTTCTTCCGCCGTGTAGGGGCGTAATTCTGGAGCGGGATGAGTCGCACATCCGGCAAGGACAGCAGTGACAAGCAACAAGGAAACAGCGAGGAATCGGTTCATGGCGGCGGCTCTGCGAAGTGGGTTCAAGTCAATGAACACAGGCTACTCCCGCCCCCTCGCACTGAAAAATCACCTGCCTCGATAGTGGCTATCAACCGCGCCGGCACCCTCGATATCACCCCTCACATATTCACTAAAGATCTATAAATATGGAAATCAGTTCGTTTACGGAATAACCCTTACCCTCTATAACGGGCTCCACAGCGAACGCAACTGTTCGCCACGCAACTGTTGCCCTGGCAACAGACATTCAACAAATGCACAGGCAACCCGCAACAAGTAGCGGAGCGCATCAAGGGACAGACATTGAGGAAATCCGCGTGACAGCCAAACCCCACAGCGCCCTGCCATCTCCCTTGCAGACCGCCAAGTTGCTGGCCGCCGAATTCGCCCTGAGCGCCGTGGAACGCGACGAGCGCGGTGGCACGCCCAAGGCCGAACGCGACGCCCTGCGCCAAAGCGGCCTGTTGGCCCTGAGCATTCCCACTCAGTACGGCGGCCTCGGCGCACGCTGGAGCGACACCCTGGGCATCGTGCGCGAGTTCGCCAAGGTCGACAGTTCCATCGCCCATGTCTTCGGCTTTCACCATTTGATGCTCGCCACCGTGCGCCTGTTTTCGCGCCCGGACCAATGGCAACCCTGGTTCGAACAGACTGCCCGCAAGAACTGGTTCTGGGGCAACGCCCTCAACCCGCTGGACACCCGCACGGTGGTCAAGGATTTCGGCGGCTGGCGCGAGTTTTCCGGCAAGAAGAGCTTCTGTTCCGGCGCCAGCGATTCGGAAATGCTGATTGCTTCGGCGGTCGATGAAACCGCTGGCGGCAAGCTGCTGATTGCCGCAATCCCCAGCGGCCGCAGTGGCATCACCCTGCACAACGACTGGAACAATATCGGCCAGCGTCAGACCGACAGCGGCAGCGCCAGCTTCGAGCGCGTGCGTGTCGAGGAGTCGGACTTGCTGCTCGATCCAGGCCCGCTGAGCACGCCCTTCGCCTGTCTGCGCCCGCTGATCGCACAATTGACCTTCACCCATATGTTTCTCGGAATTGCCGAAGGCGCCTTTGAAGAAGCACGCAACTACACCCTGACCGAAACCCGCGCCTGGCATAAATCCCCAACTGAGGACGTAAGCCAAGACCCGTATGTGCTGCATCACTACGGCGAATTCTGGGTGGCGTTGGAAGGCGTGCGCTTATTGGTAGAACGTGCTGCCGACTTGCTCGACCAGGCCTGGGCCAAAGGCCCCAACCTGAGCGAAAACGAACGTGGCCAACTGGCCATCGCCATCGCCAGCGCAAAAGTTGCCGCCACCCGCCAAGGCCTGGACCTATGCAGCCGCCTGTTCGAAGTGACTGGCGCACGCTCCACCCACGCATCGCTGCGCCTGGACCGTCACTGGCGCAACCTGCGCACGCAAACCCTGCACGACCCGGTGGACTACAAACTCCACGAACTGGGGGATTGGGCGCTCAACCAGTCCCTACCCATTCCTACGTTCTATTCCTAAGAAGAGGTGCCCATGCAGCTGTTAACCCTACCGCCCTCGCCCGCCCTTGCGACCTCGATCCGCGCCACCGCCCAAGTCTTCGAAGACCCTAAATCCCAGGCGTTGCTCGACCATATCCGGCAAGTGGCGCCCAGTGAAGCCAGTGTGTTGATCATCGGCGAGACCGGCACCGGTAAAGAGCTGGTGGCGCGACATATCCACAACCTCAGCGCCCGGCGCAATCGGCCGTTCGTGGCGGTGAACTGCGGCGCGTTCTCCGAATCGTTGGTGGAAGCCGAGTTGTTCGGCCATGAAAAAGGCGCCTTTACCGGCGCCCTCAGCGCCAAGGCCGGTTGGTTCGAAGAGGCCGACGGCGGCACCTTATTCCTCGATGAGATCGGCGATTTGCCGATGGCGATCCAGGTCAAGCTGCTGCGCGTCCTACAAGAGCGCGAAGTGGTGCGCTTGGGGTCGCGTAAGAGCATTCCGATTGATGTGCGCGTATTGGCCGCGACCAACGTGCAGCTGGAAAAGGCGATCAACGCCGGGCATTTTCGCGAAGACCTCTATTACCGGCTTGACGTGGTCAGCCTGGAACTCAGCCCGCTGCGCGAGCGCCCCGGCGATATCCTGCCGCTGACCCGGCACTTTATCGAGGCCTACAGCCAGCGCCTGGGTTACGGCCCGATCACCATCAGCCGCGAGGCGGAACACAAACTCAAGAGCTACAGCTGGCCGGGCAATATCCGCGAGCTGGAAAACGTGATTCACCACACGTTGTTGATCTGCCGAAATGGCGTGATCGAGCGGGACGATTTGCGCCTGTCCAATATGCGTATCGAGCGTCAGGACGACAGCCAGTACAGCACCGACAACAGCGCCGAAGCCCTGCTGGCGCGAGCGTTTCAAAAACTCTTCGAAGAGCAGGCCGGCGCGCTGCACGAAAAAGTCGAAGACGCCTTGCTACGTGCCGCGTACCGATTCAGCCACTACAACCAGGTGCACACAGCCAACTTGCTAGGCCTGAGCCGCAACGTCACCCGCACCCGCCTGATCAAAATCGGCGAGCTGGCGGTGAACAAACGCCGCCCCGGTGAAAACGTGCAAGGCGAGCGCATGCTGCACCTATCCATTTAGACGGCAGTGCAACGCGTTGTCATGGCTGCGCTCAAAACTGCGCAGTACCTGGAACGAACCAAAGGTCACGGCCGTGGCCTGATGGGCGCGAATCAGCGTCCAGAAATCCTCTTCGCCATGCTCAAAGCATTTAAAGGCCGCTTCCCCCTCCTCGCGGGAGCGCCATTGCAGGTAGTTGAGCACCCGTCGCCCGTCATCGCTGACCTGCACGCTCGCATTGATAAAGCCACCATGGCCCGCGGCCAGACGCTCACTCTGGGTGGACAGCGCGGCCACCAGGGCAAACTGCTGCCGGGGTTCGATGTGGAATTCGATCAGTTGAGTGAAGCTGCGATTCCTCTCTGATACCTGCATGAACACGCCCCTTTCTCTGTAGGCAGAATCTTGCGATTCGATGCGACGCAGGGTAAAACCTCTAGTTAAGTCAAGGTCAAGCATTGTTTCGGAGCTTTTCATGCTGAATAAAGAACTGACCGTCGGCCAGTTGGCGGCCCGCAGCGGCGTGGCGGTCACAGCACTGCACTTCTATGAAACCAAAGGGCTGATCAAGAGCAATCGCAACGCGGGCAACCAGCGACGATACCCACGGGATGTGTTGCGGCGAGTGGTGGTGATCAAGATTGCCCAGCGCTTGGGGATTCCCCTGGCGACCATCGGTGAAGCACTGCAGACGCTGCCGGATGGGCGTACGCCAACCGCCAAGGATTGGGAGCGTCTGTCGGCGTTATGGCGCGAAGACCTGGATGAGCGCATCAACAAGCTGATGCTGCTACGGGACAAGCTCAATGGCTGTATTGGTTGCGGGTGTTTGTCGCTGGAGGCGTGCCCGCTGCGCAACCAGGACGACCAATTGGGTGAGCGTGGTCCGGGGGCGCACTTGCTGGAACCGAGCTGAGCCTGCTCGTCGGGATCGTCGAAGCCCTTGATTGGCGTGGCCTATAGTGAAAAAGCCATTCCTCCATAACCACAATCAAGGAGAACGAAATGAGCGTTAAAGCTATCCCCGAAGGTTTTCACAGCATTACGCCTTACCTGGGCGTCGAAAAAGCTGCCGAGGCCATCGAGTTCTACGAGAAGGCCTTCAATGCCACCCAAGTCATGCGCCTGGACATGCCTGATGGCAAGGTGGGCCATGCCGAACTGCGTATCGGCGACTCACCGATCATGCTCGGCTCGCCCTGCGATGAAAGCCCGTTTGGCAGTCCGCGCGACGGTCATACCAGCGTCGGTATCCATCTTTATGTTGATGATGTCGATGCGCAGTTCAAACAGGCTGTAGCCGCTGGCGGCATTGCAATCTCCGAGCCCAAGGATCAGTTCTATGGCGACCGATCCGGTACGTTGAAGGATCCATTTGGGCATGTGTGGTTCCTGGCAACTCGCAAGGAGGATTTGACGGAGGAGCAGATTCGCCAGCGGGCCATGGAGATGTTCCAGCAGAGCTAACCTCTGGCGGTCACCACACCTTAAATGTGGGAGGGGGCTTGCCCCCGATGGCGGTGTGTCAGCTATAGATTGGCTGGCTGACACACTGCCATCGGGGGCAAGCCCCCTCCCACATTAGCTCCTACACACTTCATGAACACCCCCTCCACGCTTTCCCCCTTGTCCCGCAAGCCTGGCCATCCCACGATGCAGGCACTTATTACAAGGAATCACTCCATGTTCGCCGGTTTCCAAAAAGACGCGTGTCCTGTCAATGGCGTCTGCATCAGCTACCGCAAAGGCGGCACCGGCCCCGGCCTGCTCCTGCTGCACGGGCATCCGCAAACCCACGTGATCTGGCACAAAGTCGCCGAGCAGTTGGCCGAGCACTTCACCGTGGTCGCCGCCGATCTGCGCGGTTACGGCGATAGCAGCAAGCCGCCGGCCGATGACCATCACGCTAATTATTCGAAACGGCGAATGGCCCGGGACGGGCTTGAGTTAATGCAGGCCTTGGGCTTCGACACCTTTTCAGTGCTGGCCCACGACCGTGGCGCACGGGTGGCTCATCGTATGGCCCTGGACCATCCGAGCGCCGTGCAACGCATGGTGCTGCTGGATATCGCCCCGACCTTGTCGATGTACGCACAGACCGACGATGCCTTCGCCCGCGCCTACTGGCACTGGTTCTTCCTGATCCGCCCGGCACCGTTGCCGGAAACCTTGATCGAGAGCAACCCCGAGTTGTACCTGCGCAGTGTGATGGGCAGCCGCAGTGCCGGGCTCAAGCCGTTTACCGACGAGGCCTTCGCCGAGTACCTGCGCTGCCTGCAACTGCCGGGTGCCGCCACCGGTATCTGTGAGGACTACCGCGCCGCTGCCAGCATCGACCTTGAACACGACAAGGCGGATATCGACGCTGGCCATCACCTCAACCTGCCGCTGCTGGTGATGTGGGGCGCCGAAGGCACCGTCGGCCGCTGCTTCGAGCCGCTCAAGGAATGGCAGAAAGTCGCCACCGACGTGCGGGGCAGGGCCCTGCCGGCCGGCCATTACATCGCCGAGGAAGCTCCCGGCTTATTGCTGGAGGAAGTGCTGGCGTTCCTGCGCTGAGTGCTATTCTGGCGGCTCATGCCGCCACGCTCGTGCCTGATGACTAACAAGAAAGCTACCGTGCCCCTGCCCGAAGACCTGCGGGTATTTCTGACCGTGATCCGCAAGGCCGGCTTCGCAGCGGCCGCCGATGAGCTGGGGTTGTCGCCTGCGTATGTCAGCAAGCGCATCCAGATCCTCGAGACCACCCTCGCCACTCGTCTATTGCACCGCACCAGCCGCCGCGTGGCCCTCACCGAAGATGGAGAACGGGTCCAGCGTTGGGCCGTGCGTATCCTTGAAGACTTCCAGCAACTGTCCGATGAATTGTGCGACGCCCACGACAGCCCGCGCGGCCATCTGCACCTGTGCAGCAGCTTCGGCTTTGGACGCAACCATGTGGCCCCTGCCCTGTCCCTGCTGGCGGAGCAATACCCGGAACTGGAAATCCGCCTGGACCTGTTCGACCGTGTGGTGGATATCGTCAACGAAGGCTTCGACCTGGAAATCCGTGTGGGCGACGACATCCCCGGCCAACATATTGGCCGGCAGTTGGTGAGCAATCGCCGGGTGCTGTGTGCTGCGCCCGCCTACCTGCAACGCCGGGGCACGCCGCAACAACTGAGTGACCTTGAGCATCACGACTGCCTGGTGATCAAGGAGCGTGACAATGCGTTTGGCATTTGGGACCTGGAGCGCGAAGGCGTGCAGGAGAGCGTGCGGGTACGCGGGCCACTGTCGTCAAACAATGGCGAGATCGTATTGCAGTGGGCGCTGGATGGACGTGGGGTATTGCTGCGCTCGATGTGGGATGTGAAGCCGTTGCTGGAACAAGGCAAGCTGGTGCAGGTGCTGCACGACTCTACCCAGAGTGCCAATGTGTGGGCGGTGTACCCGACGCGATTGGCGCACTCCGGGAAGCTGCGGGCGTGTGTGGAGTTTTTGCAGGAGCATTTCAAGGGGTTGTCGATCTAGCCCCCTCCCACATTGACCCCGGTTGTATCAGTTGAGCCACGGGTTGGCTTGCAGGTGCTGGCGCTCGAAGGCCTTGATCTGCTCGCTGCGCTGCAAGGTGCTGCCAATCGCATCCAGCCCCAGCAGCAACGCGGTCTTGCGCAGGGTATCGATCTGGAAGGAAATGACCTGGCCATCCGCCAGATGAATCGCTTGGGCTTCCAGGTCGATACTGATATGCGCATGGCTCGGCTGGCTGACTGCCTGTCCTAACGATTGGAGCAGTGCCTCCTCCAACGTAATCAACAACACCCCATTGCGCTGGCAGTTGTCATAGAAAATCCCGGCAAAACTGCTGCCGATCAGCGCCCGAATGCCCATCTGCTTCAAGCCCCACACCGCATGCTCACGGCTGGAGCCACAGCCGAAGTTCGGCCCCACCACCATAAAGCTCGCGCCCTGCCATGCCGGTTGGTTCAGCACGAATTCGGGATTGGGTTCGCCACTGGCCAAAAAGCGCAGATCGAAGAACAACCCGCGGTCCAGGCCGCTGCGGTCGATGCCCTTGAGAAACTGTTTGGGCATGATCACGTCGGTGTCGATATTCGCCGCCAGCATCGGCGCGGCCTTGCCGGTGACTTGGGTGAAGGGTTGCAGGCTCATGGGCGGTCTCCAAAGTGGCGGATGTCGGTCAGGCGGCCGGTGATCGCGGCCGCGGCGACCATCGCCGGGCTCATCAGATGGGTGCGTGCACCCGCGCCCTGGCGACCTTCGAAGTTGCGGTTGGTGCTGGAGGCGCAGCGGTCGCCGGGGGCCAGCACGTCGTCGTTCATCGCCAGGCACATCGAGCAGCCTGACTGACGCCATTCAAAGCCGGCATCGATAAAAATCGCCGCCAGCCCTTCGGCCTCGGCCTGGTCACGCACTTCGGTGGAGCCTGGCACGATCATCGCCCGCACGTGGCTGGCAACGTGTTTGCCACGCACGACGCTGGCGGCGTCGCGCAGGTCTTCGATGCGGGCATTGGTGCAAGAACCGATAAACGCGTGGCTGATGACGATATCGCTCAGCGGCATGCCGGCTTCCAGACCCATGTAGTTGAGGGCGCGACGCATGTCCTGGCGCAGGATCAGGTCACTGATGGCCTGCGGGTCGGGCACGCGGGCGCCGATGGGCGCGGCCTGGTCAGGGCTGGTGCCCCACGTCACCATGGGTTCCAGGGTCGTGGCGTCGAGGTGTACTTCCTGGTTGAACACCGCGTCGGTATCCGAATGCAGTTGGCGCCAGCCGATCAATGCCTGGTCCCACAATTCACCCTTGGGGGCACGGGGCTTGCCTTTGAGATAGGCAAAGACCTTTTCATCCGGCGCCATAAACGCCCCGCGCGCCCCGGCTTCTACCGCCATATTGCAGATGGTCATGCGCGCTTCGACGCTCAGGGCATCAATCGTGGTGCCACGAAACTCGATGACATACCCACTGGCGCCGGATGCGCCGATCTTGCCGATCAACGCCATGATCACATCCTTGGACGTAAGCCCCGGAGCCAACGCACCGTCGACGCTGACGCGCATGGTTTTCAGACGTTTGTAGACCAACGTCTGGGAAGCCAGCAGGTGTTCGATTTCCGAGGTGCCGATACCAAACCCGAATGCGCCGAGCGCGCCGTAGGTGGTGGTGTGGCTGTCGCCAGCGGCAATCACCATGCCCGGCAGGATAAAGCCCTGCTCCGGGGCGATCACGTGTTCGATGCCTTGGCGCTTGTCGAGGATATCCAGCAGTTCGATGCCGAAGTCACGGCAGTTCTCCGCCAGGTACGACACCTGCCGCGCCCCGCCCGCATCGGGCATCGCCGCAACGCGCCTGGGCGTGGTGGGGTTTACATGGTCGACCACGGCCAACGCCGTGCCGGGGCGCCAAACGCTGCGGCCAGCCTCACGCAACCCGCTGAACGCCTGCGGGCTGGTGTATTCGTTGATCACCTGGCGATCTATATAAAGAAGGACATGGCCCTGGTCGTCCAGGGGGCACACCGTGTGGGAATCAATGTGTTTGTCGTAGAGGGTTCTGGCAGTCATTTTTTTGGGCTCACTCAACGGTTGGTGCCCATCCTACGCAGCGCGCCCACGCCATCAATGGCGCTTGGGTGATGACTTGAAACATGTTTCGTGTTCGATCAAGGCTTCAAACCAGCGGAACCGTAAACCTGAAACATTTGCTTTCATGTTCGACTTAGGGTTTTGCGATTCTCATCCGTCTTAACTTAGATACAGCCCGTCGCGTCAGCAAAAGCTACGACCGGCCTTTTCCGGGCCTCCTTTGCCCCCCTCCGATCAAGACCTGCATTCACATGTCGAAGAAGTCACGCTCAAAACTCTGGTTTCTCGTACATAGCTGGCTGGCTTTGCCCATCTGGTTCTTTGTACTGATCGTCTGTTTCACCGGCACCCTGGCGGTGGTCAGCCAGGAAATCGTCTGGTTGGCCAACCCGGATATCCGCGCGAGCAAGCCCTCCGAGGATGCCGAACCGTTGAGCTTTGAACAGGTGATCGCCGCTATCAAGCGCGAGGACCCCAAGGTAATCGTACGGGGAATCATTCGGCCCGATGAGTCACACTTCGCACTGACAGTACGCCTCACCTACCCTGACGGACGCGCAGTGGCGGCCTTCGCCAACCCTTACACCGGTGCCATCCAGGGCATCAGCCCGTCGTTCGACTTCCAGCAATTTACCCGCGCCCTCCACGGCTGGTGGCTGGTGCCGTTCACCAACGGCTACAGCTGGGGCTGGTACCTGGTGTCGCTGCTGGGCTTGCCGATGCTGGCGTCTTTGGTCACCGGCCTTGTGGTGTACAAGCGGTTCTGGAAGGGCTTTCTCAAGCCGACTCTGCGAATCCGCCATGGCGCTCGGATCTTCTGGGGCGATTTCCATCGTCTGAGTGGTATCTGGTCAATATGGTTTATCGCCGTCATCTCCATCACCGGCACCTGGTTCCTGATCCAGGCGATCCTGGGGGATAACCAGATTTCGATTTCCAGCGAACCCGTTGTGCCGGTGGTCGCCCGGGAGAAAGTCCCGATGTCTGCGTCTGGCGCACCGGCGCCGATGATTGGGCTGGACCAAGCCATTGAAATCGCCACCCAACGCATTCCCGGGCTGGAGGCCAGTTTCGTGACCCTGCCCCTGAACGCCTACAGTCATTTGCAGATTGGTGGCCGGGGCTGGTACCCGTTGATGTACCAGACCGCACAGCTCAACCCCTATGACGGTGAGATCGCCGTCTCGCACATGCTGTCCGATCGCACAGCCCTCGAATTTGTCACCGAGTCGATGCGCCCACTGCACACCGGCGACTTTGGCGGTATCTGGATCAAACTGATCTGGGCGTTCTTCGGCCTGATCCTGAGCATGATGGTGCTGAGCGGCCTGCTGATCTGGACCAAACGCACCGCCCTGGCCAGCCTCAACGCGCTCAAGCGCAGTAACAAAGCCCCGCGCCAACCCGTCCCCATCCCTGCCCTGCAGGCTGAAACCACGGAGGGCAACCGATGAGCAAGGTCGCCGCTGCTGCACCGCCCTCGCCGTTGCGGGCCTTTTGGCTCAAATGGCGGTTCCATATCAATATCCTGCTGTTGCTGGTGCCGCTGGGTTTCATGCCCAAGTACTTTGCCGATGCCGCGCTGTTTCGCGGGGATGCCGGCATCGGTGAGCGAGTCGCCGGCCACGTGCAGGTCGGCCCCTGGAGCCTGACCCTCGCCGAGTTTCGCAATGAAGGCCCCACCCCCGACCCGGCGGGTCCGATGAAATTCTTCAACGCCGCCCTGTGCGAAACCTGCGCCGATCAGGTCAAGGCCACTTACCTGCGTATCGGCAAGCCGCGCAGCCTGCGCGCCGCCGGAGTGATCTTCTTCGGCACGCCGTACCGCATGGGTGCTGCCCTTCCCGTGCCGGAGCGCACCCCGGTGGACGCCGAAGTGTGGGTCACCATGGAAGGCTGGGACGGCAGCATGCACCAGGGTTCCATCCCGCTGAGCCAGGCCTCGCCTGCCACTATTGCCTGGCTGAACAAGCAAGGAGTTAAACCATGACTTTGATGCGCCTGACGCGCGCCTGCGGCGCCCTGTTGATCGGTGTCGGTTTCAGTACCGTGGCCCTGGCCCACAACCCGATGTGCGAATGCAAGGAGATCCCGGGCGAGCAAATCCAGTGTACCGGCGGTTTTTCCGACGGCAGCGGCGCCCCCGGCGTGACCCTCGATGTGATCGGCTACGACGAAACTATCCTGGTACCGGGCAAGCTTGGCCAGGACTCGACCCTGACCTTCAAGAAGCCCTCTGCCGAGTTCTACGTGCTGTTTGATGCAGGCCCCGGCCACGTGGTGGAAATCGACCAAGCGGACATCCAGCCGCAATGAGTACCACACAGGTTGTACGCCCGGCCGGTGCCGGCCACGAGACCCTCTACGTCCTGCTGCTGTGTCTGATCATCCTCGCGGTGGCCGGCTCGGTGATTGCGCTGCACAGCGAATCCCAGGAAGTGGTGGCCGTGCCCAGTCACCAGTTGGACGCCCGCCGCGACCTGAGCGCCGCCGAGCAAGGCATCTATGCCGACTTGCGAGTGACCCTGGATGAGATCCAGTTGTTGCAGCAGGAACACAGCGAGTTGCCCACTCCGGAACAGTTGGCCGAAGAAGGTTTTGCACCGTTCGCCCAGGACGCCAGTTCGGTCAGCCGTGGCAACCATCGCTGGCAGGTGCTGCCGCCTGCGGCCTACCTGGGCTTGAGCCAAGCCACCGGCACCAGCGGTTCGCTGCTGATGCGCGTGCACGGCGCCGAGCCGGATATCTGGCTCAATCGCAGCGCCAACCTCGCCGCGCCTTCCGACCTGTCTGACCAAGGGCTGATCGCGGCCGGTTGGCAACAGGTGGTCACGCAATTCGATGCTGGCGTGACCCGCCAGCACCGTCACTGAACGAGAAGACCGATTGCCCATGTCTATTTCATCGTCCCTGTTACGCCTGCTAGCGGTTGGCCTGTTCAGCCTGATGCTTAGCCCTCTCTCCAACGCCGAAGCCGCCAATGCCGAAGCCGCCAAACGCCTGCGTATCGGCATCACCCTGCACCCCTACTACAGCTACGTGACCAATATCGTCGGCGACAAGGCCGAAGTGGTGCCGCTGATTCCAGCGGGTTTCAACCCACACGCCTACGAACCACGTGCCGATGACATCAAGCGCATCGGCACCCTGGACGTGATCGTGCTCAACGGCGTCGGCCATGACGATTTCGCCGACCGCATGATCGCCACCAGCGAGCGCCCGGACATTGCGGTGATCGAAGCCAACCAAAACGTGCCACTGCTGGCCGCCACCGGCAACGCCGCGCGCGGTGCGGGCAAAGTGGTCAACCCACACACGTTCCTGTCGATCAGTGCGTCGATTGCCCAGGTCAACAACATCGCCCGTGAATTGGGCAAGCTCGACCCAAACAACGCCAAGGCCTATACCCAAAACGCCCGCGCCTACGGCAAGCGCCTGCGCCAGATGCGCGCCGATGCGCTCGCCAAGCTGACCAGCGCACCCAACCCGGACCTGCGCGTGGCCACCGTGCATGCGGCGTATGACTACCTGCTGCGCGAGTTCGGCCTGGAAGTCACGGCGGTGGTCGAACCGGCCCACGGCATCGAACCCAGCCCGAGCCAGTTGAAAAAGACCATCGACGAGCTGCGCGCGCTGGATGTGAAAGTGATCTTCTCGGAGATGGATTTCCCGTCCACCTATGTCGAGACCATCCAGCGTGAGTCAGGGGTCAAGCTGTACCCGCTGTCGCACATTTCCTACGGCGAATACACGCCTGAGAAGTACGAAGTGGAGATGACCGGCAACCTCAACACCGTGGTCCGGGCGATTCAGGAGTCGGGGGCATGACGGCGGCGGAACAACTGAACATGGCCAGCATTGGCCCGACGATTGCGTTCGACAAGGTGTCCCTGACCTTGGGCCGCACCACGATCCTCGATGGCGTGAGCTTCCAGGTCGAGCCGGGCAGCATCCATGCACTGGTGGGGCCCAACGGCGGCGGCAAAAGCTCGTTGATCAAGACACTGCTGGGGCAAACACCCCACCAAGGGCAATTGCGCCTGCAATGGCCCGGCACCGTGGGCACCATCGGTTATGTGCCCCAGGCCCTGGAGTTTGATCGGGGCTTGCCGATGACCGTGGATGATTTCATGGCTGCCATGTGCCAGCGACGTCCGGCGTTTCTCGGCCTGTCCAAACACTACGCAGGCGCCATGGCTGATGCGCTGGAGCGCGTAGGTATGCAGGACAAACGCAAGCGGCGCATGGGTGCGCTGTCGGGTGGTGAGCGCCAGCGCGTGTTGCTGGCCCAGGGTTTGATTCCGACACCGCAACTGTTGGTACTCGACGAGCCGATGTCGGCCCTCGACGAAGCCGGCATCCAGGTGTTCGAGCGTCTGCTCAATGACTGGCGCCTGGCCGGAATCACCGTGCTGTGGATCGAACACGACCTGGAAGCCGTGGGCCGCCTGGCCGACCGTGTCACCGGCCTTAACCGCCGCGTGCTGTTCGATGCCACGCCAAAGGAGGCGCTGACCCCGGACCGCCTGCTGACCCTGTTCTCCACCCATCCTCGGAGCCCGGCGCAATGAGTTATGAAGCGTTTCGCTTGATGGTCCAGGGCTGGGCCTCTTCGGGTTATTTGCCGGAAGCACTGGCCTATGGCTTTGTGGTCAACGCCCTGCTCGCCGGCCTGTTGATCGGCCCGGTATTGGGCGGCCTGGGGACGCTGGTGGTGGTCAAGCGCTTCGCGTTTTTCTCCGAGGCGGTCGGCCATGCTGCCCTGACCGGCGTGGCCGTGGGCATTTTGCTGGGCGAACCCTACACCGGGCCGTATGGCGCGCTGTTCGGTTACTGCCTGTTGTTCGGCATCCTGCTCAACTACTTGCGCAATCGCACGGGGCTAGCGCCAGACACCTTGATCGGCGTGTTCCTCTCGGTGTCCCTGGCGCTGGGTGCAAGCTTGCTGCTGATCCTGGCGGGCAAGATCAACGTGCATATCCTGGAAAACGTGTTGTTCGGCTCGGTGCTGACGGTCAACGGCAATGACCTGCTGGTGCTGGCGATTGTTGGCGCATTGGTCATGGCCCTGGCCTTGCCGTTGTACAACCGCATCATGCTCGCCAGCTTCAACCCGCAGTTGGCCGCCGTGCGTGGCGTGGCCGTGAAGACCCTGGATTACCTGTTCGTGATTCTGGTGACGCTGATCACCGTCGCGGCGGTCAAGGTGATCGGCGCGATCCTGGTGGGGGCGCTGCTGGTGATCCCGGCCGCTGCGGCGCGCCTGTTGAGCCAGTCGCTCAAGGGGTTCTTCTGGGTCTCGGTAGCGATTGCCACCGTCAGCACCCTGTGCGGGATCCTGTTGCCGATCATCTTTGACCTGCCTATCCCGTCCGGTGCAGCGATCATCCTGATGGCCGGTATCGCCTTCGCCCTCGCCGCCATCGCGCGCGGCATCGTGCCCAGCCTCAAAGGGAATCTTGGATAATGCGCCCTGTCTTTCGTCCACTGGCCTTGGCCATCGCTTGTTTGATCAGCACGTCGGCGCTGGCTGTCGACGGTTTCGCGGCCAATGACTTCAAAACCAACCATGGCCTGGGCCATGCAGCGTTGAGCAAGGCCAAGTCGATCAAGCCGGTCAAAGTGCTGGCGTCGTTGCCGATTACCTACGGTTTGGCCGAGGCGCTGCTCAAAGGTACCGACGTGCAACTTGAACGTGCCGCGCCGGCCAACCTGCCCGGCTCGCGGCAGGTGTCCTACTTCACTGGCCGTGGCGCTCCGGCGCTGAGCAAGCTCGCCGAAGGCGCCGACGCGGCCATCGGCTTGCGTTCCTTATGGGCCGATGACCCGCTGTACCCGGTGGCGCGCCGCAGCAACATCCGCATCGTCGAAGTCGACGCCGCACGCCCGGTGGACGGTGGCCTGCCGGGTATCGCCCTGCAACCGGGCGTCACCGATGGTTTGAACAGCCAGCCATGGCAATCAAGCAACAATATGGGCCGTATGGCCGATGTGCTGGCCGCCGACCTGAGCCGCCTGGCCCCCGGCGCCAAGCCAAAAATCGATGCCAACCTCGCCGCGCTCAAGCAACGCCTGCTCAAGCTCACCGCCGACAGCGAAGCGCGGCTGGCCAAGGCGGATAACCTCACGGTGGTCAGCTTGAGCGATCACTTCGCTTACCTGGTCAGCAGCTTGAACCTCGAAGTGGTCAGCACCGATGCACGGCCTGACGCGGATTGGACGGCTGAGGGCTTACAGAAACTCAGTACCGAGTTGAAGGACAACGACGTGGCCGTGGTGCTGCATCACCGTCAGCCGAGTGACGCCGTGAAGGCAGCCGTGACCGCAGGCGGTTCGCAACTGCTGGTGTTGAACGTCGACGGCGCAGACCCGGTAGCGGAGCTGGAAACCAATGTGGATCAGGTGATCAAGACACTTACCCCCTGACACCTTCCTGTGGCGAGGGAGCTTGCTCCCGTTAGGCTGCGCAGCAGCCCTGAAACCGGCGACTGAGTACTTACAGAAAAATGCGATGATGCTGTTGGGGTCGCTTCGCAACCCAGCGGGAGCAAGCTCCCTCGCCACAAGATCAAACCACGTCCACCCCGACATGAATTGCATCATGCCGCCAAAACTCCAGGTCGCAGTCGATCAAGCGCTGGTGCTGGTCATAGTTGACCCGGGCGATACGCAAGCCCGGGCTGCCCACCGATACGCGCAACGCGGCGGCGGCCTCCACCGGCAGTGAAGTCGGCACAATTTCGAAACGCACCCGCCCGTAGTGCAAGTCGTACTGGCGGGCATACAGCTCGGTCATCGACTGGTTCAGGTCGCACTCCAGAATCCCCGGAAAATACTGCGGGTTCAGGTAGTGCTCTACGTACAACACCAACCGCCCATCAATCCGCCGGCCCCGGCAGATCTGGATCACGCTGGACAACGCCGGCAGTTGCAACCACGCGCACACCGCCGCCGACGCCGGTTGCAGCCGCGCCGAGATCACTTCGGTGGACGCCACCCGTCCCTGGTCACTGACCATCGCGTGAAAGTGACTACGCTGCATCAGGTTGTAGGCCAGCCGGGGCGGCGACACAAACCAGCCGCGACGCTCTTCGCGATAGATCTGCCCCTGGGCCTCCAGTTGTAACAAGGCTTCCCGCACGGTAATCCGAGTGGTACCAAACAACTCGCTGAGCTTGCGCTCGGCGGGCAGTTTGCTGGCGGGCGGCAATAGGCCGTGGTCGATCTGCTCTTGCAGCGCCAGGCCGATGGAGGTTACCGCCTTGATTGCCTCATCACGCATCAACGTTACCTATCTGGACTAGACCAGCACTGTTCAGGTGCACAAACCGCTCCGTAATCGGGCTTGCACGACTGCATGCCAGCCTAGGCATTGCAGATGACCGACAGATGACAACCCGCGTCCCCCGCCCCCTGCACACCCTGCAATACATCGGCCAAGTCCCGGCGCCACGGGCACTTGGGCATGGTCTACGCTCACTCTGCGACGCGCGACATCCGCGATGTAAAAACGACATCGACACGAAACTGTCATCCATCGAGCCTAAATTGGCTCAGGTATTGCTGACCTAGACCAAACGTCGACAACAACGCAGCGTTGAAAACGCCCAAAGGAGCTTCGGATGAAACAGCTTTTCCTGGCATCACTGTTAGGCTCGACCATTGCCATGTGCACCGCCGCCATGGCCGCTGATACCGATCTAAAAACCTTGGAAGCCGCCGCGAAAGCGGAAGGCGCCGTCAACAGCGTCGGCATGCCCGATGACTGGGCCAACTGGAAAGGCACCTGGGAAGACCTGGCCAAGACCTATGGCCTCAAGCACATCGACACCGACATGAGCTCGGCGCAGGAAATCGCCAAGTTCAAGGCGGAAAATGACAACGCCAGCGCGGATATCGGCGACGTCGGCGCAGCGTTCGGCCCGATTGCGGTGAAGCAGGAAGTCACCCAGCCGTACAAACCGTCCACCTGGTCCCAGGTGCCGGATTGGGCCAAAGACAAGGACGGTCACTGGGCCCTGGCCTACACCGGCACCATCGCGTTTATCGTCAACAAAAAGTTGCTGCACGGCTCCGAAGTGCCCACCAGTTGGGCTGACCTGCAAAGCGGCAAATACAAGGTTTCCGTCGGTGACGTAAGCACCGCCGCCCAGGCCTCCAACGCCGTACTCGCTGCCGCTATCGCCAACAAAGGCGACGAGAAAAACATCGCCCCCGGCCTGCAATTTTTCACCAAGATCGCCCAGCAAGGGCGTCTGTCACTGTCCAACCCGACCATCGCTACCATGGAAAAAGGCGAAGTCGAAGTGGGGATCGTCTGGGACTTCAACGGCCTGAGCTACAAAGCCAAGATGGCCAACCCGGATGACTACGTGGTGCTGATCCCGTCGGACGGCTCGGTTAAATCCGGCTACACCACCATCATCAACAAATACGCCAAACACCCGAACGCCGCCAAGCTGACCCGCGAATACATCTTCAGCGATGCCGGTCAGATCAACCTGGCTAAAGGCAATGCACGTCCTATCCGTGCCGAAACCGACCTGAAACTGCCGGCCGATATCGCCAAGAACCTGATCCCGGGCGAGCAGTACACCAAGGCCAATCCGCAGCCAATCAAGGATGCCGATGCCTGGGAAGCCACCTCCAAGAAGCTGCCTCAGCTGTGGAATGAGCAGGTCATCGTAGAGATGCCGTAAGGCTTCAACCCACATTGGGCTTCCACCGAAGACCCAATGTGGAATAGGGCTTGTGTGGGAGGGGGCTTGCCCCCGATAGCGGTGTGTCATTCGACACATTCATTGACTGATTCACCGCCATCGGGGGCAAGCCCCCTCCCACACTTGATCCCTGTTTCTCCAGATAAAGAGATTCAAGTCCATCTGTCGCGGAGCACCCTCCCCCCATGAAGCACAACGTCATCCTTGTCGTACTCGACGGCCTGAACTTCGAGGTGGCGAGGCACGCCATGGGGCACTTGCAGGCCTATGTCGGCGCAGGACGCGCAGCCCTCTACAAATTGGAATGTGCACTGCCCGCCCTGTCCCGCCCGCTGTATGAGTGCATCCTCACCGGTGTACCGCCCATCGAGAGCGGCATCGTGCACAACAACGTCTCGCGCCTGTCGAACCAGCGCAGCATTTTCCACTACGCCACCGACGCCGGCCTCACCACCGCGGCGGCGGCTTACCATTGGGTCAGCGAGTTGTATAACCGCACGCCCTTTCTCGCCGCCCGTGATCGTCATACCGATGACAAGGCGCTGGCGATCCAGCACGGGCATTTCTACTGGAATGACCACTACCCCGATTCCCACCTGTTTGCCGACGCCGAAAGCCTGCGCGTCAAACATGCGCCGGACTTCCTGGTGGTGCATCCGATGAACATCGACGACGCCGGCCACAAGCACGGCCTCGACACCCCGCAATATCGCAACAGTGCACGCTCGGCCGACATCACCCTGGCCGACTACCTGCAAACCTGGCTCGACGCCGGCTACCAAGTGCTGGTGACCGCCGACCACGGCATGAACAATGACCGCTCCCACAACGGGCTGCTGCCAGAAGAACGCGAAGTACCGCTGTTCGTGCTCGGCGACGCCTTTAGCCTGGATGCCAGCGCCGCGCCGAAACAGACCGACCTGTGCGGCACTATTTGCGAGCTGCTGGGCGTGCCCCACGACAAACCTGTATGCCGGGAGCTGTTGAAATGACCCGAGGCAAATGGCTGGCGCTCTTGTGCCTGCTGCCCTTCGCGCTGTTCTTTATCGTGTTCGAAATCGCCCCATTGGTGTGGGTGTTGATCAACAGCCTGCAAACCGAAGAGGCCGGCTGGGGCCTGGAAAACTTCACGCGTATCTTCAGTTCGAAGTTCTACCTGCAAGCCATCCAGTTCAGCCTGGAGATCAGCTTCTACTCCAGCGTGTTCGGCATCATCATCGCCACGCTGGGCAGCTACTCCCTGCGCCGCGTGGACTCGCCGCTGCGCAATTTCGTGACCGCCTTCGCCAATATGACCAGCAACTTTGCCGGCGTCCCACTGGCGTTCGCGTTCATCATCCTGCTGGGGTTCAACGGCAGCATCACGATCATGCTCAAGCAGGCGGGGATCATTCAGGACTTCAACCTGTACTCCAAGACCGGCTTGATCATCCTCTACACCTACTTCCAGATTCCCCTCGGCGTGCTGCTGCTCTATCCCGCCTTCGATGCGCTGCGCGAGGACTGGCGCGAGTCGGCCGCCTTGCTCGGCGCCAATGGCTGGCAGTTCTGGCGGCATATCGGCCTGCCAGTGCTGACGCCCGCGCTGCTGGGCACCTTTGTGATCCTGCTGGCCAACGCATTGGGCGCCTACGCCACGGTGTATGCGCTGACCACCGGCAATTTCAACGTCCTGCCGATCCGCATCGCGGGCCTGGTCTCCGGCGATGTGTCCCTCGACCCGAATATGGCCAGCGCCCTGGCCGTGGTGCTGGTGGCGCTGATGACGGTGGTCACCGTGGTCCATCAACTGCTGCTCAAGAGGAGCTACCATGTCTCGCGCTGAAGCCGGCCCGGCCTCCCTCTACCATCGGGTCGTGGTGTACCTGCTGTTTACAATCCTGGTGCTGCCGTTACTCGGCACTTTTGTCTACTCCATTGCCAGCAGTTGGTCTGCGACCATCCTGCCCGCCGGGTTTACCGTGAAGTGGTACGTGCAGCTGTGGAGCGACCCGCGCTTTCTGATGGCCTTCGGGCAGTCGCTGCTGGTGTGCGTCGGCGCGTTGATCCTGTCCGTGGTACTGATCCTGCCGCTGCTGTTCGTGGTGCATTACCACTTTCCCAAGCTCGATGCGCTGATGAACATTCTGATCCTGCTGCCCTTCGCGGTGCCGCCGGTGGTGTCGTCGGTGGGCCTGCTGCAACTCTATGGTTCCGGGCCGTTGGCGATGGTGGGCACGCCGTGGATTTTGATCGGTTGCTACTTCACCGTAGCGCTGCCGTTCATGTACCGGGCGATCACCAACAACCTGCAAGCCATCAACTTGCGCGACCTGATGGACGCCTCACAACTGCTCGGCGCCAGCACCTGGCAGGCGGCGATCCTGGTGGTGCTGCCAAACCTGCGCAAAGGCCTGATGGTGGCGCTGCTGCTGTCGTTCTCGTTCCTGTTCGGTGAGTTCGTGTTCGCCAATATCCTGGTGGGCACCCGCTACGAAACCCTGCAGGTGTACCTGAACAACATGCGCAACAGCAGCGGCCACTTCACCAGTGCCGTCGTGATTTCCTACTTCTTCTTCGTACTGGTGCTGACCTGGGCCGCCAACATCTTGAACAAGGACAAAAGCCAATGAGCTTCGTCAGCGTCCAACACCTGCAAAAAAGCTACGCCGGCACACCGGTGTTCAGCGATATCAACTGCGAAATCGCCAAGGGCGAGTTCGTCACCCTGCTCGGTCCTTCGGGTTGCGGCAAGTCCACCCTGCTGCGCTGCATCGCCGGTCTGACCTCGGTGAACAGTGGGAAAATTCTGCTGGATGGGCAGGACATCGTCCCGCTGAGTCCGCAGAAACGTAACATCGGCATGGTGTTCCAAAGCTATGCGCTGTTTCCCAACATGACCGTGGAGCAGAACGTCGCTTTCGGCCTGCGCATGCAAAAGGTCAACGCCGACGACAGCCATAAACGGGTACAGGAAGTGCTGCAACTGGTGGAACTCAAGGACCTGGCTGGCCGCTACCCGCACCAGATGTCCGGCGGCCAGTGCCAGCGCGTGGCCCTTGCCCGCTCCCTGGTCACGCGCCCGCGCCTGTTGCTGCTGGATGAGCCGCTGTCGGCCTTGGATGCACGGATTCGCAAACACTTGCGCGAACAGATTCGCCAGATCCAACGCGAACTGGGGCTGACCACCATCTTCGTGACCCATGACCAGGAAGAAGCCCTGACCATGTCCGACCGGATCTTCCTGATGAACCAGGGCAAGATCGTGCAGAGCGGCGATGCCGAGACGCTCTACACCGCGCCAGTGGATGTATTCGCCGCCGGGTTTATCGGCAACTACAACCTGCTGGACGCCGACAAGGCCAGCCAACTGCTGCAGCGCCCGATCAGCGGGCGCATCGCCATTCGCCCCGAGGCCATCGAGCTGAGTCGCAGTGGCGAACTCGACGCCCTGGTACGCAGCCACAGCCTGCTGGGCAACGTGATTCGCTACCGCATCGAAGCGCGCGGTGTGGAGTTGGTGGTGGACGTACTCAACCGCTCGGCCGACGACCTGTACCCCGAGGGCCAACGCCTGGCACTTTTCATCGACCCAAGCGCCCTGTGTGAAGTAGCCTGATGCAACGTTTTATTGAGAGAGCCTGACCGATGGCATTGGTAATTTTTGATCTGGACGACACCCTGATCCACGGCGACTGCGCCACCCTGTGGAGCGAGCAGATGGGCCGCCTGGGCTGGGTCGACCCTGAGTCATTCATGCGCAAGAACCACGAGTTGATGGCCGCCTACAGCCAGGGCCAGTTGAAGATGGAAGACTTCATGGATTTCAGCCTGGAGCCGATGATCGGCCGCACACCGGCGGAAATTGAACATCTGGTGGAGCCATGGGTGGAGGACGTGATCGAGCCGTTGATCTACAGCGACGCCACCAAGACCATCGCCCGCCATCGGGCCAATGGCGACCGGATCCTGGTGATTTCGGCGTCCGGCACGCATCTGGTCAAGCCGATTGCGGCGCGGATCGGCATTGATGAGGTGCTGGGGATCGAACTGGAAGTCAGCCACGGCGTGTACAGCGGGCGTACGGTGGGCGTACTGACCTACCGCGAAGGCAAGATCACGCGGTTGCTGGAATGGCTGGAGCAGGAAGGTGAGACGTTGGAGGGGGCGTATTTCTATTCGGATTCGCGTAATGATTTGCCGTTGTTGAGCAAGGTGGAATTTCCACAGGTGGTGAACCCGGATCCGGTATTGCGCGCCCATGCCGAACAGACAGGCTGGCCGATTCACCATTGGATCTGACACTG
>NZ_QUZT01000083.1 GCF_004682045.1 Pseudomonas nabeulensis
CTGGCATTAGGGCAAGCCCCCTCCCACATTGGAACTGTGTTGTTTGGGACTTCGGGGGCTGTCAGCGCCAAGCCCATGAAACACCGGTGTAGATGCCTCGGCCATCACCGGGGGTGGAGCGCGCCGCGTCCAACCCCTTGTCGTCATACCCCGGTGTAACGGTGTTGGCATAGCGCTTGTTGGTCAGGTTGCGCAGATCCACCCACGCCTGCCAATCCTGCTTTGGCGCGTCGTAGCCGACGGTCGCGCCCAGCAGGGTGTAGGACGCCGCGTAGAACGAGTTGGCGTAATCCACTGCCACCCTGGATGAGTGTTCGGTGTTGAGGCTGGTGTAGAACCCGGTCGGATGGCTGTAGCGCACTTGCGCCTGGTAGTAGTGCTTGGGGATACCCGGCAAGGTGTTGCCGCCAAAACGATCATCGTCCCGATAGTGGAAGTCGCTGTAGGTGTAGGCCTGGAGCAGGTCGAGCCTGCCGTTGCGGCCGCCCTCCCACACCGGGCTGAGCAGGCTCAGTTCCACGCCTTGGTGCACGGTGGGGCTGGCGTTGTTTTCGGCGGTGATGGCGTTGGTGGTGGCGGTCTGGGCCTGGGTTTCCACGGTGAGCAGTTCGTGGCGCACTTCTGAGCGGTACAGCGCCAGGTCCCATTGCCCGAACCATTGTTCACCACGGCCGCCGATTTCCAGGGTGGTGGCGGTCTGGTTTTTCAGTTTGATGCCTTCGCGTGCCATTCCCTTGGCAGGCCCGCTCGTGAAGTACTTGTTGGACCCCCAGATCATCGACCACGCGTGCGGCGGCTCGACCGAACGGCTCAGGTTGCCGTACACCTGCAGTTGCGGGGTGAAGTCATAGCGCAGGCCGATGCGCGGTGCGTAGTCCCAGTCGTGCTGGCTCACCTTGGCATCGGTTTCTGGGTAGCTCACCTCGGTTTCGCGCCGGGTGTAGATCGCTGCCAGGCCGGTAGTCAGCCACAGGTCGGGCACCAGTTCCAGGTCATTGCCGATGTGCAGCACGGTGTCCGAGCCCAGGTAGCTGTAGTCGCGGGTCTTGGTGCCGGGTGCAGCATTGCCGGCATACACACGCACGTATTCGGAACCGCCGTTGTTGGGCATCGCCTGGGTGGTGCGCAGACCAACAGTGGTCTTGCTGTCATGCCCAAACAGCGTGTCCTGGCGGATGTAGTTGAGGGTGCTGCTGATGTCGGTGTAGGCGACTTTCAGGCGGATGGTGCCTTCGCGCAGGTCCATCGGGTAGTCGTGGTACGCCAGGCCGAATTCCAGGCGGGCGTTGTCGTCCAGTTGCAAGGTGGTCTTGTTGGCGATCCAGGTGGAGCCCGGCTCCAGGCGCTTGGAGTCGCGGGTGACGTTGAGGCTGGCAGCGGCGCGCGGGTCGTGGCTGATCTGGTCGCGGGTGAGTTTACCCGGTGTGTCGTTGGTGGTTTCGCGGTAGCGGATATAGAAACGGGTTTCCAACTCCGGGCTGAAGCGATAGCCGAAGTTGGCCGCAAAGCCCTTGCCGGTGGCGGCGCTCTGGCGCTGGAAGCCGTCGGATTCGGAGTCGGTGAGGCTAATGTAGTAGTCCGCTTCCCCCAGCACCTGGCCCGAGCTGATCTCACGCTGCATGTAGCCTTTGCTGCCAGCCTCATAACGCAGTTGCAGCTTGGGTGCGTCATAGCCGGTGTGGGTCACGTAGTTGACCGCGCCACCGAGGGCCAACGCGCCTTGGTCAAAGCCGTTTGCACCGCGCAGCACTTCGACGCGGCTTTGCCACAGGGGCACTTTCAATTCGTAGGGCGTGCCGCCAGGGCCGGTCAGCGCGATGCCGTCGAACATCTCATACAGCCCCGAACCATGGGCGCCGGGGCTGCGGTTCAGGCCGGAGCCGCGAATGGAGAGCTTGATGCCTTCGTTGTTCGCGGCCTTGGCGTATACCCCGGCCTGGTACTTGAACACATCTTCGTTGGTGCTGACCCGCCCCTGCGCCACGCTGCTCATGTCGATGTAGTTGGTGCCGCCGGGCACGCTCTTGAGCTGGGCCTGGGCCACTTCGCCAGCGCTGGCTTCGCTGCCGGTGACCTCCACCGGGGCCAGTTGCAGGTCTTCGGCGTGGACCAGTGAGCTGAGGGTCAGGGCGGCAAAAAAGAAGGGAGGTTGGCGCAGCAGCATGGGGCAAGTCCTTGGAATTCGGGGGCGTGAAAGGCCGGGGCCGACACGCTAGCAGTCATGGGAAGACAGGTAAGCCCGTCAGGTCACGCCTGATTAACGGACCAGACGTGTCCCACAACAGCGTCGGACCCAGATTATTTTCTAAGTCCAAAATCGAATTACCACATGCAAACTCAGTATTTAAAGAAATAACCACAACAGCTTACTGTGGAGCCACTGAGCCCCACGAGACTGCCACCATGCCAACCTCCGCCACTGTCATCGATTTCACACTCCACCGTAAACGTCGCCAGGCGCGTGCTGCGGGTGAGTTGATGTGGGCGATGTACGCGGCGCGTGCGGGGCTGGCGGTGTTTACCGCACAAGCCGCAAAACCCAGCGATACCCGCCGGGCGTAACGCCGATGAATTTCCTGCACGTGCTCCCCGAACCGCCCGACCCCCTGCCCAAACCGAATACCGACGACGATGTCATCAGCCTGTGCGTCGCCCACAACCTGCAACGTCTGCGCAGTAAGCGCCATCTGTCACTGGACGGTTTGGCGCGGGCCTGCGGCGTGAGCCGGGCGATGCTCGCGCAGATCGAGTCCGGGCGCAGCGTGCCGTCGATCAAGGTGCTGTGCAAGATTGCCAAGGGGTTGAAGGTATCGGTGGCGGCGTTTCTGGAAGATCGCGCCTTTGAAGGGGTGGAGGTGCTGCCGGCGCAACAGAGCAAGCGCCTGGTGAGTGCCGACGGGGCGTTTATCAGCCGTGCATTGTTCCCCTTTGATACGGCGCGCCAATCCGAATTCTATGAGATCCGCTTGCGAGGCCTGGGTGAGGAAGTGTCCGAAGGCCACGGTCCCGGCATTCAGGAAAACCTGGTGGTGGCTCAGGGCGTGCTGGAAGTAAGCGTCAATGACGAACGCTACCTGCTTTCTACCGGCGACTCGATCCTGTTCTACGCCGACCAGCCGCACCGCTACCGCAACCCGGCGGACAGCGAGGCGGTGGCGTTCCTGGTGATTACCTACCCCGAACGTCTGGACTGACCATTATCTGTGGCGAGGGAGCTTGCTCCCGCTGGCCTGCGCAGCGGCCCCAAAAATCTAGGGAGTGCTTCGCACTGGAGCGCCAGCCCGGTCCAGCGGGAGCAAGCTCCCTCGCCACAACAAGCTCACTGATGCAGGTCGTTTTGTGTGCGACCTATCAGCAGGTGCAGCACATCATCGGCATGCCGTTGCAGCTCATCATCATCGGCATGGCGCAGTCGTTCATCAGTTTGTTCATGAGCATGCAGCAGTTTTCCATCATGGCCATGCTCATGCCGGGCATTGGCATCATTTTGCATGTCATGCTATCGCCCATCACCGTGCATTCCATGACGCACGCCATCATTGGCATCTGCATGCCCATCTTGCCCATCATGGCCATGCCGTCGGCCGACATGCACATCATCGACATATTGGCGCACTGCATCATCATCGGCATGCCGCAGTTCATCATCATCGCCATCATCTCGGCGTTGGTCTTGAACTGAGCCATGTCCATGCCGGCGGCGGGCTTCATGGTGCACATCATGGCGTCACCCGCCATGGTGCAAGTCATGGTGGCCATCATCATCGGCATGCCCATCATCGGCATCATGGGCATGGTGGTGTTCATCGGCATCTGCATTGCATTCATCATGTTCGAAACTCCGTAATCGACAGGAAATGGCTAAGTTCTGGCGCCGATTCTAGAGACGCCCGGCGGCGGCGCAAGACGACGACAGAGCAGCAGGATTGGATGCTCGGGGGCAAGCTTAGTCGAACAAAACAGCCATTCCTGATGCATCAACAGGCATTTCGTCGCGAAAACGCCGGTCGTTTCCACTCAAGGAATAAAACCGGTGTTATGGATATTCGAAACTGATATTGCGACCAATCATTAGGAAATAATCGATCTAACCAGCGCCAAAAAACTAGGTGGCCGGTTGCGCTGCGTGCCCCTTGCCCTGGGCCGATAACACAATCGCCAGCACAATCAGCGCCGCACCCGCCAACATCCGGTAGGACGGTGCCTCATGGAACAGCCACCAGGCACAGGCAATCGCATACACCGGCTCCAGCGAAATGATCATGCCGGCACTGCGCGCATTCAGGCCCTTGAGGCTTTTGACGAACAGCGCCTGGGACACCGCCGTGCACAGCACGCCGAGGATGGCCAGGTGGGTCCAGTCGAGTGCACCGAGGTCCACCAGGTCGAACACCGCGAACGGCGCCATGATCAGCGCCACGGTCGCGTTCTGCCAGAACACCACCTGCACACCATTGCGGCCATCGGTGGCGCGGCGGTTGGTCATCGCCAGCAAGGCAAACGACAGGCCTGAGGCAATACCCCACAGCAAGCCGACGGTGCCTTGGTTAGCCAGCTCGAATGAGGGCGTGACCAGCACCAGGCCAAGGGTCACCAACAGCAGCAACAACGATTCGGCCAGATGCGGCCGGTCGCGGAATACCGCCATATCGAGCAAGGTGATAAATGCCGGGAAACTGGCAAAGCCCAGCGTGGCAACGGCCACCCCGCCCACTTTGATCGCGATAAAAAACGTGACCCAGTGCGCGGCCAGCATCAGCCCCGAGACGAAGTAAATAACCAGTTTCTTGCGATTGAGGCCACGCAGCAACGCGCGCCCCTGAAGTAGCGCGAACACCGCCAAGGCGAGCATGGCAAACGCCGCACGGCCGAAGGTGATCACACTGGCGCTGGCGTGAATCAGCGCACCAAAAATTCCGGTAAGGCCAAACAGTAGTGCGGTGACATGGGCAGACGTAAGGGCAGTGCGATAAGCAGTCATGAAAAGGGCTTCGAGAAAACGAGCTGGGCCGTGGCTTTCTTATTGTTGACCCGGTTGATGGAAGGCGCCTCAATCGCCGCTTGCGTGGAGCTTTGTAGAGAGGCGCCTGGTTTTTTAACCTTCGGACGTATCGATCCAGATGGTCTTGATTTCGGTGTACTGGTCGTGGGCCCAGATGGACTTGTCCCGCCCGCCGAAACCGGACTGCTTGTAGCCACCGAACGGCGTGGAGGCATCGCCTTCGCCGAAGCAGTTGACGGTGACGATACCGGCACGGATCTCGCGGGACAGCTTGATCGCGTTGCGCAGGTTATCGGTGTACACCGACGCGGCCAGGCCGTAGATGGTGTCGTTGGCCAGGCTGATGGCTTCTTCCAGGGTGTTGAAGGTGGTGACGGTCAGCACCGGGCCGAAGATCTCTTCCTTGAACAACAGGCTGTCCGCGCTCACGCCATCGACCACGGTCGGCTGCACGTAGATGCTGTCTTCGGTCTTGCCACCGAACACCACGCGCTGGTTGTCGTTGCCGGCTTGCACCAGGTACGAGCTGACTTTGTCGAAGTGCGCCTCGCTGACCATCGAGCCCAGGCGGTTGTCCGGGTCCAGGGGGCTGCCCATCTTCCAGTCCTGCAACTGCACGCCAATGCGCTTGAGCAGTTCGTCCTTGATGTCGGCATGCACGATCAGGCGCGACGACGCCGAGCAGTTCTCGCCCATGTTCCAGAACGAACCGTTGACGATATGCCCTGCCACCAGGTCCAGGTCGGCCACATCGTTCATCACCACCGCCGGGTTTTTACCGCCCAGCTCCAGCACGATGCGCTTGAGGTTGGACTCGGCCGCGTATTGCAGGAACAGGCGGCCGGTGTCGGTGGAACCGGTGAAGCTGACCATGGTGACGTCCATATGCCGACCCAGCGGCTCACCGACTTCGCGACCGCCACCGGAGACCACGTTGAACACGCCGTCCGGCACTCCGGCCTGGGACGCCAGCTCGGCCACGCGCAGCGCGGTCAGGGTGGTTTCCTTGGCCGGCTTGACCACGATGGAGCAACCGGCGGCCAGGGACGGCGCGATTTTCCAGGCCAGCATCAGCAACGGGAAGTTCCACGGCAGCACCAGACCGACCACGCCGATGGCTTCGCGCACCACCAGGGTCAGCGCGTCGTGGCCGACCGGGGCGGTGTTGTCGTAGATCTTGTCGATCAGCTCGGCGTGCCAGCGGATCATGTGGATGGTTTCCGGCACGTCGGTCAGTTGGCACTCGCGCACCGGCTTGCCGCTGTCCAGGCTTTCCAGCACGGACAGTTCGTGGGAGTGCTGCTCCAGCAAGTCGGCGAAGCGCAGCAGGACCTTCTTGCGGGTGCCGGGGCTGAGCTTGTGCCAGCGGCCATCGTCAAAGGCCTGCTTGGCCGAGGCCACGGCGTAATCCACGTCGACGCTGTTGCACGCGGTGATTTCAGCCAGCAACTCGCCGGTGGCCGGGTTGGTGGTGGCGAAGGTCTTGCCCGACGCCGAGGTGTGGGACGCGCCGTTGATGAACGACGTGGTCGGGAACTGGAGGTCCTTGGCGATGCCGGCGTATTCGGCGGCGCTGAGCAGGTGCGTCATCATGCACCCCCGACGATGTGCGCAACGTCACGCTTGAGGTTGGTGATCACGGTTTCCAGCGCTTGTTTTTCATCTTCGTACAGCGGCTGCAACGGCGCACGCACGCTGCCGGTACGCAGGCCGCTGAACGCACAACCGGCCTTGATCGCCTGCACGAATTTGCCACCTTCGAGGTAGTCCATCAGCGGCATGAACGCGCTCATGATCTTGCGGCCTTTGTCGAAGTCTTTTTCGATCACGCAGGCTTCGTACAGGGCGATGTGTTCACGCGGCACGAAGTTGGAACCGGCACACACCCAGCTGCGCGCGCCCCAGGCGAAGAATTCCAGGGCCTGATCATCCCAGCCGCAGGACAGCGCGATGTTCGGGAACTGGGTGGCCAGGCGGTGTACCTGGGCCATGTCGCCGGAGCTTTCCTTGATGGCCACGACGTTTTTCGAGGCGGACACCGCCTTGAAATACTCGTTGCCCATGCTCACGCTCATGCGGCCCGGGTAGTTGTAGAGCATGATCGGCAGGCCGGCGGCCTTGTCCACAGCCAGGGCGTGGATGGCGTTCTCTTCTTCGGTGGGCAGCGCGTACGGCGGCGAACCGACCAGGATCGCGTCGGCCTTGATGGCGCGGGCAGCCTTGGCGTACTCCACCGAATCTTCGGTGCGGATGGCACCGGTGCCAACGATCAGCGCGACGCGGTTGCCGATGACTTCCTTGGCGTGGGCGGCCAGGTCAATGCGCTCTTGGGAGGTGTGCGCGTAGTACTCGCCGGTGGAGCCACCGATGATGATGCCGTGCACCTTGGACTCGATCAGGTATTCCAGCACGTCGGCGAATGCGGCGCTGTCGATCTGGCCGGTGGCGGTCAACGGGGTGATTGCCGGGGTGTAGATGCCTTCAAATTTCATGGGTGTTTCTCCAACAGTGAAAGTGATGTGTGTTTTGCGTTCAGCTGCTTAATGCCGCTGCGTCGCGCAAATTCAGTGAGCGGGTTTCAGGGGCCATGGCCCAGGCGGCGGTCAGGCCGATAAAGGTCACGCCGGCCGCGACGTACATGGTGTTGCCGATGCCAATCGAGGTGAGCGACAGCGGCACCAGGTACGTGCCCACGGCCGCGCCAACCCGCGACAAGGAGGTGCCGATGCCGACGGCAAAGGCGCGGATTTCGGTGGGGAACAGTTCGTTGGGGTAAACCAGTTGCAGCACTTGGGCGCCGCCGATGAACACGGCGTAGGCACCGAACAGGCACAGCACCAGCAGCTCATGGCTGTTGGAAAACGTGGCCAGCAGCAACAGTGCCAGGCCCGACCACAGGAAGCTGTGGATCAACATGCTGCGTCGGCCAATGGTGTTGATCAGCCGCGTGGCAAGCACGCAACCCACCACGAACAACAGGGTGATGAACATCGAGCCGTAGGAGGCCCACTCGCCTTTCAGGTTCAGGGCTTGCAGCACTTTGGGCGCGAAGGCGTACACCGCGAACACCGGGATGATCGAGCACGACCAGAACACCGAGACAAAGAACAGGCGCTTGCCGTAACCCGAGCGCAACAGGTCGCGGAAGGTCATTTTGCGTTCGTCCGGTTGCTCCGGCAGGTCACGCAGCGAATAGTGCGGGCCGTAGACGCGCTTGATGACGTGCTCGGCTTCGGCATCACGGCCCTTGCTGAGCAACCAGCGCGCCGATTCCGGGGTGCCCAGGCGCAGCACAAACAGCACCAGGCCAATCACCGAAGCACTGGCCAAGGCATAGCGCCAGGCGTCGTCGGCGCCGGTGTTGATAATCGCGTTACCGACCACGTAGGCAAACGCTGCACCGGCAAACCACAGGATAGTCAGCGCGGCGAGCCGTGGCCCGCGTTGTTTCTTCGGCAGGAATTCGACCAATAAGGAAGTGGCCACCGGGTATTCAATCCCCACGGCCAAACCAATGATGAAACGCAGGGCAAACAATGCCCACGCCGATTCAACCCAGAACTGCGCCAGGGAACACGCGATAAATAAGGAAGGGCCAATGAAATACACTTTCTTGCGCCCTAACTTATCGGTCAGCCAGCCCCCGATAAACCCGCCAAAGAACACGCCGATCAACGCCGATGCAGCAATAAGGCCCTGCCAGAACTCCGTAAGTTCCAGTGCGCCGGTCACTTGCAACATCGCAATGCCGATAATGCTTAAAACATAACCATCCACAAATGAACCACCGCCCGAACGGGCCGTGAGCAAACGGTGAAAGTTATTAAGCGGTACATCCTCAACTGAGGCATTCGGACTTGTCATTATTATCTCCTACTTCGCTTCGTTCATTCGCCGGGGTACAACGCACACTTGAAATCCAGGCGAATGAAAGCCGTCTCAATCAGAAACCGCAGTCGCTAAAACGTCTGCTGTTTTCCAATCAATAGATTAAGTTCGGTATTGCGTACTACGTTTCTTGAAAGTCAGCTTTCCTGGCCGGCGCGGCTTTGTCCCCATAGCAAGTTCATGTTTACACCCGCTGATAGCAGCGGCTCCGGTGGGTTTCTGCTCGGGCCCGGGGACGTCAACAGGAAGTCCACCAGGTGATTGCTTTTGCCCGCCAGCCACTCGGCCAGCAAGGTGCCCGTGACGGTGCCGCGGGTGACGCCCAGGCCGTTGCAGCACAGCGCGCCATACACGTTTTTGGCCAGCTCGCCGAAGTGCGCCATATGGTTGCGCGACAGGCTCAGGGAACCGCCCCAGGTGTACTCGAAGTTCACCTCGCGGTGCAGCGGGAAGCGCCGGTCGAAAGACTCTTTGTGACGCTTCACAAAGCGCTGCAAGTACTTGGGATTGCTACGGCCATCGGCGTTGAAGCTGAAGCTGTTGCGCACCAGCAAGCGGTTGTCGACGGTGCGGCGCAAGGTGGTGCCAAACGGGTCGGCGGGAATTACACCCCAGAAGGGATCGCCCCCCAGGCGCGCCTGTTCTTCTTCCGTCAGCGGACGGGTCAGGCTGGCGTAGGTGAAGATCGGCAACATGCGGCTTTTGAGGAAGCCGAAACTCATGGCGAAGGCGTTGTTGGTGAGCACCAACTTGTCGGCAACGATGCGCCCGTGTTTGTGCGTGAGGACGGTTTTGTCGCCGTACTCGACTTCGGTAATCGGGGTGTTTTCATACAGGGTGACGTTGGCGGGCAAGGTGTCCGCCAGCCCTTTGACCAACGCCGCCGGTTGCACCAGCGCCGTGCCGGGAGTGAACAGGGCCTTGCGGTAGAACCCAGTACCGATGTGGTTCGGCAGGTCCTTGGCTTCGATCATTTGATAGGCCTGGCCCAACTTGTCGAGGCCCCGGCGATAAGCGTCCAGCACCGCAATGCCACGGTCTTCGACAGCGGCCTGGTACTTGCCGCAATCACGCCACTGGCAATTGATCCCGTGTTGCTCCACCAGCGCCCGCAGCATGGATTGACCGGCGAGGTTGAGTTCCATACTGATTTTGGCGGTGGCGATGTCACCGATATAGTCTTCGGCGCCGATGTCATGGGGCAAGTCGATGGCAAAGCCGGCGTTGCGTCCGGAAGCGCCGTAGCCCACTTCCTGGGCCTCGATCAGCACGATCTCGTCGTCCGGAAAGTTCAGCGCCAGCTGGCGTGCGGCGGCAAGGCCGGTGAACCCCGCCCCTACCACTGCCCAGCGCGCCGTGCGTGTACCAATGTGCGGTGGACGCGCCACACGCGGTGGGCTGAGGTGAAACCAGCCGCAGGTTGAATCGTCTGCCGGGGTGTTTCTAATGAGTGCCATGTTCGCGACCTGGGTTCTTTTATAGTTGTTAGAGCTAACAGCTACCCGGTTGCATCGCGTCACACTGGCCGGCCTCGACAGGTCAGAAGTTCAGCGCTACATCCAGGCCTTCGGGCGCCGCGTACTCGGACATCCGCCGACGGGACAGTTCGAGGTGGGCCCGCACGATTTCCCCGGCCAAGACCGGATCGTGGTGTTCAATTGCGCGGATCATGTCGTCGTGCTGCTGGGCGGCCACTTCCAGGTCTTCTTGCATATCCACCGTGGTCGGGTGGCGATAGAAGATCTTGCCCAGACGGGCGTGGTCGATCAGCAAGCGCTGCAAGCTCGGCATCAGGTAGGCGTTGTGGGCCATCTTGCCGATTTGCAGGTGAAACTCGTCGTTGTACAACACACGGTTCTCGACATCTTTCTCTTCGATGGCCGTGCGAAACAAAGCCTGTATCCGTTTCAATTCCTCGATTTCAGCCGGCGTTGCGTGGGAGCACGCCAGTTGCGTGGTGGCGATGTAAATCAACGGCGCCGCCAGGAAAAAACTGCGCAGCGACTGGTAACTCATCGCCGACACCCGAGCAGCGCGGTTGGCTTCAAGGTCGATGTACCCTTCCGCCGCCATTTGCCGCATCAGTTCACGCACCGGTGGGCGCGACAAACCGAACTCATCACACAGCGCCAACTCGTCCACCACGGCACCCGGTGCCAGCTCCATGCTGAGGATGCGACGCCGTAGCGCTTCACCCAATACAGCCTTGCGGTCCAGGGTTGGCTCGACAGGAGCCGGGGTGCTGAGTTCTTTGGTAGCCATGGTGAAACCTTCCTAGTAGTAAGTGCACACGGTCTACTACCTGTATTCGCACTATAAAACAACAAAATACTTTGTGTCTACAATTAAAATACACAGCATAAACATCAGTCATAGCCCTTTGCCCACGGGGGCTTGCGGCTATTTGACCAGGCGAATTTCCTTGGATGGACGGTGCCCGAAATAGGCGCTGTAGCACTTGCTGAAATGGCTCGGCGAGACAAAGCCACAGGCCACCGACACCTCGACAATGGTCAACGAGGTGTGCTGCAACAGCCGCCGCGCTTCGGTGATGCGCAGGTCCATGTAATAGCGCTGCGGCGAGGTGCCGAGCTGATCCTTGAACAGCCGCTCGATCTGGCGCCTTGAGCGTCCCGCGTACAGGCACAGGTCGTGCATTTGCAGCGGCTCTTCCAGGTTCACGTCCATCAGGTTGATCACTTCACGCAATGGCCCGCTGACCGACACGTTCAACATTGGTTTGACGCGGCGAAAGCGCGAGGCTTCAAACGCGAGAATGTCCTCGATGCCGTCGGTCAGGCTTTTGCCATGCAGGCTGCGGATCCATTCCAGGGCCATATAAAAGGCCCCGGTGGGGCTCGACGCCGTCAGGCGATTGCGATCCACCACGTAGGCTTCACTGGTGACATGGGTCAGCCGCGCGATCTCCGCCAGCGCAGGCCGATGCTCCGGATGCACCGCGCAGCGATAACCGTCCAACTGCCCTGCCCGGCCCAAAAACCAGGCGCCGTTCCACACTCCGGCCAGCGCCACGCCCTGCTCCGCCGCGGCGTCGAGCAACAGCGTCAACTCGTCGTTGTAACGCAGGGGTGTGCGGTAGCCGCCGCAGATCACCAGCAAGTCCAGGTCGAGCACGGCAGCCAGTGTCAGGCGCGCATCGGGCCGGATGACCAGGCCCAGGTCGCTGGTGATTTCGTCGGTGTTCAAGCCGAAGGTGGTGGTCGCGAACAAGTCCGGGCGCAGCAGGTTGGCGGTGACGATGGTGTCCAGCGCCTGGGTAAACGCCGGCAGGGAAAAATGCTCCAGCAGCACAAACCCCGCCCGCGCCTTGCGCACCTCCTGGCCGCTGTGATCGTTGAGGTAGCGCAGGTTCTTGCACTGCATCCCATCACTGAATTGACGTCGTGCGACCACGTTATGTACGCCGTGCCTGGCGCTGCAATGCGCCGCGTGACAGGCGATCCAGCAACAGCGCTACCGCCACAATCGCCAGGCCCGCCCGCAAACCCAGGCCCATCTCCATGCGCGTCAAGCCGCGTGTCACCTCGGCACCCAAACCACCGGCACCGACCAGCCCCGCCAACACCACCATCGCCAGCGACAGCAGGATGCACTGGTTCAACCCCACTAGCAGCGTGGGCGCCGCCGTTGGCAACTCAATCTTGAACAGGATATGCCGTGGCGAGGCGCCCATGGCCTGGCCCAGTTCCAGCAAATCCTTGGGCAGTTGCTTGAATGCCAGCGTGGTCAGCCGCAGCATCGGCGGAATGCCGTACACAATGGTGGCGATAATCGCCGGCACGCGACCCAGGCTGAACAGCATCACTGCCGGAATCAGGTACACCCACGGTGGTACGGTTTGCATGATATTGAGGATCGGCAGCAGCGCCGCATCCACCCGTTTCACCCGCGCCGCCAGGATGCCCAACGGGAATGCCACGCTCACCGAAATCAGCACCGCCACCGACACCAGCGCGATGGTCTGCATCGACGCCACCCACAACCCGGCAAACAAACAGAACGCCAACATCGCACCGGCAAACAATGCCACGCGCCAGTTGGCCAATACCCACGCCAACAGCACTACCACGGCAATCAACACATAGGCGTGGGGCGCCAGCAACGCGGTCTCGATGGCGCCCAACACGGCTTCGATGATTTTGCTGATCAGCACGAACAAGCCATGCAGGTTGGCATTCAACCAGTCAATAGCCGGCGCCAGGAACGCGCCAGGGGAAAAACGCAAGTCGGCGAAGTTCATTGGCTGGCTCCCATCCGCGACTGGGCGGCGGTTTGCGCGAGGCGGTCGAGGATCATGGTGAGGATGACGATGGCCAGCGCGGCGTTGATCGACTTGGCAATATCCAGGGTGCGCACTGCCCCGTAGATCGCTTCGCCCAGCCCGCCGGAACCGACGATGCCAGCGATCACCACCATGCCGAACGCCATCATCAGGCTTTGGTTGACCCCGGCCATGATGCTCGGCATGGCAAAGGGCAGGCGGATCTTGAAGAACATCTGCATGCCAGTGACGCCGCTGGCATCCCCCAGTTCGATAAATTCCTTGGGCGTCATGCGAATCCCCAGGGAGGTCAGGCGCAGCGCCGGCGGCACCGCAACGATAAACGTGGCCAGCAACGCAGTCGCCGGGCCGTAACCGAGCAGCGCAATCGCCGGCAGCAGGTAGATATACGGCGGCAGGGTTTGCACCAGGTCCAGGCACGGCTCGACCACGCGGTCGAACGCCGGCGTCAACCCGGCCAGCACGCCGAGCGGCACCGCCACCAACAGCGCCAGCAAGGTCGCGGTGAGTACCAGCGCCAGGGTGCTGACGGTTTCCGGCCACAGGCCGATAAAGTTGCACACCAGCAACGCCAGGGCCGCCAACACGGCAAACCTCAATCCCACCATGCGCCAGCCCAATAGGCCGATGACGATGGCGATTACATAGAACGGCGGCGTGCCAATACACCACTGCACGGCCTTGAACACACCGGTCAACGCCGTGTTGGCCGCGTCGAAAAACACCTCGCCGTTGTCCTGTAGCCACATCAGGCCTGCGTCTACGGCGGCGTCGAATTGCACCGAGAAATCCGGAGTACTCATGTCGAGGGCTCCATTACCGGGGCAACCGCCTGGGCGTCATTGGGAATGCCCTGCACACCACGCAACAGATCCTTGGGCGTAATGATTCCGACCACCACGCCATGCTCGACCACGGCCAACGGCTCAAGGTCGGCGCCCATGGTCAGGCCGATCAAGGCATCGATATCGGTGTCCGGTGAGGTCTGGGTCAGTTTGGAAAAGTCGCACAAGGGAAACGCCTGGGTGTAACGCGCAATCGGCGTCATCACCGAATGGGCCTTGACCAGATGCAGCCGCGAAATGCCCGCGACGAATTCGGCGACGTAGTCATCCGCCGGATTCAACACAATCTCTTCGGCAGTGCCGACCTGGATAATCACCCCGTCCTTCATGATGGCGATGCGATCGCCGATACGAATCGCCTCTTCCAAGTCATGGGTGATAAACACGGCGGACTTGCCCAGCTCCTTGGTGAGCTGGCGGAATTCGTCCTGCAATTGGCGGCGAATCAACGGATCGAGCGCGCTGAACGGCTCGTCCATCAGGATTATTTCCGGGTCGGCGGTGAGCGCACGGGCCAACCCCACGCGCTGCTGCATGCCGCCGGACAACTCGCTGGGATAGCGCGAAGCCCAGTCGGTCAAGCCAACCTTGGCCAACGCACGCTCCGCGACTTTATAGCGCTCGGCCTTGCCAACGCCCTGCACTTCCAGGCCGAAGGCGGTGTTTTCCAACACGGTGCGGTTAGGCAGCAGCGCCACGCTCTGGAACACCATGCCGATATGTTTGGCGCGTACATCGCGCAGTTGCGCGGGGGACAAGGCGGATAAATCCTTGCCCTTGACCAGCACCTTGCCGGCGCTGGGGGTGATCAATTTATTCAGCAACCTGATCAGGGTTGATTTGCCACTGCCGGACAACCCCATGATGCAAAAGATTTCACCGCGGCGAACCTGCAGGCTCACATCCGACACCCCGACCACGCAGCTGAAATCCTGCAAGACCTGGGTTTTGCCAAGGCCCTGCTGGACCACCGCTTGCATCGCCGCCTTGGCATTCTGACCAAAGATTTTCCAGACCGACTGGCAATCCACAAGCACTTCATTGGTGTCTATTTTGACCGTTGTCATCTTTAAGCCTATTGAACCAGTTGGACTGGTTTTTCTAATTGATCAGAACGCGTTATCCGTACCGGGCAGTGGCAAAAAAACAGCAAGGCTTATTGTTTGATATTGGCCCAACGCTTCATCAAGTCGGCGTGGTTATCGGCCCAGCCGGCAACGGCCTGGTCCATGGTCTTGCCATCCTTGACCGCGCCGTTGATGGCGGTGATATCGGCCAATGGCACGTACACGCTGGCCATGACTTCACGGGCATGGGGGTATTCGGCGCTGAAGCCTTTATGACCGATCCAGTAGTAAGCCTGGGGCGGTGCGAACGAACCTTTTGGATCCTTGAGGAACTTGAGGTCGAACTTCTGGGCCATCCACGACGGCTCCCAGATGGTGACGGCGACCCACTCTTTGCGGTCGACGGCGGATTTGAGCGCGGCGGTCATGGCGGCGGTACTGCCTTCAAGCAATTGCAGCTTGAAGCCATAGTCTTTCACGGCTTTGTTGGCATCGCTCATCAAGCCTGAACCGGGCTCGATGCCGATGATCTTGCCGCTGAACTTGTCGGCGTTGTCGTTGAGTTGGTCCAGGGAATCGATATCGACGTACTTGGGTACGGCGATGGCCTGGTAGAGGCCGTATGACACCGGCGAGAGTTTTTCCAGGCGGTTCTTGTTCTTGTTCCAGTAATCCTGGGTGGCGTAGTCGGTTTGCGACGCCAGGACTTGCACATCGCCCTTGGTCAACGCGGCATACGCGATGCCAATCTCGGAAAATTCAACGACTTTCACCGTGTAACCGGCGTTCTCCAGGACCTTTTTGGTAATACCGGTAATCGGGGTCAGGTCTTCCCAGGACATGGTGCCGACGGTGATGGTTTTCTCTTCGGCCTGCACCGGTAGAACAACCATGCCCACTAACGCAACCGCACAAACGGTCTTCCAAAATTTCTTCATGGCGCGCCTCGATCTACGTTGTTTTTTTAGTTTCAAGCCCCGGTAAAGGCTGCCTGTGCAATCCAGACTCGCATGGTCAAAAGTGCCGGTCAATAGACTGTATTTTCTCTGTATACATATTGAATTCACACAAAACACAAAATAAATTATATTTTTATGTGGAATATCAGGCAGTTATAAAAAACAGGCGCAAAAACGACAGGTCGGTTATAGAAACGTCTCGTGTCGTTTTTGGAATGCTGGGCAAACGCCAAAGGGCTATAGGGTTTGCATGGACTCGTCGGCTTCTGACCCCGGTGGGAACCTGAAACCGAACATTTCATCAGCGTCGAGGATGTCTAACAGCGCAGCGCGCAATTGCATCTCGGTAGGGGATTCACGCAGCAGTTTGTGCGCGTTGAGCAACAGCTGGGCCGGCACACCCTGCACACTTGCCTCGTCGATCACGGCGAAGAGCATAAAGCGCAGGCGAATTTCGCGATCAGAGAGCCAAACCGTTTTGCGTTTACCCATGGTGGAGGCCTCGTTTCTTCGGAAAAATCCGAGGCTATTGCCCGCCGAAACGTGTTTCAAGCGCCAAAACGTAAGAAAGGCGCCTTCCTACATGGGAAAGAGAAACACCCCTCAATTGCCCCGTTGGCGTGTCGCCTGCCAGCAAATCAGCGAACCGATGGTCACCAGCACCGCGCCCTGCCAGAACTGTGCCGTGAGGTGAGCGCCCAGCCACAGCGCCGCGAATGCCGAGGACAATACGGGCGCTGAGTAGGAGGCCGTCGCCAGCAACGTCAGGTTGCCGCGCAGAATGCCGATATTCCACAACGCATACCCGCCCGCCATCGCCACGCCTGCGGCGAACAGTTGCGCACTGCTGATCAGGGTAAACGCCGGGAGAACCTCGCGGCTCAGCGCGTATTTCAACCAGAGCACACCGGCGGTGATGATGAAGAACAACGTCACCAGGCTCTGTCCGCCCGCATAGCGGCGCGTGACGTTGCAGTACAACGCAAAGGTGATCGCGCAGCCCACGGCCAGGCTGTAGCTCAACGGGTTGGAATTCGCGTTGGCGATGATGGTGTCCAGCGACAACCCGTTACCGCTCACCACCCACAGAATGCCAAACAGCGCCAGCACCGTGCCTGGCACAATCAGCCAGCGAGCCTTCTGGCCGTTCATGACGATGGCCAACAGCACGGTCAGGCACGGCCACAGGTAATTCACCACCCCCAGTTCGATGGCCTGGTTGCTGTTGCTCGCATAACCCAGCGCCAGGGACAGGCACACCTCATACGCGACAAACAGCGCACTGCCGACGATCAGGTAAAACCAGGAAGTGGCCCGCACCCGTGGCCGCCCCAGCAGCACCACCAGCAGCACTGCGCCCAGGCTGTAGATCAGCGCCGCACCGCCCAAGGGACCGAATAACTCGCTGACACTGCGGATCAGACCGGCAGCCGTGCTCCATAACAGGATCGCCACCAAACCGCATGCCGTGGCCCCACGCTCGCTGTTGATTTGCATCGTTACCTCTTGAAAGGCAAAAAACTCGGAGGGCGATGCTACCAGCGATCACTGCACCGGCAAGAAATTCATCAACAACAAACTTTGCGCATAGTTGAGGCCAATGCGCCGATAGCGCTCATCGAGCATTTGGGTCAACAGGTCGAGGCGCGCGACGATCTTGCCGAACTCCACCGCAAAACTCAGGTTACTGCCCTCCTCCGAGATCTCATTGGAGAACAGCAGCAACACGCCATTGGCATCCTGGCGCTTGCCGAGCAGCCAGGTAGCCTTCTCGATATTGCGCGCGGCGTTGCTGACGAACTGCGGGTTGATCGAATCGGTGATGTAGAACTCGGTGCGCCCGCCGTGGGCGGTCACCAGCATGCTGCCAATCGCATAGATAAACGCCCCGACCCGGTCGCCCTTGAATTCCGGGCTCAGGGAATAACTCAGGGCTGCCAGGTCACGACGATCCCCCAGGGCCGGCAACGTTTGCCGTTGCTCGATGGCCCGACGAATCTCCCGCGCAGCCGTCACCGCATCCGGGTAACCGGACTGACGCCACTGGTTGGGGTTGCGCAGATAGAGCTTGTTCATCAGCAGATACAAGCTTTGCAGGTTGTCGCGCATGCCCAGGGTGGCCATGCGGTCGACGCTGGTTTGGAAGAATTCATCGGGTTTGCCATTGCTGAACTGCTTGGCGATATCCTGCCCCTGTTGCTGGGTGCAGCCGCCGGTACACAGCATCAACACCGCCGCCAGCAGCATGGGCCGGCGCATTCGTCGTGTGGTTGGAAGAGGAAACGTGCGATCCATCGGCACCCGATCTGGTTCTACTGCCCACGCTGGGGATCGGCGGGGCTGGGACAAACATAGAGCGGATAATTGAAAAAAAGTGCAGTGAACGCCAGCAGATAGTTGTAACGCGCGCCCGTCGGGCAGGTATTTGGGCGCAATCGTGAAAATTTCGTTGCAGTACCTATACTCATGGGAACAGTCGCGTGTGTTGCTGGCAGCAGACTGGGCGAGTCAGGGATTGGCGGGTGGTTTATGACGCCTTCGGCATTTTCACCGGCGACTGTATTTGAGGGTGACGGCGATGAAACATCCAATTCGAGCGCAAATGATTGTTCAAGTGATTTGCCTGTTATCGGTGGCTCAGCTGTTCTGCTGATAGAGCAGTCGTTGTGCTGCACTCAGTTAAAACTGTGGGCAACTGTGGGAGGGGCGGTGCGACGATTCGACTTGCCCCCGATAGCAGTGTGTCAGCTACAGATAAGTTGGCTGACACACCGCTATCGGGGGCAAGTCGAATCGTCGCACCGCCCCTCCCACAGTTTTGCCCCTAACGAATCCCCAACCAACTCGGCACACTCGGGCTGATCACCACGCAATTGACATAACGCTCACACGTGCCGACCGCAGAAGACGACGCAGGCAACCACACCGTGATCGCCACCCCCAGCACAACCAGCACCAGCACCGGGACAACATAGGCAAGAAGACTTTTTATTTTCATGGTCAGTACTCCCAAAACCCTGGATCAGCACCTGCACACTCAGCGCTCGTCCACCGTCACGAACTCACGCCGCTCAGCCATGAATGCCGGCACTTCATCCTCATCGGTAAAGAACTGCTGGTACCACTCGCGCAGCTGGTACACCGGCCCGTCGGTCTCGGCCAGCACCGGCTTGTCGATGCGGATCTTGTGTTTCCAGATCACCACGTCCTGATAGAACGAGTCACGGTTGCCCTTTACGTAGGCCTTGGCCACTTCCTGGTTCTGCGCTTCGGTCCAGCCCGGTACGCGCTTGACCATGCAACCAAAACGCAGGTCGAAGCTGTTGGGCGTCACGGGTACGTGGCTGTTGAGCAAGATCGCGTGGATGCGCACATCACCGAACATTGAGCTGATGTGGGTAAAGTGGGTCGCCGGCCCGTAGTAGGCCGACGGCGCGATCAGGTCGCCACCCAGGCGCTCGGAATCACCGTGGAAAATCTGGTGGCCGATATGCCCTTCGAACACATTGGCGAAGTATTTGGTCGGCGTACCGTGCACCGGTCCGAAGTGCTGGGCATCCACCAGGTTGTCCACCAGCTCCCGTGGGTTGGTCTCGATCAGCATGGTGTCGATGTTCCAGTCATGGATCCAGTCCGGGTCGTCCATCTCCGGCAGGTGTGGAATCACCACGTGTTCCTTGGGCGGACGGCCTTCGGGGTTGTTCCACACGAACAGCAGGTTGTTCTCTTCGCAGGTCAGCCAACTGCGCGTCTTGGCCTTGGGCGGGATGCGCTTGCAGTACGGGATCTCCACGCATTTGCCGGTGGTGTCGTATTTCCAGTGGTGGAAAGGACACACCAGCCGATCATGCTCGATGGTGCCTTGGGACAAGTCGGCGCCCATGTGCGGGCAATAGGCGTCCAGCACACTGATCGCGCCCTGGCTGTCGGCAAACGCCACCAGGCGCGTGCCGAAGATTTCCAGGGTGTGGGGCTTGCCATCACGGTAATCACTGGCATCGCCCAGGCAGTGCCAGCCGCGTGCATAGCGGTGGCTGAGCTGGGCGTTCTCAATGCTGATTTCAGCGAGTTTGGTCATTATTGTTGTTCCTCGGTTACACATCGGGGCAGGCAAAGCCCCCAAGAAAACAGGGTGATCCCATGGCACACATGATTGGCCAGCGGCACCAGGCGATCATCCCTCAGTTGGACTAGATCAAACGCGAGTCGCTCTCAACCACCGGCTACTGGCCGAAGCGCCGCGCCGCCTCCGGGCCGAAGTCGCGGGGACTGAAACCGGGTTTGTTCAGCCAGTAACCGTTACGCTGTTCGTTGATCAGGTTGAACGCCAGGTAGCTGCCGGCGTTGAGGTCGTAGTACAGGCCCACCCCGGCCTGAGGCCGCTGGCTTTCATAGGCGTAGAAGTAATTGACCATCGAGGTGCGCCACAACTCGCCGCGGTTGTCGTAGTTGTCGGCGAGCATCGGGAACCAGGTGTCTTCGTCGATGTACAGCTTGCGCTTGCCATACAAATGGCGAAAACCCGGCTTGAGGGTGCCCTCCAGCTCCCACACCCGATGACGCTCGTAGCGCATCGCCTGCGGGTTGATGTGCCCCGGTGTCAGCAGGTCGGCGTACTTGAGGTTGGCCGCGTGCAGGCGATACGTGTCGTAGGGGATGAACATTTCGCGCTTGCCGACGATCTTCCAGTCATAGCGCTGCCCCGAGCCGTTGAACAGGCGCACCTCGTCCACGGTGATCGAGCCGCCGCTGCCGGGGAACGACATGTCGAAACCATACCCCGGCGATTGGCGCACCCGCCGCGTGCCCGGATCGTAGCGCCAGGCTTGGCGCGGCTCGGTCTTGTCGTTCCAGAATTCGGTGCCAGTGTTGATCTCGCCCTTGTCCCGTTGCGGCAACAAGGTCTCGTTCAGGTAGTAGGCAGAGTTACCCACGGTGTCGCCGATCTTGCCCGGCTCCAGCGACGGCGCGAGGTTGCGTGAATGCACGCGGCCCCAGTTGATATTGCCGTCCTTGAGCACGTAGGCGTTGTCGGAAGTGTATTCCTCGGTCCAGGCGCGCAGGGTGAAGGTCGAAGCATTCTTCAACAGTTCCAGGCCAGTGCGTGGCACCGGGAACGGCGTACCGCCGGTCTTGCCGACCACCCCTTCGCCGTCATCCACCAGCCGCGCCACACTGGCGTTTTCACGGGTGGCCTGGCACACCGCGTCGTTAAAACGAAAATCGCGGTGCGAGGGATACACCGGCATCTGGTACGTCGCCGGGTAGAGTTTGAACAGGGCTTTTTGCCCGTCGGACAGGGAGTCTCCGTATTGCGCGACGTTCTGCGCGGTGATCACGAACAACGGCTTTTCGTCCGGATAAGGGTCCACTGGATGGTTGCCGGTGCCCTTGAACTCAACGTGGGGCGGCACGCCCAGCCATTTGCCGCTGAACGCCGGGATACTGCCATCGGCATTGCCGGCCTGCTCTGCACCCAGGCACGTCAAGTCCTTGCCCAGTCGGGCCACATCCTCTGGCGCGGCCTGTGCCGTACCGATTACACCCGCGCCCACTAATAACGCCAACGCCCAGCCGGCGGCCTGATCACTGCCGATCATTTTTATTCTCCTTATGTAGGTTCGACAACGGTGGCCCAGTATCGGCAGGCGCTGAAGCGTGGGTCATCGTCCGCACGGACTAACGCGAATGGGCGCCGCCGCCGTCACATCGGCTGGGGCGCGGGCGCCGGCCCACCCAGCGCGACCACGCTGTTAAGCATGATGCGCACCAGCTCAGTCTGGCGCCGTACGCCGGTCTTGGAAAAGATCGAACGCAAGTGCGCCCGTGCGGTGTTGCGGCGGATGTTCAACACCAGCGATGCATCTTCCAGCGACAACCCATTGGCCAATTCCAGGGCCAGAGCGGTTTCTGCCGGTGTCAGGTTGTACAGCTGCGAGGTCAGCACCGTGCTCACCAGCGACTTGCTCACCGCATCGCGCACATACACCACCACGGTGGGTTTGCCATGGCCTTCGAGCAACGCCTGCGAAGGAATCGGCTCCACCACCACCCCCAGGCTGACTTGCCCGGAAGGCCGCGCAATCGAGGTTGCTTCCGCCACCTGCACGCCTTTGCCGACACCTTGCCGGGCGCGCTGGAACGCATTGCGCACCAGCCGCGCCAACTCGCGATTGTCACTCGGGTACGCCGCTTCCAGCCGGCCACCGACCACCTTGAGGCCATCCTGACTGTCGAGAATGTCCCGGGCCACCGGGTTGAGTTGGGCCACGTTGCCATGCTCATCGAGCATGATGGTCGCCACTGCCAGACGACCGATGGCGCGTGAATACAGGCTGCCCATCGACTGGCTGCGATCCAGTTGCGCATGCAGGTGCAGCGCTCTGCGCAAATGCGGCAACAACATGGCGCACATCGCTCGCTCAGTGGCACTGAAGCGCGGATGCTGCTCGGGGCGATTGATGCGAAAACGCACGGTGCCGCCGTCCGGCATACGGATATCGGCACCGAGCATGTGATAGCAATCGTGGGGCGCGCAGTACAGCAGGTAAAACGCCGAACGGGACCATTCGGCATCACTGACCAGTTCATCGACGGTAAACACCGTGTCGGTGGGCAAACCGTCGAACAGGCTGGACTTGGCGTAGTAGGCGTAGTGGTTGATCCCGCCCTCCCCCAACTCCACATCGCCCGCGACCACCATCGGCGACAGCCGGGGTTCATCCTCCACACGCAGGATCAAGGTGACGAAATTGGCCTTGAACAGCGTACGAATGCCGCGCAACGCACCGCTCAGGCTGCGGGTGTCCATCGCCGCGTCGTACAGTGCTCCGATAAGGCCTTCGTACTCGGCCAATTCCAGGCCCATCTCTGCCAGCACCTGCGCATTGGGCAACCCACTGTGCATGGCCATTCCTCACGGCAACTCGAACAGACCTGCCGCGCCCATGCCGCCGCCGATGCACATGGCGACCACCACATAACGCACCCCACGCCGACGCCCCTCAAGCAACGCATGACCGACCATGCGTGACCCCGACATGCCGAACGGGTGACCGATGGCAATCGCCCCGCCATTCACGTTCAGGCGCTCCGGCGCAATGCCCAGCGCATCGCGACAGTGCAAGACCTGGCAGGCGAAGGCTTCGTTGATCTCCCACAGGCCGATATCCCCGACCCCCAGCCCAAAGCGCTTGAGCAACTTGGGAATCGCCACCACCGGGCCGATGCCCATTTCTTCCGGCGCGCAGCCGGCCACCGCGATGCCTCGATAGATACCCAATGGCGTCAATCCGCGACGCTTGGCCTCGGCCCGACTCATCAGTAGGCTGGCACTGGCGCCGTCGGAAAACTGCGAGGCATTGCCGGCGGTGACGAACTCGCCCTGCTCGACCCACTGGCCGTCCTTCCATACGGGCTTCAATGCAGCCAGGTCTTCCAGCCGCGTATTGGGCCGGTTGCACTCGTCCCGCAGCACCTGCACGCGCTCATGGCCGGCGGGTTGGCCGGCGGAGTCAAACAACAGTTTGTCCGCCCCCAGGCCAACGATCTCCTCGTTGAACAGCCCGGCGCGCTGGGCCGCCGCGGTGCGCAACTGGCTCTGCAACGCATAGTCATCCTGGGCTTCACGACTGATGCCATAACGGCGGGCGACGATTTCGGCGGTCTCGATCATCGGGATATAAGCGCTGGGCATCGCCGCCAGCACCGCTTCGGACTGGGCGCGGTAGGTGTTCTTGTGGCGGTTCTGGGTCAACGACAGTGACTCCACGCCCCCGCCGATGGCGATGCTCATCTCACCGCTCAAGATGCTCTTGGCCGCCACGCCGATGCTCATCAGTCCGGATGCGCACATACGGTCCAGGGCCATGCCCGGCACGCTGTCCGGCAACCCGCCGGTGTAGGCGCAAAGGCGGCCGATGTTATAGGCCTGGGTGCCCTGCTGCACCGCCGCGCCCATGATCACGTCCTCGACGGCATCCGCCTCGATCCCGGCACGCGCCACCACGGCCCGCACCACATGGCCGCCCAGCACCGGGGCCTCGGTGTCGTTGAACGATCCACGAAACGACTTGGCCAGCGCAGTGCGGGCGGTGGAGATAATCACAACTTCATTCGGGGCCATGGTGCACTCACTCGTAAGGGGGGTTGAAGGTGTAGCGGCTGATGGTGTCGATCACACAACCAGGACGGGCCTGGCCCTCGACTTCCACGGTGATGCGCACCACCAGTTGCACGGCATCGCCCAGCAGATCGGCGCGGATAATCTGGCCGTGGCCACGCACCCGCGAATCGACCTTCACCGGCGCCGGGAAGCGCACCCGGTCGCTGCCGTAGTTGACGCCCATCGCCATGTTTTCGAGGGTCAGCAGCTGCGGCATGAACAGGTTGGCCAGCGATTGCGTCAGGTAGCCGTGGGCAATGCACACACCGAACGGGCCGGTGGCGGCACGCTGCGGGTCGACGTGAATCCATTGGTGGTCGCCGGTCGCATCGGCGAACAGGTCGATGCGTTGCTGGTCGATGGTCAGCCATTCGGTATGGCCCAGGTCCAGGCCTTCGGCGGCGAGCAAGGCGCGCGCGGTGTTGAATACATGCCTCATGCTGCGCGCCTCACGCCTGTTGTGAACTGACGGACAGCACTTCGCCGACCATGTACGACGCATAGTCGCTGGCCAGGAACATCATCACATTGGCCACCTCCCACACCTCGGCCGCACGGCCAAACGCCTCGCGCCCGGCGAGGCTGGCGAGCAATTCTTCGCTGGAGGCTTTCTTGAGAAAGTCATGCAAGGCGATCGACGGTGACACGGCGTTGATGCGCACGCCGAACTCGGCCGCCTCCAGCGCGCTGCAACGGGTCAACGCCATGACCCCGGCCTTGGCGGCGGCGTAGTGGGCCTGCTCTTTCTGTGCGCGCCAGCCGAGTACCGAGGCGTTGTTGACGATGGCACCTGCGCCGCGCCGCTGCATATGCGGCAGCATCGCCCGGGTCATGCGGAAGGTGCCGGTGAGGGTGACGTCCAGTACGCGCGACCATTCTTCGTCGCTCATCTCCACCACGGGTTTCTGGCCGCCCAGGCCGGCGTTGTTGATCAGCACATCGACGCCGTTCAACTGCGCTTCGGCGGTGGCGATCAGTGCCTGCACTTCGTCTTCAAGGGTGACGTTGCACAGTTGGCCGTAGATGGCCTGTAGGCCGGTTTCTTCTTTGAGGCGTGCGACGGCCTCTTCCAGGCGACGGGGGTGGACGTCGCTGATCATCAGGGCGCGGCAGCCTTCTTCGGCACTGCGTCGGGCCGCCGAATAGCCAATACCGGCACCGGCGGCGGCGGTGATCAGCACGGACTTGCCGGCCAATAATTGGTGGCCGGGGACGTAGGGGGGGGCTTGTTTCACAGCGGTGACCTCCAGGGTGTTCGGTACGCTGTAGTTGTACGGATTGGGGGGGTGGGGGGCATCGTCAAAATGAGGTAGGGGGTTGGGTGTATATCCGTTATTTGGGTAACGGCGGCTATTGGCTCCGGCCAGCGTGGTTTAACGGGACGCCTAAGATCAAAAGCAGATCAAGATCAAAATCAAAAGCAGACCCCGGTGTATCTGAAAAATGAAGATCAAAATGTGGGAGGGG
>NZ_QUZT01000084.1 GCF_004682045.1 Pseudomonas nabeulensis
CTGGCATTAAGGCTTGCCCCCGATGGCGGCGTGGCAGTCAACACACCCACCCGGAGTGCCGCCGCAGTCGATCACGGCGCCACAATGGCAGTTGTGAACTGACACCCGCTCAAAAATTATCCCCCCAATTGCACAACTTGCTCTCACTCAACGGCATGGGCGTACCCTGGATCTCGCCGGGCACCATGCGTTTGAGCGACACCCCGCACTTGTAACGATTCGCCGCTTCCAGCTCGTAGTCCATGCCCGCCTCGGGCACAAAACTGAACATGTTCCAACAACGATCCCCAATGTAATGAAACGCAATGGGCTGCCCGGCGGGCACCAACAGTTCACTCATCACCGTCGCCGACGAATAGCGCTCCACCGGCGCCATGCCCAGGGTTTCGCCGTTGCGGTCTGCATAGCCGTCGCGTTGCGCCACCATCACCCCCGCGCCTGGCAGGCGGAAGTTCACACAGTCGGACTTGGGTACACCGCGCACCATACCGTCGCTGATCACCCGCAGGCGGGTGGTGTCGCCGCTGGTAGGCGACGCGTATGGCGTGGAGAAAGAACGCACGTCGGTCAGCGCACCGCAACCGGTGAGGGCGGCGAGGAGGGTGACGCTGATCAGGGCTTTAACAGGGGATAAGTGCAAGAGAGTGCTCCATGCGGACTAAAGAAAGTGAATCCCTTCGCGACGGCGGCAGGCTACGCAAAAGCGCCAGTGTAAACGAGCGGGCATCGTGTCGCGATCACCACCGAACGTCTGCCCGTTTCGCGTGGTCATAGCTTTGCTGATACGCTCTTACTAGCCCAATGCCATCCCCTTGGTAGCCCCATGAAAACCCTACGCACCGCCTTCCCGGCAGCCTTTCCGCGCGCCGTCTCCCACGAGTCGGAAACCGCCCTGTCGGACATCGAGTTCCTGCACCGCATCAGCCTTGACCTGATCGGCGAGCAAGACCTGGAAGCCCTCTACGGCAAGATCGTCGACGCCGCCGTGTCCATCACCGGCTCGCAGTTCGGCACCATGCAGTTGCTCTGCCCCCAAGGCCATCCCTCCGGCCACGGCGGCGAACTGCAACTGCTGTGCTCTCGCGGTCTGCCGCCCGAGGCCGTAGGGTTCTGGCAATGGGTAAGCCCCATGGCCTACAGCAGCTGTACCCAGGCGCTCAAGGTTGGCCAGCGCGCCATCATCCCCGACTTCGAAGAATGGCCCGACATCGCCGGCACCGAAGACCTCAACGCCTTCCGCCGCAGCGGCATCCGTTCGGCCCAGACCACCCCGTTGCTGTCCCGCGATGGCCGCCTGCTCGGCATGATTTCCACCCACTGGAGCACGCCGCACCAACCGTCCGACCGCGACCTGCGCCTGCTCGACATCCTCGCCCGCCAAGCCGCCGACCTGCTCGAACGCACCATCGCCGACGAGGCGCTGCGCGACGCGCAAACCCAATTGCGCGCCCTCAACGAAACCCTCGAGCAACGCGTGGCCGAACGCACCGCCATGCTCATGCAGGCCGAAGAAAAACTGCGCCAATCGCAAAAAATGGAAGCCGTCGGCCAACTCACCGGCGGCCTGGCCCACGACTTCAACAACCTGCTCGCCGGCATCTCCGGCGCGCTGGAACTGATGAACCGCCGCATCACCCAAGGCCGCCTCAGCGACGTCGACAAATACATGGTCGCCGCCCAAGGCTCGGCCAAACGCGCCGCCGTGCTCACCCAACGCCTGCTGGCCTTCTCCCGCCGGCAAACCCTGGAACCCCGCGCCACCAACGTCAACACGCTGATGTACGGCATGGCCGAACTCATCCAACGCACCGCCGGCCCCGGCATCCAAATCGAAACCGTCGGCGCCATGGACGCCTGGACCGCCTTCGTCGACGTCAGCCAACTGGAAAACGCATTACTCAACCTGTGCATCAACGCCCGCGACGCCATGCCCGAAGGCGGCCGCATCCAACTGCAAACCAGCAACCACTGGCTCGACCCAACCGCCGCCCGCGCCTACGACCTCACCGAAGGCCCCTACCTGCGCCTGAGCGTCACCGACACCGGCACCGGCATGTCACCCGACGTCATGGCTCACGTCTTCGAACCCTTCTTCACCACCAAACCCATCGGCCAAGGCACCGGTCTGGGCTTGTCGATGATCTACGGCTTCGCCCAACAATCCGGCGGCCAAGTGCACATCCAATCCACCGTCGGCGAAGGCACCTGCGTGTCCCTCTACCTCCCACGCCACCACGGCGCAGCACCGGGTGATGAATTAGTGGCGGGGCAGGTGGCGCTCGAAATCGCCCAACACGGCGAAACCGTGCTGCTGGTGGACGACGAATCCACCGTGCGCATGTTGCTGGCGGATGTGCTGGGGGACCTGGGCTACACCGTGATCGAAGCGGCGGACAGCGCGGCGGGGCTCAAACTGCTGCGGTCGGATGTGCATATTGATCTGCTGGTGACCGATGTGGGGTTGCCAGGTGGGATGAATGGACGGCAGATGGCGGAGGCGGGGATGGAACTGCGGCCGGGGTTGAAGACGTTGTTTATTACGGGGTACGCGGAGAATGCGGTGATGGGGTATGGGCAGCTGGGGGTTGGGATGGGGGTGTTGACGAAGCCGTTTGCGGTGGAGGTGCTTGGGGGGAGGGTTCGGGAGTTGTTGGGGAGGTAGTTGTTTGCTGCGAAGATTTGATCCAGCTCTGGAATTCATCGATTTCATGGGAAGAAAATCACCGAATCGTAACTGCGACATACGACGATTCGGCGAACGGTCGGCTAGTAACTGGGATTGGTGATATTCAACGTGGACAGGGCGCTTCACGGTCGAGGAGCTTTGCCGTCATGAGCGTACCCAACTCGCTCAATTGGTGAATAGCCAATGCAATGTCACGGTGTTTACCGTTGAGGTCATCCGAGAGGTCGAGCAGAAGCGCACTGACCGAAGTGAAGGTCTCGTAGCTGTTGGTGATGAGGGTTTCGTTGCTGGCGTCGGGAGTGACGATGAAGAGGGTGGATGGATCGTTAACCATTGTTAAGTTCCTTGCTTGGGCCACCACCCCATTGCTACTAAACAAAGAGGCGGCAGCTGTACGCAGGTTAGTAGACCGGTGGAACCTAACAAAACCGGCGCGCCCTAGGGCGCCCTGCGCACAGCCACCATCAAGCACAGACGGAGGCCGTCTGACGGATGATGCTCATGCACTTGTTAGGTTAGATCGTGGGCTACTAAACCCGATCACCGAGAAATTCAGCGACCAGGCAACCTTAGATTTCGCCACCCCAGCGCACAAGCCGGCGGATTCTGACGTACGTGTAGGCAAGCGGGCAAGGTGTTGGGCGGGTTTGGGAATTGTCCTAGGACAACGCCTGCACATCTCATCATCAGTTAATCAACCTGCTGATTGGTTTTCCAAAGCTGATGCGCCTTGTAGGCCTTTTTCAGCCTGCCTTTGGGCTGTGCAGTTGTTCTTTTTTGGGGCCGCTTTGCGGCCCAGCGGGAGCAAGCTCCCTCGCCACAGGTGGGCTTGGTTTGGTATTGGAGGGCTTCGAATATTAGGCGGGCGTTGGTCGGTGGTGTGGGGTATCACGCGCTCGGTCATCACCTGCGCGATACCACATTGCCCAAGCTCATTTGGGCTTGATGCACATAGTTTTTAAGACATTGCTGTAGGCCTTAATCAGTCATCCTGCCGCGCCCTTTTGTGCAGGCGGGTGAGTTGGTCATCGTGCCCAGCAACACCATTCAGGAAAGTGCCGCCTATGTTTCACACCGATCTTTCTGAAGAAAATCTTCCAGCGCGGCCTGATACAGGGTTAATGGTTTATTGTCGGTATCGACTATGGCAAATGGAATCGCGGTGAGATGTGAAAACGTTGTCGAGCTTATTGAATATGTTTTTTGCCTGCACAAACCGTGATCATTGCTCAGTCTGAAATGAAACGTGAACAGTTCTGGTCTTGTGCACCAGCTAGGAATCAAGCCAAGGCTCAAGCCCGTTAAGTATTCTTGTGTGCAGGCGCCGCCAGATGAAGACTCTGAGAGTTTTATTTCTAATGTGGATAGGGGCGGGGCTGTCAGTTTTGAGGTGTTGTCTTGTGCGTTTGGAATGATTTTCTGTGTTGCCTTGTATGCGTCACTTCCGAAACGACTGCCTTTCCAAGGTGAATCTATTTCATAGGTGAAACTGGAGATGGTTTCCTTGGTTTTGGTTTCGGCAGGTTCATTGATGGTCGGCGTGGACGTATAGGATGTGCATCCGGTGCAGGTTATCGCAAGGCTGATAGCAATCAAGCTAATAGCGCTTAAGTGGCCCATTTTTAGTTTTCCTTAACTGTTATTCGATATTGATGTCTCGAAATACGCTGATGAGTGTCAAATGGAGCCTCATCTACACGCATAAGATAAAAGCGGAAAGGGCACGTTACCATCATCTGCGCAATACCACATTGCCCAAGCTCATTTGGGCTTGATGCGCATAGTTTTTAAGACATTGCTGTAGGCCTTAATCAGTCACCCTGTAGCCCCATTCTGAAACTGATTTTCAACCCCTTCATTTCCCGCCCATTCGGAAAACTCCGATTTTATATTTCGACCTCTTCTTCTCTGAGGTTGGAATCCACCCATGGCAACCGCCTATATCAATGAGCGACTTATCGGCTATGCCAGCCTCAAGGGCTGGATCCTGAATGGGGCCTCCTATTGATACAAAAAATCGACGCCCTCGGCGCGGCGGCGCAGGCGCTTATTCAGGTGGGGGCCACGTTTGGCGATTACGGCGCCGAGTGGGGCGAGTGGTTGTATGAGGATGTCGACTTATGGACATAGCGGGCTACCGATTCATCACGTTGTTGGTCGGTGTTGAAGCCGTCGTGGGTGTGTTGCTGTTGTTATATGTGCACTATTTCAAGTTGGAAAAGTTGGAACGCTATTTCGAAGACAATGAAATCGTTCAGCTGAACAAGCTCCGGTGGCCTGGCAATTTGCCGATGCAGAAGGCATTGCGGCTAGGGCAGATTGCTTGCTTCCTGGCATTTCCTAAAAGCTATATCCGGCTGGGTGATGTCAGTGAACAAGAGATCGCCTCCGTGCCCGTCTCGCTCAAGCGTTGGGTGTTATGGACTGGGTATTTCTGGTTGCAGATATTTATATGGATGGCCGTTCGATTCTTCTTGTACGAACTGTAATGACAGCGACCGCCGCGCCACTCCTCATGGCACGGCTGGTCGCTCAAATAACGGCCACTCCCTAAACCGTCACCACCACCTTACCCACCTGCTGATTCGCCTCCAAAAACCGCTGCGCCTCTTGCACCTCGTCCAACGCAAACGTCTTCGCAATCACCGGCGCCAACGCCCCCGAGGCCAGCCCCTCCAAAATAAACGCCTTGGCCCGCGCCAGCACCGCTGGGTCGGCGACGATCTCCGCGTACAAATAGCCTTTGAGCGTCAGGCATTTACCCAGCACGGTAAACAACGGAAACGGCGTCGGCTCCGGGCTCAGTGCGCCGTATTCCAGCAGGATCCCGCCTTTGGCCATGCTTTGGGTGAGCGGTTCAAAGCTCGGCCCGCCGATCGGGTCGAACACCACGCGGGCGCCTTGGCCGTTGGTGAGTGCCATTACGCGTTCGACCATGTCTTCTTCATCGCTGACGATAACGTGGGCCGCACCGGCCTCCAGTAGCGCCTGTTTTTTTGCTTGGGTGCGGGTCACGGCGATGGCGGTGGCGCCGACGCTGCGGGCGATTTGGAAGGCGGCCAGGCCGACGCTGCTGGAGGCGGCGGTGACCAATACGAAGTCGCCTTGGGTGAGTTTGGCTTGTTCGACCAGTGCGCCCCAGGCGGTGACGTATTGCATCCACGAGGCGGCCGCTTGGACGAAGCTGAGGTTTTGCGGGTGTTTGACGGTGAGGTGGGCGGGTACGTTGGCCACTTCGCCGTAGGTGCCCCAGCGGGCGATGTCGAGGGGCGGGATGAGGCTTACGGCGTCGCCCACCTGGATGTCGGTGACGTCGGCGCCGACTGCGCTGACCACGCCGGCCGCTTCGTAGCCCAGGCGGCTGGGGAATTCGGCTTCTTGCAGGTAGGCGTGGTTGCGGAACATCACTTCGGCGCGGTTGAGGCCGAAGGCTTTGACCTGAATTTGCACTTCGTCGGCGGCGGGAGCGGGAACGTCGATGTCTTCGAGTTTCAAGACGCTGGCGTCGCCGTATTCGTGAATCCTGACAATGCGTGCCATGGGGTAGACCTCGGTGTGGATGAGTAAGGCGTTCAATTTAGGCTTGGGGCGGCGCGTGATAAAGGCCTAGGATGGCGCAACACTAGAAACAAGGGGTTTCCAATGGACCGCCTGACCTTGATGGCCACCTTCGTCAAAGCCGTGGAGCTGGGCTCGTTCAGTGCCGTGGCGGATGAGCTGAACCTGTCGCCGCAACTGGTCGGCAAGCAGGTGAAAATGCTCGAGCAACACTTGGGCGTTTCCTTGCTCAACCGCACCACGCGCAAGCAGAGCCTTACGGATTTTGGCCGTACGTTTTACCAGCGCGCCAAGTTGATTCTGGCGGATATGGAAGCCGCCGAAGAAATGGCCGCCGTGACCCGTGGCGTACCCAGCGGGCGCTTGCGCATCAATGCGCCGGTCACGTTTGGCGTAAGCAGCCTGGCGCCGCGTTTGCTGGAGTACATGGTCAAGTACCCGCAGGTGGCGGTGGACCTGACCTTGTCCAACGAGTTGATCGACCTGGTGGAAGACGGCTACGACGTGGTGTTTCGCATCGGCGAACTGGCCGACAGCGGCCTGAAGGCCTTGCCCCTCAAGCCCTACCACATGGTGTTGTGCGCAGCACCGGCCTACCTGGCACGGCGCCCGCCTATCACCACGCCTTGGGATTTGCAGGAGCATGAATGCCTGGCGTTTGCCTATTCGGACGGGCGCTCACACATGGAGTTCGACGGACCGGACGGGCGAGTGGAGGTGCCGATTACAAGCCGATTGACGATTAATCAGGGCGACCCACTGCTGTCAGCCGCGGTGGCGGGGTTGGGCGTGGTGTTGTTGCCGCAGGAACTGGTGAACGAGGCGCTGCGCAAAGGCACGTTGGTGGCGTTACTGCCGGAGTACAGCGTGCCGGCAGGGCCGATGAACTTGCTGTACGCGGCGGATCGGCGGGTGACGCCGAAGGTGCGCAGTTTTGTGGCGTTTGTGAAGGGGGTGTTTGGGCGCAAGGCGTGAGGGTGTTCGACGCCTTGAGCTGGTCCCGGTTGCTAGTCGAACGTTAAAGCTTGCCCCACCCCCGTCGATAATAACCTGAATGAACCAGCCAATCATGGACCGATGAAATGGTACTTTCCGTCAGCTCCACCTATACCCCGCCCGCCAGTACTACGCTTGCGCCCGCCGCGCAGCCGCTCTCGGTCCAGCCGCAGCCAGAGACCGCCAAACCCATCACGGCCAGCGCGGGCCCTGCGGCGATCTACCATCCCAGTGAGCCAGCTGAACCCGCGTTGCCCGCGTCGCAGGCAATCGACACGTGGGTGGGGCGCGACCAATCGCAAGACTTCCCGCGCCTGGCCAGCATCGCCGCCGGGACGCAGCGCGTACTGCAGGCCTCGTTTCAGGCATTTGCGGCGGGTTTGTCGGCCACCCAGCCGGATTTGGCCGGGGCGAAGTATGGGTTTACCGTGCAGGCCGATGGTCGGCTGAAGGTCCTGGATACCGCAGGCGAACTGAGCCGCTCGGCAATTGAGCGCCTGACCACTTTGCTTAACCAATCCAGCGACCTTAAAGCGGCGGCCACTGCGTTTCGCAATGCTTCCATCGACATGGTGGACGCCGATTCGCCGTGGACGGGCAGCTACCTGGGCTACTACAGCCTGACCCAGGAAAACTTCGCGAACACGATTGACCTGGCGTCGCTGCTCAAACCGCTGGATTCGGAGTCGCCACAGGCGTTTTCGGATGGGTTGTTTATCAATCAACTGGCGAACAAGGGCGAGCGGGCGACCCAGGCAACGGAGTTGGCGATGTATGCGCGGCGGGGGCTGGCGTAGTTGAGTCGCCCGGTCTGACGCTGGCGAACGCTGACCAATCCTTATCCCCCAGTCCTTGGGCCATTGCCGCCATCATCCGCGACTGCACCACGTTGGCGGCTGGCAGTGGGAGGCCTTGTGGCGCTGCGGCATTGAGGGCGAGGTTGATGTCCTTGAGGCCCAGGTGCAACTTGAAACCCGGTTCATAGCGGCGGTTGACGATGTTTTGCCCGTAGCGTTGGTAGCTGGGGCAGGCGAACAGGGTCTGGGTCACCACTTCGGTAAAGGCCGCAGGCGCCAGCCCGTAGTGTTCAGCGAGGGCGTTGGCTTCGGCGAGGGATTCGATGGCCTGGGTGATCATCATGTTGGCGGCGATTTTGGCGATACACGCCTGCTGGGGCCGTTCGCCCAGTCGCCAGGTCTTTTTCCCTAAAACGTCAAACAGCGGTTGTACCTGAGTGATGGCGTCATTGGGCCCGGCGGCCAGAATGTTCAGTTCACCCCTGGCCGCTACCGCCGGTACACCCAGTACCGGGGCGGCAACCAATGCGATGCCCAGTGCATGGTGCTGCGTTTGCAGCTCACTCATCAGTTGGGGCGATAGCGTCGACATCACGATATGAATGCAGGACTTGCCTGCCATCTCCAATGCCCCGCAGGTGAGCAGCACCTCACGTACGGCGTGATCATCCGCCAGCAGGCTGATGACGATCGCTTGCTCAAACGCCGCCGCCGGGGTTGCGAGCGTCTGCACGCCCGGTAAATCTGCCAGCGTTTCAGGGCTGCGATTCCACGCAGCAACCCGGTGGCCTGCCGCAAGTAATACCGGAATGATCGCCCGGCCCATGCTGCCAACCCCAATAAATCCAATGTTCATCCACGAACCCCGTGTTTGCTGTTGTGCACAAATGCGTAGGGCCTAGTGTGCGAGGCAGGTGGTTGCGATGGGACTGCCATTGCTGCAACCTCGTTGTTCATTTTTGTACGAGGGTGGCCCATGGACTGGAATGACGTGCGTGTCTTTCTCGCGATTGCGCGGAGCGGTTCACTGGGGGCCGCTGCCAAGCAATTGGGGGTGAGCCATCCCACGGTAGGGCGACGTTTGCACGTGCTGGAACAAGCCAGTGGGCAGGTGTTTTTCCGGCGTACCGGGCAAGGGCTGGTGTTGACGGACTGCGGTGAAAAGATCTTGTGCCTGGCGCAAGACATGGAGCGCAGCGCGCTGGGCATCGAGCGTTGTCTGGCGGGCGACGATCAACCGCAAGGGCTGTTGCGCATCGCGTGCGCGGACTGGTTCGCCGGTTATGTGCTGGCGCCGGTGCTGCATGAGTTGTCGCGGCAATTCCCGCTGATCGTCCCAGAAATCATGGCGGGGCACCGGTTGTTTGACCTCTCGCGCAGGGAGGCCGATATCGCGTTTCGTATCGTGCCGTTCACCGAACCCGACATCGTTCAGCGCCGGCTGGCGACGATCAGCTACGGTTTGTACGGCGCCGCCGGGATGGCTTCGCCAGCGACGCAGGGCGAGGGCCTAGGGTTGATCACCATGAACACGGCCCAGGCGCATTACCCGGATGTGCGTTGGCTGACGCAGCGGTTTCCACAGGGCCAAGCGGTCTTCACCAGCAGCAGTCGCACGGTGCAGGCGCAAATGTGTGCCAAGGGGCTGGGTGTGGCTGTACTGCCCCGTGCACTGGGTGATCAACTGCCGGCGCTCAGTTTGCTTGAGGTCGAGGAGCCGCCGCCGAGTCGGGATATCTGGATGGGCTATCACCAGGATATGCGGCAAATGGACAGGTTGCGGGCGCTGGCCGATCTGGTCGTGGAGATGATGGGCGCCGATTGAGGGGCATATGGGTTTACCATGCAGCCCCGGCAGTGGTTACACGCGCTACCGATGTCTCTCTTATTAGGTATCGCTCATGTCCATCGACCAAATCAGCCTCCCAAAAGGCGTAGGCCCACACGCTAGCAAGCTGCTTGACGCCATCACCGGCGCCGCCACCCACGAAGACCTCAACCGCGCTGGCGGTAAGGCTGAAGGTTTTGTGTTGGGGTTGGAGGCGTCCAAGGCGATTAAAAGCCAGATCGCCGAGTCGTTGTATGTGGCGTATGACGACGCGGCGACCCACCGGGCCGCCGAGTTGAAAGGCTAGTTGCTCGTAACGGCAGAACGCGGAGCTTCTGTGGCGAGGGAGCTTGCTCCCGCTGGGGCGCGAAGCGGCCCTCTGCTTTTACCCGGTAAACCGCGTTGGCCGGTTTTGGGGCTGCTGCGCAGCCCAGCGGGAGCAAGCTCCCTCGCCACAGTTCTGGCTTAGAAGCCTTGGCTCACGCTGAAACCGTGGGAGATCGAAAAGCGTGGATCGATCAGTTGCACACCTTCCTTGCCCTTAATACGACCCACGGTCACGTGGTAGGTCTCCGGCGTGTCGGTGAGGCTTTCCGGGTGGAGCGTGAGTTTCTCCAGCGCCGGATTTTTCGCCCAGGCCGCAACGGACTTCTGGCGAATGTCCACGGTCACCAGCCAGGATTTTTCCACGGCGGGGCCCATCTGGTCGGTGTTGACGTCGGTGCTGTGGATCTTGGCGATCTCATAGCCCTGGGCGTAGCAGAACCCCGAAGCGTCTGCCGAGTGGGCGGTGGTGCCGGCTTCGGTGAGGGTGTAGGTCAGGCCGTCCTTGGTGAGCAGGCCTGCGGCGACCAGCGCATCGAAGGCCGGTGCGTTGCCCTTGGAGACGTCACGGGTAAAGCTCTCACCCAGGGTGACCGGGAAGGTTTTGAACATTGGCGCCTTGATGCAGGAAGCCCCTTCCAGTCGGGGTTGCAGGGCGGCTTGGATGTCCGTGTCGGAAGGGCTTTCGCTGCACGCGGTGAGGAACAGGGTGCTGGTGGCGACGAAGGCCATGGCTTTGATTCGCATCGTTTTATCCTTGACGATTGGGGCCGTTAATTTTGCCCGGGGCGAAGTGTATCGAAATTTTTGCGTCACAAAACCCTTCAAAGAGTCGTGTAATGTCGGCGGTTCGAGTTCGCGACCTATCCCAGGACTGCCCATGACATTGACCGTCGACACCTTGCTTGAACTGGCCATGGCCAACCCCGTCAACGCCGAGATCACCGCACGTTTGCCGACGTTGGGGTTGGAGCAGTGCTTTCTCACGGCGGGCTGTCTGTTCCAGGCGGTGTGGAATCATCAGTCGGGTTGGCCTGCTGATCAGGGGGTGAAGGACTACGACGTGTTCTATTTCGACACCGACCTGTCCTACGAGGCTGAGGACGTGGTGATTCGTGCGGCTGAGGATTTATTCCGCGACCTGGGTGTGAATGTCGAAGTGAAGAACCAGGCGCGGGTGCATCTTTGGTATCAACAGCGGTTTGGTCGGCCTTATCCGCAGTTGCGCACGGCCAGGCAAGGGATTGATCGCTACTTGGTGGCGGGCACCTGTATCGGGTTGGAAGTGGCGACGGGGGAGGTGTATGCGCCGTATGGATTGGAGGATGTGGAGCGGGGTGTTTTGCGTATCAACCCGCTGCATCCAGAGCCGGTGTTGTTTGAGCAAAAGGCCAGGAGTTATCAGGCGCGGTGGCCTTGGCTCAAGATAGTTGGGTGATTTCTTGGCCGCCATCGGGGGCAAGCCCCCTCCCACCTTGGATTGGGTTCACACATTTCTATTTGTGAATACATTCAAATGTGGGAGGGGGCTTGCCCCCGATGACGGTCACCCAGGCAACATCGCACCCAAGGCCAGTGAACTTTTACCCGGGCACCCCACCTCCAAGCTAAAACACCCCGCCAAGGACCGACCATGACCTTCTTTATCTTCCTGCTCGCCTGCGCCGCCGCTGCCAGCACCGGCATGCTCTTCAAGCCCGGCGCCTGGTATGAATCCCTCGTCAAACCCAGCTTCACCCCGCCCAATTGGCTGTTCCCAGTGGCCTGGACGATCATCTACCTGCTGCTGGCCTGGGCCGGTTACCGCCTCAGCCTGATCCCCGACAGCCAACCCGTACTGGCGCTGTGGGCCGCGCAGATTGCCTTGAACACGTTGTGGACACCGGTATTCTTCGGCGCCCATCGCATCCTGGCGGGGATGATCATTCTCGCGGTGTTGTGGCTGACCGTCGCGGCGATGGTGGTGTTGGCCGTGCGTTTGGACTTGATCACCGGCTTGATTCTGTTCCCTTATCTGGCGTGGCTGTGTGTGGCGGCGGCGCTGAACTTCTCGATTTTGCGGAATAACCGTTGATGGCTCACACCCTCTGGCCGGCCAGCGAAGCGGAACTGGCCGAGATGCGCCGCTTCAATAAGAAGTTGGCGTGGATGCCGCGTTTCAAAATCCGCAATCGTGTGACGCCGCGTTTGATCCAGGCGCTATTGTGCGTCAGCCAAGCGGTAAAAAAAGCCCCCGTGGCCGAAACCACACTCGCAGGTACAGTGCCGGTGCGTATCCTGCGCCCCAGCGGCAAACCCAAGGGCGTGGTCTTGGATATCCACGGCGGCGGCTGGGTGATCGGCAATGCGCAGATGGACGACGACCTCAACCTGGGCATGGTCAACACCTGCGACGTGGCCGTGGTGTCGGTGGATTATCGGCTGGCGGTCGACACGCCCGTTGAGGGCTTGATGGAGGATTGCCTCACCGCTGCGCATTGGTTGCTCAGCGCCGAGGAGTTTGCAGGCTTGCCGGTGATCATCGTCGGCGAATCGGCGGGCGGGCATCTGGCCGCAGCGACGTTGTTGGCGTTGAAACAATCACCTGAGCTGCTCAAGCGAGTGAGCGGCGCGGTGTTGTATTACGGCGTCTACGACCTCACTGGCACACCCAGCGTACGCACCGCCGGGCCGGATACCTTGTTGCTGGATGGGCCGGGGATGGTCGAGGCGTTGCGCATGCTCACGCCGGGTTTGAGTGATGAAGCGCGTCGGCAGCCACCTTTATCACCGCTGTATGGCGACTTCGATGGTCTGCCCCCGGCGTTGATGTTTGTGGGTGAGTTGGACCCACTCAAGGACGACACGCTGTTGATGGCCGAGCGTTGGCCTGGCGCGCAGGTGCATCGGGTGCCGGAGGCGGCGCATGGGTTTATTCATTTTCCGGTGGGGATGGCGACGAGGGTTTTGGCTTACAGTCGTGGGTGGATAACCCAACAAGTGTGCCGATGATAATTCAACCCGTTAACCCCGCTGACGTACCTGAGGTACTGGCCTTTGTCCTACAGGCCCGCGCGGCGTTGTTCCCCAAGCTCAGTGCCGCTGGCATGCCGGATGACCTCGCGCAATTCGAGGCCACTTACCTTCACGGCGCCGGGCGATTCTTGGTCGCCCGCAATGACGGCCAGATCGTCGCGGCGATCGGTTACCTGCCTTACGACCACCGTTTCCCCCAGCTCGATTACCAAGGCCGCAAGACGGTGGAGGTGGTGCGCCTGTTTGTGCTGCCGGCGTTTCGTCGCTTTGGTTTGGCGGGGCAGTTGTACCGTGCGCTGGAAGCGCTGGCGCAAGCGGACGGGGTAGAGGTGATGTACCTGCATACCCATCCGTTCTTGCCGGGGGCGATTGATTTTTGGATGAGGCAGGGGTTTGAGGTGGTGGATGTAGAGGCGGACCCGGTTTGGCAGACAACTCACATGCAACGGCCGCTGTGAATTCGAAGACACAGGAGGTCAAAATGTGGGAGGGGGCTTGCCCCCGATAGCAGTGTGTCAGCCAGAAAGCATATAGCTGGCACACCGCCATCGGGGGCAAGCCCCCTCCCACATTTGAACTGTTGTAGGCTTTAGATTGGGCGCAGCCGCAGGATTTGGGCGCCGTCGAACGGGTCTGTCAGGTAATGCGCCTGCACCCCGAACGTCTCCTGCAAGCGCTGCGGCGTCAGCACTTCCAGCGGTTTACCCAACGCCACCAACCGCCCGCGATCCAGCACCGCCAGCCGATCACACGTCAGCGCCTGGTTCAGGTCATGCAAAGCGATCAGCGTCGTGACCGGCAACCCCTGCACCCCCTTCAAAATCCCAAGCTGATGCTGGATATCCAGATGATTGGTCGGCTCATCCAACAACAAAATCTGCGGCCTTTGCGCCAGTGCCCGGGCGATGTGCACCCGCTGGCGCTCGCCGCCCGAAAGGCTGCGCCAGGCGCGATGGCTCAGGTGGGTGGCGTCCACGTCGTGCAGGGCCTGGTGCACGATGGCGTCGTCATCGGCGGACCAGGGGCTCAGTGCCGACAGCCACGGTGTACGCCCCAGGGCCACGGCGTCGAACACGCGGATGGCGTCGTCGGTGTCGGCCTGTTGCTCCACCACCGCCAGTTGCTGCGCGATGGCACGGCGTGATAACTGCCCCAGCCGCTGACCGCCCAGCAGTACATGGCCGGACGCGGGCGTGCGCAGCCCGGCGAGCAGCTTGAGCAAGGTGGATTTGCCGGAGCCGTTCGGCCCGACAATGCCGAGGGTTTCGCCCAGGGCTACGTCCAGATGAATATCGCGCAGCAACTCGGCGTCGCGCACCTTGAAGCCCAGGCCGGAGCAACTCAGAACCGTCATCGCGCATTCCTCCGGCCGATCAGGATCAGTGCGAAGACCGGCGCGCCGACCAGCGCGGTCACCACGCCTACCGGAATCACCTGGCCTTTGATCAGCGTGCGCGACAGTACATCGGCGGCAATCAAAAACAACGCGCCGCCCAACGCACTGGCCGGCAGCAAGCGCGAATGCCCGGTGCCCAGCAACAGGCGCGCGGCATGGGGGATCACCAGCCCGACAAAGCCGATGGAGCCGACAATCGACACCATCACCGCTGTCACCAACGCTGCGCACGCCACCAGCACAACCTGCACACGCCGCACCGGGATCCCCAGGGACGCCGCCGAGTCGCTGCCAAAGGTAAACGCATCCAGCGCCCGCCGATGCCACAGGCACACCGCCAGCCCCACGAGCGCCACCGGCACCGCCAGCCACACCGACGGCCAGCGCACGCCGCTGAGGTTGCCCAGCAGCCAGAACAGGATGCCGCGCGCCTGTTCGGAGCTGGCGGATTTAGTGATGAGGTACGCCGTGAGTGCATTGAACAACTGCGAACCGGCAATGCCCGCCAGGATGATCTGCCCGGTGCCGCTGGACGAGCCGCTGGCCCGCGCCAACAAAATCACCAGCGCAAACGCCGCCATCGCCCCCACAAACGCACCGGCCGACAACGAAACCAAGCCGCCGCCCACACCCATCAATGCCACCAACACCGCGCCGGTCGAAGCGCCGGCGCTGATGCCCAACAGGTACGGATCGGCCAACGGGTTGCGCAGCAGCGACTGCAGGATCACCCCGCAGGTCGCCAGCCCGGCACCGCACGCGGCGGCAACCAAGGTGCGGGTGAGGCGGTAATTCCACACCACGCCTTCGTCGATGGGGTCCAGCACGTACCCGGCGGCCCACAGTTTGTTGGCCAACACCTGGAGCACCACCTGGGGCGAGATGGACGTTTCGCCGATGGCCACGCCGGCGAGTACGGCGATCAGCAGCAGGGCGAGGGCGAGCAGGGTACGGGTCATGGGTGCAGGTCGTAGCCGTCGATGGCCGAGGCCAGTTGTTCAAGGCCGTCGATCGTGCGGATGCTGGCCTGCAGCGCCAGGGCGTCGAGGATGATGATGCGGTTGTTTTTCACCGCGTCCATGTTGCGGGTAACCGGGTCGCTGCGCAGGAAGGCGAGTTTCTTTTCATGGTCGTCGGCGGGGTAGCGGCGGCGGTCCATGCGCGCGATCACAATAAAAGTGGGGTTGGCTTTGGCGAGGGTCTCCCAGCCGACGGCGGGCCACTCTTCATCCGATTGCACCACGTTGTGCAGGCCGAGGGTCTCCAGCATAAATTCCGGAATGCCCTTGTGCCCGGCCACGTAAGGGTCGCTGGCCATCTCTGCGCTGGAGAACCACACCAGCGCACTGGCCTGCTTGAGGCCCTTGCTCTGCACGGTGGCGACAGACTTGGCCAGGCGCGCCTTGAGGTCATCGTTCAGTTGTTGGCCGCGAGCCTGCACGTCGAAGATTTCGGCCAGTTGGCGGATGCTTTTATAGAGGGTCTCGATGCGGAACGGCTCCAGGCGCGTGCCGTCGGCGCCCACCAGGTTGTCCTTGCCTTCGCAGTCGGAGGGCAGCAGGTAGGTGGGGATTTTCAACTCATGGAATTGCTCGCGGGTGCCCACCACACCTTGGGGCCCGACTACCCACTCCAGCTCGGCGGCCACCAATTGCGGGCGCTTGGCGATCACGGCTTCGAAGCTGGGCTCGTTGTTGGCCAGGCGTTCGATGCGCGCGTTCTGTGCTGAGTACTGCGGCAGTACGCTGTTGAACCACAACGAGGTGCCGACCACTTTATCGCCCACACCCAAGGCGTAGAGCATCTCGGTGGCGGCCTGGCCGATGGTCACGCTGCGCTCGGGGGCTTGGGGGAAGGTGACGTGGCTGCCGCAGTTTTCCACGGTCAGCGGGTACTGAGTGGGCGCGGCGTGGGCCAGGGCGCAGAAGCCCAGGCCGGTGAGCAGGGCGGTAACGCGTGGCAGCATGGGGCGATCTCCGAGTGAAGCGTACGTGCCATTCGGAAATACACTCTCGAGCGCTGGGATAGAGGCCGGCAAGAATGTCCTTCCCGGACACCCCGCCGGTTAGTGATTGAGCTTGGGCCGGCAGGTCTCCTGACTGATGCGTCGTCGCCAGGCTCCGGCCTTCCCGGAGATGATCCAGTGGCAGTGTGGAGCAGGCTCAGCACCTACAGTTGCGGGGGCAGTTCCGATTTCGGATTCCCTATTAGTCCCGTTTGGGAACCGGCGCGGTATGGTAGTCGATTGGCGCGCTTGAAAACACCGCCAATCAAAATGTGGGAGGGGGCTTGCCCCCGATGGCGGTGTTTCAGCTGCATAGTTGCTGGCTGATCCACCGCTATCGGGGGCAAGCCCCCTCCCACATTGGATGTGTGTTGTTTGGGGATATTATTTGCGATCCAGCCACACCGTCTGCGCGTTGCAGAATTCCCGTACGCCGAAGTGCGACAGCTCGCGGCCAAAGCCACTTTTCTTGATCCCGCCAAACGCTACCCGAGGGTCGGACACGCTGAACGCGTTGACGAAGATCCCGCCGGTTTCCAGCTGATTGGCGATGTCCCGTGCCTTCGCTGCGTCAGTGGTGAAGATGCTGGCGGTGAGGCCGAACTCGCTGTCGTTGGCCAGCGCCACGGCGTGGTCGGCGTCGCGAGCGGTGATGATCGAGGCCACCGGGCCGAACAGTTCCTGTTTGAACGAGGTCATCTGGTCGGTGACGTTGCTCAAGACGGTCGGCTCATAGTAGTTGCCGGCGCCCGCAACCTTATTGCCACCCAGCAGCAGGGTCGCACCTTCTTCCAGGGTGGCCTGGACCTGACCGTGCAGCTCGTCACGCAGGTCGAAGCGGGCCATCGGGCCGATGTAGGTGGCGGTCGATGTCGGGTCACCCATCACCAGGGCGCGGCTGGCTTCGAGGAACTTGGCGGTGAACGCTTCGACCACGCCTTCTTCGATGATCAGGCGCTTGGCGGCGGCGCAGACTTGGCCGCTGTTCTGGAAACGGCCGATCAGTGCGGCTTGCACGGCGGCGTCGAGGTCGGCGTCGTTGAGCACGATAAATGGATCGGAACCGCCCAGTTCCAGCACGCATTTTTTCAGCGCGGCACCGGCCTGGGAGCCGATGGCGATACCGGCGCGTACGCTGCCGGTGAGGGTCACGGCGGCGATGCGCGGGTCGGCGATGGCCTTGGACACGCCGTCGTTGGTGACGTTGACCACTTCAAACACGCCTTCGGCAAAACCGGCTTTGTGGAACGCTTGTTGGATCAGGTAAGCGCTGCCCATCACGTTCGGTGCGTGTTTGAGCACGAAGGTGTTGCCGGCCAGCAGGGTCGGCACGGCACCGCGCAGCACTTGCCACACCGGGAAGTTCCACGGCATTACGGCGAAGATCGGGCCCAGCGGGCGGTATTCGATCTGGGCGCTGCCGTTGTCCACCTGGGTCGGTTCCGGGGCGAGCATGGCCGGGCCTTGGGCCGCGTACCACTCGCTGAGCTGGGCGCATTTCTCGATTTCGGCACGGGCCTGGGCGATGGGTTTGCCCATTTCCAGGGTGATCATCTGTGCCATGGCTTCGGCTTGCTCACGCAGCGCGGCGGCCAGGCCCAGCAGCAGCTCGGCGCGCTGGCTCACCGGTTGGCGGCGCCAGGTGCGGAAGGCCGTGGTGGTGCGGTCGAGGGCGGCGTCGAGTTGCGACGCGGATTCGTACGGGTAGCTGCCGACGGTTTCGCCGTTGGCCGGGTTGATCGAGAGAGCGTGGGTAGTCGCGTTCATGGCACCGTCCTGCTGAATGAGTAAGTGGGGTTCAGCCTACGGGGTTGGTTCTTTTCTGGAAACTGAATAATATTAAGCAATACATTCACGATTGGAGAATGACTTGGATCTGGTGCAACTGGAAATCTTCAAGGCCGTTGCCGAGCAAGGCAGCATCAGCGCCGCCGCGCAGTTGATTCATCGGGTGCCGTCGAACCTGACCACGCGCATCAAGCAACTGGAGCAGGATTTGGGCGTGGAATTGTTCATCCGCGAGAAAAGCCGTTTGCGGTTGTCCCCTGCGGGCTGGAACTTCCTCGGCTATGCGCGGCGCATCCTGGATCTTGTGCAAGAAGCCCGCGCCACCGTGGCGGGGGAGGAGCCCCAGGGCGCATTCGCCCTCGGCTCGCTGGAGAGTACGGCGGCGGTGCGCATCCCGGCGTTGCTCGCCGCGTACAACCAAAAACACACCAAGGTCGAACTGGACCTGAGCACCGGGCCGTCGGGCACCATGATCGAAGGTGTGCTGTCGGGGCGCCTCACCGCCGCTTTTGTCGACGGGCCGGTGTTGCACAGCACCCTGGAAGGGGTGGCGGTGTTTGAAGAAGAAATGGTGGTGATCGCGCCCCTGCACCATGCGCCGATCACCCGAGGCCAGGATGTGAATGGCGAGAACATCTATACCTTTCGCTCGAACTGTTCGTACCGGCATCACTTCGAGCGCTGGTTTTCACAGGATGGCGCGGTGCCGGGCAAGATCTTCGAGATCGAGTCGTATCACGGGATGTTGGCGTGCGTCAGCGCTGGCGCGGGGTTGGCACTGATGCCGCGCAGCATGTTGGAAAACATGCCGGGGTTTGCAGCGGTGAGTGTGTGGCCGCTGACGGATAAATTCCGGATTTTGCACACCTGGCTGATTTGGCGGCGGGGGACCGTTTCGCAAAGCTTGAATAGCTTTGTGAAGCTGCTGGAGGAACGCGATCTGATCGCACAGTAGATCCAATGTGGGAGGGGGCTTGCCCCCGATGAGGCAGTGTCAGTTGATATATCTGTATCTGACACACCGCCATCGGGGGCAAGCCCCCTCCCACATTTAGATCTTCATCTTCATTTTGATTTTGATCAGCCGCCGAATTGCAGGGTGCCCATGGCCAGTTTGGTCATGAGGGCAGTCGCCCCCATCTGTACCAACCACAGCGCCAACCCACCCAGAAATACCCCCAGCGCCACTTGCAACACCAGGCTTTTCTGGCGCTTGGGTTGCGGCGCACGCGGGACAAAATCGTCCAGTTCGTCACGGTCGGCACGCAGGTCCAGGTCGTCGTTTCTCATAAGGCTCTCACAGCAAAAGGGCGGACAAGGTTCAGTCTAGGAGCTGGATACAAAAAAGGGGAAGCCATCGGCTTCCCCTCCTGTGCAATGCCGGCAGGTTTACAGCACCTGAACGATTGCCTGTGTGACCGCGCCGATGTTGGACTGGTTCAACGCCGCCACACAGATGCGGCCCGTGTCGAGGGCGTAGATGCCAAATTCGCTGCGCAAACGGGTGACCTGTTCAACGGTCAGGCCGGAGTAGGAGAACATCCCGCGCTGGCGGCCGACGAAGCTGAAATCGTGGCCCGGTGCAGCCTTGGCCAGTTCAGCCACCATCTGCTCACGCATGCCACGGATGCGCAGGCGCATTTCAGCCAGTTCTGCTTCCCACTGGGCGCGCAGTTCTGGGCTGTTGAGTACCGCCGCAACAATGGCCGCACCGTGGGTCGGCGGGTTGGAGTAGTTGGTGCGGATCACACGCTTGACCTGGGACAGGATGCGCGCGCTTTCTTCCTTGGATTCGCCAACAATGGACAGCGCGCCCACGCGTTCGCCGTACAGGGAGAACGACTTGGAGAACGAGCTGGACACAAAGAAGGTCAGGCCGGACTCAGCGAACAGGCGCACGGCAGCGGCGTCTTCGTGGATGCCGTCGCCAAAGCCCTGGTAGGCCATGTCGAGGAACGGGATCAGGTTCTTGGCCTTGACCACGTCCAATACCTTCTGCCAGTCGGCCGGGGTCAGGTCGACACCGGTCGGGTTATGGCAGCAAGCATGCAGCACCACGATGGACTGCGGTGGCAGGGCGTTGAGGTCTTCGAGCAGGCCGGCACGGTTCACGTCGTGGGTGGCGGCGTCGTAGTAGCGGTAGTTCTGCACCGGGAAACCGGCGGTTTCGAACAGGGCGCGGTGGTTTTCCCAGCTTGGGTCGCTGATGGCGACGACGGCGTTGGGCACCAGTTGCTTGAGGAAGTCGGCGCCGATTTTCAGCGCGCCGGTGCCGCCAACGGCCTGCACGGTGGTGACGCGGCCAGCGCTCAGCAGTGGCGATTCAGCGCCGAACAGCAGGGTTTGCACGGCCTTGTCGTACGCAGCGATACCGTCGATCGGCAAGTAGCCACGGGCGGCGTGTTGCGCCACGCGAATGGCTTCCGCTTCGGCAACGGCACGCAAGAGTGGAATCTTCCCCTCCTCGTTGCAGTAAACGCCCACGCCAAGGTTGACCTTGGTGGTTCGTGTATCGGCGTTGAATGCTTCGTTGAGGCCCAGGATAGGATCGCGTGGTGCCATTTCGACAGCGGAGAACAGGCTCATTTTTGCGGCAGCTCTATGGGGGGTAGGAGGGACGTGTCGCGCTCCAGCCGAATGCACTAGAGCGGTGCACAAACGGGGAGCTAGTATAGAGGCCATCAGTGCCGAGGGCGACAACCGAAACGGCTTTTCGGCCAAGTTTTTCGGTTTATTTGCTGACCGTTAGTCTTATTGCAACATTGATCGTAAATGGCGAGTAGGACGATTGCCTTGAAACCCGTCACATTCGCCACCACTTCTAGGGCTATCATGCTTTTTTCCTACGATCCGCTGTGAGTCTTCGCGGGTGGTGGCTACACGAGGTACGTTATGTCGGATTTCCAGCTCGTCACCCGTTTTGAACCCGCCGGCGATCAGCCCGAAGCGATTCGCCAGATGGTCGAAGGCATCGAGGCCGGCCTGGCCCACCAGACGTTGCTCGGGGTGACCGGTTCGGGCAAGACGTTCAGCATCGCCAACGTGATCGCCCAGATCAATCGGCCCACCCTGGTGCTGGCGCCGAACAAGACCCTGGCCGCGCAACTGTACGGTGAGTTCAAGTCGTTCTTCCCGAATAACGCGGTGGAGTACTTCGTTTCCTACTACGACTACTACCAGCCCGAAGCCTACGTGCCGTCGTCCGATACCTTTATCGAGAAAGACGCCTCGATCAACGACCACATCGAGCAGATGCGGCTGTCGGCGACCAAGGCGCTGCTGGAGCGCAAGGACGCGATCATCGTCACCACGGTGTCGTGCATCTACGGCCTGGGCAGCCCGGAAACCTATTTGAAGATGGTGCTGCACGTCGACCGCGGCGACAAACTCGACCAGCGCGAACTGCTGCGCCGCCTGACCAGCCTGCAATACACCCGCAACGACATGGACTTTGCCCGCGCCACCTTCCGCGTGCGTGGCGATGTGATCGACATCTACCCGGCCGAATCCGACCTGGAAGCGATTCGCATCGAGTTGTTCGACGACGAAGTGGAAAGCCTGTCGGCCTTCGACCCGTTGACCGGTGAGGTGATCCGCAAGTTGCCGCGCTTTACCTTTTATCCGAAAAGCCACTACGTCACGCCCCGCGAAACCCTGATGGGTGCCATCGAAGGTATCAAGGTCGAGTTGGCCGAGCGCCTGGATTACCTGCGCGCCAACAACAAGCTGGTGGAGGCTCAGCGCCTGGAGCAGCGCACGCGCTTCGACCTGGAGATGATCCTGGAGCTGGGTTACTGCAACGGCATCGAAAACTACTCGCGCTACCTCTCGGGCCGTGAGTCCGGGGCACCGCCACCCACGCTCTACGACTACTTGCCGGACGACGCGTTGCTGGTGATCGACGAGTCCCACGTCAGCGTGCCGCAAGTGGGCGCCATGTATAAGGGCGACCGTTCGCGTAAGGAAACCCTGGTGGAATACGGTTTCCGCCTGCCTTCGGCGCTGGACAACCGGCCGATGCGTTTCGACGAATGGGAAAGCATCAGCCCGCAGACCATCTTCGTGTCCGCGACCCCCGGCAACTACGAGGCTGAACACGCAGGACGGGTGATTGAGCAAGTGGTACGGCCCACCGGCCTGGTGGACCCGCAGGTGGAAATCCGCCCGGCATTGACCCAGGTGGATGACCTGCTGTCGGAAATCAATAAGCGTGTCGCGGTGGAAGAGCGGGTGCTGGTGACCACGCTGACCAAGCGCATGGCCGAAGACTTGACCGACTACCTGGCCGACCACGGCGTACGCGTACGCTACCTGCACTCGGACATCGACACCGTGGAGCGCGTGGAGATCATCCGCGACCTGCGCCTGGGCACCTTTGATGTGCTGGTGGGCATCAACCTGCTGCGTGAAGGCTTGGACATGCCGGAAGTGTCGCTGGTGGCGATCCTCGATGCGGACAAGGAAGGCTTCCTGCGTTCCGAGCGCTCGCTGATCCAGACCATCGGCCGTGCCGCGCGTAACCTCAATGGCCGGGCGATTTTGTATGCGGACCGCATCACCGGCTCCATGGAACGGGCGATTGGCGAGACCGAGCGCCGCCGTGACAAGCAGATTGCGTTCAACCTGGAAAATGGTATCACGCCCAAAGGCGTGTTCAAGGACGTCGCCGACATCATGGAAGGCGCCACTGTGCCGGGCTCGCGCAGCAAGAAGCGCAAGGGCATGGCCAAGGCCGCCGAGGAAAGCGCCAAGTACGAGAACGAATTGCGCTCGCCGAGTGAGATCACCAAGCGGATCCGTCAGTTGGAAGAGAAGATGTACCAGTTGGCGCGAGATCTGGAGTTTGAAGCGGCAGCGCAGACGCGGGATGAGATTGGCAAGTTGCGGGAGCGGTTGCTGGCTGTTTGATTTGCGGTGACTTCACCGGCCTCATCGGGGGCAAGTCGAATCGTCGCACCGCCCCTCCCACATTTGACCCGGTTCACAAATCACAGTGTGGGAGGGGGCTTGCCCCCGATGGCCGCGCCTCGGTTTTCCAGAAATCACCCAGGCTGTTACCATTCGCCCCTTGTTTCAATTTTCTGTTTTATCGCCTATTCGAGACCCGCCATGACCACCGTCCGCACGCGCATCGCGCCATCGCCTACTGGGGATCCCCACGTCGGCACTGCCTACATCGCCTTGTTCAACTACTGCTTTGCCAAGCAGCACGGCGGTGAATTCATCCTGCGGATCGAAGACACCGACCAACTGCGTTCTACCCGCGAGTCGGAACAACAGATTTTCGATGCCCTGCGCTGGTTGGGCATTACCTGGGCCGAAGGCCCGGACGTCGGCGGCCCGCACGGCCCTTATCGCCAGAGCGAGCGCAGCGACATCTACAAACAATACACCCAGCAATTGGTGGACATGGGCCATGCGTTCCCGTGCTTCTGCACCGCCGAAGAACTGGACCAGATGCGCGCCGAGCAAATGGCCCGTGGCGAAACCCCGCGCTATGACGGCCGTGCGTTGTTGCTTTCGAAAGAAGAAGTGGCTCGCCGCCTGGCTGCCGGCGAACCTCACGTGATCCGCATGAAAGTGCCGAGCGAAGGCGTGTGCGTGGTGCCGGACATGCTGCGCGGCGACGTCGAGATCCCGTGGGACCGCATGGACATGCAAGTGCTGATGAAGACCGACGGCCTGCCGACGTACTTCCTGGCGAACGTGGTCGACGACCACCTGATGGGCATCACCCACGTGCTGCGTGGCGAAGAGTGGCTGCCATCGGCACCCAAGTTGATCCTGCTCTACGAATATTTCGGCTGGGAACAACCGCAGTTGTGCTACATGCCGCTGTTGCGTAACCCGGACAAGAGCAAGCTGTCCAAGCGCAAGAACCCGACCTCGGTGACCTTCTACGAGCGCATGGGTTTCATGCCGGAAGCGATGCTTAACTACCTGGGCCGTATGGGCTGGTCGATGCCGGACGAGCGTGAGAAGTTCTCGTTGCAGGAAATGGTCGACAACTTCGACCTGTCCCGTGTGTCCCTGGGTGGGCCGATCTTCGATATCGAGAAACTGTCGTGGCTCAACGGCCAATGGCTGCGTGACCTGCCGGTGGAAGAGTTCGCCAGCCGTGTGCAGCAGTGGGCGTTGAACCCCGAGTACATGATGAAGATCGCGCCGCTGGTGCAGGGCAGGGTGGAGACGTTCAGCCAGGTCGCACCGTTGGCCAGCTTCTTCTTTGCCGGTGGCGTGAACCCGGACGCCAAGCTGTTCGAGTCCAAGAAGCTCTCCGGTGACCAGGTGCGCCAGCTGATGCAGTTGATCCTGTGGAAGCTGGAAAGCCTGCGCCAGTGGGAGAAGGATGCGATCACCGCGACGATCCAGGCGGTGGTGGAATCCCTGGAGCTGAAATTGCGCGATGCCATGCCGCTGATGTTTGCCGCGATCACCGGGCAGGCCAGTTCGGTGTCGGTGTTGGATGCGATGGAAATTCTCGGCCCGGACCTTACTCGTTTCCGTCTGCGCCAAGCCCTTGATTTGCTTGGTGGTGTGTCGAAGAAAGAAAACAAAGAGTGGGAAAAGCTGTTGGGCGCTATCGCTTAATCAGCCTGCTGCAACGACGAAACCCCGGTTTTCCGGGGTTTCGCCGGTAAGTGATTGTTATCCCGGCAAAAAATTTTGGAAATTGTTGAAAATAAATTTGACACACTTCCAAACCGCCATTAAGATTCGCCCCGTCCTCACCGATGAGGGGCTATAGCTCAGCTGGGAGAGCGCTTGCATGGCATGCAAGAGGTCAACGGTTCGATCCCGTTTAGCTCCACCAATTTACAGGTTCAA
>NZ_QUZT01000085.1 GCF_004682045.1 Pseudomonas nabeulensis
TTAGGGCTTGCCCCATCCCACAGGTCACAGCATTGGTGTGCTGCTGACCACGCGTAAGGCCAGCCCCTCATAGGCATCCAGCGTGATGGTGAACTCCCCCTCCGCCGTCAAATCCCCTTCGACCCGCTCATTGATGATGTCCACCACCAACCCGGCGGCAACGTCCGGCAGGTGCAAGGTCTCGGTGATCGGCGCAGCGCCGAAATTCAGCGCGGTGATCTGGGTGCCCTTGCCCGCCGGCAATTCGTGCACCATCACCAACAACCCCGGATGCTGCACGTCCGGCACCAGGATCTGGCGGCTGGCGGCAATGTCGTAGGCGCGGCGTACGGCGAGGATTTTTTGCAGTTGCGAGGCAAAGGAATCCGGGTCTTGCAGTTGGCTGTTGAGGCTGCCGTAGAGCGTTCTGGCACGGGGCATGTGCCCGGCAGAGTGTTCGGCCTCTGTGTTCAAGTCCACCAGGTCGTAGGCGCCACGGTGAATCCAGCGGGTGTCGCCGTCCTGCATCAAATGCGCCACCTCGTCGGCAGCCAACGGCAGCGCGCCTACCAGGTCCCAGCCAGACAAGGCGAACACCCCCGGTTGCATGGCGTTGTACATCACCAACAGCAGATGAATCTGGCGAATCTGCTGGATATCCGCCGACGTAATCGCCTCCAGGTCGCGAATCCCCAGCGCCGCCGTGATGATGCTGGCAGTGGTGCACGACACCCCGTTGGTCACGAACTTGAGGTTGTACGGCGCATGCTCGCCGGCCAGGCGCTCGTACATCTGCTCGCGGATGTGTTCGCGCAGGATATTGCCGGGGAAGGTCTGGCCCTGGTACAGGAAGCTGTCGTTGGCGTGCAGCGTCCAGAAGTGCACAAGCTCCAGGGTCAGTTCATCGTGGTTCTGCAAGGCATGGATCAGCGACCCCGGGTCGATGCCCAGGCTGTGCATCTGGCGCAGCATCAGGCGCAGGAACTCGGTGTCGCCCATCAGCAACGCGTGCTGGTAGGCCGGGCGCGTGATGAAGTCATAGGACAGGTCCGCGCCGCCGTGGGACATGGCAGCGATATCGTCCACCGTGAGGTTCAACTCCTGGAAGCTGAACCCGCCCGCCTTGCGAATCGCGCCACCGATCAACTGGTTGCCGGTGATTGACAGCGGATGGCTCTCCGACCAGGCCGTGCCATCCAGCTTGCGCTCCACGCCAAGAAAGCCATTGGCATCGAGGCGCAGGATCTTCGCGCCCATCACGTCAATGGCATGCAACGCATCGCCGATGATCATCTGCTGCGCGGCGAACGTCGGGTCCAGCCAGTTCAGCGACGGCTGGCCTTCCTTGAAGTAATGCAGGTATACCCAGCGACGTGGCTTGCCGTCTACGCCGATCACGACGGGTGTAGCGCTCCAGTCGGTTTCCTTCACGCCAGGTTCGAAAAAGATCACCCGTTGCAGTTGCCCGACGATGTAGTGCTTGTCGCGCAAGGCATCGACCTGCAATGGGCTGAGGTTCTGCGCATCGCGACCCTCGGCGACGTCCGGCAACAGCGGCCAGTCTTCCTCGCGGATTTCTACCATGTGGTACAGGCCGGGATAATCCTCGTACGCCATCTCGGCCAAGCGGAAGTCCGCGCCCTTGCCGGTGTGGGACGGGATCACATCATCGATAACCACCGCATTGTGTGCAGCGGCCATGCGGGTCATGGCCTGCAACTGGGCTTCGGTACCCAATTCAGGGTCGATGTCGAAGCTGATACGGTCGAAATTACCGTCGATGGTCGGCGTGTGCCGGGTGCCGCTCAACCCGCCGGACTTTTTCAGCGGGCCGTTGTGAATGCCCTGGATACCGATTTTCGACAGCGTATGCCACAGGCCCTCATCGCCCAACGCCTCCAGTACAGTGCCACCCTCGCGCGTCACAATCGAAGCCGGGTACGCGGTAAACCACACCGACGATAAGGCCGTGGCATCCCGTGGCCGGGTCTGCGCGTACGGTTGCTGCCACAACCGGCCCTGGCCCGCATAAAGCCTGGCGCGCTGGCGTGCTGCGTAGAGCATCGATTGTTCCACCAGCCAGTTCACATGGTTGTTGTCTGCCGCCGTCATAAGCCCAGTCCCCGTGGTCGTGAAAAGTAGCGTGTAGACATAGGAGGGGTGTGGGGGGGCATTCGTTGCATTGCAATGTAACTGTGGCGAGGGAGCTTGCTCCCGCTGGGCTGCGAAGCGGCCCCAGTTTTTTAGACTGGGATTGCTGCGCAATCCAACGGGAGCAAGCTCCCTCGCCACAAGTGACCCGGTTCAGACTTGCTGCTGGCCCCCATCCACAAACAACTCGATGCCGTTGACGAAACTCGCATCATCCGACGCCAGGAACAGTGCCGCAGCCGCGATTTCTTCCGGTTCACCCACGCGGCCCATCGGGATCTGCGAAGCCAGGTAGTCGAGCAAGCCCTGCTGTTGCGCGGCGTCGGGGCCGGCCAGGTCAACCAGGCCTGGGGTGCGGGTGGCGCCGGGGCTGATGGTGTTGATGCGTACGTGACGGTCTTTGAGGTCGAGGATCCAGTTGCGCGCAAAGGAGCGCACGGCGGCTTTTGACGCGGCATACACGCTGAACGCTGGAGTGCCGGCACTGGCGGCGGTGGAGCCGGTGAGGATCACCGAGGCGTTCTTCGCCAACAGCGGCAAGGCTTTTTGCACGGTGAACAGCACGCTTTTGACGTTGCGGTCGAAGGTTGCGTCGAAATGGTCTTCGGTGATTTCACCCAGGGGCAGCATCGAACCGCCACCGGCGTTGGCGAATAACACGTCGAGGTGGCCGTGGGTGCCTTGGATCTGTTCGTAGAGCGCATCCAGTTGGTTCAGTTGGGTCGAGTCCACCTGCACGCCGGTAGCGTTGCCGACCAGGGCGACGGCGGCGTCGAGTTCGACGCGGCGGCGGCCGGTGATGTAGACGTGGGCGCCTTCCGCGGCGAAGCGTTGGGCGGTGGCCAGGCCGATGCCAGTGGTGCCGCCGGTGACCAGTGCGATTTTGCCTTCAAGTTTGCGAGCCATGATGTGTTCCTCAGCTGTTAAGTCAGTTGTTGCGGTGTGGGAGAAGCATATCGACGGCGCGCAACTTTCAAAATAGAATCATCTGAAACTCATCGTTGCAGATTTGAAATGAGCAAACTCCCGGATTTCGAAGGCTTGGCCATGTTTGCCAAAGTGGCAGAGGAAGGTTCGTTCGCGGCGGCGGCACGGCTGATGGGGGTGTCGGTGCCCACGGTGTCGCGGGCGGTGGCGCGTCTGGAGGAGCGCCTGGGTGGGCGGCTGTTCAACCGCACGTCACGGCAACTGGCGTTGACCGAGTTCGGTATCAGCATGGCGGCCCGGGCCGGCGAGGTGTATCGCCAGGCCGAAGAGGTGGAAAGCGCCGCCCGTGAACTGTCGGTGCAGCCACGCGGGCATGTGCGGTTGGCGGTGCCGATGGCCTTTGGTGTGCGCTGGGTCGCGCCGCTGCTGCCCAGGCTGATCGAGCAATACCCGGAGCTGACAGTGGATTTGCATCTGTCGGACGCCTCGGTGGATCTGATCGCCGAAGGCTTTGACGCCGCCCTGCGTATCGCCACCCTGCCCGACTCGTCGCTGGTGGCGCGACGCCTGTGCGGTGTCACCCAATACCTGGTCGCCGCGCCCGGCTATCTCCAGGCAAACGGGCGCCCTGCCCATCCTCGGGAACTCAGCAACCGGCCCTGCCTGAGCTATGCCTATCGTGCGCGCAGCCAGGTCTGGCGGTTTACCCATGACGACGGCCGTGAAGAAGATGTGACCCCCAACGGCCCTTTGCGCGTGACCAACTCCGAGGCCCTGTTGCCGGTGCTGCTCGAAGGCTTGGCCATTGCGGAGCTACCGGAATTTATCGCCAGCGAATACCTGGCCGACGGGCGCCTGGAAGTGCTTCTGCCGGAATGGAACATGGCCAAGGGCGGGCTGTATTTCGTCACGCCCTCCGCCCGCAGCCGGCCGATGAAGATCAAAGCCCTGTCCGACTTTTTTGCCGAGCATCTCAGCCAACCAGCGTGGCGCTGGCCGGCCCGGTGAGGTAGCCGATAAACAAGCGAAACAGCTCGGCGTTGGTGGAGATGTCGAGCCGCTGGTAGATGTTGTGTTTATGCACCTTCACGGTGCCTTCGGAGATATTCAGCACCGCCGCAATCGAGTGATTGCTGTGGCCCTGCAGGATCAGCTTGGCGATATAACGCTGGGTTTCGGTGAGTTGCCCTTGCAGGATGTGCACAAACGCATCCTCGGAGCGCGCATCGGAGTTTTGCGCGCTGGAATAGAAATCGCTGTGCCTGAGCCGGCAATGCAATTCCAACAAGGCGCTGATCACCGGTGCCAGGGTTTCCAGGGCCTTGATTTCGCTGGACAGGAACGCGCCATGCTTGAGGGTGCGCATCAGCGAATACACCACTGCGACGCGCGGCTGCACCGGCACGATAAAGCCGATTTCTTCGATCTGCGTGCCATGTTCGGAGGACACGCAGGGGTGCAGGTCCGGGGAAATGGCAAAGCCCGAGGAGAAGAAACAGTCAGGTGCCAGGTCGCTCATGCGCCACACACCCGCCGGGTGATCGTTGATGCAGGCCACGTAGAACGGGTCCAGCAAGTAACCGCCGCGCAGGTAGGCGCAGAGGGTGTTTTCCGGCACCGAGCGGTTATAGCCGTTGTGGATCAACAGCGGCGACTGGTTGAAGCGAAACAGGTAGCCGCAACTCATCTCGAAGGCCAGGGTGCTTCTCAGCGCTGTATCGATGCACGCGCCCAAACGATCGGTGCCCACGGCACCGATCAGGGTCGAGAGCATCTTCGCGTCTGCGTCTCTCATGGTTGCCACGCTTATTGTCAGGTCAATTCGGCTGTGCCCACCGGCAACCGCTCCCTGCGGTCTTGCTCCCCGAGTTCGAGGGCCTTGGGCACCGCCAACCAATAAGCAAGTGCCATGCCGAGCAGGCCGCCGCCGAGTTTACCGATAATCAGCGGCAGTATCAGCGAGGGCTGGAAATTCGCGGAATAGGCCAGGTGGTCACCAAAGGTGAACGCGGCACACACCGAAAAGGCGATGACCAAGACCTTGTCCTTGGGCGGCATGTCGGCTACCAGGCGGAACATCGCGAGGATATTCGCCGAGGCCGCCAGCAAGCCCGCAGCGCCTACCGCGGACAGGCCGAGCAACGCCGCCGCCTTTTCGATGGGACGCGAGAGGAAACGCTTGATCAGATACACCATCGGGAACGCACCACACAGCATGATGCCCACGTAACCGGCGATCTCCAGCGCGCGGAACTGGTCTTCCTTGTCGGCGATGATCGGCGCAAAACCCCAGGTGCCGAACACCGAACTGAAAAAACCGGTGAAGTACTCGACGATGGACGCCACCAGCACCAACGTCACCGCGCCATACACCACTTGGCCCAGGCGCAGGAAAATCTGCACCATCAGGTTGGGCAGGTAGCGCAACGCGGCAGCCAGGGCACAGCAGAACAGGATCAACGGCATCAGGTTGCGCACCAGCATGCTCAGGTCGAAATGCAAGGCCTGGGTGGGCGCGCCAAAGGTCGCGATGTCCGGGCGTACACCGAGCCCGAGCAACTCGATGCCCATGGCAATCATGATGATGCTGATGGGAATGCTCAGCAGACCCGCCATGATGCCCAACGCCATGTATTTGTGATCGGCCTTGGCCAGCATCGCCAGGCCAACCGGGATCACGAAGATCACCGTGGAGCCGGACTGAAACCCGGTGATCAGGCCGAGAATCCAGCCTTCCGGGCTTTGCGACAGCGCATGGGCCAGTTGATAGCCGCCCAGGTCGGCGGCGATGAAGATCGGCCCGGCAATGCCGGCGTCCGAGCCCATCGCCAGGAAGATCGGTGCGAGCAGCTGAGTGATAAAGCTGGCGATAAACGGGATGGCGGCCATGATGCCCGCGACGGGCAAAAAGATCGGCCCGATGCTGTGGATGCCGGCGTTGAATTCCTTGGCCAATTCCGATTCGGCGCGAAAGACCGAGGCCAGCCCACCGATGACGGCGCACACCATGATGACGTAAATGACATACGTGCCTATATGTTCCATTGCAGCCTCTGCTTTTTAGAAAGTTATTGTTGGGCAGATGGGTGTTGCAGAAGTTGTTCTTATTGGCGGTCAGTTATCTGACTCAGAGTGCGGTGTAACCGTTGTCGACAAACAGGTGGGCGCCATTGACGAAGCTGGCGTCGTCGCTGGCCAGGAACAACGCGGCCTTGGCCACTTCAGACGGCTCGCACAGGCGGCCTTGCATGGCGCTGATCGCCGCGTCGGAGGCATCCACGCCCAGGCCGCGCAGCAAATCCAGTTCGCGCTTGCCGTGAGCCGTAGCGATAAACCCCGGGCAAATGGCGTTGCTGCGGATATTGCGGTCGCGGAACTCCACCGCAATCGCCCGCGCAAACATATGGCAGGCGCCTTTGGTGGTGCAGTACAAGACTTCCATCGGCGTACCGGCCACGGCGGAGATGGACGAAGTAGAAATAACGCTGCCACCGCCCGCTTCGAGCATGCCAGGCAGCACGGCCTGGGTGACGAGGAACATGCTTTTGACGTTGATGCTCATCAAGCGGTCCCAGTCCGCTTCGGCGGTTTCCAGGAACGGCCCGGCAGCAATGGTGCCGGCGTGGTTCATCAATACGGTGATTGCGCCAAAGCGCTGTTCGGCGAGCCGCACCGAACGGTGCACTTGATCGGCTATCGAGACGTCCGTCGGCAGGAAATACGCGGTGCCGCCCTCGGCATTGATGTGCGCGGCGACGGCTTCACCGTCGCTGCTGGGCAAGTCCAGGATCGCGACCTTGGCGCCCTCCCTGGCAAACAACTGGGATACCGCCAGGCCACAACCGCCTGCCCCGCCACTGATCAATGCAACCTTACCGGCTAAACGCCCCATGGGTGTCTCCTCGTGTTTGACGACTGAGGTTTCACGCTAAAGGCAGGCGGTGGATGCGTCCATATATCGGGCGGTATACGCCGCTGATTTTGAACGCCTTATGCCAGTGCTACAGGTGGTATGCGCAGTGCCCTGCTCTAACACGACTTGGGAACCGCCCTCCCCCCGCCGCCACTCACCTAGCGCATTGCCGGTGTTGCCATCGACTGGCGTACGCATTCCATAGCTGAGTAAGAGGGCGAACCCATGAGCATCTCCCTGTCGTCAAAACACACATTCATACCAATCTCGGACGATATCCGTGGTCCATCCCTTGATCCTACATCTGCGCGAACCAAGGGCACCTATCATTGGGTCCCCACGCCCCCCCGTGACGAGAACAAACAACCTGGGCCTGACACCCGTGCCGCCATCGCGAAAGCAGACAGCGAACTGGCCGTCGAGGTCCATAAGGCGCTGCTTTGCAGGCACAACGACAAACCGCTGCACATTGCGCCGCAATCGACCCTGGGTTTGTGGTTCGAACAATTCAAACGGGCGGTACAGAGTCCTGCATTCAAGGATTTTATCTACGAGAACCGGGCTAACGGCGTCCGTTTTCACCCTGGCGACAACAGAATCAGCTGGTACACGCTCGACCAACATAGAGAAATAAAGTACACGGGCAGTGCAGAGCAACCGGCAATTCTTGGTCTGGCCATGGCTGCCGCCGTCCTTATCGACAGCAACCAAAACCGCTGGCTGAGTACCGCCGACAGCTACAAGACCACACTGCCGCTCGCGACCGTCCTTGCTTTCTACGACGTGGACCGCAACGACCCCGACGTCGTTGCCGCCCTGGGGCGCGACAGAACCTTCACGCCAGTCACCTCGCGCCAACGCGTCAAGTCCGACAAAGCCCGTGGCCTGCGCACCCTACGCACGCACCAGCGACTCGTCGGTGATACGTACGACCGTCAACAGTTGGGTAACCAGCTACAGGTCCTGATCGGCCGCATGAATGAAGGGCAACTCAACGAGCAAACCCTGCAGCAGGCGCTTGAAGACACCCGGATGCCACTCAGCCCAGGCTCCTCCTATAGCCAGGCGCACCATAGCCCGGCGGGCACCACGACCAGCCTTGCACAGTTCCTCCATGCCACCGGCAGGCCCCTGCCGGCTACCCGGGACGAGTTACTCAATCTTCAACAGGAAACGAGCGGCAACCCAAACATGCTGCTTGCAGACGCCTCGCTCGCCGAAGGCTACCGCCGCGCGTTACAGCAGCAACCGCAACCCTTCCTGGCGCCGCGTATCGAGGTCCCCCCACATTCGGTGATGGGTGCCTGGCTGACGCTCTACCGCTCCCACCTGGAGCAACCGGTGGTGTCGCAATGGATGCGCGACCAAGGTATCGACCCGGCTACAGTGGTCATTACCCCGACGACGGGTATCCTGTCGGCCAACGTCAAGGGCCAGACCAAACAGTTCACCCTGGATGATGATTCCGGCTGGCGCTCCCTTTCCAGCCCGTTGATCGCCGCTGCGAAGGTGATCGCTCCCGGGCCGGAGCAACAGCTCGCTCGCCCGGTAGGCAATCCGGGATTCACCGCCACACCCGATCAGATCGGCGCGTTTTATGGCGAAGCCCCCAACCCCGGCGAAGCAAGGCTCGCCACCTTGAAGGCCCAGGGCGGCTTTGACTTCCCTGCCCCCGACACAGCCGCGCAACTGACCTCACGCTCACTCAAGTCCCTTGAACGACATGAACATCTTGCAACCGCGCACTACGCAGCGCTGAACAAGGTCGCAGCAGCAACAGCCCGAGCCACCCGTGAAAAGGAGCGCTACCTCCAACTGATGCTCACCACCGGCCAGGCCCTGCCGGTGTTACGCAATGAAGCCAAAAAGTGGGCAGAAAAGATCATCCTCGAGCAAACCGGCCAGACCGTGGACGCGGACAAGATTTTTCTCAACCGCTTTGAAGGTACAGCCACTTCAGCCCCCACAGCGACCGGCTGGGAGCACACTGATCAGGAACCCTCTTCGTCCCTCGCGCTACCGGACGCGCTGTTGAAAAACTTCAACGAAAAGGATCGGGTTCCCGGCGACCTGGACTTGCTCTCGGGCCTGTACACCGTTGGCAAAGGCCATGGCAAAGCGGGCTACGGCGCCCATAACCAGTTTCCCCTGGCGCCCTCGCAGTTGATGAAGGCCGCATTGAATACCGATTTTCAGGCCCGGTTCACACAACAACTGGAAGCGTTCTGGGAACACCACAACCTCGACTATCGCGCCACGCTCAAAGGTGAATTCGTCAACCAGGCACGCCAACAACTCAAGGCTTACGAAAGTGCGACGCCCGCAGAACGACAAGAAATCCCAATGGAACACCGACTGACGCGGGAAGACTACCGCCATATCCTGTCGGCGGTGGCTGCCAACTTGCCACTGAATGAAACGCAACCGCTGACCCTCGACCAATTAAGGGCCGAAGCGCCCGTCGAGGCGTCCCATGCCTCCGTGCATGCACTGGTTATCAACGGCGCCCTTTCCAGCGACATCCTGCGCCTGAACAAGCTCAAGGGTGGGCAGCAGATTCTGTATATCCCCGGTCATCAGCCGGCATTTCTCAGTTTCAATTCCGTCGCGCAAATGGATCAGTGGATTGCAGAACAAGGCAACGATCCCGAAAAACGCAAGCGCTTTGCGTCGCACTTTCGCCTTGTCGACCGCCAGGATGACGACAGCTTCTGGCGGGATGTCGGCGTGTTCTTCGGCCGCAGTCAGACGACCGGCCGAGGGGTGGACACCGCCCTGAAAAACATCGGCCTCGGCTATTGGAGCAACCGGGAGCATGTGGTTATCGATGATGCGGATATAAAGATAAGAGGTGATGTGTTCAGCGCCATGACCGACGTTGCCGAAGAACGCATGACCAGCGACGCAGATGTGACCATCAAGTCCAACAGCGAAATCACCCGCGATACCTGGCTGAACGACATGACTGCCGCGGCGGGCCTGCTGGCCAAGTTTGCGCCGGCTGGAGAGCCCGTAGTGCTGGCGGTCGCCGCAGGCACGGGCCTCGCCGAATTTGCGCTGGGCACCGAGAAAGCTGCGTCCGGCGATACGTCCATAGAGCGCCAGCACGGTGTCTCGGCGGCCATTGACGGCGCAGTCAATACGTTGTTCGCCGTCACGGGGGCGAACGAAGGCGTTGCCGAGGATTCTTTCGCGCTGCCGTTTGAATCGTCACCCGCGTCTCCAACTATCACTCGCCAGACAGTCAGGCCCACCGTTGCACTGCGTACCGAGACATTCGCCGACGGTACCCGGGCCTTGACCACCGAGACCCCACTTTCGGAAGGCGCCTACACCCTGCCTTGTGCCAATGGTTTCGATGTGATCGATGATGACCGGGTGTATCGCTACGATCCCAAGACACCGGGCGTGATGAACGACCTGCAAGCCACGGATGAATACAAGGAACTGGATCAATTCGAAGCCTATTGCCCCGTGCCGTCTTCTGGCAGGGTCAAGCGTGGCGCCAGTGATGCCTGCTTTGCACGCACCGTCGATGACGTGCAAGGGGAACTGCAACAAGAGCTGCAAGCCCTTGAGCATGTGCGTCTGTACCCGAGCGCCAAACAACTGCTAAAGCGAGATCGCTTCAGCGTATTTGAACGGCGCCTATACAAGGTCAATGGTGAAAAACTGGTCTCGGTCCCCCGCAAAGAGCCCGTCACCTACAAAAGCGCCATACGCGGCAGCGTGGTCAACGACAAGAATTTCGGCTTTTACGACGGCGCCAGCAATCCCTTCATTGACACGGAAACCCGTGTGGTCAAACTCGGCCCCATCAGTGACCTGTGCAACGACAGCCGTGATGTGCGCGGTGTGGTCGTTGCCAGCCCGACCCCAGGCGACGCCACCAAATACCTGGTAGTTGAGGCCGACGTGGGGGAGTTCTATTACGCGAAACTGGACAACCTGAAACACCCTGACGCGGTATTTTTGAAATGTACGCCACGGGATTTCGACGTAGCCCTCGCCAAAAGCTATCGCAACAAACTGTACGTACGCCAGTCGCCAACGGGTACAGCGATGGACAATACATTCGTTGCCCTCCCCAAACTTGAGGAGGTGTACAAGGACCTGGAAAAGGCTGGCTATGCCAAAGCCGATGTCGACGCGCTCAAAGCCCGCTGCGCCGACATGACCGCCGAACAAAAACGCGAAGTCGCCTACCAGTTGCAGCAGCGCGGCGCGACCGGCAAGGCCCAGATTGCATTGCACCCTAGGGAAGTGCGCACATTGGTCAGACCCGCCAATTTCAACGAACTTACGCAGGCACAGCAGAACCGGTTCTACGCAGAGCAGGCCCTGCAAGCGGTACAAAAAGACATGCAAGCCACCGGACTTGGGCCCGGCAACGTAGTGCGTTCGGCAGCAGACCAGGCACGAGCAGACGCCGCCATCAGTGTGATCAATTGGCTTCGCGAAACCCGCAACCCGCGCGCACTGCTGTCGGGAAAGACGCTTGTAAAATCCGGTGCCGGAAATTGCGGAGAAATGGCAGCGCTTTCACGGGAAACCATCATCAACAGCGGTGGCCCTGCCTACGAATGGTTCGCCGGCGACAGCCACGCGTTCACCGTGGTCGGCGGCCCGTCGGTAAAGCCCACGGGCAGCATCAACTTCACCGAGCCGCAGTGGGCAGACGCGTGGGTGGTCGACCCGTGGGCAGGCATCGCTTGCCCAGCGTCCGAATACACCCAGAAGCTGCAGCAAACCATGAGTAAATGGGCCGCAGACGGCTGGGTGATCCGAACCGGCGCAGACCCAGCCATGAGCCCCACGAACAAGCAATGGCTGGATGCGCTGATTCGTGAGCCGAAAGAGCCCTATTCCCACGGCTACAAAACCGAACCCAAAGCGGTGGCGCCTGTTGTTCCGGTGCCGCGGCCGTTACCCCCGGCGGAAATGATCAACGTCTGGATGGGGTTCTCCGAAACCGTTGGAGACCTGACCACAATACTCTCGACGCGTAACTTGACCCATTGTTCGGCGCTGGCCGTACTTTCCGATCTTAAGGACGGTGTCTATCAAACACGCACGTTGATGCATTTGAACGGCAGCCTGCTGGAAGGAGGTCTGAACGGGAACATCCATTCACTACTGGCCAAACTCGACCATTCCCTGGCCAAGGGAGGCAAGGTCGTTTTCGTCGCCGGTGTCGACACCCCATCCAATTTCGGAATGGGCCGCGTTTTGGGCCAGGAGCACAACGGCAAGCAACCGTTTTTGGATATCCTCAAAAAACCCGGCGTAAAAGTGGTTATGGCGAACTCAAGCGGCGTCGATATCCACCCGGATGGGACGGTTAAATTAGTGAGTGGCACTGGCAGAGGAGTGCTTGACCAAACAGCGTCCAAAGAAGTGTTTGACGCCGCCGCCGACTAGGGACCTGGGTATGTCGCTGCTCTACTTTGGCTTTGGCTTTGGCTTTGGCTTTTGATCTTGATCTTAGTCGCCCCGTTAAACCACGCTGGCCGAACGCAGGCTTGAATCCGTGGGTAACCCGGCAGGACGCCGGGTTAGCCATCCTGGGCCATGGATGGCCCATGACGGCGGCCCACGGATTCAAGCCGGAGTGAGGGAACGCCGAGCCTAGGCGAGCCGCCGAGTGGTGGGGCGAAGCGTTTTGGTTACTTTTGCGCTCTTCAAAAGTGAGCCGCCGTAAGGGCGGAACCATAAGCCGCCGTTACCCAAATAACGGATATGTACTCAGAGAGACCGCTATCGGGGGCAAGCCCCCTCCCACATTTGGGAGCAAGCCCCCTCCCACACTCCGTATCGCATCAGCTTCAGGCTTCGCGATACTGCCGGGGAGTGAAGCCGGTCGAGGCTTTGAACTGCCGGGTAAACGCACTGTGGTCGGTATACCCGCACTGCAACGCGACCTCGGTAATCGGCATATCGGTGTGCAACAGCCGATGCGCATGTTCCAGCCGCACTTTCTGAATCATCTGCCGAGGCGTCAGATGGAACACGCGCTTGCAATAACGCTCCAGCTGCGCCACTGAAATCCCGGCAATGCGCGTCAGCTCACTCAAAGTCACGCGGCGATTGAAATGGGCGCGGATATGCGCGTCGACGGCTGCCAAGCGTTGGTACGCCGGGTGGGTTTCGCTGGCGGTTTGCAGGTCCACCGAGATGCCCGCCAGGCCGATGATCGCGCCCTTATGGTTGTACAACGGCCATTTGTGGGTGAGGCACCAACCGCGCTCGCGGGTGCCGTAGAGGTGCAGCTCTAGCTGGTCCTCCAGTACATACCCCTCCTCCAGCACACGCCGGTCCTGCTCGGTATAGCCGGGGCCCAACTGTGCGGGAAACACTTCGGCGCTGGTCTTGCCCAGCAGCGGTTGCAGCTGTTTCAACCCACAGCGCTGCACCAGGGTGCGGTTGGCGAGCAGATAGCGCGCCTGGGTGTCCTTGATAAAGATCGCCGCATTGGGGATCACGTCGAGCATCGGCAACAACTGCGCCACGCCGGTCATCAACTGCTCGATGCTCTCGCTCCCTCGGCAAAGGGTCGCAAACACGCTGTGCATCATGGCTGTCTATCCCCTCGCTGAACCCTCGACGCGTAGCAGATTGCACCATGCCATAACCGCTGTCGAGCGACGCAAACTGTGCTGATTTCGTCATCACTGCCGGTAAAAAACATCAATCGCGCCGTCTTCCGCGAGTTCACTCTAGGGCCACTGCATGCCTATCCAATAACTCACAAGAAGGCGACGCTATGTCAGGTCAAGGCAAATTCAAGAAACAGCTTTCATTGATGGACCTCACCTTTATCGGGTTGGGGGCCATCTTCGGTTCCGGCTGGTTATTCGCGGCCAGCCACGTGTCGGCCATCGCCGGTCCTGCCGGGATTATCTCCTGGCTGATCGGTGGTTTCGCGGTGCTGCTATTGGGCATTGTCTACTGCGAACTGGGCGCTGCATTACCCCGCGCCGGTGGCGTGGTGCGTTACCCGGTGTACTCCCACGGGCCGTTGCTGGGTTACCTGATGGGCTTTATCACGCTGATCGCATTTTCCAGCCTGGTGGCCATTGAGGTGGTCGCCTCGCGCCAATACGCAGCGGCGTGGTTTCCCGAGCTGACCAAGGCCGGTTCCAGCGACCCGACGACCCTGGGCTGGCTGGTGCAATTCGGCCTGCTCTGTGTGTTCTTCATCCTCAACTACCGCAGCGTCAAGACCTTCGCCATCGCCAATAACCTGGTCAGCGTGTTCAAGTTCATCGTGCCGCTGCTGGTGATTGGCGTGCTGTTCACCTTCTTCAAGCCGGCCAATTTCCAGATGCATGGTTTTGCGCCATTCGGCCTCTCGGGCATTGAGATGGCGGTGTCGGCCGGCGGGGTGATTTTTGCTTACCTGGGCCTGACGCCGATCATCTCCGTGGCCAGTGAAGTGAAGAACCCTCAGCGTACGATTCCCATCGCGCTGATCCTCTCGGTGCTGCTCTCTACGGCGATTTACGTGTTGCTGCAAACCGCATTCCTGGGTGGCGTGCCCACCGAAATGCTCGCCAATGGCTGGGCCGGGATCAGCAAGGAACTGGCGTTGCCCTATCGCGATATCGCCCTGGCGTTGGGCGTGGGCTGGTTGGCCTACCTGGTGGTGGCCGACGCAGTGATCTCCCCCAGCGGCTGCGGCAATATCTACATGAACGCCACACCGCGTGTGGTGTACGGCTGGGCGCAGACCGGCACGTTCTTCAAGATTTTCACGCGCATCGATGAGAAGTCCGGCATCCCACGCCCGGCGCTGTGGCTGACCTTTGGTTTGTCGGTGTTCTGGACGCTGCCGTTTCCGTCCTGGGAAGCGCTGATCAATGTGGTGTCCGCCGCGCTGATCCTCAGCTACGCCGTGGCCCCGGTGACTGTTGCCGCGCTGCGCCGAAATGCACCGGACATGGCGCGCCCGTTCCGGGTCAAGGGCATGACAGTGCTGGGCCCGCTGTCGTTCATCATCGCCGCGCTGATCGTGTACTGGTCCGGCTGGAGCACGGTGTCGTGGCTGCTTGGCCTGCAAATCCTGATGTTTGTGGTGTACCTGTTGTGCGCCCGCTGGGTGCCCACCGCGCACCTCAATCTCAAGCAACAAGTGCGCTCGTCGGCGTGGCTGATCGGTTTTTACGCAGTGACCATCCTGCTGTCCAAACTCGGCAGCTTTGGTGGCATCGGCGTAATCAGCCATCCGTTCGACACCGTGGTCGTCGCTGTCTGCGCACTAGGCATCTACTACTGGGGCGCGGCGACCGGTGTACCCGCCCATCTGGTTCGCCTGGAGCATGAGGCCGATGAAAGCGAAGCCGTCGACGAGCCCCATACCGGCGCCCCACTGACACCCGCCACCCACTGATTTTGGAGCGTTTTATGAAGCGACTGCATGTGATCGACTCCCACACTGGCGGCGAACCCACGCGCCTGGTGCTCGACGGCTTCCCTGAACTGACCGGCGCCACCATCGCCGACCAATTGCACAGCCTGCGCACCGACCACGACCAATGGCGTCGCGCCTGCCTGCTGGAACCTCGCGGCAACGATGTGCTGGTGGGCGCGCTGTACTGCGCGCCCGTCACCGCGGGGGCGACCTGCGGCGTAATCTTTTTCAACAACGCCGGTTACCTGGGCATGTGCGGCCACGGCACCATCGGTTTGGTGGCGTCACTGCATCACCTGGGGCGGATCCAGCCCGGCGTGCACACGATCGACACGCCGGTTGGACCTGTTTCGGCCACGTTGCACGAAGACGGCGCCGTGACGTTGGGCAACGTGCCCTCTTACCGTTATCGCCAACACGTCAGCGTGCGCGTCCCCGGTCACGGTGAGGTTCAGGGCGATATTGCCTGGGGCGGCAACTGGTTCTTCCTGGTTTCGGACCACGGCAAAACCTTGCAGATGAGCAACGTCGACGCCCTCACCGACTACACCTGGGCGATGCTCAAGGCCCTGGAAGACCAAGGCATCCACGGTGCCGACGGCGCGCTGATCGACCATATCGAACTGTTCGCCGACGACGCCCACGCCGACAGCCGCAACTTCGTGATGTGCCCCGGCAAAGCCTACGACCGCTCCCCTTGCGGCACCGGCACCAGCGCCAAGCTGGCGTGCCTGGCCGCCGACGGCAAACTCGCGCCCGGTGAAACCTGGATCCAGGCCAGCATCACCGGCAGCCAATTCGAAGGTCGTTATGAATGGGACGGCGAACGCGTCCGCCCATTCATCACCGGCCGCGCCTACATGACCGCCGACAGCACCTTGCTGATCGACGACCAGGACCCATTCGCCTGGGGCATCTAAGTCCCCATCCACTTGAACGTTCCAAGGAGTTAGAACAATGAGCGACAACATCTTCACCGGTTGCATCCCGGCCCTGATGACCCCGTGCACCCCGCAGCGCAAACCGGACTTCGACAAGCTGGTGGCCAAGGGGCGCCAACTGATCGACGCCGGCATGAGCGCCGTGGTGTATTGCGGTTCCATGGGCGACTGGCCGCTGCTCACCGAGGCCGAACGCCAGGAAGGCGTGGCACGCCTGGTGGCGGCGGGCGTGCCGACCATCGTCGGCACCGGTGCGGTGAACAGCCGTGAAGCGGTGGCCCATGCGGCCCACGCGGCCAAGGTCGGCGCCCATGGCTTGATGGTGATCCCCCGCGTGCTGTCCCGCGGCGCATCGGCTACCGCACAAAAGGCACATTTCTCGGCGATCCTCAAGGCCGCGCCAAATCTGCCGGCGGTGATCTACAACAGCCCGTACTACGGCTTTGCCACCCGCGCCGACCTGTTCTTCGAACTGCGCCGCGAACACCCGAACCTGATCGGCTTCAAGGAGTTCGGCGGCGGTGCCGACCTGCGCTACGCCGCCGAACACATCACGTCCCAGGACGATAACGTGACCCTGATGGTCGGCGTCGACACCCAAGTGGTGCACGGCTTCGTCAACTGCAACGCCACTGGCGCCATCACCGGCATCGGCAACGCCCTGCCCCGCGAGGTACTGCAACTGGTGGCCCTGAGCAAGAAGGCCGCCAAGGGCGATGCCAAGGCACGCCGCCAGGCCCGTGAGCTGGAGGCCGCGCTGGCGGTGCTGTCGTCGTTCGATGAAGGCTGCGACCTGGTGCTGTACTACAAGCATCTGATGGTGCTCAACGGCGATCAGGAATACGCCCTGCACTTCAATGAGACCGATGTGCTCAGCGATGCCCAGCGCAACTATGCCGAGCAGCAGTACACGCTGTTCCGTCAGTGGTACGCCAACTGGTCGGCGGAGCAGAACGTCGACTGATGTACCCGCGCCGCTGCGGTTTACGCAGCGGCCACCCCCTCTTTTACCCAGGACGATCCCATGACTCTGACGGGCAAGATGCTGATCGGTCAGCAATCCCTTTCCGGCAATCGCGAAGCGATCCGGGCCATCAATCCCGCCACCCACGCAGCGTTGGAGCCGGCCTACCTGGGCGGCAACAGCGAGCATGTCGCGCACGCCTGTGCACTGGCGTGGACAGCTTTCGATACCTACCGCGAGACCTCACTGGAGGCCCGCGCCACGTTTCTTGAAACCATCGGCACGCAAATCGAAGCACTGGGCGATGAATTGATCGACCGTGCCGTGGCCGAAACCGGCCTGCCACGTGCGCGTATCCAGGGCGAGCGCGGCCGTACGTGCGGGCAGTTGCGAACCTTCGCCCGTACCGTGCGTGCGGGTGAATGGCTGGATGTGCGCGTCGATACCGCGCAACCTGAACGCCAGCCCCTGCCCCGGCCAGACCTGCGTCAACGCCATATCGCACTGGGCCCGGTCGCCGTGTTCGGCGCCAGTAACTTCCCGCTGGCGTTCTCGGTCGCCGGCGGCGATACCGCGTCGGCGCTGGCCGCCGGTTGCCCCGTAGTGGTCAAGGCCCATGGTGCCCACCCTGGCACCAGTGAGCTGGTGGGCCGTGCAGTGGCGCAAGCGGTCAAGGCATGCGGACTGCCCGAAGGCGTGTTTTCGCTGTTGTACGGTTCGGGTCGCGAAGTCGGCATTGCACTGGTCACCGACCCGCGGATCAAGGCCGTAGGCTTTACCGGTTCACGCGCCGGCGGTATCGCCCTGACCCAGGCAGCACAGGCACGCCCAGAGCCGATTCCGGTGTATGCGGAAATGAGTTCGATCAACCCGGTGTACCTGTTTCCCGCTGCGCTTGAAGCGCGGGCAGAAGCGCTGGCCCAAGGCTTCGTGGCGTCGTTGACCCAGGGCGCCGGGCAGTTCTGCACCAACCCGGGCTTGGTGATTGCAATCCAAGGGGCAGCACTTGACCGGTTCACCCGTACCATCAGCGAACACCTGCCTGGCTGCGCGGCACAAACCATGCTCACCCCTGGCATTCACAGTGCCTACGATGAGGGCGTGCGCGCCTTGAGCAAACACGCTCGCGTTGCGGCTACAGGCCAGGCGGCAGAAGGCCCGAACCAGGGCCAGGCGCATGTGTTCGTCACCCAGGCCCAAGACTTTTTGAGCAACGCGCACTTACAAGCCGAAGTCTTCGGTTCGGCGTCGTTGATGGTGGCATGTGCCGACGCAGATGAGGTTCGCCGCGTCTCCGAGCATCTGGAAGGCCAACTGACCGCGACCCTGCATCTGGACGCCGCCGACCTGGCCAGCGCCAAGGCGCTGCTGCCGGTGCTGGAGCGCAAGGCCGGTCGCTTGCTGGTCAACGGCTGGCCCACCGGAGTGGAAGTCAGTGACGCGATGGTCCACGGCGGACCGTTCCCCGCCACCTCTGACTCACGCAGTACCTCGGTGGGCACGGCGGCGATCTATCGATTCCTGCGCCCGGTGTGCTACCAGGACTTCCCCGACGCCTTGCTGCCCGGCGCGTTGCAGCACGGCAACCCCTTATTGCTGCGGCGCTTGCTTGATGGCCAGAGAGAGGCCTAGGCCATGTCCGATCCCGATATCGTAGTGGTTGGCGCCGGTATTGTCGGCGTCGCCTGTGCCTTGCAACTGGCGCGTCAAGGCCAGCGCGTGGTGGTGCTGGACGCGCAGGAACCAGGCATGGGGGCGTCGTATGGCAACGCCGGGCACCTGGCCACCGAGCAAGTGTTTCCCATTGCCGATGTGTCGATCCTCAAGCGCCTGCCCGGCATGTTGCTGGACCCCATGGGCCCGTTGCGCCTGGATTGGAAATACCTGCCCCGCGCCCTGCCCTGGTTTGTGCGCCTGCTGCTAAACCTGCGCCCCGCAAGCTACCAGCGCACAGTGGGGGGTATTCGCGCCTTGAACGAAGGCAGCCTGGGCGCGTGGCAGCGCCTGCTGCACAGCATCGAGCGGCCGGATTTATTGCGTGAGGACGGCTCGCTGCTGGTGTTTGAGCGGGCGCAATCCCGTGCGGCCCTCGATGCGTTGCAACAGCGCATGCAGCAACAGCAGGTGCCGGTGGCGTTCTGGTCGGGTGAAGCGATACGTGAAGTGGCGCCGCAGCTCAGCGACAGGCTCTTGGGCGGGCTGTTTTTTCCGGCGACCGGACACTTTCTCGATCCGTATCAGGCAGTGTGCGAACTGGTGACTGCCGCCAAGGCCAGTGGTGTGCAATTCATCCAGCGCCGGGTACACGAGGGCCGCGTTGACCCACAGGGCGTGGTGCTGAGCACCGATCTGGGCGCCTTCCGTGCCCGCCAGGTGTTGATCGCCTGCGGCGCTCATTCGGCCAAGCTCACCCATTCACTCACCGGCAAAAAGGTGCCGCTGGACACTGAGCGTGGCTACCACTTGATGCTGCCCCACGAACACCAGCGCCTGCCCTTCGCGGTCACGTCGCTGGAGCGCAAGTTCATCATGACCCCCATGGCGGGCGGCCTGCGCCTGGCGGGCACGGTGGAGTTCGCTGGCCTGGAACGCCCGGCGAACATGCAGCGCGCCTGGCAATTGCATCGACTGAGCCAGGGGCTGTTTCGTGAGGACTTGAGCCAACAGGATGCAACGCCTTGGATGGGGTTTCGGCCATCACTGCCGGACTCCCTGCCGATTATCGACCGGGTGTGTGAGGGGAAAGTACTGCTCGCGTTTGGGCATCAGCACCTGGGGTTGACGCAGGCGGCGCTGACGGCAGAAATGGTCGGGCACCTGCAAGACTCGCAGCGTACCGGTGCGGGCCTGCCGGCCCTCGGCCCATATCGCCTGGACCGCTTCTGAAGCCGCTGCCACCCTTTCAACAAATGGCGCTAGAATCAGCGCCATTCTTGCGCCCGCCTCCCTGATACGAGCCCACCATGAGCTTTGATTTCGACACGATCCACCCTCGCCTCAACACCGGCAGCACCAAGTGGAACCGTTACCCGCCGGACGTGTTGCCGATGTGGATCGCCGACATGGATTTCGCTGCCCCACCCGCCGTACTGCAGGCCCTGCGCGAGCGCCTCGACCAGCAGATTCTCGGCTATAGCGTGGCCGGTGCGGATGTGCGTGAAGCCATCGTCGCCGACCTGTGGGCCAAGTACGCGTGGCGCGTACAACCCGAAGACCTGCTGTTTCTGCCGGGTGTCGAGCCTGGCTTCAACATGGCACTGCACGCGTTTGTGCAGCCTGGCCAACCGGTGGTGCTGCAAACCCCCAACTACCGCCCGATTCGCCTGGCCCCGTCTCACTGGAACTTGCCGAAAGTCGAGGTGCCCTTCGAGTGGGTCAACGGCGAATACCAGACGCCGCTGGCGGCACTGCGTGATGCCCTGACGGGCGCCGGCGCGCTGTTGTTGAGCAACCCGCACAACCCCATCGGCAAGGTGTTCCCCCGTGAAGAATTGCTCGCCGTGGCCAACGCTTGCCTGGAACACGGCGCGCTGATCATCAGCGATGAGATTCACGCCGAGCTGTGCTTCGACGGCCGCCGCCATATCCCCACCGCCAGCCTCAGCCCGCAAATCGCCGAACGCACCATTACCCTGATGTCGGCGAGCAAGGCCTATAACGTCGCCGGTTTGAAAACGTGCTTCGCGGTGATCCAGAACGTCGAGATCCGCGAGCGCTTCAACCAGGCGCGCTGCGGCATGGTCGACAGCGTCAGCCCCCTGGGCCTGGAAGCCACCCGCGCCGCCTACAGCCAGTGCGGCGAATGGCTCGACGCGCTGGTGCAGTACCTGCAAGCCAACCGCGACTACCTGCTGGAGGCGGTGCAAACCCGCTTGCCGGGCGTGGTCATGCATGCGCCACAAGGCACCTTCCTGGCTTGGCTGGATTGCAGCGCGCTGGGCCTGGACGACCCGCAACAGTTCTTTCTGGAACAGGCCAAGGTCGGCTTGAGTGCCGGCATCGAGTTTGGCGATGACAGCCAGCAATTTGTGCGCCTGAACTTCGGCTGCCCACGGGCGTTGCTGGAAGAAGGGTTACAACGGATGGAGCACGCACTGTGGCGAGGGAGCTTGCTCCCGTAGGACTGCGCAGCAGTCCCAGTCATTTAAAACAAAGAGCTGGGGCCGCTTCGCGGCCCAGCGGGAGCAAGCTCCCTCGCCACAGGTACAGCACGTCTCCCTCCACCTTTGACTTAAGTTCACAGCTTGGCGATGGACACTTCCGTCGATTTCACGAAGGCAATCACTTCGCTGCCCACTTTCAATTCCAGGTCACGCACCGAACGGGTGGTGATCACCGAAGTGACGATACCGGACGCGGTTTGCACGTCGATTTCAGACACCACTTCCCCCAGCAATATTTCCTTGATGACGCCCTTGAACTGGTTGCGCACGTTGATCGCTTTGATGGTCATGTCGGCTTTCCTTTTGGCTGTTGGGTCAATCCGCACGAATGCGCAGGCCTTCAAAGTGCGTCATTCGCACGAATCTTAAAAGGAATATATAACTCTTTATTTATTCCATAAACACATATGCGAGGTGTTGCCCTGGCAACAGTGGTTCAACAATCTGCCCTTGCCCACTACACCATCGACCCGCTGAACTCCAGTAAACAGGCACCCAGGTCAGGTGGCACAGAGACTGCATATTCCTTAAATGCATGATGGAACATGCCAACTAGTTTTCTGAATATAAGAAATGCCTTCTCTCAACGCCTTGCCTGGAGCTGTTCCATGAAACCGTTTACCCAACGCTTGCTGGGGGCCTGCGCCCTCGCCCTGTGCCTGCAACCCCAGGGCTTTGCCGCCGACGCCGACCCTGCGCAGGTCAATCTGGATTACGCCTATTACTCTCCCGTGAGTCTGGTGCTCAAACACTTCGGCTGGCTCGAGCAAGCCTTGCCACAGTCCAAGGTCGGTTGGGTATTGAGCCAGGGCAGCAACCGTTCCCTGGAGTACCTTAATAGCGGTGGTGTCGACTTCGCTTCGTCCGCCAGCCTGTCGGCGGTGTTGAGCCGTGCCAACGGCAGCCCGATCAAGTCGGTGTACGTCTATAGCCGTGCCGAATGGACTGCGTTGGTGGTGCGCAAGGACTCGCCGCTCAAAACCGTCACCGACCTCAAGGGCAAGAAAATCGCCGCCACCAAGGGCACCGATCCGTACCTGTTCACCCTGCGTAGCCTGCAACAGGCCGGGCTGAAAAAGGACGATGTGGAACTGGTGCACCTGCAACATCCAGACGGCCGTACCGCCCTGGAAAAAGGTGACGTGGACGCCTGGGCCGGCCTCGACCCACATATGGCCGCCAGCGAGATCCAGGCCGGTTCGCGCTTGCTGTACCGCAACAAGGACTTCAACAGCTACGGCGTGGTGAGCGTCACCGAGAAGTTCGCCAAAGAACATCCGCAGACCATCACCAAGGTCATCGGCGCGTACGAAAAGGCCCGCGACTGGGCCGTGAAGCACCCGGATGAGTTCGCCAAACTGCTGGCCGATGAGTCCGGCCTGCCACTGGAAGTGGCCAAGCTGCAACTGTCGCGCACCGACCTGAGCACGCCGTTCTTGAATAGCCAGGACGTGGTGTCGTCCAAGGCCGCTGCGCCGATCCTGGTGTCTGAGGAACTGGTGCGTCGCGGGGTGAATGTGGACCAGGTGATCGACCAGTTGATCGATACCTCGTTCGGCAAGTAAGGGGGCCATGATGACCAGCAAAACCCAAGCATTGCCCCTGCCCGCGCCGGTGGCGGTCAACCGCAGTGCGTGGCCACGACGGCTCAAGGGCCTGGTCGTGCCGGTGCTGATCCTGTTGATCCTGGAGGCCGTGGTGCGCGTGGGTTGGCTGCCGTCGTACCAAATGCCGGCACCCAGCGAGATCGCCGTCACCCTCACTCAACTGGCCGAAGGCGCGCTGTGGAAACACATCAGCGCCAGCCTCGGCCGGGTGCTGCTGGGCTTTGCCATTGGCGCCAGCCTGGCACTGGTATTTGCCGCCTGGGTGGGCTTGAGCCGTGAGGCTGAGGCTTATCTGGAGCCTACATTCGCCGGGCTGCGCTCGATCCCGAGCCTGGCCTGGGTGCCGCTGTTGCTGCTGTGGCTGGGCATCGACGAAACCTCGAAGATTGTGCTGATTGCGATTGGTGCGTTTTTTCCGGTGTACCTCAACGGCGTCGCGGCGATACGCGATATCGACCGCAAGCTGGTGGAGGTTGGGCAAATGTATGGTTTCAGCCGACGCCGGCTGGTCCGCCGCATCCTGTTGCCCGCCGCCCTGCCCGGCCTGTTTACCGGATTGCGCAGTGGCTTGAGCCTGGCCTGGATGTTCCTGGTGGCAGCGGAGTTGATTGCGGCGACCAAGGGCTTGGGCTACCTGCTCAGTGATGGCCGGGAAACCTCACGGCCGGATATCGTGTTGGCGGCGATCATTGTGTTGGCGCTGCTGGGCAAAGTCAGCGATGGCTTGCTCGCGGCACTGGAACGGCGTTGTCTGGCGTGGCGCGATACCTTTCAGGGGGCGGGACAATGAGTACCCAGGCTTTGTTGGATATTCACGTGGCGCGCAAAAGCTTTGCCAGCACCACCGTGTTGAGCGAGGTGCGCCTGTCACTGCAGCCCCGTGAAGCCGTGAGCCTGCTGGGACCGAGCGGCTGTGGCAAAAGCACCTTGTTGCGCATCGTCGCGGGCTTGGAAAAGGACTTCCAGGGCGAGTTGCGCAGCCCGGATGGCGAAGTTGCGTTTGTGTTCCAGGAACCCCGCCTGATGCCTTGGCTGACGGTAGAACAGAACATCGGTTTCAGCGATGACAACCACTACGACAAGGCCTGGGTCGCGCAGTTAATCGAGGAAGTCGGTCTCAAGGGCTTTGCCCAGGCCCTGCCCAAGGCACTCTCCGGCGGGATGGCGCAGCGGGTGGCCATTGCTCGCGGCCTGTATTCACGCCCGCAGGTGTTGCTGCTGGATGAACCGTTCAGCGCGGTGGATGCGTTTACCCGCATGAAGTTGCAGGATTTGCTGCTGCAATTGGCCGAACACCACACCATCGCGTTGTTGTTGGTGACCCATGACGTGGATGAGGCGCTGTACCTGAGTGATCGGGTGCTGGTGATGGATAACCGACCGAGCAGTATTCGCCAGGAATTGGCGGTGCCGTTGCCGCACCCGAGGGATCGACGGGACCCGCTGCTGGCGCAGCTCAAGGCGTTGTCCCTGACCGAGTTGCAGCGGGCGCATGTGATTTAGAGACAAAAGCAGATCTACTGTGGGAGGGGCTGAAGGTGCACTGGGTTCCTCGGTCCGGCACAAGTCCAACTGTGGGAGTGGGCTTGCCTGCGATGGCGGTGGGTCAGCTTGCAGATGTGGCGGCTGACACTCAGTCATCGGGGGCAAGCCCCCTCCCACAGGGGACTGAAGGTGCGCTTGGTTTCTCGGCCCGGCACAAGTCCAACTGTGGGAGTGGGCTTGCCCGCGATGGCGGTGGGTCAGCTTGCAGATGTGGCGGCTGGCACTCAGTCATCGGGGGCAAGCCCCCTCCCACAGGGGGCTGGAGGTGCATTTGGTTCCTCGGCCCGGCACAAGTCCAACTGTGGGAGTGGGCTTGCCCGCGATGGCGGTGGGTCAGCCTGCAGGAAACAGCAGATGAGCGGCTTTCTGTAGTGAGCGGGCTTGCCCCGCGCTGGGGGGCGAAGCCGCCCTAAACCCTGGTATCGCGGTGCTTCAGACAGAATGCGGTGGATGGATTTGGGGCGGCTTCGCCACCCAGCGC
>NZ_QUZT01000086.1 GCF_004682045.1 Pseudomonas nabeulensis
TGCCAGTCGGCAGATCCATTGGCCGACCCACCGCCATCGCAGGCAAGACCGCACACACATTTGAATCTGCATCCATCTAAAGTTCGTGGCACCTGGTCATGGTTTGTAAAGGGCCAGCAAGGCGCATCCCTTTTAATTGCAGGACGTTTCCTAGACAATCCCTACCGCCTTGTGCCTGCCGGAATCCATGGCTAGTCTGCGGTCCGTCACTGCCTATTCAGTGATCGGGTTTAGTCGCTCGGATTCTTAATCAGGCGCATGGTTCTCCATGAGGTTTCATGGTGGCTGTGCGCAGGGCACCTTCGGGTGCGCCGGATTTTCCTGATTTGCCGGTCGACTAACCTGCGTACAGCCGCCACCCACCGTTTAGTCGCGACTGGGCCGGCTTCTAACTCAATCAGGAATCTCACCATGAATAAAGTCCTACCCGATCCACCCATCGACCCCGCAAAAGACCGCGCCGCCTTCAACCGCGCCATCGACCATTACCTGCCCACACAAGGCTTCCACTCGGTCAACGAAGACCTCAGCTTCGAAGACGCCCTGCTCTACACCGCCAGCTTGCTCGACAGCGCATCCGCTACCGCGCTCGATTGCGGTGAGCAATTGGCAAGCCCCGAACGGGCGAAGATCCTGGCGGTGTGGCACTTGCTGGAGATTGCCAAGACCACGGTGGATCGCTCCATCAACTGCCTGAAACACGGTTAAAAAATGTGGGAGGGGGCTTGCCCCCGATGGTGGTGTGTCAGTCGTTACATCTACAACTGACACACAGCCATCGGGGGCAAGCCCCCTCCCACATTTGATCTGCCGTGTCTGTCAGGCCCCATAACATTTGTTAACCGTTTCTTTGACGTTTTTTTCTCATATCCCGCTCTACATTCGCCGCGCTCGAACATGCAAATGATTCCTATTGGTCTAGAGTCAATCGACCCTTTATAAAAATCCGGAGCGCTCACCGCATGACCACCCGTCTTCCGTCCTTTGTCAAAAAAGCCCTGCTTGTCACCGCCCTGGTCGGCGCCGGGCAGGTGTATGCCGCCGATTCGGTGGGTATCGTGGTGTACAACGCCCAGCACGAAAGCCTCACCAAGGCGTGGGTCGAAGGGTTTACCCAGGAGACCGGCATCCCGGTGACGATCCGCAATGGCGATGACACCGAGATGGGCAACCAGCTGGTGCAGGAAGGCGCGGCCTCTCCCGCCGATGTGTTCCTCACCGAAAACTCGCCGGCGATGGTGCTGGTGGACAACGCGGGGTTGTTCGCACCGGTGGCGCCGACCACCCTGGAACAGGTGGACGCCGCTTACCGCCCGGCCCACGGCAAGTGGGTCGGCATCGCCGCGCGCTCCACGGTGTTTGTGTACAACCCCAGCGAACTGAAAGAAGCCGACCTGCCCAAGTCTCTGTTGGACCTGGCCTCGCCCAGCTGGAAAGGCCGTTGGGCCGCCTCCCCGGCCGGTGCCGACTTCCAGGCCATCGTCGCCGCCGTGCTAGAACTGAAAGGCGAAGCCGCCACCCTCGACTGGCTCAAGGCAATGAAGGCCAACGCCAGCCTCTATCGCGGCAACAGCGCGGTACTCAAGGCCGTCAATGCCGGTCAGGTGGACAGTGGCGTGATCTATCACTACTACAGCTTCGTCGACCAATCCAAGACCGGCGAAAACAGCAAGAACACCCAGTTGCACTACTTCAAGCACCAGGACCCAGGCGCGTTTGTGAGTATTTCCGGGGCCGGTGTGTTGGCTTCCAGCAAGCATCAGGAACAGGCCCAGGCCTTTGTGAAGTGGATCACCGGCAAAGACGGCCAGGCCATCCTCAAGGACGGCAACTCGTTCGAATACGCCGTGGGCCAGAACGCCCAGTCCAACCCCAAGCTGACCCCGCTGGCACAGCTGGACGCGCCGAAGGTCGATGCGTCCAAGCTCAACAGCAAGAAAGCGGTGGAGTTGATGACCCAGGCCGGACTGCTCTGATTGCTGCCTGAATCGTCCCTCCCCGGCATTGCACACGCAGCGCCATGCAAACGCCCTCACGGCGTGTTCAAAAGCCGTGGGGGCACGTGGGTCACCGGTTTATCGGTGCTGGTGTCGTTGCTGGCACTGCTGCCGATTGCCTTTGTGATCGGCGTGTCCTGGCAAATCGGCTGGGCGCAGATCGAAGCGTTGGTATGGCGACCCCGCGTCGGTGAACTGCTGGCGAATACCGTGCTGCTGGTGCTGCTCACGCTGCCGCTGTGCATCTTGTTGGGCGTTGCGCTGGCGTGGCTCACCGAGCGCACCGACCTGCCGGGCCGCCGCTTCTGGTCGTTGCTGGCGGTCGCGCCGTTGGCGGTGCCGGCGTTTGTGCACAGTTACGCCTGGGTCAGCCTGGTGCCGTCGATCCACGGTTTACCCGCCGGTGTGCTGGTGTCGGTGATTGCCTATTTCCCGTTTCTGTACTTGCCGGTGGCGGCGACCTTGCGTCGGCTTGATCCCGCGATTGAAGACGTGGCCGAGTCCCTGGGCCTCAAGCCCTGGGCGGTGTTTTTCCGGGTGGTGTTGCCCCAGCTGCGCCTGACGATCTGCGGCGGTGCGCTACTGGTGGGCCTGCACCTGCTGGCCGAATACGGCCTGTACGCGATGATCCGTTTTGATACCTTCACCACGGCGATTTTCGATCAGTTCAAATCCACCTTTAACGGCCCGGCGGCGAATATGCTGGCGGCGGTGTTGGCGTTGTGTTGCCTGGCCATGCTCACCGTCGAATCCGCCGCACGCGGCCATGCGCGTTATGCACGGGTCGGCTCGGGCAGCGCCCGCGAACAGCGCATCGTCGTGCTGGACACGGGCACCACCCTGCTCTCCCTCGGCTTGCAAGCGGCGACCTGCGCATTGGCCCTCGGCGTACCACTGGTGACCTTGGGCAAATGGCTGCTCGCCGGTGGCCGCGAGGTCTGGCAGTTCAGCGAACTGTTGCCGGCGCTGGAGCAAACCGTGCTGTTGGGGGTTGCCGGTGCGGTGCTGACCACCTGCGCGGCGGTGCCGATTGCCTGGCTGTCGATCCGTGCGCCGGGGCGTTTGCAGCGCATCCTGGAGGGCTGCAACTACATCACCAGTTCGTTGCCCGGCATCGTCGTGGCGCTGGCCTTGGTCACCGTGACCATCCACTTCGCCCGGCCAATCTACCAAACCACGATGACCGTGCTGCTCGCCTACCTGCTGATGTTCCTGCCGCGGGCGCTTGTCAGCCTGCGCGCCGGCATCGCCCAGGCCCCGGTGGAGCTGGAAAACATGGCCCGCAGCCTCGGCCGCTCCCCAGGCCGCGCGCTGTGGCTGATCACGATGCGCCTGGCCGCACCGTCGGCCGCTGCCGGTGCGGCGCTGGTGTTCCTGGCGATCACCAATGAATTGACCGCCACCTTGCTGCTGGCGCCCAACGGCACGCGCACCCTGGCCACCGGTTTCTGGGCGATGACCAGCGAGATCGACTACGCCGCCGCTGCGCCCTACGCGCTGATCATGATCCTGCTGTCTCTGCCGTTGACCGGCCTTCTCTATCACCAATCCAAACGCACGGCAGGCCGATGAACGCCCTCGAACTCAATGCACTCTGCAAATCCTTCGGCGCCCAGCGTGCCCTGACGGACGTCAGCCTGTCGGTGCCCACCGGCAGCCGCACGGTGATTGTCGGGCCGTCCGGCTCGGGCAAGACCACCTTGCTGCGGATGATTGCCGGCTTTGAATTCCCCGACACCGGCAGCCTCACGCTGAACGGGCAAACCCTGGTCGACAGCACCCACGCGGTGCCCGCCCATCAGCGCCAGATCGGTTATGTGCCGCAGGACGGCGCGCTGTTTCCGCACATGACCGTGGCCGACAATATCGGCTTCGGCCTGGCGGCCAAACACGCCTCACGCCACGCACGCATCGCCGAACTGATGGACAGCGTGGCCCTCGACGCCAGCATGGCGCGGCGCTGGCCCCACGAACTCTCCGGCGGCCAACAACAGCGTGTGGCCTTGGCGCGGGCGTTGGCGCAACAACCACGGCTGATGCTGCTGGATGAACCTTTTTCCGCACTGGACACCGGCCTGCGCTCGGCCATGCGCAAAATGGTTGCGCGCCTGCTCAGCGACGCGGGCATCACCACAATCCTGGTCACCCACGATCAAAGCGAAGCGTTGTCGTTTGCCGATCAACTGGCGGTGATGCGCCAGGGCCGCCTGGTGCAGTCGGGCCATCCGATGGACCTGTACCAATACCCGGTGGACGAGCAAACCGCGCTGTTCCTTGGCGAAGCGGTGGTGATGCCCGCCAGGATCGAGGACGGCTGGGCCCTTTGCGGCCTGGGGCGCGTGCCGGTCGATAGCGAGCTCGACCACGACAGCACACGGATCATGCTGCGCCCGGAGCAACTGCTGTTGAGTACCACCGACGATTCCGGCTGCCGTGGCGTGGTGACCGAGCGTGAATTCGGCGGCAATACCTGCACCCTCACCGTGGAACTGCAAGGCGATGGCCAGGCCATCCTGGTGCGCAGTTCCGGCCTGCAAGCGCCAGCGCTGGGCAGCGTGGTGCATCTGCGCACCGTGGGCCTGGCGCATATTTTGAAAAAACAGCCGGCCCTCAGTCCCAGCTAAGTTTCGCGGTTTACCTTCTCCCCTGCGCCAACCACTGCGCGGTCAAGGAGAGGTAAACCCGATGAATGCCACAGCAGCCCGTTGGCTGAACAAAGTACCCGAGGTGACGCTGTCCTTCTGGGTGATCAAGATCCTGTCCACTACCGTGGGCGAAACCGGCGCGGACTACCTCGCCGTGGACGCCGGTTTCGGTGCAGGCTGGACCAGCCTCGGCATGGCCGCGCTGCTGGCCATCGCCCTGTTCTGGCAGATGCGCACCAAGGCCTACACGCCTTGGATCTACTGGCTGACCGTGGTGCTGGTGAGCATCGTCGGCACACAGATCACCGACATCCTCACCGATAAACTCGACGTCAGCCTGTACGCCAGCACGGCGATTTTCTCGGTGCTGCTCGCCCTCAATTTCATGGTCTGGTACCGCACCGAGCGCAGCCTGTCGATCCGCGACATCGTTACACCACGCCGCGAGTGGTTCTACTGGACCACGGTGCTGTGCACCTTTGCCCTCGGCACCGCCGCTGGCGACCTGGCCACCGAAGCGCTGGGCCTGGGCTTTACCCTCGGCGCGGTGATCTTCGCAGTGCTGATCGCGGTCACGCTGTTGGCCTGGAGCCTGGGCGTCAACAGCGTGCTGACGTTCTGGATCGCCTACATCCTCACTCGCCCGCTCGGCGCTTCCCTTGGCGACCTGCTCACCCAAGCCAAGACCTACGGCGGCCTGGGCATGGGCGCCAACTGGACCAGCGCCCTCTTTCTCTGCGTGATTGTGCTGCTGGTGGGCGTCGCCCAGTTCAGCCTCGGCAATCGCAAAACCCTTACCCAATGATTATTCACACCCAGGAAACCCTCATGCGCCCACTACAAAACCTGATTCGCCGCGTCGCCATCGCCTCAGCCATTCTGATGCTCGGCATCGCCACCGGCTGTTCCAAACCGGCCGATAAACCCAAGGACGCCACCGGTGCGCCGACCAGTCAGCGCCAAGCGTCGAAACTGGGCGACCTGTCGGAGTTCCGCAACATCGCGGTGGATGTCTCGGCCCTCGTCGCCAAGAACGACCTGCCCGGCGCCAAGGCCCGCATCAAGGACCTGGAAACCAGCTGGGACGCCGCCGAAGCCGGCATCAAGCCGCGTGCCGCCAACGACTGGCATCTGCTGGACAAAGCCATCGACCGCGCACTCTCGGCGTTGCGCGACGGCAACCCGAACCCGGCAGACTGCAAGGCTTCTATGGACGACCTGCTCAAGACCTTCGACCTGATGAAAGGCTGACGCTGGTCGACACAGGTGCTTCAATACACACGCGGCGATCTTCTCGCCGCGTGTGCTTTTTCTGCGGAGAGCGCTATGCGGATACTGTTGGTCGAAGACGACCCGATGATTGGCGATGCGATCCAACGCGCCCTCAGCGATGCGAGCTACGCCGCCGATTGGGTCAAGAATGGCCTCACCGCCCTGGCGGCCCTCGACACCCATCCCTACGACCTGGTGCTGCTGGACCTGGGCCTGCCCGGCAAGGACGGCCTGGACGTGCTGGACACCATTCGTGCGCGCAACAACCCGGTGCCACTGCTGATCATCACCGCCCGCGACAGCCTCGACGATCGCCTGCGCGGCCTCGACGGTGGCGCCGATGACTATTTGCTCAAGCCGTTCGACCTCTCGGAGTTGCTCGCCCGTATTCGCGCGGTGCTGCGTCGCAAGGGTGGGAATGCCTTGTCGCTGCTGGGCAATGGCGTGGTGTCGCTGGACCTGCTGTCCAAGGAAGCCAGCACCGAGGAGCAATGCGGTGTGGCGCTGTCGAGCCGCGAGTTTGCGCTGTTGCAGGCGTTGTTGATCCGCCCGGGGGCGATCCTCTCGCGCAGCGAGTTGGAAGACCGTTTGTATGGCTGGGGCAATGAAGTCGAGAGCAATGCCATCGAGTTCCTGATTCACGCCTTGCGGCGCAAGTTGGGCAGTCACGTGATCAAGAACGTCAGGGGCATGGGATGGATGGTTTCAAAAAGCGTTTGAATGAGTCGGTGCAACTGCGGCTATCGGTGACGCTGTCCCTGGCGATTTTGTTGGTGGCACTGTTGGCCAGCGTGTTTGCGTTTGTCTCGGCCTTTGACGAAGCCCACGAACAGCAGGACGACACCTTGCGCCAGGTGGCGATGTTGTTTGATCGCCAGCAGATGTCGTTGCAGTACCCCAAGGGCCCGGCCATCGAGGGCGATGACGAAGAGTCGCGGGTGATCATCCAATACCTGGGCGACGGCCAGCACGCGACGGGCACCACCGATGAGGCGCTGCCCCTGCCCTTTCCGACGACGCTGGCTGACGGCTTGTCCACGGTGACGGTGGCCGGTGAAGCCTTTCGCGTGCTGGTACGCAGCACCGCACAGGGCGAGCGGATCGCCGTGGCCCAGGAGCAGGACGCCCGCGACAAGGACGCCCGCGAAAGTGCCTGGCGCAGCTTGTTGCCGTTCCTGATTCTGTTTCCGGTGCTGTTGCTGGTGGTGGGTGACCTGGTACGCAAGCTGTTTCGCCCGATTGGCGTGTTGGCGGCGCAGATCGACCAGCGTACAGAGCAGGCACTGCATCCGATCCCGGAACAACACCTGCCCACCGAAGTGCGCCCCTTTGTGGTCGCGATCAACCGCCTGTTGGCGCGGGTGGCCCTGTCCATGGACAGCCAGCGGCGCTTTGTCGCCGATGCCGCGCATGAGCTGCGCTCGCCAATGACGGCCTTGTCATTGCAGGCCGAGCGTCTGGCCGCCACGGAGATGTCCCCCGCCACCCGCGAACGGTTTGAGCCACTGTCCCGAGGGATCGAGCGCGGGCGGACACTGATCGATCAGTTGCTGAGCCTCGCGTCGGCGCAGTCGACCTTGGAGCGCGATCAAATGCAACTGTCGGTACATGAGGTGTATCGCCAAGTCCTGGAAGATTTACTGCCTCTGGCCGAACGCAAGCGGATCGATATTGGCGTGGAAGGCGCCCAGGACGCGCAGGTGATGTTCAACCCGATGGACCTGTTTACCCTGGTGAAAAACCTGGTGGACAACGCTATCCGCTACACGCCGGTGGGCGGGCGTATCGACCTGTCGGTTACGCGAGAGCCGGGCGCGGTGCAGCTGCACATCAAAGATTCCGGACCCGGCATAGCACCGGAGGAACAGGCACGGGTATTCGACCCGTTCTACCGCAGCCTGGGCACCAACGAGTCCGGTTCCGGATTGGGGCTGTCGATCGTCAAGGCGATCACGGCACGCACCGGCGCACGCGTGGAACTGGCGTTCAGCGACCCGGTGCAACAGCGCGGCCTGTGTGTCTCCGTCAGCATCCCCACCCCGACCTTGTAGTGAGCGGGCTTGTCCCGCGCTGGGCTGCGAAGCGGCCCTAATTCAGTCGACGCGTTCTGCCAGTCAGAACCGGATTGTCTGGTTTTGGGGCTGCTTCGCAGCCCAGCGCGGGACAAGCCCGCTCACTACACGTCGCACCACATCGACGCAAAAGACTTTAGATGGCGCATATTCAGTGCGTCATGACCCTCCTCCCAACCCAGTTTCCCCGTGATTTCACGCCCGCAACGGGTTGGCACGCTTCATGCCTCTGTACATTTATTCAAGCTACTTGAATAAAACTACTGACCTTTCAAGGGGAATAACCATGAGGCGATTCACGTTAAAAGCACTGTCCTTGTCGCTGGCTGCGTTGTGCAGTGTGTCGGTGGCCCATGCCGACGATTTACTGCAGCGGATCAAGCAGAAAAACGAGATCGTCGTGGCCACCGAAGCGCGCTTCGCCCCCTTCGAATCGGTGGAGAACGGCAAGATCGTCGGCTACGGCGCCGACCTGATGCACTACGTCCTCGACGCCGACCTGCCGGGGGTCAAGGTGCGTCAACTGGACCTGCCCTTCCAGGGCATCCTGCCGGGCCTGGACACCAAGAAGTTCGACTTCGTGGTCACCTCGGTCACGGTCAACAAGGCGCGCTTCGATCAGTTCGCCTTCACCGTGCCGATTGCCGAATCCACCGTGGCCCTGCTCAAGCGCGCTGACGATAGCAACGTGAAAACCCTGGCCGATCTGAATGGCCGGGTGATCGGCTCCCAAGCGGGTTCCGGCCAACTGGCGGTGTTGCAGGCGCTGGACGCCAAGCTCAAGGCCGAAGGCCAACCGGGCCTCAAGCGCATCAAGGAATACGTCGGTTTCGATGAAGCCTATGCCGACCTGGCCAATGGTCGCCTGGATGGCGTGGCGCAGTCGCTGTCCAACCTCGGCCCGCTGATGAAGGCGCGTCCAGGCGTGTTCAGCACCTTGCCCGAGATGGTCGGCCCGGTGACCTACTTCGGTTGGGTCGGCCGCAAAGACGCCGACAGCGCCAGCCTGGTCAAGCTGTTCAGCGACGGCATCGCCCGCGCCTCCAAGGACGGCACCCTCAAGACCCTGCAAGACAAATGGTTCGGCTTCACCATGCAATTGCCCACCGACGCCATGCCGGTGCCGAGCATCTGATGAACGATTTCAGCAGTCGTCTCGCCCTGTATTGGCCGGCCTTGCTCGAAGGCGCATGGACCACCCTGTGGCTGTGCAGCATCGGCATGCTGCTGGGCTTTGTGCTGGGGGTGTTGATTCACCTGTTGGCCAACGGCCGCAGCCGGGTGGGCGTGGCGTTTACCCGGGTCTACGTGAGCTTCTTTCGTGGCACGCCCATGCTGGCGCAACTGCTGCTGATCTTTTACCTGCCGTCGGCCCTGGGCCTGGATATTCCGCCGATGGTCGCGGCGGCGGCAGCGCTGGCGCTGAACACGGCGGCCTACCAGTCGCAGATCCTCAGCAGTGGCTTTGCGGCGATCCCCCGTGGGCAACTGGAAGCAGCGTCGATCTTTGCCCTGGGCAAGTACAACACCCTGGTGCATATCCAATTGCCCCAGGTGCTGCGCCTGACCCTGCCGGCGCTGATTTCCGAGCTGATCGATGTGATCAAGGTGTCGGCGGTGGTCTCGGTGATTTCCATCACCGACCTGATGCGCGTCAGCCAACAGTTGGTGTCGCAGACCTATCGCCCGCTTGAGGTGTACCTGGTGGCGGCGTTGTTCTACCTGGTGCTGACCAGCCTGTTGAGCGTGCTCGGCAGCCTGTTGGAACGCCGCTGGAAGGAGCGCACCTGATGCAGGAAGTCTTGAGTTATCTCCCGGATTTTGCCGATGCCCTGCTGGTGACCCTGGGCATCAGCCTGGCCGCCGCCGTGATCGGTTTGGCCACAGGCTTCGGCCTGAATGCCCTGCGCCTGCGGGTGCCGGGGTTTGCCCTGGTGTATCGCGTGTATGTGTGGCTGATCCGTGGCACGCCGTTTTTGGCGCAACTGGCGGTGATCTATTTCGGCCTGCCGGTGGTGGGCCTGCGCCTGGAGGCGGTGGAGGCCAGCGTTCTCGCACTGGCGCTGTACAGCGCGGCGTATTTCGCCGAGTTGTTCCGCTCGGCCTGGGCCAGCGTGCCCCACGGCCAGGTGGAAGCGGCGCGGGTGCACGGCCTGTCGCAACGCCAAGTGTTCTGGCATGTGCAGGCGCCCCAGGCGCTGGCCTTCGCCCTGCCGTTGTTGGGCAACCAGGTGATCCTGACCATCAAGGAAAGCGCCGTGACCTCGATCATCACCGTGCCGGAACTGACCATGACCGCCGGGCGCATCGTCTCCACCACCTTTTCCTATGTCATGCCCTACGCCCTGCTGGTGTTGAGCTACTGGCTGCTGACCACCACGGTCGCGGCGGTGGCCCGCAGCCTGGCGCGGCGCATGACCCGTCATCTACGAGGCTGACCGGATGAGCAACCTACCGCTTCTTGAACTGCGCGGCGTGGGCAAGTCCTACGGCGCCAACCGCGTGTTGCGCGGCTTTGACCTGCAAGTGCAGGCCGGTGAAATCGTCTCGCTGATCGGGCCGTCCGGCTCGGGCAAGACCACTGCGCTGCGCTGCATGAATTTTTTGGAACGCTACGACGAAGGCGAAGTGTGGATCGACGGCCAATTGCTCGGCTACAGCAGCCCTGGCCGGCACGTCAGCGATTGCGACAGCGAAGCCAAGGTCGATGAAGTGCGCAAACCACTGTCGATGGTGTTCCAGCAATTCAACCTGTGGCCGCACATGACCGTGCGCGACAACGTCATGGCGCCGCTGGTGCTGGGCAAGCGCATGGCCAAGGCCGAAGCACGCACCTTGGCCGATCACGCCCTGGCCCGCGTCGGCCTGGCGGCCAAGGCCGATGCATTTCCGGCACGGCTGTCGGGCGGCCAGCAACAACGGGTGGGCATTGCCCGCGCACTGGCGGTGAAGCCTCGGCTAATGCTGCTGGATGAGCCCACCTCGGCCCTCGACCCGGAGCTGGTGGAGGAAGTGCTGCAAGTGATCCGCAGCCTCGCCGACGATGGCATGACCATGGTCATGGTCACTCACGAGATGAGCTTCGCCGCACAGATTTCCGATGTGGTGGTGTTTATGGAGGCCGGGCAAATCATCGAGACCGGCGCGCCTCAAGGCTTGTTCAACGCGCCAAAGACCGAGCGCCTGCAACAGTTCCTCAAACCCTGGTTCAACCGTAGCCTTCAGGTGGCCCCATGACTGCGCTCGCTGTTTCATCAACGCGCCTGCAAGGCTTGCTGGACACCCTGGCCACCTTCGGCCCCGGTGCCCATGGCGGGATGAACCGCCAGGCCTTGTCCGAAGAAGATTTCGCGGCCCGCGCCTGGTTGATCGACCAAGCCCGCGCCTTGGGGTGCAGCGTATTTACCGACGGCTGCGCCAACCTGTTCTTGCGCCGTGAAGGCCGCGAAAACTTGCCACCGGTGATGACCGGCAGCCATATCGACACCCAACCCACCGGCGGCACGCTGGACGGTTGCTACGGCGTGATGGCCGGCCTTGAATGCCTGCACGCGCTGCACGAGGCCAACGTGCGCACCCGTCGCCCCATTGAAGTGGTGGTGTGGACCAATGAAGAAGGCAGCCGTTTCAGCCCAGGCGCCATGGGCTCCAGCGCTTACGTAGAGCCTGAACGGCTGGCGGCGTATCGCAATAACCTGGACAAGGACGGCGTGTCCGTCGGCCAGGCGCTGGACGCCCACACGCTGCGTTTTGCGGATATTCCGCAGCGCGGCAAGCTCGCCACCCACGCGTTTGTCGAGCTGCATATCGAACAAGGCCCGGTGCTGGAACAGGCGGATATTCCGCTGGGTGTGGTCTCGGGCATCCAGGGCGTGCGCTGGTATCAGGTGCGTTGCACAGGCGCTTCAGCCCACGCCGGCACCACGCCGCACGCGATGCGCAACGACGCCATGCTGCTGGCGATGAACACCGTGCGGCACATCGATGCACTGGCCGACACACTGGCCGGGGCCGACAAGCGCCTGACCTTCGGCCGCTGGAATGTGTTCCCCAATGCGATCAATACGATTGCCGGCGAAGTCACCTTCAGCATCGATTTCCGCCACGCCGACCCGGCCGTCCTCGCGGCGTTCGATGCCCAGTTGAGCGCCTGCCTGCCGGCCACGGCCGAGCTGACAAGCCTGTTCAGCCATGCGCCCACCGCGTTCGACCCCAAGGTCCTCAGCGTACTGGAGCAAGCCTGCGACGCCTCTGGCCTGGCGTGGCAAACCCTGCGTTCCGGCGCCTTCCACGACGCCATGTACCTCGCCGAACACTGCCCCACCGCCATGCTGTTCGTCCCCAGCCGCGACGGCATCAGCCACAACCCGCTGGAATTCACCGAACCCACGCAACTGCTGGCGGGCGCCCAGGCTCTGGCCTGGAGCCTGGTTGCACTTGCCGAACAACCCTGAACCCATAGGAATCTTTATGAGCCACGCGACCCACAGCCACGACTACCCAGCCTGCTGCCAACCCGACAACGGCAATTCCCTGGGCGTCAACGCCACCCTCAAGGAACCGATCTCGCTGGACGGCACACCCGTGCTCGGCGAAACCTACACCGTACCGGCCCGCTGCGGCCGCGCCGTGCGCCTCAAGGCCGGCGAAGTGATCAAGATCGTCAACACCCACGGCACCCAGGTGTGCGACACCTGGCTGTTCAACAGTGAAGACCTGAGCGAATTCCTCTCGATGGAACACGCCCGTGCCCACTGCAACAGCATCATCCCCAAGGCCGGTGACGACTTGTTCAGCAACCGCCGTCGCAGCATCGGCACCCTGCTTACCGACACTTCGCCCGGCATCCACGACACCCTGATGGCCGCCTGCGACCTGCATCGCTACACCAACCTGGGCGTGAAGGGTTACCACGACAGCTGCGCCGACAATATGCGCCTGGCCCTGGCTGCCATCGGCCTGCGTTCTCACGAAGTGCCGCAGCCGTTCAACCTGTGGATGAACATTCCGGTCAAGCCGGACTACAGCGTCGAGTGGCTGCCACCGGTGTCCAAGGCCGGTGACTACGTGGAGATCCGCGCCGAGATGGACGTGGTGGTGGTGATGTCGGCCTGCCCGCAGGACATCGTGCCAATCAACGACCTGAACCCGGTGGAAGTGACCTTCTCGGTCCACGCCTGACTAGACGACAGGCATCCGTGACCCTAGGATGCCTGTCGCATCACCTGATGCCCTTTGTCACCCGAGGCCTGCATGTCCAGACCCAGCAAACCCGCCGTTACCAAATCCCTGCACGCCGATGGCTTGCCCAGCCTGAGCATGCGCCTGCGCCATGCGCGCAAGGTCGCCGGGCTGACCCTCAAGCAAGTGGCCGTGGCCGCCGGTTGTTCCGAAAGCCTGATCTCCAAACTGGAAAACGACGCCGCCTCGCCGTCCCTGGCCATGCTGCACCGGCTGGCCATCGCGCTGGGCAGCAACGTGTCCGAATTGACCAGCGAAGAATGGGTATCGGAAGAACCGGTGCTGCGCGCCGGTGCCCGCCAGGTCAACCGCTTCGCCAATGGCGCGAAGAAGGGTTACATCGACCTGGAGCGCATCACCCACCTGCAAAAAGGCGGGCTGTTGCAGGGCGATATCCATATCGTCGCACCGGGCATGGTCAGTGACATGATCGAGCACGCCGGTGAAGAAATGGGCTACGTGATCGAAGGCAGCCTGGAGCTGACCTTGGGTGAAACCACCTACACCTTGAACGCCGGGGACTCGTTCCACTTTCCGAGCAATGTGCCCCACGGCTATCGCAATGGCGGCGACTGCGTGGCGCGGATTTTGTGGATCAATACGCCTGCTACCTTCTAACGAACGCGCACCTCAAACGTGCGTCGTTTCTACCCAGGTGACAGTTTCCAGGGCGTTGCGTCACCGTCGAAAAAAACAAATAGCCTTTAAAAACATAAACATAGGGTTTATGGCCTGAAGCTTGCTTTTGAAACAGCGCCGCGCCTTGCGGTACTCGTTTCCCCCATCCCCTTGCGATGGGCGACCCCGCCTCAACGATGCGGCCGGTGTCTCCAAGCGAAACGACTCACACATTCAGCCGACAGCGTCGTCGGTATGTGAAATCAGGCCCTCCTTCCTCCGCCTGCATTTCTTCCCAGACCTTTCCTCATCCATCGCAACGGCCTTCGTGCCGTGGTGGACGTGCGGGCCTGGGTTCCAGGAGTCTCCCGAATGGCTATGAATCGTCGTGCTTTCCTGCGTACGTCCGCTATTTCTGCTGCTGCATTGTCCACGTTGAGCTTGAAGAGTTTCTCGGCCTTCGCCGCCGACGACGCGATCAATATCGCCTCGCTCTACGACAACTCCGGTGGCCTGGACATCTATGGCAAGCCCATCGTCGACGCCCTCACCTTTGCGGTCGAAGAACTCAACGGCACCGGCGGCCTGCTCGGTCGCCCGCTCAACCTGATCAAGTACGACACCCAGTCGAACATGCAGCTCTACGCGCAATATGCCCAGCAGGCAGCGCTCAAGGACCGCGCAGCCGTGGTGCATGCCGGTATCACCTCGGCCTCCCGCGAAGTGGTGCGCCCGGTGCTGGACCGCTACAAGACCCTGTACTTCTACAACAACCAATACGAAGGCGGCGTGTGTGACCGCAACGTCTTCGCCACGGGTGTGACCCCTGGCCAGACCGTGGAAAAACTGGTGTCCCATGTCACGAAAAAGTGGGGCAAGAAGGTCTACATCGTCGCGGCTGACTACAACTACGGGCAGATCGTCACCGCCTGGGTGAAGAAGTACGTGGAGCAGGCCGGTGGCGAAAGCGTGGGCATCGAGTTCTTCCCGCTGGACGTGACCAACTTCGGCGCGACCATTTCGAAGATCCAGGAAGCCAAGCCGGACTTTGTCTGGTCGGCGCTGGTGGGCGGCGCGCACATGTCGTTCTACCGCCAATGGAAAGCCGCCGGCATGACCGGCAAGTTGCCAATCGCCTCCACCACGTTTGCCGGTGGCAACGAACATATCGTGCTGTCGCCGGAAGAATGCAACGGCATCCTGATCTGCCAGAACTATGTGCAGGAACTGGCGACGCCGCTGAACCAGGCGTTTGTCGAGCGCTTCCACAAACGCTTTGGCGCGGATTATCCGTACATCACCGAACTGGCGATGGGCGCCTACCAGGGCATGATGCTGTGGGCCGAAGGCGTGCGCCAGGCCGGCACGGTGGAGCGCATGGCGGTGACCCAGGCGCTGGAGAAAGGCATCAGCCTGGACCTGCCCAGCGGCAAGGTCAGCGTCGACCCGGCCACCCACCACTGCGTACTCGACGTGCACATCGCCGAGGTGCGCGACCGCCGCCTGGAAGTGGTCGAAAGCTTTGCCCAGCAAGCGCCGTCCGACACCGCCGCCGTGTGCGATCTGGTGAAGAACCCGCGTGACGCCAAACAATACAGCATCGCGCTGTAAGGAGGCCGTCATGGATTGGGCTGCCATTTTTTCCCTGCAAATCGTGGGCGCCATCGCCACGCTGGTGCTGTTGAGCATCGGCCTGGCGGTGGTGTTCGGGATGATGAAGATCATCAACCTGGCCCACGGTGAATTCATGATGCTCGGCGGTTACGTCGCCGTGCTCGCCACCCATCACCTGCATGTGCCGATCTGGATTTCGATCCTGGTGTTGGCGCCGTTGAGCGTGGGCGTGTTCGGCATGCTGGTGGAGCGCCTGCTGGTGCGGCACCTGTATGGCCGCATGATCGACACCATGCTCGCTACCTGGGGCCTGAGCCTGGCGCTCACGGGCGCGGCGACCATGCTGTTCGGCAATACCACCGTGGGCATCAGCTCGCCGTTGCCGGGCATCAGCATCGGTGCGTACCAAACCAGCGGCTACGGCCTGTTTGTCATTGGCGTGGCGCTGGCGGTGTTGCTGGGCATGTGGGCGCTGTTGCGCTTTACCCACTTTGGCCTGTGTGCCCGCGCCACCATGCAAAACGCCAAGATGGCGGCGGCGCTGGGGGCTAATCCGGGGCGCATCTACAGCCTCACATTTGGCCTGGGCGCGGCACTCGCCGGGCTCGGCGGTGCGGTGTTGGCACCGTTGACCGGGGTGATTCCGACCCTCGGCGCCAGCTACATCGCCAAGGCGTTTATCACCGTGATCGGCGGCGGCAGTGCCGTGATCACCGGCACCCTGACCGCCGCAAGCGGCTTTGGGGTGATCAGCCAGGTGGTGACGTTCTTCAGTACGCCGGTGTTCGGTGAAGTGGCGTTGTTGCTGGCGGCCATTGTGCTGATTCGGGTACTGCCCCAGGGCATTACCGGTCGATTCTTCAAGAGGGCGTTCTGATGCCGATTGATACCCGTACCCTGCTACCCGTACTCGGTTGTGCCGTGGCCGCCGTGCTGGTGGCGGTCCTGCCGCAGTGGCTGGACCTGTTTACCCTGCTGTCCCTGACCATCTACCTGGTGATGGCGCTGTTGGCGTTGAGCCTGGCGTTTATCTGGGGGTTTGGCGGCATCCTGTGCTTTGGCCAGGCCGCGTTTTTCGGCCTGGGAGCGTACGCCTATGCCATCGGCGTGTTGAATATCGGCGACAGCACCTGGCCGGTGCTGCTGGCGATCGCCGTACCCGCACTGGTCGCCGCCGCCATGGGCTATTTCATGTTCTACGGCGGCATCAGTGATGTGTACCTGGGGGTGATTACCCTGGCGGTCACGTTGCTTCTGTTCAACGTGATGAACTCGACCTCAGGCGCCGAGTACCACATCGGCAGTGCCTTGCTCGGGGGGTTCAATGGCATCCCGGCAATTCCCACGTTGAATGTGCCGTTCAACCCGGACCGCGTGCTGGAACCGGAAACCCTGTTCCAGGTGATCGGTGGCGCGTTGATCCTCTGCTACCTGGGCTTGCGCGGATTGCTCGCCAGTCGCTTCGGCAAGGTGGTGGTGGCGATTCGCGAGAACGAACAACGCGCGGGTTTGCTGGGCTATGACACGCGCCTGCACAAGCTGATCGTGTTCAGCCTGGGCGGCGGCATTGCCGGGCTGGCGGGTTGCCTGTTCGCCAACTGGGGCGCGTTTGTCAGCCCGGGCGTGTTCGGCCTGGCGCAGTCGGCGCAGATCATTATCTGGGTGATTGTCGGCGGGCGCGGCACCTTGTTCGGGCCGATCCTGGCGTGCATCGGCATCCAGGCGCTGATGGCGCGTTTGGGTGAGCAACAGCAGGTGGACAGCGGTTTTGTACTGGGCCTGATCCTGCTGGCCTTCGTCATGTTGCTGCCGCGTGGTTTGCTGCCCACCTTAAGCAGTGGGGTCTCGCGTGTTTTTCAACGTCGCCCACAACCGCTGCCCACACAGGAGCGCGCACTATGAGCCTGTTGCAAACTCAAGGTTTGGGCGTCAGCTTCGGCGGCGTGCATGCGGTCAAAGCCGTGGATTTCACCCTGCAAAGTGGTGAACTGCGCTGCCTGATCGGCCCCAATGGCGCCGGCAAAAGTACCTTTTTCAAGATGCTCAGCGGTCAGCTCAAGCCGACCCGTGGCGTGTGCCACTTTAAGGGCCAGCGCATTTCCGGGCTGGCGCCGCATAAGGTTGCCCAGCTCGGCATTGGCATCAAGACCCAGGCCCCCAGCGTGTTCGACGGCCTGGATGTGCTGGAAAACCTGCGCCTGGCGGCCAGCCGCCGGCAATCCCCCGCTGAGGCCCGCGCCACTGCCGAAGAAACCCTGGAGCGTATTGGCCTGGTTGAGTTGCGCACACGCCTGGTCGGTGATCTGGCCCATGGCCAACGCCAGTGGGTGGAGCTGGGCATGATCCTCGCCTCGCGCCCGGAGCTGGTGTTGCTGGACGAACCCGCCGCCGGCATGACCTATCAGGAAGTGCGCAAGACCGCCGCGCTGATCAAGGAAATCAACGCCCACAGCACCGTGGTGGTGGTGGAACACGATATGGAATTTATCCGCTTGATCGCGGGCACCGTCACCGTGTTCAACCAAGGCGCGATCCTGGCCCAAGGCAGTTTTGCCGAGGTCACCCAAGACCCCGCCGTGCGCGAAGCCTACCTGGGCAAGCAGGAGATCAAACATGCTTGAAGTCATTGGTTTATCCGCCGGTTACGGGCGTATTCCCGTGCTGCGCGACATTCGCCTGAGCTGCGCCGCCAACACCTGCGTCGGCGTGCTGGGCCGCAATGGCATGGGCAAGACCACGCTGTTGCGCGCCTTGATGGGCGAAATCCCCGCCATGGCCGGCAGCCTGCAGTTTGCCGGTGAAGACTTGAGCAAGGCTGCCGCCCACCAGCGTGCCCGCGCCGGCATCGGTTATGTGCCGCAGGGTCGGCAGATTTTCCCGTTCCTGAGCGTGCGGGAAAACCTGCGCATGGGCTGCGTGAAGGACTTCGCCAAGGCCGACGCCACCATCGAGCGCATCCTCGCCTACTTCCCGCGCCTGCAACGCCTGCTCGACCAACCCGGTGGCGCGCTGTCCGGCGGTGAGCAACAGCTGCTGGCGCTGGCCCGCTGCCTGTGTGGCGAGCCGAACATCATCCTGCTGGACGAGCCCACCGAAGGCATCCAGCCGTCGATCTGCGATGAAATCATCGAAACCCTGCAACGCCTGCGGGTGGAACAAAGCCTGGCGGTGATCCTGGTGGAGCAAGACATTGAATTCTTGAGTGCCTTGTCCGACCGCATCCTGATCATCGAGAACGGCCAACTGGTGGACGAGGTCGACCCGGCCCACACCAGCGCCGAAGCCATCGCTGAGCGCTTCATGGGCTTTCATGCATAAGGAACCTGCTATGTCGATTCAACGCCCTACCCTGGCTGACCTCACCGAGGTCGGCCATAGCCTTGGCCTGCACGTGGCCGAGCCATTGCTGCATGAATACGCCAACATCCTCGACGCCGTGTGGCAGGACTACGACCGCCTCGACGCCCTCGCCACCCCGCCCGCGCCGCCGCGTTACCCACGTGGGCCCGGCCAGGTGCCAACGGACAACCGCTACAACGCCTGGTACGTGCGCACCGATATCCAGGGCGCCGCCACCGGCAAGCTGGCCGGCAAGCGCGTGGCGCTCAAGGACAATATCTGCCTGGCCGGCGTGCCGATGATGAACGGTGCCTCGACCCTGCACGGCTACGTGCCGGACATCGACGCCACCGTGGCCACCCGCGTGCTGGACGCTGCCGGGCAGATCCTCGGCAAGGCCCATTGCGAGTTTTTCTGCGTGTCGGGCAGCAGCCATACCAACGCCACCGGTGCGGTGCATAACCCGCGTAATCCGGGGCATTCCACCGGCGGTTCTTCGTCAGGTTGCGCGGCGTTGATCGCCGCTGGCGAGGTGGACTTGGGCATCGGCACCGACCAGGGCGGCTCGGTGCGCATCCCGGCGGCCTACTCGGGTATCTATGGCATGAAGCCGACCCACGGGTTGATCCCCTATACCGGCATCATGCCGATTGAAATGACCCTGGATCACGCCGGCATCATGAGTGCCAACCTGGCCGACAACGCCTTGCTGCTGGAGGTGTTGGCCGGTGCCGACGGGCTGGACCCGCGCCAGGATCGCGTGGTGCCGACCGAGGCGTATACCCAGGCGCTGGGCAAAGGTTGCACGGGCTTGCGCATCGGCGTGGTGCGCGAAGGGTTCGGCCACGCCAATTCCGAGGCGGATGTGGACGCAGCGGTGCGGCGCGCGGCGGCCCTGTTCGAAGGATTGGGCGCACGGGTGGGCGAAATTTCGATCCCGCTGCACGCCTTGGGCCACGCAATCTGGACGCCGATTGCGGTGGAAGGCACCACCCAATTGCTGCGCGGCTACAATTACGGCTCGAACTGGAAGGGCCTGTACGTGGAGAGTTTGATGCGCGCCCAGCAGGACTGGCAAAGCAAGGCCGGGCAATTTCCCCATGACCTGAAAACCTGCCTGCTGGCCGGTGAATACGCGTACCAGCGCTTTGGCGGCCAGTACTACGCCAAGGCGCAGAACGCCGCCCGGCAACTGCGCGCGGCCTATGATCAACACTGGCAGGACTTCGACGTGCTGCTGATGCCCACCGTACCGCTAAAGGCGCCCAAGCTGCCCAGTGCGGAAGCTTCGGCCAGCGAGTGGGTGCAACGGGCCCTGGAAATGAATGCGAACACCGCGCCATTCGATGTCACCGGCCACCCGGCGCTGTCGATTCCGTGCGGGCTTGCCAGTGGCCTGCCGGTAGGCATGATGCTGGTGGCGCGGGACTACGCCGAAGCCACGCTGTACCAGGTCGCGCACGCGTTTGAACAGCATATCGATTGGGAAAGCCTGACGTCATGAGCACCCCCGACTACAAAGTCGGCCTGCTGTTTTCCGAGTGCAGCCTCACCGCTGCCTCGGAGACCACCCAGGCCAATGCCACCCACTTGGCCATCGCCGAGGTCAACGACGCCGGCGGCATTGATGGCCGGCCGCTGGTGCCGGTAGACGGCCACCCCGGCGCCGAGCCTGCGGATTATCGCGACAGTGCGGTGCGCCTGTGTGATGAACACCAGGTGCAGGTGCTGTTCGGCACCCATATGTCCAGCACCCGCAAGACCGTGCTGCCGGTGGTGGAGAGCCGACGGCGGTTGCTGTTCTACCCGACGCTGTACGAAGGGTTTGAATACTCGCCATGGTGCTACTACACCGGCTCCGCGCCCAACCAGAACTCGGTGCAACTGGCGCGCTATGTGCTGGAGCATTTCGGCAATCGTGTGTTGTTTGTCGGCGGTTCCTATGTGTATCCGTTCGAATCCAACCGCATCATGCGCGAGCTGTTCGAACAGGCCGGCGGCGAAGTGGTGGACGAGATCTACCTGCCCTTCCACGCCACCGCCGAAGACTTCGAACGGGTGATGCAACAAGCGCGGGCCACCGCGCCGGATGCGATCTACTCGACCATCGTCGGCAGTGATATTCCGGCGTTGCACCGCGCCTATCGCCAGGCCGGTTTCGACCCGGCGCGCATGCCCATCGTCAGCCTCGCCACCAACGAGGTCGATGTATTGCGCATGAGCGCTGAAGAGGCCGAGGGGCATGTGTCGGCGGCGCCGTGGTTCTCCACCCTGCAAACCCCGGCCAGCCAGGCCTTCGTGGCGCGTTATCGGGCACGCTTTGGGGAGGAGGCACCGTTGACGGCGGGCGCCGAGGCGGCGTATTTCCAGGTGCACCTGTTTGCCGAAGCGGCGCGGCGTGCAGAGGGTTCGTCCATCGAAGCGCTGCGCCAGGCCTTGGCCGGTGCGCAGTTCGATGCGCCCCAAGGCCGCGTCACGATTGACGCCGACACCCAGCACACCTGGCTGTGGCCACGCATTGCCCGCCTCGACCACCAGCGCCGTTTCGAGCTGGTGGTGCACAGCGAGCAACCCATCAAGCCCAGCCCCTATATGGTCGACTACCAACTGGATGGGCAGCCATGAGCGGGAGCAGCGCACCTTCATTGCTGCGTGAACTCAAGGGCCTGCGCGTGCTGGTGATCCACCCGGTGGATGCCGAAGCCCGCGTGGTGCTGGACCAGTTGCAGCGCATCGGCTGCATCGTCGAGCAATGCTGGCCGGTGCCGGCACAGTTGCCGGAACACACCGACGTCGTGCTGCTGGCCGTGGAACTCAGCCAGCGCCAGAACACCCAGGCGCTGGTGGAAGGCCTCAGCGAACAGGCGCCGCCGATCATCGCCGTGGTGGGCTATGAAAACCCCTCGATGCTGCAACTGGTGCTGGAAACCCAGCCCGCCGCCGTGATCGAGCGCCCACTGCGGCCTTTCGGCTTGTTGACCCAGTTGCTGATGGCCCGCGCCGCCTGGCGGGCGCGCATCGACATGCTGGCGCAACTGCGCAAATTGCAGACGCGACAACCGGCAGTTTCCAAGATTTCCATGGCCAAGGCCTTGCTCATGGCGCGCCATCGCATCGGCGAAAACGACGCCCACCGGCGCCTGCAACGCGATGCCATGGCCAGCCGCACCAGCATGGAGGCGGTCGCGCAAACCATCATCGACGCCGGCCTGCCGCCACTCACAGAATAAGTAGAGGTTTCGTATGCAAGCATTCAATTTCAGCACCACTGCCCACCTGATCTGCGCCAGCGGCGCTGCCGCCCAACTGGCCGAACACTGCGCTGCGCGTGGCGCACGCAATGTGCTGCTGGTGACCGACGCCGGTATCCTGCGGCACAACCTGCTGGATTCGGTGTTGCTCGGCTTTGCCGCCGCCGATATCAACCTGCAGGTGTACAGCGAAGTCCTCGCCGACCCGGCCGAAGAGCTGGTGCTGGCGGCTACCGCACAAGCCCGTGAGATGGACGCCGACCTGATCGTCGGCTTCGGCGGCGGCAGCTCCATGGACACCGCCAAGCTGGTGGCCTATCTCGCCCACCCCGGTCAGCGCCAGGGCTTGAGCGACATCTACGGCGTCAATCAGGCCAGCGGTGCACGCCTGCCGCTGATCCAGGTGCCGACCACGGCGGGTACTGGCTCGGAAGTCACGCCGATCTCCATCGTCACCACCGCCACCGGCAAGTCGGGTGTGGTGTCGCAGCAGTTGCTGCCGGACCTGGCGATTCTCGACGCCCAACTGACCGTGGGCCTGCCCGGCCCGGTCACCGCCGCCACCGGCATCGACGCGATGGTGCACGCCATCGAGGCCTACACCAGCAAGCTGCGCAAAAACCCGATCTCCGACCTGCTGGCCCGTGAAGCCTTGCGCCTGCTCAGTGCCAACCTTGAGCGCGCGGTGCGCGAGCCGCAAAACCTCGAAGCGCGCCAGGCCATGTTGCTGGGCGCATGCCTCGCCGGCCAGGCCTTCGCCAACGCGCCGGTGGCAGCGGTGCACGCACTGGCGTATCCGCTGGGGATTAGCTTCCACTTGCCCCATGGGCTGTCCAACGCGCTGGTGCTCAACCCAGTGCTGGCGTTCAACCTGTCCCACGCCGGTTCCCTCTACGCAGAACTCGCGCCTTGCGTGTTGGGCGAGCGCCTGGACGCGGGCGATCGCGCGGCACAATTCATCGCCGAAATGCAGCGCATCCACGCCGCCGTGGGCCTGCCACTGCGTTTGAGAGACGCGGGCGTGACCCTGGAAAGCTTGCCGGAACTGGCCCGCAATGCGATGCAGCAACAGCGGCTGCTGGTGAACAACCCGCGGGAGGTGAGTGAGGCGGATGCGTTGGCGATCTATACCGCTGCGTATTAAAAACCCGGAATAACACGGTCCAAATGTGGGAGGGGCGGTGCGACGACTCGACTTGCTCCCGATGGCGGAGTGTCAGCTACAGGTGTGCTGGCTGACACTCCGCCATCAGGGGCAAGCCCTAATGCCAGTCAGTTAAGAGATGACAGGAGCAACATCGCCTCTGTAGTGAGCGGGCTTGCCCCGCGCTTGGGGGGCGAAGCCGCCCTAAACCCTGGTGCCGCGGTGCTTCAGACAGACCGCGGCGGATGGATTTGGGGCGG
>NZ_QUZT01000087.1 GCF_004682045.1 Pseudomonas nabeulensis
TTCTGCCAAGCACTTTCCAACTGGGCAGGCAGCTCAAAAACCTTTCTTTTGGCTATCGTTTTGATAGGCGTCTGGGGGATCACAGGGCCGTACTTCCATTACAACGACACGTGGCAACTCATCATCAACACGTCGACGACCATCATCACGTTCCTGATGGTATTTCTTATCCAAAATACGCAAAATCGCGACAATGACATTTTGCATCTCAAAATTGACGAGCTGATTCGAGCCACCAAGGAGGCACAAAACGCGAGTCTCTGCTTAGAAAGCATGAGTTCAAAAGAGCTCAGAAAGCTTCGTGACCAGTACAGTTCTCTAGGTAAAAGTGATCAGGGCAATTTCGAGCCGTCCGATACCGATGCCCCACATGAGCTTGAGGTTCGCCCTCATTCTGAACTGAGCGGATGAGATTCTTGCCCGCTTTCGCCTCTATCTAAATGGAACTCTTTGGTGATCGACATGGACGACATCTAGCAGGCGACACGTTGATTGCCTAAGCACAAGGAGGCTCACATGCCCGATTTGAACGGCAAAATTCGTTACGCAGTGGTCGGGGGCGGATCGATATCCCAAGGCGCCTTTATGCCAGGGGTTGGACAGACCGAGAATTCCATCCTGACAGCCCTGGTAACGGGCGATCCAATCAAGGCAGACAAGCTAGCCAAACGCTACGCCCTGAAAAGCTACAGCTACACGCAATACGGCGAATTGTTGGCGTCCGGTGAGATCGATGCCGTCTATGTCGCAACGCCCAACTTCATGCACCGCGAATTTGTAGTGCCCGCCCTGGAAGCAGGCATACATGTGCTGTTGGAAAAGCCCATGGCCTCCAATGAGGATGATTGCAAGGCAATGCAGGCAGCGGCGCATCGCTCGAATGCAAAGTTCATGATTGCTTACCGCCTGCATTCTGAGCCAGGCACCCTCGAAATGATCGAGCGCGTGCATGCCGGAGACTTCGGACAACCCCGCCTGTTCACGTCGACATTCACACAGACGGTCAAACCAACCAACCATCGGATGCAGAACGGCTTTGCAGCAGGCCCTGTACTCGATATGGGGCCGTACCCGCTGAATATGGTGCGACAGCTCTTGGGTGAGGAGCCCATCGAGGTCAGCGCGGTGGGCACGACCGCACCCGACAGCACACTGGGAACCCCCGATACGGTAAGCGTGTGCCTTAGGTTTTCTGGAGATCGCATGGCACAGTTCACCATCAGCTACACCCTTCCAAGCAGCGAGCGTTTCCAGCTCATTGGCACCAAGGGCGAAATCGAAGCCTCTCCCTGTTTCGGTTACGGCGAGGGTGTGGGTATTACCTACCGCGCTACTGTCGGTGACCAGACTAAAGAGCACTCGCATCCTGTTCTCGATCAGTTTGCAGGCGAGACGGCGTACTTCTCAGATTGCATTTTGAGCGACTCAATGCCAGAACCAGGCGGGGAAGAAGGCTTCAGGGACGTTCGAGTGCTGCTCGCCGTAGAACGAGCGTTGGCGACTGGCCAACCTCAAAAACTGGATGCACTACCCGCAAAGGCGGTGCCAGGCGCAAACCAAACACGCCGGTACGCGCTCCCTAAAGTTCCCGATTACATAGCTACAGAGTCGCCGACCGAATAAGGGCATGCCCTCTTCTGCCGGTGAGGCAAAAGAGGGTGCCCAAACGAATAGCCGCTCAGGCGAGCTGTTGGAAGACCAGCGCTAAGTGCGTCTGGCGGTTGCTAATATCACCGCCGCTCCCAACAGGGTGACACCCGTTATGTGATTGCAGATCGCGAGCTGCCTGGCCGTAGCGTGAAGGGATCGGACAATGCTGCCCGCCAGCGCCCAACCGGTGGCAGCCATGAGTTCAACGGATATGTAGATAGCACTGAGAATAAGCAGTTGGTTGGTTATCGAGACACTTGAATCAGCCACGACAAACTGAGGGACGAACGCTGTGAAGAGAAGGATGGCCTTCGGTTTCATCATCGCCGTGATGAACTCACGACGCCCCAAGCTATAGGTTCCGGCGAGGCCGACGGTACTTGGCTCCTTACTTTCGGATCTTTCGCCACCCATCATCATTTTCATACCGAGAAAGGCGAGGTAAAGAACCCCTGCCCACTTGATGATCTGGAAAGCAGTTTCGGATGCTTCGAGTACCGCCCCTAACCCGCTAATGACTATTCCGACGAGGAGCACGAACGCTAAACACCGACCTACCAAGGCGAGGATTGCGGGCCTCAACCCTTCCCTGCTCCCATTGGCGAATGCCAATAGTTTGTTCGCCCCAGGCGACGAGGCAACGATCAAGGCAGAGGGGAGAAACAATAGGAGCTGGTTCAGGGTCATGACTATGCCTCCGGCTAGCATTTGCGATACTTCCCATCAATTGTTCACAGCTACATTTCTTGAACGTTCAATCACCCCGCCAGTTCCAAAAGAAAGAGATCAAAAATCTACTGAGCTGCAGCGATGTTTTGTACAACCGCGTCCTACTGCAGTGCTTTCAGAATGAATTTAGCACTCATCCCCCTTAACTAATCGGATGAGACGACTCAGGTACATAGAAGGATAGAGGTAATGCAAAACCTCAAGATCGCCACATTTAACGTCAACGGCATAGGCGCGCGCCTGCCCAACCTTCTGCATTGGCTTGAAAAAGAGCGCCCGGACATCGTATGCCTTCAGGAGTTGAAGGCACAGGACAAAGCTTTTCCCGCAGGCGATCTAGAGGCGGCCGGCTACGGCTCACTGCACCATGGCCAAGCCGCCTGGAACGGAGTGGCCATTCTTGCGCGCGATTCCGAACCGCTCCTGATTCATAAAGGCCTGCCTGGTACTGAAGACGACACGCAGTCTCGATACCTGGAAGCAGCTGTCCATGGTGTGATCGTCGGGTGCCTGTATCTTCCAAATGGAAATCCGCAACCCGGGCCTAAATTTGATTACAAGCTCAAGTGGTTTGAGCATCTGATAGCGCATGCCGAAACACTACAAGCCAGCGAACACCCGGTTGTCCTCGCGGGTGACTACAACGTTGTGCCCACCGACTTTGATATTTACAACACCCGCTCGTGGCTCAAGGATGCACTCCTTCAGCCTGAGAGCCGCGAGTGCTTTCAAAGGTTGTTGAGCCAAGGTTGGATTGACTCGGTGAGGCACCTGTATCCGGAAGAGCGTGTGTACACGTTCTGGGACTATTTCCGTCAGCACTGGCAGAAGAACTCTGGCTTGCGCATCGACCATCTTCTGCTGAACCCGGTGCTTGCTCCCCACTTGAAAGACGCCGGCGTGGACGCATGGGTTCGGGGCGAAGAGCACGCCAGTGATCACGCCCCGACATGGATTGAGATCTCACCCCGACAAACCAAGTCAAAAAGGAAGTCAAAGTGAAACGCAAGCGACGCGCAAGCAGCAATACACACCACTAACACCCTTGATCAGTACAATCGTAAGCGTGATTTCGACGCGACCTCAGAGCCATCGGGCGCCGCAATAAAGCCTAAGGCAGCAAAGAATAAAACCGTTGAACCGGTTGCGCTGCAGTTTTGCATCCAGAAGCACGACGCAACACGGCTGCACTACGACTTTCGCCTAGAGCTCGACGGTACCCTCAAAAGCTGGGCGGTACCCAAGGGGCCGTCGCTCGATCCAAAATCCAAACGCCTGGCCGTGCATGTCGAAGACCACCCTCTCGACTACGCAACCTTTGAAGGCACGATACCGGAAGGGCAGTACGGTGCTGGCGACGTCATTGTGTGGGACCGCGGTATCTGGAAACCCATATCGGATCCACCTGAGACTTACGCTAAAGGTCGATTAGATGTGTCGCCACGTTACAGCAAATAACAAATTTAAATAACCGTATCTAGATGGCGCGGGCCAGTAAATCAAGTCGTAGACGGTGAAGCAAAACCATTTGCAGAGAGCATAGATGGTGGTACGAAGACCGAGGCGATGGTGTGCAAACCGTTCATCAAGTCAAAGGAACAACCTTCCTCTAAGGTCGTCACTCTTTTGAGGCACAGCTTGGCAGCTAGCTCGAAAATCACGTACACACGGTGAATGCATGTCTGAAAAAAAACACAATCGTTCTGTTCAGCCCTTGGACGTCCCTCCGGATGAACAGCTACATACCGTAGACGAAGGCATCGGCTTGACGGACGACCAGCGGGTAAGTCGAGAAGATTCCGATAGTCAGATCGGAGCGCGCGTTACGCCTGGGCCCGCAGATCAATAACGTCAAACAATGCGGCGATAGTTCGCTTATTAATGACTTCAAAAGGAAGCTCCCATGTTTGATAAACCACGATTCATCATCAGCTTCATTCTCGGCAATCAGCCACAAAGCCGGACGCTGGAGCATGACAGCGAAACCCTTGCGCCCGTTGAAGCAGAAGCGCTGGTCAAACAAACCTTTCCTGAACTGAAGGGCGCCTCCATGACTGATGTACAGGTTCAAAAAAGAATCAAACCTGACGAAAGCGACAATGTTCCAGGGCATTATCAACAGCCCTGAATTTCGTGCGGAGAGGACGTTGAGAATGAACCCGGTCAGAGCGAAGTGGTTTTTACATAGATTTCAGTCTTTGGGTCAGTGGTACAAGCTGTGACCCTGAATGCCTTTCTGGAGGATGCCTCCAATAGTGCGTACTCCAGATCCGAAAGCGCGAAAGTGGCTTTGGATAAGAGCCAGATGGCAGATATACAGAATAAAAGACTTCGCATCGGACGATCGGCAACAACGCGCAGCTACAGGATAAGCTCAAGGCGCTTGGTGACAGAATGCGCATGGACTTACACACAGAGCTCTCTCTACTAGGCGAAGCAAAGCAGATGCGTCTTAAATCGCAGGACGGTTCCTTTGATCGCAATTATGTCGATGGTGAGGCAGGGTCTCTTGAACAGAAAGTGTTCTATTCCTGAAAGAGACGCTGTCCCCGAAAATCCAGAGCTGAAGAAAATTCGCCGCAGACGAGTTACCGGAGGTGCTCAGGCAAGAGCAAACGGCTAGGAGCCTTCAGGAAAAACTTAAGCCCTCGGCAGGCAAATTTTCTCCGCCTCATGATCCCCCCTTGAAGGTCTAGTCTCTTACCGGTTACTAGATTCAGTCAAAGACCTTCGTTTTGCAAAGAACAATCCTGTCAAGGAGCTGAGCGAAATTTCAGCTTGCGAGGCGAAAGTCAAAAAGACGCGACTGCGCAATCTTCCACGGGTACGTGCGTGCGACACGATCGCGCCCGAAATGACGTTAAGTACCTTGGCCTAGACCCTCCACTGCCAGCCTATAGTTTGCAGTAGCCTTCTCAATCATCCGTCTACGATCTTCACGGGTGATAAACCCTTCCTCGCAATACTCCTCTGCAAGGCGCAGTAATTCGTCATACTGTTCAGGAGCGCTCATTCGAACCTCAGGGTGCTCAAGGAGCTCGTACCAGGTCGTCAACGCTTGTGCTTTTCTGTCTTCATACATAATGAACATCTCCACAATGTTAACAGTAGAGGCGAGAGCTATTAAACGGTTCAAGCACGGCGATGAACGGATATACCAGAAAGCTGTCACCCGCTCTACCCTAGGGGCAGTCTCCACCTACGAGTGTCACTGACCGAGTCGATGACTTTTTCCGCATATTCCGCTGTGGCTTTTTACCGCCGTCCTAAATCTGCGTGATTAAATGACTTTGTGTCGAACCTCCTCTATGTGCTTCTCTCGACTTAACTCCTGCGACCTTGGCTACACGTTCTGTGTCATCCCACATTTAGAGACGCGTCGGTGAACAACCAAAAAATCGCCGCGCGGCTAAGATGATTCTGTTGGCAGCCCAAGGCTGCACGCGGGTAAAGATCACTCGGTTGCCTAGATTTTCGATCCTTGTGATCACGTATGGTGTCGGCGTTTCCAAGATCCGCGGCTCGACGGTTTGCTCGATAAAGCAAGTCGGGACCGCAAGCCAAATTCGTACTTGACGCTGTGCACCATGTCCTTGAGCAGGTCACTCAACCACGCATCGGTGAGCCTCATTGGAGCTGCCGAAGCATGACCCAAGCGGCTCAGATCTCGGCCACCAGCATGCATAGAAGACGGGCTGTCAATGGTTTGAAACGCCTCTTATCCGTAACTTTTTCAAACTGGCCATCGAGTCGCCGTCGCTGTCCTGCACTACGGAAGAACTACACAAAAACGCTGGGTGGATAGTAGTGCATCCGTATGGGCGAGTAGGGAGCGCGACTTCGCTAGCCGGGCTTTGCGGGGTTGGGTGGATGACTTGGGCGGATACATACCTCAGATTTTTCATCATGACGCGAGCTGCGTTCCGCTAGCGATACCTTATTTGCCGCGTTCCGTAAGAAACGTTGAACGTAAACCGGAGCTGTCGCTCATAAGTTTATGGGCGCTACTGTCCATCAAACTATGAAGAGGAAATTAACATGGCAAACGTACTAAAAACTTGCGCACTTACCCTATTTGTCAGCGTAGCCACCCAAGGTGCATTCGCAGCTCAGGATGATGACTTTGTGGAAGAAGCTTCCGCCAAGGGGGTCGCTGAAGTCGAGGCTGGCAAGCTCGCCCAAGAAAAAGGCAGTGCCACCGATGTTAAGAGCTTTGCCGAGATGATGGTCCAAGATCACACGGCGGCCAATGCAAAGCTAAAATCCATAGCAGACGCGAAGAACTTAAAAGTGTCAGACAGCGCGGAGTTGATGGATAAGGCTAAGGCGGCAATCTTGGAACTGCGCAGTGCTAAATCTTTCGATCAAGCCTATGCCAACAATCAGGTTAAGGCGCATGAGGCCACGATTGCACTCTTCGAGAAAGAAGTCTCTGAGGGCAAGGACGCTGAAATTAAAGCGTTTGCCACTGAAACACTTCCTAAACTGAAGATTCATCTGGAGCATGCCAAGACGCTGTCCGAGGCTCACGGTGCCGATACGAATTAATAGAAGGGAAGCCTTCTAAACGCCTCCCTCGTTTAACACGAGGGCGAAATTCAGATGCCATAATAAAGGCAGAAATGTATAAGATAATTACGCCACATGAGTTATTGATACGTCTCTTGCCGAGCACTTATGCAGTGCACGTGGTGGCTGGCCTTACAGGAGCGATGTGTGTGGAAAGGAGACCGGGCAGATGTCAACGTGCACTGCCCGGTCACTTCTTACTTCTGCGTAAAATGCGTTGGATATCAGATCCCGGACCTACGCTAGTAGTCTACTGGCTGGACATTTTGAACCTGTGGGCCTGCATCTGACACGCCGCAGCAGACCAATCCGTAATCACCTTCGGCTGTGATGCCGTAACTCGTTGAGCATGCACTCAGCCTGAGTTAGCTTGATCCCGTATCCAAACAATCACCCCGGATTGGCGGGATGTCCACTCTCGCCAAACCCAGCAACTGCGCCGCAACTTGAAAGAGGCTGCGGCCTCACTCAACTTATGGGGCGCAGACTTGAAGCATTTTTCCGTAAAACTATCAAATAGTTCGCTAGAATATAAAACCCGCGAATTTCGAGCACGTCAAAGTTTCCTAGGTTCAGGATCAGCTTGCAGGTTATGTAGACAATTTCAAACGCCGACTAACAAAGCGAAAGCGGGCGCACCCGAGGAAGGTGCTTGAGTGTGCCCGCCTAGCTGCAGAGCTTTGCGCCATTAATGCCGGATCAATCCAATCTACATCCATCACGGCCGAAAAATAAAATGTGATGCTGCAAATACGTCGAGACTTGAACAGGCTCTACAACACAAATTGGCGTGCTTCTGCTGGGACGTATAGTCGAACTGTTGAGGTGATTTTTGCGTCAGATGCTCGATGCATCCGGATGGACGATGTATAAGTGCAAAGCTGAAACAACTTCCAGAGTATTAGCAAACTCGCTATGGATGGATCGACAGCTACGAAAAACCGGATATAAGAGCCGCTTTCTAGCGTGCCAGCGCGGCACGTTCGACCATTACGGATTTACAATCGCTAAGCTAACCTAGCGCCCGGCTTTTGTTTCTGAAGCAAATCAATCACACCAGCTATCCCAGCGGTGCTTGGACGACCGGTACCGCTTCGTTTTATCTGCGCCGACAGATGGCATGATCCAGTCTGAACCCCCGTCCGCCTCAAACAGTCGGAAGAGATTGGGAGAGCTTCCCATTTCACCGTCCCGAAAGAGGATTTCTCTATGAAAATTTCAGAGGTAATGACAACTGGCGTACGAACAGTTAAATCTACCGATACAATCAAGTACGCAGCACGACTGATGGAGAGTATCGATAGCGGCGCCATTTTGATCGAAGATCAAGATCGCCTAATTGGCATGGTTACTGACCGAGACATCGCCCTTAGAGGCGTCGCGAAGGATTTGGCTTCGGATACCCCTGTCAGTGAAATTATGAGCGGAGACATCCGGTATTGCTTCGAGGATGAAGAAGTTGACCATGTAGCTCAAAATATGGCCGACATTCAACTTCGTCGCTTACCTGTGCTCAGTCGTGAGAAGCGACTAGTGGGCGTGGTTTCCCTAGGTAATATTGCCAGCGCTAGATCTCAAAACGCATCCGCTACAGTTCTTGAAGGTGTGGCACAACCCCGATAACAATCATAGGTTGCAAAGCCCGGCCAGCGCCGGGCTTCTTGTCTCTACTAAGACAATCTGGATGAACGTATGACTGAACCATTGGATCACCCCAGGCATCTTCGATGTACAGCCTGCAGGCCTCAGCCATGCTTATTCAGGAACACTCGGCCCTTCTCAAGAACGAAATATCTCAGCTCTCGGTCGTTGCGCCGAGTCCTCCGTCTCCCTGGCTGACAATGCCGCTGATAGTTTGATAGGCCTGCGCGACCTCATAGAGTGGAAAATAATCACGGGAGACTTCGAACATGTCCAGGTGGTTGACCCCCTTGGATTTATTATGACTCTGCCGAAAGGGTCTTGCTCACATGGCGTGGCTGGCTGTTCTCGGATACCCACGACCCAGGCCCGCACATGCGGGCCCCTTTCTATCCCTCCGCCCAGGCTAACCGCGTCGATAAGACCGCACAGACGCGTCGCGCCGCAGTCTTGCCTCTTCCTTGATCTCAACTACAAACTTCGCTATCGCGCGACTGGAGGACAGGTCAACAGGATCGATTCCTGCAACCGTCAGTTCCTCTACTTGGGTAACTGGGTTGATCAGCTGGACCATAAGCCGGTTATCCGCGTCGATTGTGCAGACACACTGCGTGGGCAGAAATGCTGTCTCGATGATATGACGTAACTCGAGGAGAGAAATCATCGCTCGTTCCTCCGTACTGTTTGACGTTTTGGTGTTTGTCCGCCCCCCATACCTGTCTAATAAATTTAGCCAAACCATGAACGGACGTCGTTCAACCTTGTGCATTTTCCGATGTATGCCACATCGTTACTACGAATGCGCCAATGATGGCCGCATGCCACGAAGGGCAATGTTGCCATCTCAATTATGAAAGGACTTTTTGAAAAGAAGCCCATGAACAAAAGAAAGCTCAACTACAGGATGAGTGCTGGCCGGGTCCAAAGAAGTGATGCAAATGCTGGGTATCGCCGCTCATCCTTGATCGGATACGCCACCACGACTCGCAATGTCCCAAACCGATCAAGAACGGCCACGCAGGCCTATGGCTTCATAGCCAGCCAGTAGCGCCCAGAATCACAGCGCCTGGGTTGCTGGGAGAGCGCTACCTGGCACCGGCTAGGCTTCGTCAGGTTAGGTATGACTCTGTCCCTGCGTCCGCAGTACCGTGACTCGTCAATTGCACGGTCATCGGAGCATAAAGTTGCACGTTCTTGGCAAGCGCACCCAAACCGACACTGGTGGAGCTATCCAGCTTCGCCAGCCACCTGTTTTCAGGACATTTCTCCAATGCGACGGCCCACATCGGCTCAGGCGTGAACCCCATCTCGATGAGAGGCTCGGGACCGATTGCGCTCACAATCAAATTCTCGCATTCACCGATGGCAGGTGCACGCTCAAGGTCGTAGTAAAGATTGCAATGCCAACCGGTGATGTGCTGCTGCCAACGTGCGAAGCTCCCACCGCCCTTCTGACGATACTCATCGCCCTCCAGCACAGCCAAACCATCGATCGAGTGCATGGCCAGGTAGACAGGGCAACCAGTGTTCAAGGCCTTGAAGCGCTGCGACGTATGGAACCCGCCGACCGAAATAAGCGCGGCCAGTTTTTCCAGGCTGTAGAAATCATTCCACGCGACTGATCACATCATAGCCGCTAATACCGAGGACTTCGCCCCGTTTGCCCATGCCGTTGCTGATGCTTGCCTGCTGATGTTACCCAACGGGGTCAAAGACGCCTGAATCGGAGGCGGTGCTTCGGCCAGAAGCAGACGCTCGCAAGTATATTTTGGTGCCTGATCGTTCTACTTGGCGTTGCCTCAGGATATCGGTGGCTGAAGGGAGCTACCATGGGCCTCGTAACCGACTAGGGCAAATGAAACGCTCAGGCTTGCCTGGCTGGAAAGGCGCTGACCTGGCGCTATGCATACGTCCCCCCGACATCTCACGCCTGTAGGCGCGAGCTTGCTCGCGAAAACCCCAAACGATCACGCAACGCCTCAAGGCAAAATCCGATCCCCCCGCCGCACCTTGCTCCATTGCCTACGCCTTCCTCAGAATCAGCCGGCTTGTGCGCTGGGGTGGCCGTATCTAAGTTAGTTCGGTCGCTGAATTGTCCAGTAATCGGGTCTAGTAGCTCACCTTTAGACCTAACAAGTGACACGCTTCATCCATCAGACGCTCACGTCTGTTTTTAATCGTGACTATGCGTAGGGCGCCCTCGCACGCCCCGGGTTTGTTAGGTTCCACCGGTCTATAAACCTGCGTACAGCTACCGCCCCTATTGTTTAGTAACGATGGGAAAGTGGCCCAAGCAAGGAACTTAACCACGGCTAACGATTCAGCCACCCTCTTCATCGTCGCCCTCAACGCCAGCTACGACCCCCTCATCACCAACAGCTACGAAATCTTCACCAGCGTCAGCACACTCCTGCTCGACCTGTCCGAAGACCTCTACGGCAAACACCGTGACATCTTCCTGGCTATCCACCAACTGAGCGAACTGGGGCGTACTCTTCACCGCTAATCTCCTCGACTGCGAAGCGCCGGCCCTGGCAGATGATCAGCCCTCCAACTCGCCAGCCCGATAAATCGCAGTGTGATTAGGATGACGCCAACACATAAACTGGCATAATATGCCAACGATCGAAAAAACATGTTTGCTCAGAGTTGGAGCTGATGATGGCGACGCGAAACGTTGTGCTTACCTCACACCAGGAACAGGTTATCCAAGACCTTGTGCAGTCTGGCCGTTATCAGAATGCCAGCGAAGTGATGCGGGAAGGTTTGCGACTATTGGAACAGCGTGTCGCCGAAGACACCGCCAAAATTGAGGCCCTGCGTCTGGCGACCTCTATCGGCATCATGGACCTTGAGCAAGGGCGCTTTACTCAGTTGAACGAACGGGGTCTGGAGCACTACCTCGAGGGCCTGAGCCTGGAGGCCACCCTCCCCGCGCGCGAGAAACGCTGAACATGCCGCAGTATCGGATTTCCAACGCGGCGCGGGCCGACATTGTCGACATCCTCAGGCTCTCCCAAGCGCAGTTCGGCGATCAAGCACGCCAGCGCTACCAGGCGCTGATCCTCGCGGCGCTGCAAGCGATCGCCGACACGCCTTATCGCATTGGCAGCTATGAACGCGATGAGCTGGTACCGGGCCTTCGCAGCTATCACCTCATCTATTCACGCCAGCAGGCCAAACAGCCCCATGGGGCGGTCAAAAGCCCACGCCATGTCGTGTTTTATCGTGTAGCAAGCGCCGACGTGATCGAGGTCGTCCGACTCCTTCATGAGGCCATGGAAGGACAACTGCACTTGCCCAACGACTGATGACCGACCTAGCTCAAAGGCTTAGCTGGCAATGAACAGCAAAGGTAAGGCGCCCTCATCTATATGCAACATGAGCGCCCTCGCTGCCATCCGACTCCGTGGCCCGTTGAAGCGAGAGGTTCTGGGGCCGACCGGACTATTGAGCCCCATAATCAGAGGCACGATGCTCAGCGTTGCGTACCACATTGAATGCTGAACAACCCCCTCTTAAGCGTTTTCCGTGGCTAGGCGCTTGGCATTACGCTCCAGTTGTCGATGGACACGCGTATCGATCTCCCTGGCGACCAGCGCCATTGCAACATCTCGCAGAGCATGAGCATCTCACGATCCCGATTTCAGGACATGTACAGAAAGACAGCCCAGACAACTCCGATTGAGGATATCGACTCATCTAACGACCAAAAGTTTGCCAGATTCGGGTTGGTAATCCAGTATACGGAGGCGCACTGAATACCAGCCACGGCCAGCCAGATCCATGTCAGAAATCGCCATTCGCGATCGCTCGTACACCCTGTGCAATTGGGGGCATAACTGGGGGCACAATTCGATTTTTTCAATCTGAAACTACTGTTCTAGAGCCATGTCAAAATGTTTTTCGGGGACCCGGATAGCCTCTGAAAAAGGCCCTGAACCGCCCCAGCGAATGCAAGATAAAGACTCAAGCAACCGCCACTCGCTCAAGGCCACTGCTCACCTCGAATTGCCCCACTAGTTTTTGCAGTTTATTTGCATTGAGCCGCACGGTTTCAGCGCTGTTTTGCAGCACCACCACCGTCTGGCGCATTTCGGTGGAGGATTGGTCGACCTTCTTGATCGTCTTGCCGTAATCGAGGCTACGTTTGTTGAGTTGCTGAATAATCGCAAACATACTTTCCACGGCTTGATGCAGTTGTACGTTTTCCGAGGATGCATCTTCAGCAAGACGCAGGCTGTTATCCACGTCCTTGACGCCTTCCGCCATGAAGCTCACGGCTTTTTGCGTTTCGCTCTGCAAGCCCTCGATCATTTGCCTGATATCGTCCGCAGCCCGTGAGGTGCGTGAGGCGAGACTGCGTACCTCGTCGGCGACCACCGCAAAACCCCGTCCATGCTCACCCGCTCGTGCGGCCTCAATGGCCGCATTGAGTGCCAGCAGATTGGTCTGGTTGGTGATGTCGCTGATCACACCGGTGATGTTGCCGATCTGCGTCATCCTGGTGTCGAGCAGTTGCACGCTCGATGTCGAGCGTTCGACGACATTGCGAATGGACTGGGTTCCTTCTTGCACCACAAGAAATTGCTCGCGGGCACGGGTGACGACTTCATCCATCACCTGTTTCATGTTTTCCGCGCTGTCAGACGCCTGCTGAATCTCACCCAGTTGATCCTCGACGATAATCATCATGCGATGTACTGCGTCGGCGACTTCAATGGACGTCACACTCGCATCCTGGCTACGCCCGAGCATCATCTGATTGGTGGTGCCGACAGTGTGGCTGGCCTTCACCACTTGCCCGACCACGGAGTCCAGGTGATCAATGAAGCTGTTGATCCAACGTCCCATGTCACCTGTTTCATCGTTGGCCATTCGCGTGGCGTCCAGCCGCTGGCGAAGATTACCCTCGCCCTCGGCGATCGCCCTGATCACACTCGTCATCTCATTCAGCCTCGCCGCCAACCGCTTGGGGCCGAGCAGGCTGAACAGCACCGTGGCGCAGAGCATGCTCAACACTTCGATGGCATCGATCACTCCCTGGGCCAGACCACTGTAATGCTGAACCATGAAATTACAGGCAAAGAGTCCGGTCATGGTCGCCAGGTAAGGTTTCATCAGGCCATGACTGAGGGAGCGTCGCCGATAGACCTCTTCCAGATCGGCTTCGCACATCATGCCCCAGCGGTCGGGTGACCCAGGCAGTTGAAAGGTCACCCCTTTGCCGACCACAGGAACGTGTCGGTAGTCCGAATAACCGGGATAGGTCACGAACAGGTTGGAGCCCTTGCGGATGGTCTCGCGTACGCCAGGGTGCAACTGCTGCGTCGCCGGATCGGTAAAACGCAGCTCCAGTTCTGTATGTTGCTGGATCTGCACCGTTTTCCAGCGGGTATGCACACCACTTTTCAGATTTTCACCATGGGTGAATGTTCCGTCCTCAAAACGTGAGCGCGATAAGGCCGTGCCCTTATCGATGCCGGGATCAAACAGCGACTGCGCCATGAAAAGATAGTTATCGCCCGACTCGGCGAAAATGTGCCCGGCCTCACGTTGGATGAGATCGCCCAACACATCGTTAGGCACACGACCACACAGGCAACCCAGTACTTTGCCGTCGACGTGCAGGGGCTGGTAGAACATCAGCGTCACTTCGTCGTGGAAGCGGGAAGAAGACGGGCCGATTTGCAAGGTCAGCGGGTCGATATAGGGGCCATGGAGAAACGGCGCCTTCAATCCTTCTGCCAATGCGCGGGATTGCGCGGGCCGGGCAGTGTCGCGCTGATCCCAGGTAGAAACGAGGACGTTGCCGCTGACATCGACGACGAACAACTCCGAGAAGTCTTCTGCTTGTATCAGTTTGTCCTTCAATAACGAGCGCTCGAGCTGGGCAAAATCACGACCCAGGTGCTCTCCCAACTCCGTCAGATGCTCCCATTGCTCGCGGCTCCAGTTTTGCAACAGTTGCAAACGGGTTTCAGTGATCGCTTCGAAGGTTTGTTCAATGACCGGATAAGCAGACTGATTGAGCCAGCACGACCAGCCCATCGTGATTTTCCCCGTCTTGCCGAACCAAGGTAACCAGCGCTTTTCACCCGTGGACAATTGCATCGAATGACTTAATAGCGACATTCATTTCACCCACTGCGACATTAAGATGGCAATTTAATAGCAAGGTCCAGGCCAACCCGTAAGCACGCTAACAATCCTGCCAAGACAAGCCCCTCTGGTGCGTAACGGCGCCATCAGCGCTCACGAGAGTGTTGAAGGGAGAGATGACGTGCATCAACAGGGGGCGCCAGGCGCAGTGCGCCCCATTAACAAGCAGCCAGAATGATCAAGCCAACGATCCGCTTATCTTCTCCAGCAACGCCCACGGCGCCTCGCCGAACGTCTCGCGCCACTGCGAGTAATAACCCGCCTCCCGCAGCTTCTGACGGAACGCCTCGGGGGCAACGCTGCTCACGATCAATTTTTTGCTACTGAGCACTTCGATGACGTCCTGCTGCATCGTTCGCAGGTCGGCACGCATGTTCACCCCGGCCTCGTTGATGTGCTTCGTCACCAGCGCCTGTACGGGGGCTGGCAGTTTGGCGACCCCAAATCCAGATACCTAGGCCTGACTGGAGCATCGTGGTGCCTGGGTTCAGGGCGGCTTCGCCAGCCAGCGCGGGGGGAGCCCGCTCACTACAAGGGTCTTATTAAATAAAAATAGATGATTTAATACTTTCATAAAATAACAATTTCTAATAATTAGCTTATTCCAAAAAAGACTTTCCATCAGGTTTTTTATAGGAATATCTTCACTTCACAGGCTACCCCCAACGACTCAGACACCCGCTTTCGAATCTGTACCCACACCATGGGCCAGTGCCAGGCTTAATGGACTAATGCTCACATGCCCGACATTGCACTCCCCGCACCGCTGAAAAAGTTTCACCTGTCCCTGCTCACCAGTTCGCTGTTGCTGGCCACTGCGCCCGCCTTCGCCGAAGACGCCAAGCTCGACACCGTTACCGTGATCTCCACCGGCCTGCGTGGTCAGGAGCGCACCGTTGCTGACAGCCCGGCACCGATTGATGTGATCAACAGCGACCAACTGCTCAAGACTGGCCGAGCGGAACTGTCCGAGGCGATTGCCAAGCTGCTGCCGTCGTTCAACTTCGGCACCAATATCGCCGGCTACAACTCGGTCACTCGGCCATTGAGCAACCGCAGCCTGGGCCCGGCGTACACGCTGGTGTTGGTCAACGGCAAGCGCCGCCACAACGGTGCCACCGGCCAGCGCGGTTCCATCGATAACAGCGGTGCGAACGCGGTGGATATCGACCTGATTCCGGTCAGCGCCGTGGACCATATCGAAGTGCTCAAAGACAGCGCTGCCGCACAGTACGGCTCGGATGCCGTGGCCGGTGTGATCAATATCATCTTGAAGAACACCAAGAGCGGCGGTCACCTGGAAACCAGCTACGGCCAACTGTTTTCCGGCCAGGGCGAGACCATCAAGGTCGCCGGTGACCAAGGCTTTGAACTGGGCCAGGGCGGTTTCTTCCACCTCTCCGCCGACGCGCGCAAACGCGGCAGCGCTTCATGGAACGACAAGGCCGACAGCAGCGTCCGGGCGTTCAATGACCCGGCCAAGGAAGCCGCCTGGGACCGCGTTGCGATCAAGAACGGCGACCCGGATCTCAAGGCCTTCAACCTGGCCTACAACGCCGAATTGCCGCTGGAAGACCTGACGCTGTATTCGTTCTCCACTTATGGCGAACGCGACGCCGAAGCCGCCAACTACTTCCGCCTGCCCACCGGTACGGCCTCGGTTCCCGAAGTGTTCCCCGACGGTTACTTCCCGCTGAACAACATCAAGGACCGCGACTATCAATTGCTGTTCGGCGGCAAGGGCCAGGTGGCCGAGTGGAACTGGGATTTGAGCACTACCTACGGGCGCAACAATGTGCACCATTCCAGCGACCTGAATATCAACCCGTCGCTGGGCACGGCGTCACCGACCAAGTTCGACAACCTGGCGACCTTTCGATTTGAGCAATGGGTGAACAACCTCGACTTCACTCGCCGCTACGACAGCCTGTTCAACCTGACGTCGCCAGTGCAGGTATCGGCCGGCCTGGAACATCGCTGGGAGCATTTCAGCACCTTCGCCGGTGACCGCGAGGCGTATATCACCGGGACTTACCCAGCGGCTTCGGGCGCGCAGGCGGCGGTGACCATTCGACCGGAAGATGAGGTCAGCCTGATTCGCAACAACTACGCGGGCTATCTCGACTTGGGCTTTGACCTGACCGATCGCTGGTTCCTCGATTTCGCCGGGCGCATCGAACATTACGACGATGACTCGGGCAACACCTTCGGCCTGAAAGTGAACTCGCGTTATGAGCTGACCGACACCGTGGCCGTACGCGGCACCGTCGGCACGGGTTTCCGTGCGCCGTCCCTGACCCAGATCGGCTATACCGTGGCCGACAACCGCGTGGCGGTGGATGCCAATGGCAACGTGGTGCCCGCCGTGACCCGCCTGACGCCTTCCGGCAGCAACCTGGCCAAAGCCCTGGGTGGCGATGACCTCAAACCGGAGAAGTCGCGCAACCTTGGCCTGGGCCTCACCTGGCAACCGGCGCCGCGCACCAGCATCACCGCCGACGCCTACCTGATCGACATCGACGACCGCATCGCCCTGACCAGCAACATCTATGACCGTGGCAATGGCGCGATCAACGCGATCCTCACCGCCCAAGGCGTGCCCAGCGGCACCTGGGTCAACTATTACACCAACGCGTTCGACACCCGCACCAAAGGCCTGGATGTGGTGGCCGACCACACTACCCCGCTGGATGCCTTCGGCGAAGTGCGCTGGAGCCTGGGCTTCAACTGGAACAAGACCACCATCGAAGGCACCCGCGATACCCCGGCGGCGCTGGCCAACACCGGTGTGACCCTGGTGGGCCGTGATCGCGAAGGCGACCTCACCGATGCCACGCCGAAAACCAAATGGATCCTGGGGGCGAACTGGAAAGTGTCCGACCTGGCAGTGAACCTGCAAACCGCGCGCTACGGCTCGGTCAAGACGCTGGCAGTCAACCCCAGTGGCGACCGCAGCTTCGGCGCCAAATGGATCACCGACCTGGACATCAGCTACACCTTCGTCGACAGCCTGACCGTGAGCATCGGCGGCACCAACATCTTCGACGTGCGCCCCGACAAACACGCGGTGTACAGCAACCTGGGCCTGGCGGCCTACGGCAACCCGCCGTTCTATCCCGGTGGCGGCTACTGGTACACCAAGCTGGCCTACGACTTCTGATCCACACCCTGCACGCACCCGCATCGCCATACGAGGGCAACCCATTGAATACCTCCAACTTGATGAGCCGTCTGCTGGCCCCCTGCGCCCTGGCCTTGAGCCTGGCCGCGTGCTCGCCGGGTAACGACACCCAGGCGAACAAAACCCTGAATATCGCGTTCTTCGGCGACAACACCACCCTGGTCAGCGTCGACCCGTTCCAGGTGTATTGGCTGGAACACCGCGTGCTGTTGCGCAACGTCGCCGAGTCCCTCACCGACCAGGACCCGGACAGCGGCAAGATCATCCCGTGGCTGGCCAAAAGCTGGGACGTCAGCGACGACGCGCTGACCTATACCTTCCACCTGCGCGAGGACGTGACATTCAGCAACGGCGAGCGCTTCGACGCCAAGGCGGTGAAAACCGCCTTCGACAGCGACAAGGCCCTGGCCACTGAGCTGCCGGCGACCTTTGGCGCGACGTACCTGGCCGGCTATGACCACGCCGAAGTGGTCGACGACTTCACCGTCAAGCTGGTGCTGTCCAAACCCAATGCGGGTTTCCTGCAGGCCACGTCCACCACCAACCTGGCGATCCTGGCGCCCGCCTCCTATGCCTTGACGGTGAAGGAGCGCTCCCTGGGCAAGATCATCGGCACCGGGCCGTTCGTGCTGGAAAGCTACACCCCGGAAGTCGGCGCGCACCTGACCAAGCGCAAGGGTTACGCCTGGGCCTCGGCGAATATGAAAAACCAGGGCGAAGCACACCTGGATGCCGTGGACGTCACCTACATCCCCGAAGAGAGCGTGCGCAACGGCCTGTTCCTGCAAGGCAAGGCCGACATTCTGTGGCCGCGCAACCCGTTCTCGGAGGTGGACCTGAAACTGTTCCAGTCCAAGGGCGCGACCATCCAGAGCCGTTCGCTGCCGGGGCCGTCACTCAACCTGTTTCCCAACACCCGTGGCGAGCGCGCACTGGCTGACAAACAGGTGCGCCTGGCGGTGCAGAAATCCATCGACCGCAAAAGCTACGCCAGCACCGTGTACAACGCCGAGTTCCCGGTGGTGCAAGGGGTGTTCGATGTGACCACGCCCTACGCCAAGAGCCAGGCCGCCAAGCTCGCCTACGACCCGGCGGGCGCCGAGCAACTGTTGGATCTAGCCGGCTGGGCCAAGGGTGCCGACGGTTACCGGCAGAAAAACGGCAAGCGCCTGACCCTGAGTTACAACATCAGCCCCGCCGAAACCGCCGGTGACGTGCTGATCCAGGACCAACTGCGCAAGGTTGGCATCGACTTGAAACTCAGCGTCGTCACCCGCGCCGAATGGGTGGCCAACAACTCCGCCGGCAACTACGACCTGACCCTCAACTACATGACCCGCGCCGACCCGATCATCCTGCAAACCATCCTCGATCCGCGCAGCGCCAACAGTTCCACCGTCGCTACCAACACCTATGAACCTGCGGTCCTCGACCACGCCAAGGCGTTGTTCGATGCCGGCATCACCGCCACCCAAAGCTCGCAGCGCGCAGCGGCCTACGGCGACCTGCAAGACCTGCTGATCGATGAGAGCTCGGCGTTCCCGGTGTATGAGCGCGTGTGGCAGGCGGCGACATCGCCCAAGGTGAAGAACTTCCGCTGGACCGCCGAGGGCTTTGCGCTGCTGGGTGATATCGAGATCGGCACACCATGAGCCGCTACCTGATCGGCCGCGTCGGGCAAGCGCTGCTGGTGTTGTGGGGCGCCTATAGCATCACCTACTTCATCCTGTACTTGCTGCCGGGGGACACGTTGTCGCTGATGCTCAGTGCCTCAGGCATGGAAGCCGACTCGCTGTCGGTGGAAGACCTGGCCAAGGCACGGGCTTATTACGGTTTGGACAAGGGCGTGTTCGAGCAATATTTCAGCCTGCTGTGGGGCGCAGTGCGGGGCGACTTTGGCCAGTCGCTGTCGCAGAACCGACCCGTGGCTGAGCTGCTGCTGGAACGCCTGCCGCAAACCCTGTCCCTGGCCGGCCTGGCCATCGTGTTGTCGTTGCTCGGCGGCATTGGCCTGGCCTACCTGACCGCGTACATCCGCTGGCAGCCTTTCAAAAAAGCCCTGGCGCGCCTGCCCTCCCTGGGCTTTTCAGTGCCGGTGTTCTGGATGGGGCTGTTGTTGATCCAGGTGTTCGCGTTTGGCCTGGGCTGGTTTCCGGCCACCGGCAGCAAGGGCGTTGAAAGCCTGATTCTGCCGGCGGTGACCCTGGCCATTCCGAGTGCGGCGGTGTACGCCCAGGTGCTGCAACGCAGTTTCCAGGGGGTGTGGAAGGAGTCCTACATCATCACCGCCTATGCCAAGGGCCTCAGCCGGGGCCAGGTGCAGGCGCGGCACGGGTTCAAGAATGCCGCGCTGCCGATCCTCACGTTGATTGGCCTGCAAGTGGGCAATACGGTGTCCGGCGCGGTACTGGTGGAAACCATCTTCGCCCGCAACGGCGTTGGCCGGCTGGCCCAGGAAGCCGTGTTGCGTCAGGACATTCCGGTGGTGCTGGCCATTGTCGCGGTGTCGGCGGCGGCGTTTGTGCTGGTCAATCTGCTGGTGGACCTGCTCTATCCCTGGTTCGACCCACGCATCTCCCATACGCCAAAGGTGTCCTAGATCATGACCATCCTTGAGCAAAACCTGCCGGGTAAGGTGATCCCGGCCAGCCCGCCGCTATGGCGTCGTCGCAGCCGCCTGCAACGTGGCGCGGCGGTGGTGCTGCCGTTGTTGCGACGGCCCGGTTTCAGCCTGGCGCTGCTATTGGTGTTATTCGCCTTGATCGCGGCGGTGGCGCCACACCTGCTGACCAGCTTTGACCCGTATGCCACCTCGCCCATCGACAAGCTGCGCGCTCCGAACCTGACCCACTGGTTCGGCACCGACGAGCTGGGACGCGACCTGTTTACCCGCGTGGTCTACGGCTCCAGTCTGTCGATGCTGGCGGCCTCGCTGGCGGTGGGCATTGCCCTGTTGGGCGGGCTGGGACTGGGCATTGTGTCGGGCTTTGCCGGTGGGCGTATCGACTCGGTGATCATGCGCTTTGTCGATGTATTGCTGGCGCTGCCGGGTGTGCTGCTGGCCCTGGCGATTGTCACCGCAATTGGCTTCGGCACCGTGCCGGTGGCGATCGCGGTGGGTGTCGGCATCATTCCGGGATTTGCCCGCACCACCCGCGCGGAGGTGCTGCGGGTCAAGACCTTGCCCTATGTCGAGGCTGCCCGATTGGGCGGTGCGAGCTGGGGGCGTACGTTGCTGCTGCACATCCTGCCCAACGCCTGGGGCCCGGTGGCGGTATTGGCGACCCTGGATTTTGGCGCGGCCATTCTCGCCACCGCTGGGTTGAGCTTTCTCGGTTTTGGCGCGGTGCCCCCAGCTGCCGAATGGGGCACGTTGATTGCCAATGGCCGCCACTTTCTGATCACCGCCCCATGGGTGTCGCTGCTGCCCGGCCTGTTCCTGGTGGCGGTGGTATTCAGCCTCAACCACATTGCCCGCACCTTTGAGGAGACTCAGCGATGAGCGCTTTAGTCGATGTTCGCCAACTCAGTGTCAGCTATCGCTGCGGCGCGCAGGCCAATCACGCGGTTCGCGCGCTGTCGTTTGCCATTGCCCAGGGCGAGACCGTGGCGATTGTCGGCGAGTCCGGCTCGGGCAAATCCACCCTGGCCAATGCGATCCTCGGCCTGCTGCCGGAGACTGCGCAAATCAGCGCCGGCCAATTGTGGGTGGACGGCCACGACCTGACCCACGCCAGCGAACGCCAGAAGCGCGCCGTACGCGGCCGCACCGTTGGCCTGGTGCCGCAAGACCCAATGGTCAGCCTCAACCCTACCCTGCGCATCGGCCAGCAAATTGCCGAGGCGCTGATTTTGGCCAAGGGCAAACGCTACGCCGCTGTCGACGCGGATATTGTCGAGCTGCTGCAACAGGTGGGCATCGATAAGCCGGTGCTGCGCGCCCGCCAGTACCCCCATGAGCTCTCCGGCGGCATGCGCCAGCGCGTGCTGATCGCCATCGCCCTGGCGGGCAACCCCCGGCTGATCATCGCCGACGAACCCACCAGCGCCCTCGACGTGACGGTGCAGCGCAAGATCCTCGATCACTTGCAGCGCCTGGTCAGTGAACGTGGCATCTCGCTGCTGATCATCACCCATGACCTGGGCGTGGCCACCGATCGCGCCGACCGGATCCTGGTGATGCAACAAGGTCAGCTGGTGGAGCAAGGTCCCCCTCAGCAAATCCTCAATGCACCCCGCCATGACTACACCCGCGCACTGATTGCCGCCGCGCCGGCCTTCGCCAAGCGGCGTGAACCGTTGATTCGGATTGATCCAATGGAAGAGCCGATATTGAGTTTGAAAAACGTCGGCAAGACGTTTGCCCTGCCCAGGCTCAAGGGTGAAGAGCAACATTTCGTGGCCCTGGAAAACCTCAACCTTGAGGTCTACCCCGGCCAGACCCTGGCGATTGTCGGCGAGTCCGGCTCGGGCAAAAGCACCGCACTGCGTATCGCCCTCGGCCTGGAAAAACCCACCCACGGCCAGGTCTGGTTCGAACAGCAGGATGTCACCCACCTGAGCTGGCGCGACTTCCGTCCGCTGCGCCAGCGCCTGCAACTGGTGCAGCAGAACCCCTTCGCCGCCCTCGACCCGCGCTTTACCGTGTTCGACAGCATCGTTGAACCGCTGGTGTCGTTCGGCTTGCTCAAAGGCCCGGCGCTGGAGCACGCCGCACGGGAACTGATCAGCCGTGTGCATTTGCCGGTGAGTTTCCTGGACCGCTTGCCGCGCGAGTTGTCCGGCGGCCAATGCCAACGGGTGGCCATCGCCCGTGCGCTGGCACTGAAACCGGATCTGTTGTTGCTGGATGAACCGGTCAGTGCGCTGGATGTGTCGGTGCAGGCGCATATTCTTGAGCTGCTGGAAGAGTTGCAGCGGGAGATGGGTATTGCGTATGTGCTGGTGTCCCACGACCTGTCAGTGGTGGCCAACTTTGCCCATGAGGTGTTGGTGCTGCGCAATGGCAAAGTGGTGGAGCAAGGGACGGTGGAGCGAATCTTCAACCAACCGGCCAGTGACTACACGCGTGAATTGATTGCTGCCATTCCTGGGCAGCAAGCCACGGCAAGTGCTGCTTGAAAACAACTCGGTCCAAATGTGGGAGGGGGCTTGCCCTAATGCCAGTCAGTTAAGGAAACAGCAGATGAGCGGCTTTC